>LAKY01000063.1 GCA_000987045.1 Clostridiales bacterium PH28_bin88 | reverse complement strand
GGGGATGGTTTCCTGCTGCAATAATTCATCAGATGTCGCGATGTTTATGCGGAACAAGGGCTTCAAGAGGGCTTTTATAGGCCAATTTACCAAATAAATGATGTTCCGAGCAGTAAACGCATGACGCAACACAACCACGTGACGCCATAATCGGGAATTGAAACGGGTCGTATTTGTCTAACGGTAAGCTTTCGTAATCCGGAATAGCATGAGTCACCCCATCATCGAACTCTTCCGTAATTATCTTGCCACAGGGATTAACCCCGTCTAGCAGTAAATTCACCAAATAAGCTAACTTTTTTTCTCCAACACCGGGAATGATGTAGTCTACAATGTTTGAAGAAATTAGAATGTCGCTGGTTACACGGCTCTGAGTAACTTGTGGGCCACCAAAAATAACCTTTATCTCAGGATTTATTCTCTTTATTATAGACGCGAAAAGAATACTGGAATAAAGATTTGAATTAAACACCGAAAAACCGACTAGATCATAAGAAGTAAGCTTGCTAGCATAACGACTTGCAAGGCTATGAATACATTTTAGTTCATTCATCAAAACGTTTGGCGCTAAACCGGAAGCGATAGAAAACTGAATAAACGACTCGTTTTCCACAGGAATATCCAGGAATTCCTTGGGAGTAGCTTTGTGTATGAATCGGTGTATGATTTCAACAATAAGGGGTAGATCTTGGATTTCGCTAACAAATAGTTCTCCAGCTGGGCGCTGCGTTGTAATGTGTGACAAGTAATTTTGCCCCTGTGGCCAACATCTCCCATCGATGATATCTACCTTTAGCTGGGGGTGAGATTTCTTGAGGTACCCCTTTAGGTAAGCTAGGCCGAGGGGGGGTATGAAAAAATCGTTGTTAGTTCCGAACGAGGGTAACAAAACTAAAGCCACATTCACAATATTCACCCACTGACTTTGGAAAAGGGTAAGACAACGCCCTTTTCTTGTAGTTCCTGTTTCGCTTTTAATTCTAGAAGCTTAGGAAGATTATAACGGAAAGACCAGCAAGGGATTTGGTTCATGTCTGGATTATCAAGATATCTCATCCATTGCCAAGGACACCCACCGCTGCATAGCGGTAACACCTTACATTTCCGACATTCGTCAAGGTCATATGCTTCCCAAGAAATCCATTTTGCCCAAACATGGTTAAACTTAAGGGGTTCAAAAACATTACCGATTGCTTCCTCGGTTTGTCCGAGAGTATGCCAACACTTCCACACTTCCCCGGTGGGACCAATAAGAAAATTATTAGAGTTAATAGCCCCGCAGGCAAACGGCTTAAACCTCGGATACTTGTTGATTTTAAATCCTCTCTCCGTAGCCAGCTGTAACAATTCTACTTCTAGAGTTGCAAACTCATGCGGGCTGAAACACAGTGGTGCCAAATTACAGCATGCGTCTGTATTCGAATTAACAGCAGCAAAATAAAAGTTAACTTTGTTTTTTAATCCATGTTGCTCGACGATCTCTAGAATACGAAAAGCCGCGGAACAGTTGGACTTATCTAGGTTGACGCGAATATTCACCTTTAAGAGGTCATGCACTTCAACTATGTTTTCAATTATCTTATCAAATGTACCCTTACCGTTCTTCTGAGGTCTCCGCGCATCATGTGTTTCCCTGTCCCCATCTAGGGTTATTTGGCATCCGGTAATCCCGTACTCTTTTAGTTGAACAGCAACTTCACGAGTTAACAAAACCCCGTTAGTTACAATGTTGGCATTGTATCTAATTTTCTTTTCTATACAATAGTTTCGTAGGTCTTCAGTCACTTTCTCAATAGTATCAATAGCCAATAATGGTTCGCCGCCAAACCAAGTTATTTGACATGCTTGGGTGTACTCCTTTAATAAGTCCTTTATGAAGTTCCCTGCTGCCTTTCCCGTATTTGAATCCATATTATCAAAGTGCTTTTTTTCTTCGTAACAGTATGTACATTTTAAATTGCAGAAAGAAGTTGGGGCAATAGTAATGGAAGTAACTTTGGAAGGGGCAAATCTCATGTATCTGGAAAAGGCTTTTAACAGTTCAAATTCACTAATTTTACTGTCGATTAGACAGCCCCCTCTGAGTAACTCTTCGTATAAGGGATCACTATCGGCCTCAGTAGGATCTTGAATAAGTTTTTTATATTTAGGCAAAGTATCGTTGTCCAAAAGTGCCAAACCGTTCCGAATGCAATTATAAAGTAGAAAGCCAACAGAACTTTGTACCTCAACGTTATAATCAGAACATTTCACCTGTATTTTCTCCTCCTTGCACAGATGCAGATTTTTCAACTATCTGTTAAGACAGTATGTTTGCTCTAGCCAACGTCTACCAAGCAAATGTCAACTCCACAAGAATCTGTGTCACAAACACAAACATCAACACAGTATATTACACAATCGTTACATGCGTAACATAGCCAAGGGCACCCTGCATCGTTAGGAGAAACACTGTCAGCGGGTTGCACCAACCAAGACATAACCACGTTACCTCCTTCACTTAATAATTTATCCTTTCTCCCACAGGCGCGGGGTCAGTCCTTATTAATATGACTCGGCGAAAGTATGCTTAGGCCCCTAAAGTATGATTATTTGTTTGAATTAAACGCTTGATACCTACAAGAGAATAATTGAGCCGGAAGTTACCCTATGTCTACGTAACACCAGTCCCTATCACACGCATCGTTGTCACATACACAAATGTCGGCATAGCATCCGCAATCTGAGCAGGGGTTGTAACAAAGCCAAGGGCATCCAGCATCATTCGGTGTAATTGAATCTTTTGGTTGAACAAGCCATCCCATCATTCTAACCTCCTTTCAAGCTTGATTCATTAGTTGCATTTGGTCATTACGAATAGGGGGTCAACGAAGTTCTATCCTATATCAACGTAACATCTGTCCGTACCACACCTATCGTAATCACACACACAGATATCCCCTGAGCAATCGCTGCAGGTATAACACAACCAAGGACATCCAGCATCTGTTGGGGTAATGGCATTGCTTGGGGTAACCAACCAAGACATTAATGCCACCTCCTTTAGACTTTAGCCTACATCCACCCAGCATACATCCGAACCACACCGGTCATTATCACAAACACAGACGTCCCAACTGCAATCAGTGCAATCGCTGCATGTATAGCACAACCAAGGGCAACCAGCGTCATTTGGAGTGACTGTAGATGACGGAGATACCACCCAATTCATTTAGGCATCACCTCCTTAAGTTCAGATTTCAGAGATTCGGATTGGGGCCTAAGCATATAATCCATATTAGAAAAAATTATCAGTCTGCCATCCTTCCGTCCCTCAAGAACGACTACGATAAAGGCATAGTTAAACAGTTTGCATACCTCGCCAGATTATTACGGTTGGTCTTATGGGCAAGGAAGGGAGTCAAATATGCAGTGCCAATTGCAATGAGTGTAACCGCTCCATGTATAGCACAACCAGGGGCAACTATCGTCATTTTGGCCGTAGATGACGGAGATACCAGCCAAGTCGTTGCTACCACCTCATTTTTAAGATTGTAGATTGGATTGCAACCCTAAGTATATGAGTATAATCAACAAATGGTTTATTTGGAGCACGTCAAAAGGAGGTGTTATGTCTTTGATAGAATTAGTTGTTTAGTATTCGGATAAGCTACCAGCCTCTCGGGCTTTGTTAAAACCCCAAGTGAAGATAATAAAACCAAGGGGTATTGTGATGATTGAAGTTAGAACTAAAAACCATATTTCAGAGTTCACAACTGGCAATGTAATGTTTTTTGTTATTGCCAACCGTAAGGCTTTAAGTGCATGTGTAGTAGGTAATACATTAGCTATCAGTTGGAGAGGACCAGGCAGTACTTCTACCGGAAATAAAACTCCACTAGCAAAACCGCTAAAAGTAACAAACGCCCAGTTTATTGGATCCCCAACCTTGGTAACCATAATTACTCCCGCTGAAGCAAGTCCAATGCCTGACAATGCGACAATACTAAGGAATAGTATTAAAAGTGTAAGGGGAATATTGACATTTACAGGTACATCAAACATAAAGATTGCAACTGCAAACAGCACAGAAGTATTTAGAAACGTGAAAAAGAAGTTCCATAACCCTGAATATAAAAGTATTTGTCCTAATGGGATATTTGACATTAAGAGATGCTCCAATGTACCCATTTGCTGTTCGTTCCTAATTGCACCTTGAAAAGAGTTCAAAGATAACGAGACAAAACTCATAAATGCCGAACCTGTAATCAGATATGCAAACAAGTTTCCACCATACTCGGTTAACATAGGAAAACTGTTTCCGTCTTGTAAGAAGCCTGCCATAAAGCCAAATTTGAGAATACCTATCAACGTCCCCAAGATGGTTAAGACCAAAGCAGTTTTATATGAAAACGCATGAAGGAAGCCTCTTTTCATAAACATCAAACCGCTGTACAAAGCTATACGACCCCCGATTTAGTCAATTTTATAAATGCTTCTTCTAGCGTAGGCTCGCCGGCACTAAGCCCCACGATCTTAACTTGTGCTTTTAGTATTGACTCTACAACAGCCTCAAGACTGCTGTTTTCACCCAAATATATCACAAGCTCTATATCTCTTGTTTCCAGATGGGTGACTTCCGGTAACCCCTGTAGAAAATTAATGAGTCCAATTGGTACAATTTCGCCAAATCTAGCCACAATGCGTCTACTCTTAAGAAATCGGGTCAATTGCTTTGGCTTATCCTGTATAAGCATTTCTCCGTCTTTCAAGATAATTATCTGGTCACTAATGTCTTGAGCCTGTCTTATGTCGTGAGTAGCGACAAGGATTGACCTACCGTTTTTCTTTAAGTCTTCCATCACAGTCTGTATCAGATTTCTACTGTTAAAATCTATACCTGTAGTAGGTTCATCCAACAGGTATGTGGGAGGGTCGCACAATAAAGCTCTTACTAAAGCTAATCGTTTTCGGGTTCCAGTTGAATACTTCATAAATGGTTTGTCTTTCTCCTTAAGGAGATCAAGCAACTCAAAAGCTTGAAGAATTCGTTTCCGCAGAGTATGTCCCTTTAGCCCCATCAAAGAGCCGAAGAACTCCATATTTTGGTAGCCCGAAAGTCTGTAGTAAAACGACCTTTCTCCCGAACCAATACACAGTCCTATCGACTTTCTAACCTTGTCGGGTTGCTTTTTCACACAGTAATTGTTTATAAATGCTTCCCCACTAGTGGGAATAATCATGGTCGACAGTATTCTTATAAGAGTTGTTTTCCCTGCACCGTTTGGACCGAGCATAGATACAATTTCCCCAGGGTTAACGGTAAAAGTGATGTCTTTCAAGGCTGGTTTAACTGAACGCGGAAACTGCTTGGTAATTTGATTACAATGAATCACTACCCCTACCTCCTTCTCTTTTTTGGTAGAGTTTGCTGATTAATGCAGAGTTATCTTTCATTCGTCGTGTAACTTTACCATTCTGCAAGGGGTAGTTCTTTCCTGCTCGAAAAGTGCAAACGGCGGGTTTGACGGTCTATATGGCGGTTTTGGCCGTATGAACGGCGACAAAAAAAGTACCCCATTTCATAAAAGGGGCGACTTCTAGAATAACAATCTGCCAACAAGCCTGCGTAAGAAAAAGGCGAATAAGCATTCGTGCCAAGACCACTTCTGATTTCATTTCTGCTGGTTGCCTGCTAGCCACCTTATGGTTTTATTTTTCTTTTTTCTCCAGTGATGGTAACCTTTCCAGCAGGTCCGCTACCCTGCGGCGGCTTAAAAAGGCTTCCTTAGACTTTTTCCCGAAAAGGATCTGGTAGGTATTGTCATTCAAGGAGACGATTTTCTCAACGTGCTCAAGGTTAATGATATAGGACCTGTGGGAACGGAAGAAACCTTGGCCCAGCCTGGCTTCCAGTTCATGTAAAGGCCCTGCGGTTTCGTAGGAACAATCAGTACAGTGAATCAAGACCTTATTATCCACCCGCTCCAGGAACATTATTTTTGCTGGATCGATCAACAAGATATCTTGCCCTTGTTTGATAGCCAAACGGCGGGGTGTATTGAGTTTTTCTACCAGCAGGCTTGATTGGTCTATAAAAGCGTCGCGCTCTTTTTTCAGGCGTTTGACAGTCTGGATAACCCGGTTCTCATCGATGGGCTTCAGAATATAATCATAGGAATAAAGCTGGAAGGCCTCCAGGGTAAAATCGGAGTGAGCGGTGACGAAAATCACGTCCAGATCCGGGTCGATGGCCCTTAGTTCTGTTGCCAATTCGATCCCTGAACCGTCAGGAAATTGAATATCCAGAAAAGCCACATCGGGTTCATTTTTCATGGCCTTACGAACAGTCTCCTGCACAGTCTGGGCTTTTGCTACCACAAGTACGTCCGGCAGCTCTCTCAGGATACTTTCCAAAAGAGCCAGGACTCCGGCTTCATCATCGGCCAAAAGAACTTTCAAAGTCACGGGGCAGCACCTCGGATTTAATGTATTATTGCATTTTACCGGACAGTTAAGACGGGGGCGCGGGGTGGTGAGATAATACACCAGCATCACGATGTGCACATGTTCTTTGTGGTATAAATACCACGAACCGGACTCCCTGCAGGTCGTCGGGTTCTCTTACTTCAATCCGCCCTCCATATTTCTGAACGATGACCTGCACGGAGGTAAGGCCCAGGCCGTAGTGTAGATTGGATTTTTTAGTGGTAAAGCCGGCGGTGAAAATTTTATTTTTGATATCAGGAGCCAGTGGATGCCCGGTGTTGGTAACTGAAATGGTGAAACCATTATCTACCCGGAGCAGTTCGACACGTACCAGCGGTCGATCGGGCGGATGTTCCAAAACCGCATCCAGGGCATTATCCACCAGGTTTCCCACGATGCCGGTCAGTTCTACCGGATTCAAAGGAATGTCCGAAAATCCGGGATCTATTGTAACCCTGAACTCTACGCCCCGCTCTCCGGCGATGTTGCTCTTTGCCTGTAACAACCCGCTTAGAGCGGGAACCCTCAGATTGAGGATCGCCTGGTTTTGCTTAACTTCTTGGTAAAGGGTCTCCATATATTGCTTGGCGGTAACGAAGTCACCAATTTTCAGAAATCCATGGATAGAGGTCACATGGTTGAGGAAGTCGTGTCGCTGTGTACGGACTGCCAGGTAGAGATCTTGTATTGCCTGTAGGTTGCGGGTTTCCGCAGCCAGTTGTGCCTCTTTCCGCGTGACCTGCTGCATGATATAAGCTACAACTATGGTAGTACCCGCGGCTATCAGTGAGGTGACAGAGCCCAATGCGATTAAAGATTGAGTGCTTGGCGTCGGAAACCTTCCGGAATTGAGCGCATAAAAGGTTAGGGTTAAAGCCACAAAGACAAAAGTTTGAAGCAGGACGATCACGAGTAACAGGAAGGAGCCTTTTCTCAAATCAGGGCCATCCTTGTTTGCTGATGTGTCGCCTAGGGGAATGATTACCCAGTTACGTGCTATGCTTACCAGGGCCAACATACCCAGGAGGAAGATGTGGGGTAAAGGAACAAGTACTCGAAGCCAGGGGTCCGATAACAGGGCCGGCATGGAAATGCTGCTTATCCGGATCCATAAGGGAACTAACAGGCTTTCCATCATTCCCATGGCGGTTATCCCGAGGACAACGGCTGTAAACGCTGTTTTCCAGGCATGTTTCAGGACCACACGCACTAACAATACCATGAAAAGCAGTTGTAGCAGACTATGTGTACCGAAGACGATGGGGAGCAGTCGAACGACAAACGAGAATACAGTGGTCAAAGCGGCGATCGCGGCAAGATGTAAGGCGCCTGGACGCGACCCTACCCAGGCTAGGCCAAGGATGGTAATTACCAGGCTTTCGGGAAAAGATTGCAGAAAAAAGGGCACGAAGGATATCTTGTCCACGGGTGGCACCTCCGTTTCCCATGAAAAGTTCTTCTGCCCAGTTATTTCGACTTAATCCACCTATTTCCTTCTAAGTTCTTTCGGTACATCGGGTTGATGGAAAAGAAATACGCTGGTGGTACCGACATCAAAAAAGGCAACCGCAGCCAGCATTCCAGCCAGACCATTAACGAGGAGATCCGTCAGTTGCTTCATGTTTCATTTCACCTCCTTCCAGAAAGGGATAAGTTAGAAGGGTGTCCAATCCCTTGAGGAGTGTGTGCCCCGCCGGTGTCAGGGTGAAGGATTGCCAGGACAGGCCAAGGGCAACCGCCCACACCCACCATCGGGAAGTACCCGCTATGTAAAGTGCCGCTGTCACAACAAGACAGAGCGCGACAGCCCACCTTTTACGGGCCAGCCGGTCTTTCTCATTCCTTAATGGCTTATTTTCAGGAGGCACGGGCGCCCAACGAAAAATCCAGTAAAGAGATAGCACCAAGGGGACTAGTAGAACCTGTTCGCTCCATCCCAGCAAAATAGGTGAAGTCATTTGAAGGATAGAGCCCAAACCTAAAAAAATGAGTAGGCTGGATACCAGGCAACGGTAATAGACTGTGCAGTGGGCCCCACCTGTAAGCAGACGGAAGCTGCTTGCCGTGAAAACCACTACTGCCACGATTCCGGTGGTCCCTAGCATTATACTCCCTATGGAGAGAAGTACCAGCTTCACCAGCGCCTCAAACAAAATATCGGCACCATAGGCAAGAACGGTAGCAGAGTGGCTCTGGCCGCTTCTCTCTGAAACCCATTTGCCCACGGCAGTTGCTATCACGTGCAGTGAATAGCCTTTGACGGTCATTTGTCCATTCATCCACTTTCCTCTTTATCTCTAATTAAACTACTTGGCTCCTGTAAAGACATCAAGGTTTGGGCTGTTTCCATGAAGAGGATCTTCAATGGCAAGATATGTGTTACAAAGCACTGGCTTCTTAAATAAGAGTTCCAGTGAACTTGGTTAGTTTCCTCCAGCAACGATGCAACTGGCGGGTTTAGCGGTCTAAATGGCTGGATTTTAAGCGTGAATGGCGAAAATAACAAGGGAAATAATGTGCCTAATAGCTATATCAATGGACCCCCTATTAGGTTGTCTAGGGAGCAGCTCTATGGTAGAATAAAGAAAAACCCATCCAGTTTTAGCCAAACGGGTTTTGCCAGCCTCGCCTTGCTTTCAGGCTTAGCGTTAGCAACGGTTTTTGGGAGGCTTGCGGAGCAATAGAGCTTAAGGGTTTATAAAGAAGGTGGAACCATGCGCGAGTGGAAAGCGGAAGACATTGCTAAGCAAGTGGCGGAGAAGATGCCCGAAGTAAATCGGAGCATCATCAGATCCCGCAAAGAACGGGTGATCAGGAGAAGGTCCCGGGACCCGGAAGAACGGAAGATACTGGACCTTCTTTGCAAACGTGAATGGGAAAAGGCGCTGGCGGAAGGGAAGGTAAAAATTTTAAACAAGAGAGAGTGGTATTGTGAGTTCGATTGAGCAGGCCAGACAAGCCATATCCCAGCTTGTTTCCAAAAACCGGTACGAGGTGATGACCGAGGTAACGGCCATCTTCACGGAGTTAATGGAGCCGTATGGGATCAAGCCAGTTGTTGTTGGGGGCTTGGCTGTAGAAATTTATACTCGCAACCAATATACCACTCAAGACATTGATTTGATTATGGGGCGTAGGGATTTAGCCAACGAGATTTTCTTCCAGCTTGGGTTTAAAAAAGAAGGAAGGCACTGGTTTAACCCGGACTTGGGAATCAGCGTCGAAATTCCTAATGATGTGTTGGAGGATGCCGATGAAGACAGGATCATTAAGGTCCATTTACCGAGTGGCAGGTATGTCTACGTAATCGGCATCGAAGATATAATTCTTGACCGGCTTCGCGCCTGCGTTCATTGGAAATCAACATCAGATTGCGAATGGGGAATTCGGATGTTGAAAGTGCACCGTGACAGGTTAGCCGTTGACTACATGATCTTAGAGGCGAGAAAGGACCACCTGTCCACTTTGAAGAAACTTGAGGAATGGCTCAAGGAAGAATAGTTGAGGTGTCAGCTAAGCGGGCGGTCGGAGTGATTGCGCCGGAGTTTCTCCAGCAACGGAACAATACCGACGGCCTTGCAAAGGGGGTAAAAATTAAGATCCCAGCCCGCCCCCAATCCTGGATCCCGCGGGATCAGAAGCCCATTATTAGGATTCCAGTGCTGGGAACGGAACAGTTGGCGCATTTTCTCTTTTCTCTCCTGTGGGGGTAAATGGCCGAAATTCCTGCGCAGAAAGGGCTTCCGGATACCGAAGTACACCAGCCCCCAAACCACCGGGATCCACAGGGTGGTTACCGACAATACAATGATTGAGCCCAGTCGTTCGCTTTCCTCCTCTTGATTGGTAGATGATGGCGGCAGGGTATTCACCCCAGGCGCTGCATCCGCAAACCCCGTGCTCAACGGAATAATGATGAGCATGAATAGAAACGCCGAGATGGCCAGCCCCAAAAACAGGAGCAGGTACCCGTAGACCTTTTCCCGGCGGTAAAGCAGGTAAGAGAGGGCTATAATGATGCCTGTCAGCAGTGCTCCTATCAAGGCGTAAGGGGGCAGGTCCGCCACAGTGCCGAAGGCATCCGGCCCACTAACTCCCCAGTGAAAGATCAATTGCTTTCCGGAGGCAACCTTGGCTTTTGCCCAGGCAGTCACCCAGAACAACCCCGCTACCGCCATCCCGTTAAAGGCCAGCATTACCCATACCACCGCGTCCTGCCAGTATGCTTTAATTGTTCCCTGCATCTCCGCACCTCCCATCCCAGAATAGCACTGGAAATTATTCTTCATCAACTAATATTTTACCTATGGGACCGCAGCGCAAAAGCCCGTGGCTGGCTCCCGGGCTTTGGATGCGTCCTGTTTACGGTTATCTACCTTGTAGGGATGAACCATTGCGACCAGGCGGCAGTGTGCGGGAAAACGGTTTTGCTAAATAAATGTTGTTTATTGCCATTGAATAGCAGGGATTTTTCGGGTGGCGTCAAATAAATATAACTTAAGGCCAATGCCAGTTAGCCCCTTTGATTAAAGCCAGAAAATTCTGGAAACTACGGGGGTGATCAAGCGATGAGCTCGAGCCTGAAAGCCCAGTTTACCCTGGAGGATATCCATGGTTGTTCCGATGTCATCGCAAGGCTGAAAGAGCTGGCCGTCCGGGCTGCCAGGACTGATTTTGCCATACTGCTGGAAGGAGAAAGCGGAACCGGCAAGGAATTGTTCGCCCATGCCGTTCATAACCTGAGCCGGCGGGTGGACGGGCCATTCCTGACCATCAACTGCGCCGCCATTCCGGAATCCCTGCTGGAATCAGAGCTTTTCGGTTACGAGGCAGGGGCCTTTACCGGAGCCAGCAGGGCGGGTAAACCCGGTAAGCTGGAGGTAGCCGGCGGGGGTACCGTCTTTATGGACGAGGTGGGCTCGCTTCCCCTGCCGCTACAGGCCAAGCTGTTGCGCCTCTTGCAGTACGGGGAGATTGAAAAGATCGGCGCCACGGGGACGGTGCGCGTGGACGTACGGATCATTTCCGCCACCAACCGGCCGCTGAAACTGCTGGTGGAAGAGGGATTGTTCCGGGAAGACCTGTTCTACCGGTTGAACGTGATCCGGATGGAAATCCCGCCCCTTCGCCAGCGGTTAGAGGATATCCCGGCCATTGCCGGCGCCCTCATGCGAAGGCTCAATGCCGCTTACCCCGAACTGAAAAAGGACATATCACCGGAAGCCATGGCCTTGCTGCAGAGCTACGTTTGGCCGGGCAACGTGCGAGAACTGGAAAATATCCTGCAACGGCTGTTCGCCCTGGTCGATGGGAAAACGGTTTTGCCCCATCACCTGAGGGTTTTTCTACCGGCCGGCCCCTGGGACAGCCCAGGGGAAGACGGCAGCCTGGGGCAGCGTCTCTCTCTGGTGGAGAGGGACATGATCCAGGAGGCTTTACGCAGCACGGGCGGCAACAAAAGCCGGGCGGCCAGGCTGCTGGGGTTGCCGCGGTCCAGCCTGTACGAAAAACTTAAAGCCTACGGCCTTTCCTGACATCTTTAGTGCAACGACACAAAAGTCCGTAGGGTTATTATTCGTAACCCGGCACTAGTGTCCAGCATCTGGACAGTCAGGGCCCGGAACTGGAAGGCATACGTTCCGAAAACCGCTGAAATATGGCGGTTTTTTTATTGTTTTGTGAACTGGCAGAAGATTTGCTATATAAGAGAGAGGGAGGGGGGCCAAGTGGAAGTGGAATTCGATTTTCCCAAAATCGTGGAGTCCCTGGCGGGGGGTGTTTTGCTGGGGGTCTGCTCCCAGTGCGGGGCCTGCTCGGCGATTTGCCCCATGGCGAGCAGCGGGCGGGAAACGGTGCGGCAGGTCATCCAGGGGGTAAGGAACGGCCTCCGGGAATGGGTACTAAAAGGCCAACTACCGGCAGTGTGTACGGTGTGTGGGTATTGCGGCACGGTATGCCCGCAGGGTATCGAAGTCAGTGAGGTAATGTACGCGCTGAAAAGGGTGGTCCTGGCATCCCGTTCCGGCGGCACTTCGCTCTTCAGGGACTGTTTCAGCCACCTGACGGCGGCTTTGATCACCAACTCCGGGAAGGAGTCACGCCTGGCGAAGGTGCTGGACAGAGAGCCCCTGGCGCTGCTGGCCTTTGGGCCGATGGCGCTGACCATGGTGGGGGAAGAGGGTATGGAGGTGCCGCGGGAACGGCGGGGGGTGTTGGAAGAGGTCCGGCGGATGCACCAGGCGGCTCTGGAGATGGGTGTGCCGTGATCCAGTACGCCTATTATCCAGGATGTGCCGCGCATATGGTGGCCCGGAAATACGACAATAGCCTGCGTACAGTGTCCCGCCTGCAGGAATGCGAGCTGGTACCCCTGGATCAATGGAACTGCTGCGGGGCCATGTCCCTTCCCACCGCCAATTACCTCCTGTCCCTGGCTCTGCCGGCCCGCAACCTGGCCCTGGCCGAAGAAAAGGGCCTCCCGCTCCTGGTTGCTTGCGGGACCTGTCTCAAGACCCTGCGGCGCAGCCGCCGCGCATTCTTACAGCGACCGGCGTGGCGCTCCCGGGTACAGGAGGTGTTGGGCCGGGCGGGCCGGACCTATTCCGGCGAGGCAGATGTCCGCCACGTGCTGGAGGTGCTGGCTGAACCTTTAATGCTGGCCCGGCTGCGGCGCCAGGTGATCAACCCCCTAAGCGGGGAGCGGGTAGCGGTGTATTACGGCTGTCAACTCGGTGGCGCCGCGAACCTGGGGCTCTCTACACCCTCGCACATGGAAGACCTGCTGGCTGCAGTGGGAGCGGAAATACTCCCATACGATCAGAAAACCCGCTGTTGCGGGAACAGCCTTGCAGGCACCAGACCGGAGGAGGCTTTTAGCATTGCCCGGGCGCTGCTGAGGGAAGCGCTGATGCGTGGAGCGCACAGCATGGCGGTAGCCTGCCCGCTGTGCCACCACAACCTGGTACAGGCACAACAGTCCATGGGCAACGGTCTAATCCGCCATCGCTTGCGGGTTGCCTACTTCAGCGAACGGCTGGCGGAAGCCTTAGGAGTGGAGGAAACATGAGGCGTACAGGGGTTTATGTTTGCCACTGTGGCAAGAACATTGCGGGGCGGATGAATGTGGCTTCCCTGGCCCGTTGGGCCGGTAAGCTGCCTGGTGTGACCGTTGCCCGGCAGGCCGAACACCTCTGCTCCGAGGTTGGTCAAGAATTACTGCGCCAGGATATCCGGGACCAGGGCCTGGAACGGGTAGTGGTGGCCGCCTGTTCACCCCGCATGCACGAGGCCACCTTTCGCCGGGTGGTAGAAGAAGCGGGCCTGAACGGTTACCTCCTGGAGATCGCCAATATCCGGGAAGGGTGCGCGTGGGTCACCACGGATCCTGGGGAAGCCCTGGCCAAGGCCCAGGCGCTGGTGGCAGGGGCGGTGGCACGGGTAGCCCGGCACCGGCCCCTGGAGACGCGGTCAGTACCTGTCAACCGGGCCGTGCTGGTGGTCGGGGGTGGCATTGCCGGGCTGCAAGCCGCGCTGCGGGTGGCGGAAGCCGGACATCCCGTCTATTTGGTGGAACGGGAAGCCAGCCTGGGGGGCAACATGAGCCGGTTTGATCGCACCTTTCCTACCATGGACTGTGCCGCGTGCACCTTGAGCGCCCTGATGGCCCGCGTGGCTGAGCATCCCCGGATTCAAGTAATGTGCCTCAGCGAAGTGCGGCGGGTGGAGGGGCACGTGGGAGCCTTCCGGGTAGAGGTGGAAGAGCGACCCCGCTATGTAACCAGCAGGTGTACCGGTTGTGGTGACTGTGAAGAGGTTTGCCCGGTGGAATTACCCGACCCATTTAACGAGGGGATGACGCGAACCCGGGCTATCGGGCGGCCTTTCGCTTACGCCGTTCCATCCTACTACCGGATCCGGAAGACGGGAGAACCGGCCTGCCGTGCAGCCTGTCCCGCAGGGGTGAATGTACCCGGGGTGCTGGCCCTGTTGCGGAACGGCCAGCGTTCAAGGGCGGCGGCGCTGCTTACAGAGGCGCTGACCATCTCATCTTTGGCCGGTGGGTTCTGCCGCGGCTATTGCCAGGAGGCCTGCGGCCGTGAAACGGGGGAAGCGGGTGTGGATATGCCCCTGATCGAACGCCAGTTGGCCCAACTGGTAGAAGAGGCAGGACATTCCGGGCGGTCCTACCACCCCGCGCCGGCACCCAGGATAGCGGTGGTGGGATCCGGCCCGGCGGGCCTGGCGGCAGCGCGACGTTTGGCTGATCTGGGCTTCCGGGTGACGGTGCTGGAACGCTCACACCGGCCGGGTGGCATGCTGCGATGGGCCGGGGCCGGGCAAGTCCCGGCGCTGGCGGTTTTGGAAGCAGAGATAGAGAGGCTGGGAACCCTGGGAGTTGAACTGGTTACCGGTGTGACAGTGGGCCGGGGCTTACCCCTGAGCAGGCTGGTCCGTGACTATGATGCAGTGGTGCTGGCCTGCGGCGCCTGGCAACCACGCCGCCTAAATGTTCCCGGGGAGGACCTGCCGGGGGTGCACCATGCTCTGCCTTTCCTGAGGGAGCTGAGGGCGGGCCGGCTGCGGTTGGCGGGCCGGAGGGTGTTAGTGGTAGGAGCGGGGGACACCGGACTGGATCTGGCGGTGTCAGCGGCCCGGGAGGGGGCTTCGGAGGTAAGGGTGTTGGATCGGGAACCAGTAAGGCCGGGAGTGCGGGTTTTGCCGCCCCAAAAAGTACCCATCCGCTTCTATTGGGGCTACAGGGTGACGGGTTTCGCCGTTGACAAAGAGGAGGTACTGGTTCAGGGAAGCTATTCCCAGGCTGGGCACAGGGCGGAAAACCTGGTTGCCGATATAGTGGTCATCGCCGCCGGCCAACGGCCGGAAACAGGGGAAATGGCCGGGGAGCGGCTGGTAGTAGACAGCGAAGGCCGGTTGGTGGCAGACGGCCGGGGCCGTACCCCGCGGCAGGGGATCTTTGCGGCGGGAGATGTGGTCACGGGTGGTGGCAGCGTACCGGCCGCCCTGGCAGCGGGGAGGCGGGTAGCCGAGGCGGTGCGAGACTTCCTTCTGGCTGGTCCTGGAGCGCGGTGGGAATACAGCGGCCCGGACACTGAGACTGTCTCCGGGCAAAGACGCGGTGTTGACTCCGCTGCCGGGGAGAGTATCCCGCAGAAACAGGAAAAGTCATGGGAAGGCGGCAGCGTCCAGGGCCCAGGGGAAATGACCGCTGTTTCCGGTGCTCGATCAACCCGGTTGCGGCTTTCAAAGACCCTGCCGGGGGAGGCGGCGGACCCCCTGTTGCGGGAAGCCGCTCGCTGCCGGAACTGCAGCGGCTGCGCTGAGTGCGGTGCATGTGCTCAGGCGTGCCGGGCTGGAGCGGTCAACCTGACGGATGCTCCGCGGGTGTCAAGATTAGAGGTGGGGGCCATTATCCTTGCCACCGGCTACCAGGCCTTTGATCCTTCGATAGACCGCGCCTGGGGTTACCGCTATCATCCTGACGTACTGACCGGTTTTGAGTTTGAACGTCTCTGCAGTCCTTTGGGGCCCACCGGAGGGCGCCTCGTAACCTCTGCTGGGAAGGAGCCGGCCGAGGTAGCGGTGCTGCACTGCGTGGGCAGTCGTGACAGGCGTTATCACTCCTACTGTTCGCGGGTATGCTGCATGGCGGCGTTGAAGTTCGCCCGGACGGTGCGGGAGCAGACAGAGGCCAGGGTTTATGAACTGTACGTGGACCTGCGGGCCACAGGGAAAGGGCATGAGGACTTCCTGCGCCGGGTGCAGGAGGAAGGGGTGTTTTTCATCCGCGGGCGGGGGACCCGGGTGGAGGCCCGGGGAGAGCGCTTGCTGGTGAGGGCCGAGGACACTCTCCTGGGGGCGGTGCGAGAACTGGAAGTGGACATGGTAATTCTTTGCACTGCTTTTGAACCAAGAGGAGACGCTGAAGAGGTGGGTCGGACCTTCGGGGTGCAGCGGGATGCCGACGGCTTTTTCCTGGAGGCCCATCCCAAGATGGCGCCCATGGAGACCGCCCACGAAGGTATCTTTTTGGCTGGGGCCTGCCAGGGACCCAAGGACATCACGGAGAGCCTGGCCCATGCCGCCGGCGCGGCGGCGCAAGCACTGTCCTTCCTGGCACAAGGTGAATTCCGGGTCTCACCGGGAATTGCCCACGTCGAAGCTACTCGTTGTTCTGGTTGCGGTATTTGCCTGGCAGCTTGCCCATACGAGGCTCTGGTCCCGGCGGGCGGTAAGGTCGCGGTGCAGGAAGCGGTCTGCCGGGGATGCGGGATCTGCCTCCCGGCGTGTCCGGGAGGGGCGCTGAGTCTTTTGGACTGCCAGGAGGATGCGCTGGCGGCCCAGGTGGCCGGCCTGTTAAGTGGGGAGGTGGCATGGTGGGGCGGATAGTGGGGTTTTTTTGCCGCTGGTGCGGCTATACCGCCGCCGACCTGGCAGCGGTAGCCCGCCGGCCGCTGCCGCCGGAATTGGTGGTGGTGAGCGTTCCCTGTACCGGGCGGGTAGGGCCGGAACTGGTGCTGGATGCCCTGCGGGGGGGAGCTGCCGGAGTAATAGTGGTTGGTTGTTCTCGCGGAGACTGTCATTACGTTTCCGGCAACCTGCGTGCCGAAAGGCGAACCCGCCTGCTGCAGCCCTTGCTGGTGCAACTGGGTATGGGGAGGCGCCTGCGGATAGAACTGATCAGCCCAAGTGAGGTGGACCGGCTGGTGAAGGTGGTATGGGAGATGGCTGAGGAGCTGCGGCTGGCGGAGCGCGCAGATAGAAAGGAGGGTGAAGTGGTGCGATGACTCCTCTTATCACGGTTTACCGGATCTAGGTTACAGTACTGGTGAAGATAGGAAAGGAAGAGGAAGTAAGCGGGAAACAAGAATAGACCGGGGAATTGTTGTTAGCCGATTAACAACCACTTGAATCCTGCTTCTGGGAACGGAGGGGCTGTCGGTATCATGGTTCAGGTAAAGCTGGCTGTTTACGGGGCCGGAGGCTGTAGCGGATGTGAGGTATCCTTGTTGGAAGACCCGGCTGGGTTTATGGAACTGGCGGTTTATACCAGGGTGAGTTTTTGGCCCCTGCTCACCAACAGCCGCCTGGCCGGCTTGAAAGGTCAACCGGACGGGTCTGTGGACCTGGCGATACTATGTGGCAGCCTGCGTACAGAACTGGATCTGGAGGTTGCCGAATTGATGCGAAGAAAATCCAGGTACCTTCTGGCGGCAGGTTCCTGCGCCCTCTGGGGAGGGGTGCCGGCCCTGGCCGACCTTCCCCCCGGGTTCCGGGGGCCGCCGGCGGATCCTTCCGTGCCGCCGCTGTTATCGCGGGTGTTGCCTGTACGGGAAGCAGTGCGGGTTGATGAAGAAGTACCTGGCTGCCCGCCGCTACCCGGTCAACTCCTGTCAAAAATACTTGAGATTTCCGGATTGCGTGAACCGGCTTCTCCTGGGATGGAAGAGAATACCGCTCTCTGCCTGACCTGCCCGCGGAAAAGCGAACAGAGGTCATTCGCCCGCTGGCTGCGTCCACCGGAAGTGCTGCCGGCGGAAGGGTGCTTTTTAAATAGGGGGTTAGCCTGCAGCGGTCCGGCCACCAGGGGAGGCTGCGGTGCCCGGTGCCCGGCGGCAGGTCAGCCTTGCCGAGGGTGTTACGGGCCCTTACCCGGTGTGACAGACCAGGGGGCGCGGCTATTAGGAGCACTGGGGGAAGTCCTGGATCCGGGCTGTCCGGAGGGGGAACAGCCGGCAACGGGGGCGGTGGACCTGGCGGGTACCTTTTACCGGTATACCCTGGCCGGCACGACGGTCGCCCGGGTGCCCGGCAAAGATGAAGGGAGGTGACCTGTTGCGGCGGGTGGTTTTGGATCCGGTGACCCGGGTGGAAGGGCACGGAGTGGCAGAGGTTTTTCTGGATGCAGCCGGTGAGGTTGCGGGGGCCCGCCTGGCGATAGGCGAGTTGAGGGGATTTGAGCGCATCTGCCTGGGCAGGCCGGTAGAGGAGATGCCCCGCCTCACTTCGCGCATCTGCGGCATGTGCCCGGCGGCCCACCACGTCGCCGCTGCCAAGGCGCTAGATGACCTCTGGGAGGTAGACCCCTCGCCGGCAGCCCGGAATATCAGGGAACTGGCCATGTGCGCCCAACTAATCCAGAGTCACCTCACCCACTTCTACGCCCTGGCCCTGCCGGACTTGATGGGGCAAAAGTGGCCGGTGCCGGAGCGCCACCTTTTCCGGCTGATGGAGGAACTGGGGCCGGACCTTTCCCGCTACATCCTGGAAAGCCGGGGCTACGCCGGTCAACTGCTGTCGCAGCTCGGCGGCAAGGGAATTCACCCCGAGTTCGCCCTGGCCGGCGGAGTGTCCCGCACTCTTTCCACGGAGGAAATGTACCGGGTGGAAGCCCTGGCCCGCTCCCTGGTCAGTTTCGCCCGCTTTTCTCTGGGCTTTTTCAAGGAGCAGGTACTGGCCGGCGGGAACAGGATCTCTCCCGAGACGCTGGGCGGGGAGGAAACCCATTACCTGGCCATGCTGTCTGGTGATGCTCCGCATCTCACTGAGGGGGAACTGGTGCTGCTGGATCCCGGGGGGCGCGAGGTGGAACGTTTCGGTGAGGCCCAGTACCAGGCGCGGCTGGTGGCAGAGCGGGAACCCTGGAGCTATGCGGAGTTCTTTTACCTGACGGGGCCAGGAGGCCAACGTTTGGCAGTTCAGGTCGGCCCCCTGGCGCGGGTTAACGCCGCCCGCTATTGGGCAACCCCGCTGGCCCAGGAGGCCTTTGCGGAAATGCTGGCCGTTTTGGGTCCAAAGCCCCTGCGGGGAACCATGGCCAAGCACTGGGCCAGGCTGGTGGAAGCCCTGTTTGCCGCGGAACGCGCCCTGGAACTAGCCCATGATTATCAGCCGCCGGCTGTACCGGCGCCGGCTTTACCGGCAGGGCTTCCCGGAAGCGGGCTGGGGGTGGTGGAAGCGCCCCGGGGACTGTTGTTTCACCGCTACGAAACTGACACCGCGGGGCTGGTAACAGCCGCACGGATCATCACCCCCACCGCCGTCAACCAGGCTGCCATCAGCCAGGTGATGCGGGCGGCGGCGCAACAGGCGCTGGCTCATGGGGGTGAAGAAGCGGAACTGGCAGCCGAGGTGGAGACGGCGATACGGTCTTTCGATCCTTGCTTGAGCTGCGCCACCCACATCGTTAGGAGTCCCATGACGGCGGTAAGCCTGAAGAGAGCCGGCATGGACGGAAGTCAAGGGGAGATGGAAGGGAGGTGATGGTGATGGGGGAGCGGGAACCCGAAAAAGAAGTGGTTACGGCCAGTGAGGATCCGGTGAGCCGGGCGGCATTCCTGAGGCGAAGCTGGCGATCCACGCTGGAAGCGGGCGCGGCGCTGGCAAGTATGGCGCTGCCTTTCTCCTGGCTGGACGGGGGTGGGAGATGGGAGCAGGCGTGTACGGCAGAGGAACTGGAAAGGCCTCGATTAAAGACCCTGCACGGCACGTACCTGGTGCTGGCCCGGGACGCGAACCGGGTGACGGCTTACCGGGCCCACTGCCCCGAAGACGGAGGGCCCCTGCAGCGGGAACCTCCTGCCGGCGAACTGGGTTGTCCCTTCTGTGGACGCCGGTATGACCCGGTCAGCGGGCAGGCGCTGGATGGTGACCGGAGGTTGGAGTCCTACGAAGCCAAACTGGAAAACGGAGTGGTATACATACGGGTTGGATAACCCGTCATAGGGAGAGGAGGAGTTAAATAATGACGGATAAACGGGAAGCCGTGGCAGGGTTTGCGGCGCTGGCCCGGCGGGGAGTCTCCCGCCGTAGTTTCATCAAGCTGTGCACCGCCGCGGCGGTGGCCCTGGGGTTGGACGTCAGCTACGGGCCCCGCATGGCCGGCGCAGCCGCGGCGGCAGTGGGCAAAAAACCGCTGGTCTGGATGCAGGGGCAGGGGTGTACCGGTTGCAGCGAATCCCTGATCTCATCCTTTGACCCCGGTCCGGCGGAGATTGTGCTGGATCTCCTGTCTGTGCGCTATCACCCCACCATCATGGCGGGAGCCGGCGAGGTGGCGACTGAGGCCTGGCAGGAGGCATTAAGGCAGGGAGGGTTTATCCTGGTGCTGGAGGGGGCCATTCCCATGGCTGACCCGCGGTTCGCCCTGGTGGACGGCCGGCCCTTTGCCGAGCAGTTCGCCGAGGCGGCCGCCAGGGCCGAAGTGGTAGTGGCGGCCGGGTCCTGCGCCGCTTACGGGGGCATCCCCCGGGCGGGGATTACCGGCGCGGCCGGGGCCCAGGCGGTGGTCAAGGACAAACCGCTCATCAACCTGCCCAGCTGCCCGGTCAAACCCACTCGGCTGTTGGGCACCTTGCTGTACTACCTCACCTTCAAAGAGGCGCCGCCTTTGGACGAGCACCTGCGCCCGGTCCCTTACTACCGGCGCTTCCTGCAGCACGAGAGCTGCCCGCGCCGCGGCCACTTCGAGCAGGGGGAATTCCTGCAGGACTGGAACGACCCGGATACGGCGGACTGGTGCCTCCTGTACAAGGGCTGCAAGGGGCCGCTGACCTACACCGACTGCTCCCGCATCTGGTGGAACGACGGGGTCAACTACTGCATCCGGGCGGGTTCCCCATGTTCCGGTTGTACCCAGCCCGAGTTCTATGACCGGTTTTCCCCGCTGTACAAGAAGCAGGAGAACTTCCCGGCGCCCGGTATCCTGGGGATGAACGCACCGGCCCTGGCCAAGGGCATCGCCGGGCTGACGGCGGCGGGAGTGGCTACTCACGCGGTGGTGCGCGCCGTGAGCGGGAAGAAGAACGAAAAGGAGGATGAGGTATGAGCCAGCGTGTGGTGGTGGATCCTGTTACCCGGATTGAAGGCCACCTGCGGGTGGAAGTGGAAGTGGACGGCGGGAAGGTGGTAGACGCCTGGGCCAAGGGCACCATGTTCCGCGGCTTTGAACAGATCATGCAGGGCAGGGACCCAAGGGACGCCACCTATGTCACCGAGCGTATTTGCGGCGTTTGCATGGGATCCCACGGGTGGACCGCCGCCATGGCGGTGGAAAAGGCCCACGGAGCCCAGGTACCAACGGCGGGGCGGTTGATCCGGAACCTGATGCTGGGGGCGCTCTGGCTGCACGACCATCCCCTACACTTTTACCACCTGGCGGCGCTGGACTACCTGGACGTGATGGCCATCGCCAAGTACAGCGGCAGCGATCCCGGGCTGAACGCCGTCAAGGCCAAAGTGCTGGCCCTGGTGGAGGCCGGCGACACCTACCCGCTGACACCCCGCTACGAGCCGGATGAATTCACTGTGTCTGACCCGGAGGTGGTCACCACCGCGGTCGCCCACTACCTGAAGGCATTGGAGATCCAGGCCAAGGCCAAAAAGGCGTCGGCCATTCTGGGGGGTAAACAGCCCCACCAGTCCGGCATTGTGGTGGGCGGGGTGACCGGCTACCCCAACCCGGAGCAGATCAAACAGTTTCGCAACCTGGTGAATGAAGTGGTGGACTTTGTAAAAAATACCTATGTACCCGATGTGCTGGCTTTCGGGACCGGACCGTTACTGCCCCTGGCGACGGCGGGAGTGGGCAACGGCCCCGGAAACTTCCTGGCCTACGGCGCCTTCCCCCTGGACGACCAGGGCAAAGAAACCCTGTTCAAGAGCGGGGCGGTGCTGGACGGGAACCTGACCCGGGTGCAGCCGCTGGATCCCGGGAAAATCACCGAGGCGGTCACCCACTCGTGGTTTAAAGGAGGGGCGGGTGTCCACCCGACAGCCGGAGCCACCGAGGTGGACCTGGACAAGAAAGACGCCTACTCCTTCATCAAGGCGCCCCGTTACGACGGCAGGCCCATGGAAGTGGGACCCCTGGCCCGCATGCTGGTGATGCAGCACCGGCCCCTGCTGGACCTGGTCTCCCAGGGAGTACAGCCCGGGGCGGTGGCCAGGCACGCGGCCAGGGCGCTGGAAACCCTGATGGTGGCCGACGCCATGCCGGGCTGGCTGGAGGAACTGGAGGCGGAACTGGCCAAAGGGAAATCTTTCAAGAGCGGCGGCAGCGCCGGTATCCACGACACCACCCACTGGGACCCGCCGGAGTCGGGCGACGGCATGGGTCTCAACGAGGCGCCCCGGGGCGCATTGGGCCACTGGGTGCGGATTGGCGGGCGTAAGATTCAGCACTACCAGATCGTGGTCCCCACCACCTGGAACGCCTCTCCGCGGGATGAGCGGGGAGTGCGCGGCCCCATTGAGCACGCCCTGATCGGGACACCGGTGCCGGACATCGCCAACCCTGTCAACATTGTGAGAGTGATCCGCTCCTTTGACCCCTGCCTGGCCTGTGCCGTGCACGTGATTGAGCCCGCCTCCGGCCGCCGGCTGGAAGCGGTGGCGGTATAGGAGGTGGGAGGGATGACGCAGGCAACCAAACACCCTGGACCCCAGCGGACCCTCCACGCCCTGCACCTGCTGGGCATGTTGGTCCTCCTGATCACAGGCTTTTTGCTGCACCGGCCCCCGGCGGGATTCAGCGTATCCGCTCTGCGGCTGGCCCACGTGGTGATCGGGGTGGCGGTGCTGGCGGGGCTGGTGGTCCGGGTCTATTACGCCTTTGCCGGCCGGTGGGCCGACTTCAGGTCCTTCGGCATGGGCGGCCGCCAGTGGCGGCTGCTTCCCGGCACTTTGCGGTATTANNCATGCAGCGGTTGACTTACCTGGCGGTGGTGCTGCTGGTGGTGCTGCAAAGCCTCTACGGGTTGGCCCTGGCCTGGCCGAACACCTTCGGGAACCTGGTGATCCGGGCCGGGGGGTTGGCGGCCCTGCGGGCCACCCACTATGCGGCCACCTGGCTGTTTATAGCGTTCATGGTGCTGCACCTCTACCTGGTGCTGACTGAGGCCCGTGACCAGCTGCGCCTCATGGTCCTGCCGGGGCGTTCCGGAAGCGAGGTGGCTGGGCATGGCCCGGGTGCTGGTGCTGGGAGTGGGCAACATCCTGTTCGGGGATGACGGGGTAGGCCCCCGGGTAATCCAGCGGCTGGCCCAGCAGGTGCAACGGAACGGGGTGGAATTCGTGGACGGAAGTACCGGCGGGCTGGAACTCCTGGCTTTCTTGGAGGACTGCACGCACCTGGTGGTGGTGGACGCCATCGATGCCGGCGCGGAGCCAGGAACTATCTTCCGCCTGGGACCGGAAGAGTTGGGCGGTAAGTCCGCCCGGCTTTCCTTCCACCAGGTGGGGCTGGTCGAACTCCTGGCGGCCCGGCGCCTGTTGGGGGCGTCGCCGGAGACGGTGGTGCTGGCCGTTCAGGTGGAAAGGTTGGAGTGGTCCACGGAATTAAGCGCTCCGGTGGCGGCACGCCTGCCGGCCCTAGAAGAAGCGGTGTTAATGGAGGCGGAAAACATGGCCCGGGGGGTGATGGCGGGTGCATGAACTGGCCCTGATGGAATCGCTCTTGGTGGCGATAGAGGAAAGCGCCGCTGCCCACGGTATCCGCCGGGTAACCGCGGCCCGGCTGGTGGTGGGTGAGTTTACCGCGGCCCTGCCGGAAGCCCTGGAATTTGCCTTTGAGGCCTTAAGCCCTGGTACGGTGATGGATGGGGCGACGCTGACCATGACCCTTGAAGAGGCGCAGGCGCGCTGCCGGGCTTGCGGGCACGAGTACCACCCGCCGGTGTACCGCCTGGCCTGCCCGGCCTGCGGCGGCCCGCCTGAGGTCTTGAAAGGCAAGGAACTGTACCTGGATTACTATGAGGGGGAATAGAAAATGAAGGTTTTCCTGGCGGAACAACTGCAGAAAGCCAACCGGGCGGTGGCCTCAGATAACCGCCGGCTGCTTGCCGCTCACGGCGTTACGGCCATCAACATCATCGGGGGGCCGGGCGCGGGCAAGACCACCCTGCTGGAAAAGACCCTGGAACGGCTGGCGGGGCGGGTGAAAGTGGGGGTGATCGAAGGCGACATCTACACCACGCGGGACGCCGAACGGCTGGATCGGCCAGGGGTCGAGGTGATCCAGATCAATACCCGGGGCGCCTGTCACCTGGACGCCAATATGGTGGGGCAGGTACTGGGGGAACTGGCCCTCCCTGACCTGGACCTCCTGTTCATCGAAAACGTGGGGAACCTGGTTTGCCCCGCCGAGTTCGACCTGGGGGAGGACTGCAAGGTTGCGGTGCTCAGCGTGGCCGAGGGGGGCGACAAGCCGGCCAAGTACCCCCTGGTCTTTCATGAAGCGACGGCGGCGGTGCTCACCAAGAGCGATCTTTTACCCTATACCGATTTCCGCCCCGAACAAGTTACGGAGGAGATCCTGGGCATCAACCCCGAATTGGACATGTTTTTACTCTCAGCGAGGAGCGGGGAGGGGATTGACCGGTGGTGCGATTGGCTGGAGCGGCAGTTAGCCCGCAAAGGATTCGCTATCGCCTGAGCTTACGCGGTACCGTCCAGGGGGTAGGGTTTAGGCCCTTTGTTTACCGGTTGGCCGGGGAACGGGGCCTCACCGGCTGGGTGGAAAACTCCAGCGGGGGCCTGGTAGTGGAGGTGGAGGGCGAAGAGCCAGCGGTGGAGGATTTTTCCCGGGAACTGGTGAGCCGGCCGCCGGGGCTGGCCAGGGTCGAGGAGGTGCGGCGGGAACTGCTGCCGCCCGCGGGATACACTGAATTCCGCATTTGCGCCAGCAGGGAAGAGGAGCGGCGGGAGGCGGCCATTCCTCCCGACACGGCCACCTGCCCGGACTGCCGGCGGGAGGTGCTGGACCCCCGGGACCGCCACTACCTGTACCCCTTTACCAACTGCACCCGTTGCGGCCCCCGTTATACCATTGTCCGGGAACTGCCCTACGACCGGGAGCGTACCGCCATGAAACCCTTCCCCTTGTGCCCCGACTGTGCCCGTGAGTTTCACGACCCGCTGGACCGGCGTTTCCATGCCCAGCCGGTGGCCTGCCCCAGCTGCGGCCCGCGGGTGGAACTGGTGGACATGACAGGGAAGCGCCTGACAGCCAACGCCGGTTGGCTGGAAGCCCTGTGGCAGCGGCTGCAGGCCGGGCAGGTGGTGGCCATTAAAGGTCTGGGAGGTTTCCACCTGGCCTGTAACGCCGCCGACGCGACGGCGGTAGCGGGCTTACGCCGGCGCAAGGAAAGGGAGGCCAAGCCCCTGGCGGTGATGTGCCGCGACCTGGAGGTTGTCCGCCGTCACTGCCGGGTAGGACCGGCGGAGGTTGAACTGTTGACCTCACCCAAGGCCCCCATTGTCATCCTGGACCGGCGACCGGACTGCCTGCTGCCGGAGGCTTTAAGTCCCGGCCTGGACAGCCTCGGCGTGATGCTGCCCTACACTCCCCTGCACTTGTTAATCATGAACGGCCCCCTGGATGTGCTGGTGATGACCAGCGCCAACCCCGGTGATCTGCCCATGGTCAAGGATAACCATGAAGCATTGGAACGGCTCCAGGGGATGGCCGACGCGGTCCTGTGGCACGACCGGGACATCCCCTGGCGCTGCGATGATTCCCTGGTGCGGGTAGCTGGCAGGGAGACCCTGCTTTTCCGGCGCTCTCGCGGGTACGTACCCTCCTCTTTTCCAGTACCGGCGGGGAAGGAAGGGGTGGCGCTGGGGGCAGGGGGAGAGATGAAAAACGCCTTTTGCCTGGTGAAAAACGGCCGGGCCTATTTAAGCCCCCACATCGGCGAGATGGGGAGCCTGGAGACGCAGGAATCCTACCGGGACAGCCTGGCCCACCTGCAGGACCTGGTGGGAGCGGCGCCCCAGGTGGTGGGTTACGACCTCCATCCCGGCTACCATTCCTCCCGCCTGGCCCGCTCCCTCCCTGCTGTAGCGGTGGGGGTGCAGCACCATCATGCCCACCTGGCGTCCTGCCTGGCCGACAACGGCTGCCGGGGGCCGGCCCTGGGGGCGGTGCTGGACGGCACCGGCTACGGGAGCGACGGGCGGCTG
Source organism: Clostridiales bacterium PH28_bin88 (assembly GCA_000987045.1). Classification (GTDB taxonomy): domain Bacteria; phylum Bacillota; class PH28-bin88; order PH28-bin88; family PH28-bin88; genus PH28-bin88. The sequence goes on along the minus strand of LAKY01000063.1, from coordinate 173,481 downwards.
TGGGGGTGCGAGATTTTAAGCGGCGACTTTTTGGACTTTCAGCGGCACTGCCACCTGCGCTACCTTCCCCTGCCGGGCGGCGAGGTCAGTGTAAAGCGGCCCTGGCGCATGGCGGTGGCTTATCTCCACGGCTGCCTGGGGGAAGAGGGGATGGCCAGGGCCCGCCGGATGTTTGGCAGCCTGTGGGCGGAGGAACTGGCGGTGGTGGAACGGATGCTGGCCACCGGCTTTAACTCCCCGTTGACCTCCAGCGCCGGGCGGCTGTTCGATGCCGTCGCGGCCCTGCTGGGGATCTGCCCGGTAGCGGGTTACGAGGGGGAAGCCGCCGCCCGGCTGGAAGCCCTGGCCCGGCGGGACGGCGGGACGGCGGGACGGTACCCCTCCCGGGTGTCGGGAGAGGAGATGGACCCCGGGCCGCTCCTGATGGCCCTGCTGGAAGACCTGGACCGGGGGCGGGACCCGGCCCTGATCGCCCGCAGGTTCCACCTGGGTGTGGCGGCGATGGTCACCGCGGCGGTGGAGCGGGCGGCGGAAGCCGCGGGGCTCCCGGAGGTGGCCCTCTCGGGGGGCGTATGGCAGAATTCTTTATTACTGGAGACGGCCGCCAGGCTTCTGAAGAAAAAAGGTTTTAGGGTACTGCGCCACCGCGAGACGCCGACCAACGACGGCGGCCTTGCCCTGGGGCAGGCCATGGTGGCCTATTGGAGGTGGAGACAAGGTGTGCCTGGGAATACCCATGAAGGTGATTGAAGTGCCGGGTGCGGGAGAAGCGGTGGCCGAGGCCTTCGGCGTCAGCCAGCGGGTGCGCACCGAACTGGTGGGTACGGTGTCTGTGGGAGAGTACCTGCTGGTCCACGCGGGTTGCGCGGTGGAAAAAGTGGATGCCGACTCGGCGGGAGAAAGCCTGGAACTGCTGGCCCAAGTGCTGGCTGCGGGGGAGGAGAGAAGGGATGGCAATGACTGAGGTGACACAGGGCGAACCCCGCACCCGGCACCTGGCCCTGGCGGTGCGGCAACTGGCGGAGAGGGTGGCCGAGGGGTTGGGGCGCCGGCCGGTGGTGATGGAGGTCTGCGGTACCCACACGGTGGCCCTTAGCAAAAGCGGGGTACGGCAGGTGCTGGAGCAGGTGCTGGACTTAAGGAGCGGACCGGGTTGTCCCGTCTGTGTGACCGATCAACAAGATATCGACGCCATGATTGCCCTGGCCCGGCGCCCCGGGACGGTAGTGGCCACCTTCGGCGACATGCTGCGGGTGCCTGGCAGTCACACTTCCCTGGAACGGGAACGGGCCAGGGGAGCAGAGGTCCATGTTTGCTATACACCCATGCAGGCGGTAGAGTTGGCCGCATCCCGGCCCGAACAGCAGGTGGTCTTTCTCGCCGTAGGCTTTGAAACCACCACCCCGGTGGTAGCCTTAAGCCTGAAGCGTGCTGCAGAACTGGGACTTAAAAACTACAGCCTGTTTACCGCCCACAAGGTGGTGCCTCCCGCCCTGCGGGCACTCCTGGCCGCTCCTGCCCTCGCCTTGGATGGGCTGATGCTGCCCGGGCATGTCAGCGCCGTGATCGGCCGTAAAGCCCAGGAATTTGTGGCGGCAGAGTTCGGCTGCCCTGCGGTAATTACCGGTTTCGAGCCGGCCGACCTACTGGCAGGCATCGCCATGCTGCTGAGGCAGCTGGGCGCAGGGGAGGCGCGCGTAGAGAACGCCTACACCAGGGTGGTGCGGGACGAGGGGAACCCCGGGGCACGGGCCCTGCTGGATGAATTTTTCCAGCCCGGCGACGTACCCTGGCGGGGTTTGGGAGTCATCCCGGGCAGCGGCCTGGTGCTCCGGCCCCGCTGGCGGGGTTTTGACGCCCGGGAGCGCTGGGGGATTGAGGTGGCCCCCGCGCCGCCTCCCGCGGGCTGCCGCTGTGAAGACATTTTAACCGGAGCGCTGACGCCGACCAACTGCCCGCTGTTTGGCCGGGCCTGCACCCCCATGCGCCCGGTGGGACCCTGCATGGTGTCATCAGAGGGGGCCTGTGCCGCCTATTACCGCTACGGGGGCGGAGCCGCACCGGAAAGGAGGAGCGCGGGTGAAGTCCAAAACGTCAAGGTCTCCGGTTGAGCAAGAGGATCTGGTGCTGCTGGCCCACGGGGACGGTGGGCTCTTGACCGACCGTCTGGTGAGGGAAGTTTTCTTAAAGCATTTCAACAACCCGTGGTTGGAAGAGCAGGGAGACGCGGCCCGGCTGCCGGCTTCCTCCGGACCCCTGGCGATCACTACCGATTCCTTTGTGGTTTCCCCCATGTTCTTTCCCGGAGGGGACATCGGTAAACTGGCGGTATGCGGTACCGTCAACGACCTGGCGGCCAGCGGCGCGCGCCCCCTTTACCTTACCGCCGCCTTTATCATCGAGGAGGGACTGCCGGTGGCTGACCTGGAGCGGGTGGTGCGGTCCATGGCGGAGACCGCCGCGGTGCTGAACCTGCCGGTAGTGGCGGGAGACACCAAGGTGGTGGCCCGGGGCCAGGCGGACGGGCTGTATATCAACACCACCGGGGTAGGGGTGCTGGAACCCGGCCGCCGGCTGGAACCCGCGTCGGTAGTCCCCGGTGACAGGGTACTGGTAACTGGCAGCCTGGGGCAGCACGGCGCCGCCATCCTGGCTGCCCGCCAGGAACTGGGACTCTCCAATGCGCCGGAAAGTGACTGCGCCCCGTTAAGTCCCCTGGTCGAAGAACTCCTGCCCCGGTTTCCGGGGATCAGGGTGATGCGCGATCCCACCCGGGGCGGCGTGGCTACCACGCTCAAAGAACTGGCTGAAGCCGGCCGCTTCGACGTGTGGCTGGACGAAGAAGCCCTGCCGCTGGCGCCGTCCGTCCGGGGGATTACGGAGATGGTGGGGGTGGACCCCCTTTACCTGGCCTGCGAAGGCCGGCTGGTGATGGCGGTCGCCCCGGCGGAGGTTCCTGCCTTACTGGCGGCCCTTCATTCCCACCCACTGGGCGCCGGCGCTGCTGTGATCGGCGAAGTGCGGGCGGGGGAGGGAAATGTCAACCTGTGTACTTCCTGGGGAGGTACCCGCCGGCTGGACAAGTTGGCCGGCGACCCGCTGCCGCGGATCTGTTAACTTACGTCAATCACCCGCCCAACCGCTAAATTCCCGTCATGACCTACCTCTTGATCCCCGCCTGATTGTTCCCACAACCGGAGCCGGTCGTGGATGATGGTGCTTTGGTCCGCGAGGTATGACTATGAGACACCTGTAATCATGCCCCCGGTATGAAGGAATTACTGTAAATCTGGCGAAACTACAGGTGGAAATTGAATCTCCGGCCCGACTGCGGCGGACTTTAGCATTAACCATTAACTTAGAACAAGACGGTGAGGTGAGGGAATGGATATTATCCAGGCGCGGGAGCGCGCGGAGGAACTGCGCAGGATCATTGAAGAGCACAACTATCACTACTACGTCCTGGACCAGCCCATGATTACCGACCAGGAATACGACGCGCTGATGCAGGAACTGATCCTGCTGGAGGATAGGTTTCCGGAACTGGTAACTCCCGATTCTCCCACCCAGCGGGTAGGGGGGAAGCCCCTGGAGGCTTTTGGCACCGTCCGGCACCGGGCGCCTTTGCTCAGTCTGGATAACGCCTTCGGGGACGGAGATCTGCGGGATTTTGCCCGCCGGGTGGAGAGCGCCCTGGGGCAACCGGTGGCCTACATGGTGGAACCCAAGATCGACGGCCTGTCGGTGGCCCTCACCTATGAAAACGGCCTGTTTGCCACCGGAGCCACCAGGGGCGACGGGGAAACGGGAGAGGATGTGACCCAGAACCTGAAGACGGTTCCCACCGTACCCTTGCGGCTAAGGGAGCCGTTGCCCCGGCTGGAGGTGCGGGGAGAAGCCTACATGTCCAAAGAAGCTTTCCGCCGGTTGAACGAAATACGGGAGGAGCGGGGGGAAGCCCTGTTCGCCAACCCCCGCAACGCCGCTGCGGGATCCCTGCGCCAGCTTGACCCCAGGGTGACCGCCTCCCGATCTTTGAGCGTACTGGTTTACGAGGTGTTGTCCGTTGAAGGGAAGGAAGTCGCTTCCCACGCGCAGGCTTTGAACCTCCTGGTGGAACAGGGCTTTGCGGTAGAGCCCAACCGCAGGCTGTGCCGGGATATCGAAGAGGTGGTCGCGTTCTGCCGGGAGTGGACGGAGCGGCGCGATGAATTGCCCTACGAGATCGACGGGATGGTGGTGAAGGTCAACGACCTGCGGCAGCAGGCGGAATTGGGCGCCCGCAGCAAGTCGCCCCGCTGGGCGATTGCCTACAAGTTTCCCGCCCAGCAGGCTGTCACGGTACTGGAGGACATTTTTGTCCGGGTGGGACGGACCGGGGTGCTGACCCCCAACGCGGTGCTGCGGCCGGTCAGGCTGGCAGGCACCACCGTCAGCCGGGCCACCCTGCACAACGAGGACATCATCCGGGAGAAAGACGTCCGCATTGGCGACACGGTGGTGGTGCAGAAGGCCGGGGAGATCATCCCCGAGGTGGTGGAAGTACTGAAAGAACGCCGCACAGGGGGGGAGCGACCGTTCAAGATGCCGGAAACCTGCCCCGAATGCGGCTCTGCTGTGGCCCGGCCGGAGGGGGAAGCGGCTTCCCGCTGTACCGGGGGGCTGGTGTGCCCCGCCCAGGTGCGGGAGGCCATCATCCACTTTGTATCCCGGGACGCCATGAACATCGAGGGGTTGGGCCCCGCTGTGGTGGCCCAGTTGCTGGATGCGGGGCTGATCCACGATGCCGCCGATCTTTACTACCTGAGGTATGACGACCTGGTAAAACTGGAGCGGATGGGTGCCCAGTCCTCGCGGAACCTGCTTGACGCCATTGAGGCCAGTAAACAGAACTCCCTGGCCCAACTGATCTTCGCTCTGGGCATCCGCCACGTGGGGAGCAGGGCGGCCCGGGTGGTGGCCGATCATTTCCACACCATGGGCCGCCTGCAGGAGGCTGATTTCGATGAACTGGTTACGGTTCCCGACATTGGACCCAAGATCGCAGAGAGCATCCGTTCCTTTTTTAAGGAAGAGCACAACCGGCAGGTGCTGGACAAACTGGCCGCCGCGGGCGTTAACATGACCGCCGGTGAGGTCCCCACAGGGGCACAACCCATGGCGGGTAAGAGGTTTGTGCTTACCGGCACCCTGGAGGGGATGACCCGCCAGGAGGCCCAATCCCGCATCGAGGCCCTGGGAGGCCAGGTAGCGGGCAGCGTCAGCAAGCAGACCGATTACGTGGTGGTGGGCGCCAATCCCGGTTCCAAGTACGACAAGGCCCGGGCATTAATAGAGTCCAACGCGGCCCCTGGCTTGAGCATTCTCACAGAAGAGGAATTGATGGCGATGTTGGAAAAATACTAGCCTCTTGACAGGCCTTCCGGTTCGTGCTAGTATTTACCTGTCAAAGGGGAGTAGCCGGCCGTAAGGCTTGATGGAGTCAACATACTGGTGGCGAAAAAGGCCTCCTGGCTTCATCGCTTGGCATTGCCAAAAGGTGAGACCTTTAACACGATTACTTGTCGTGTTAAAGGTCTTTTTGCTTGTACAGGAAATTTGGCCTGTGGATAATTTTCTGAACAAAAGTCGCCTTTCTTGTTGCCGGCTTTCCTGGAAAAAACCGTTGCTGGGAGGAGTTATGATGTTAGCCTTTCTCGCCGCTGTCTTTTTTGTAACCGTAGCCGAAATGGGTGATAAGACCCAGTTGCTGGCAATGGCTTTTGCTACCCGGTACAAGCCGCGCCAAGTTCTGCTGGGGGTATTCCTGGCCACTATCCTCAATCATGCTGTGGCGGTGATCGTTGGGGACCTGCTTGGCACGCGGATCCCGTTTGCCTATGTCCAGGGAGCGGCAGCGCTGTCCTTCATCGGTTTCGGCCTGTGGACCCTGCGGGGGGATACCCTGGATGGCGAGGACCGGCGAAAAAGCCGTTTCAGTCCGGTCTGGACCGTGGCCATTGCCTTTTTTATCGCTGAACTGGGGGACAAGACCCAACTAACAACCATCGCCTTGGCCGCCAAATATGGTGAGCCGGTGATGACGTTGCTGGGTTCGACGTTGGGGATGCTCATCGCCGATGCCATCGGGATTACCGTGGGAGTTGTATTGGGTAAAAAGATCCCGGAAACGACGGTCAAGGCTGCCTCGGCAGGTATTTTCATTTTCTTTGGCCTAGTCACCTTGTATACCGTTTTACCCGCAGGTTCAGTAAAGGTTTCCTCGGCTGGGTTATTCCTGGCCCTGGTAGCGTTAGCGGTTTACGCGGTGGCAAAACCTAAATCGGGGAAGGAAGCGAGGGATGAAAAAAATCCGTTGCACCCGTTGACAAAATCCAACAGGCAGGGCTAAAGTGGAGGAAACGGATTAGGATGGAGCGGAATAAACGGACAGGACAGGTGCTCATTAAGAGGAGGGGGAGAGAATATGCGCTGTGCTACCTGTGGGGTCTTTGCCTGCCGGACGGGCAAGTTGGATAAGCAGCCCCAGGACTGCCCCATGACTGGCGAGGCTGCGGTTTACCGGGAGGGGTGGGAAGCCTACCAGGACCCGGAGGTGGGGAATATGGCCAGGGCCTCGGCGCGGACAGAAGCGGCCGGCTACGGCAGGTGGACCAGGATCGAAGAGATCATGGAATTCAGCCGGCGGGCAGGATTTCGCCGGTTGGGTCTGGCTTTTTGTGTCGGGTTGCGCCAGGAGGCCCGGCAGATCCAGGGCGTGTTTGAAGGGAACGGGTTTGAGGTGGTTTCAGTGGTCTGTAAAACCGGGGCGGTTCCCAAGGAGGAACTGGGCTTGGCGGATAGCGAAAAAGTCAGGCCCGGGGATTTCGAGGCCATGTGCAACCCGGTAACCCAGGCCAAGCTGCTCAACAAGGCCAAGACAGATTTAAACGTCCTGGTGGGGCTTTGCGTGGGGCACGACACCCTTTTTATCAAGTTCTCCGAGTCTCCGGTAACGGTGCTGGCCGCCAAAGACCGGGTGCTGGCCCACAATCCCCTGGGCGCCATCTACGCCGGGCACTATTTCAACAAGAAACTGGCCGCCCATCACCTGGAGGGAAGTGAGAAGTGAGAGGTTAGAAGTGAGAGTCTTGTGGAAACTGGCGAAGCCAGTTTCTTATTCTCACCTCACACCTCTCACTTCCCACCTCTCAACTGCATTTGCCTTGTCCACCCCCTTTTGTTATAATGGGAAAAGTAGGTTATTCAAGAGCCGAGGAAGGTGAAGAGAATTGACTATTTCCAAGAAGGATGTGGAGCATGTCGCCCTCCTGGCCCGGCTGGAACTTTCAGAAGAGGAGAAAGAGGCGTATACCCAGCAGCTTAACAGCATTTTGGGCTATATGGAGAAAATGAATGCGTTGGATACGACGGATGTGGAGCCTACCGCCCACGTCCTTGCAATCCACAATGTTTTTAGGGATGACGTGGACAGGCCCAGTATTCCACGGGAGGAAGCCCTGAAAAACGCTCCGGACCAGCGGGAGGGGCAGTTTAAAGTACCACGCATCGTTTAAGGCGGTAAGGGAGTGAAAGATATGGAGCTTTATAAACTGACAGCCCACGAACTCCACGACCTGTTAATAAAGCGAGAGGTCAGCGCCAGGGAGATCGTGGAGTCAGCCCTCACCCGGATTGACGCGGTGGACGGGGACGTCAGGTCCTTTGTGAATATAACCAAGGAGCGGGCATTGTCCGATGCCGGTCGGGTGGACAAAAAGCTCGCCGGGGGTGAGCGGCTCAGTCCCCTGGCTGGCATTCCCATGGGGCTTAAAGACAACATCTGCACCAGGGATATCCCTACAACCTGCTCCTCCAAAATCCTGGAGAACTTTGTGCCTCCCTACGACGCCACGGTAAAAGTGAGGCTGGCGGATGCCGGTGCGGTGCTGTTGGGCAAACTCAACATGGACGAGTTTGCCATGGGTTCTTCCACCGAAAACTCCCGCTTTTTTCCTACCAGGAACCCCTGGGACCTGGAGACGGTGCCGGGCGGTTCCAGCGGCGGGCCGGCGGCGGCGGTGGCCGCGGGGGAAGCTGTCTATACTCTGGGTTCCGACACCGGGGGTTCCATCCGGCAGCCGGCCTCTTTTTGCGGAGTGGTAGGCATGAAACCTACCTACGGGCTTGTATCCCGGTACGGGCTGGTGGCCTTTGCCTCATCCCTGGACCAGATCGGTCCCATCACCAGGGATGTGACCGACTGCGCCCTGGTGCTGCAGGCCATAGCCGGCCACGATCCCTTGGACTCCACCAGCGCGGATTTTAATCCCCCTGACTACCGGGAGGCATTGATTAACGATATCAAGGGCATGCGTATCGGCATTCCCAAAGAGTACTTTGTCGAGGGCCTTGACCCGGACGTGGGCCGGGTGGTCAAGGAGGCCATCGCCAAGCTGGAGGAATTAGGGGCTGCTTGCGAGGAGGTGTCCTTGCCCCACACCGAGTACGCCCTGCCCACCTACTACCTCGTCGCGCCCGCGGAAGCCAGTTCCAACCTGGCCCGGTATGACGGCGTGGGTTACGGCTACCGGGCGGAAGGTGCCGAGGAAGTGGTCGGTATGTACATGAAGAGCCGCAGCGAGGGCTTCGGGGCGGAAGTGAAGCGGCGCATCATGCTGGGTACCTACGCTCTCAGTTCCGGCTACTACGATGCATACTACCTCAAGGCACTGAAGGTGCGTACCCTCATCAAACAGGACTTCGAACAAGCCTTCGAGAAGTTCGACGTCCTGGTGGCGCCTACCTCTCCTACCGTGGCCTTTAAGCTGGGAGAAAGGGCGGACGATCCCCTGTCCATGTACCTGGCCGACCTGTTTACCATCCCGGTGAACATGGCCGGTATCCCGGGGATCTCGATCCCGTGTGGGTTCAGCCAGGGCCTGCCGGTGGGATTGCAGTTCATCGGCAAACCCTTCTCCGAGGACACGCTCTTGAGAGTGGCATATACTTTTGAGCAAAACACCAGCTACCACCTGCAAAAACCGCGCCTGGAGGTGAGATAGGGTATGGAGTGGGAAGCGGTAATCGGGTTGGAAGTACACGCGGAAATGAAGACCAACTCCAAGATATTCTGTAACTGCACCACCGAGTTCGGGGGAGAGCCCAACACTCACGTCTGCCCGGTCTGCTTGGGGCTGCCGGGGGTGCTGCCGGTGCTGAACAAGCGGGTGGTGGAATTCGCCATGAAGGCGGGACTGGCCCTGAACTGTCGCATTGCCGAATTCAGTAAGTTCGACCGCAAGAACTACTATTACCCGGACTTACCCAAGAACTATCAAATCTCCCAGTACGACCTGCCCATCGCCGTGGAAGGTCACCTTGAGATCGAGGTGGCTGGGGAAAAGAAGCGTATCGGCATCACCCGGGTGCATATGGAGGAGGATGCGGGTAAACTGGTTCATGGCGGGGAGACCATTACCCGTGCCCAGTACTCCCTGGTGGACTACAACCGGACCGGGGTCCCGTTAATGGAAATCGTGTCCGAGCCGGACATGCGCACCCCGGAAGAGGCCAGGGCCTACCTGGATAAGTTGAAACTGATCCTGCAGTACACCGATGTCTCCGACTGCAAAATGGAGGAAGGGTCTTTGCGGTGCGATGCCAACGTCTCCGTCCGGCCCAAGGGGAGCACCCGGTTAGGCACCAAGACGGAGATCAAGAACATGAATTCCTTCCGGGCTCTGCAGCGCGCGCTGGAGTACGAGATTGAGCGGCAGATCGAGGAACTGGAAAGCGGCGGCCGCATCGTTCAGGAGACCCGCTCGTGGGACGAAAACCGGGGGATCACGGTCAGCCTGCGCAGCAAGGAGCAGGCCCACGACTACCGCTACTTCCCGGATCCGGACCTGGTACCCCTGGTCATCAGCAGGGAATGGGTTGAGCAGGTACGGCGGGGCCTGCCGGAGTTGCCGGACGACCGTAAAGAACGGCTGATCCGTGACTTCGGCCTACCTGTTTACGACGCGGGGGTAATTACCAGTTCCAAGGCCCTGGCCGACTTTTTCGACCGGGCAGTGGATCTGTACCACGACGCCAAGACCGTCAGCAACTGGGTGATGGGCGATCTATTGCGGCTTCTAAACGCCAACGGCCAGGAGATCGAGGAATCCGCCATCACCCCGGAAGGCCTGGCGGCACTGTTGAAATTGATGGATGATGGGACCATCAGCGGAAAAATAGCTAAAACCGTTTTTGAGGAGATGTTCACTACCGGCAAACCGCCCGCGGATATCGTCAAGGAAAAGGGCCTGGTGCAGATCTCCGACGAGGGCGAAATCGCCGCCATGGTGGACCGGGTGCTGGCAGCCAACCCCGGCGTGGTGGAAGACTACCGGTCAGGCAAGGAAAAGGCCTTCGGCTTCCTGGTAGGCCAGGTAATGAAAGAAACCAAGGGCAAGGCCAACCCCACGCTGGTAAATAAGCTTTTGAAGGAAAGGTTATAGGAACCCCTTGAAACGAATAATAAAGAAAACTTGGCTTGCGCTAAAGAAGACTTGCCCATTTATGGGCTTAGTCGCACTTCTACCTGTGGTGCAAGCCTTTAGCGCAGGCCTGATAGTGCTAAAAGCTCCCCTCTTAAATAAGGGGAGTTTTTTGCATTTCTATTAGCCCGAACCTAAGCACTTTGCGTCTTAAAGTGAGAATTACCCTGCCAAAAAGAGAATATGCAAACAAGAAGTAGTGAAAGTTAGGGCGGAAGAGATAATCAACAAAAAACGTGTCAATAGAAGGTGTCATGCTCTTATATTTTGAGATATCCCGTGTATACAAGCGGGAAAGGCCTGTCATTTCATGAGAAGGCCGATAATCTAAAAAAATGATAAAAAATCGGAATCCAAAGCAGGAATTTCTCGGGGGTTGTGGAATACATTATAGCAAGCAAGTAAGAGTGGGCACCTCCCTTAGCTTTAAGCCCTACAAGGAACAGGGGGTGTTTTTCTTTATATTATTTCGGCGGGAGGTGCATAAGGCCTAGTCGAACCTGTGAGGTTTGCCCGGCAAGGTTATAAAGGGAATTACTTTTGAAACCATGGTATATAAGTAAGGAGTGAACGTAATGAAAAGGCACGTGACAATTGTTGATACCACTTTACGGGACGGGGAACAAACGGCGGGCGTGGTTTTTGCCAACCGGGAAAAGCTGCGGATTGCCAAGATGCTTGACGAGGTGGGTGTGCACCAGATTGAGGCCGGGATTCCCGTAATGGGCGGCGACGAGAAGCAGGTCATCAAAGACATTGTGGATTTGGGACTGCGGGCCAGCATCATGGGGTGGAACCGGGCGGTGGTTTCGGACATCCAGCACTCCCTGGACTGCGGGGTGGATGCGGTGGCCATCTCTATTTCCACTTCGGACATTCACATCGAACACAAACTGCAAAGTACCCGTGAGCGGGTGCTGACGGACATGGTCAAGGCCGTTGAATTTGCCAAGAAGCACGGCAAATACGTCTCGGTCAACGCTGAAGACGCTTCCCGGAGTGACATGGATTTCTTGATCCGCTTTGCCACAGAAGGTAAAAACGCCGGCGCGGACCGTCTCCGCTACTGCGATACGGTGGGCACCATGGATCCCTTTAATACCTATGAACGTATCAAGTACCTCATCGAGACGGTGGGTATTGATGTGGAAATGCACATGCATAACGACTTCGGTATGGCGGCAGCCAACACCTTTGCCGGGATTAAGGCCGGGGCCACTCACGCTGGCGTGACAGTCATCGGTCTGGGAGAGCGGGCGGGGAACGCCGCCCTTGAAGAGGTTGTGATGGCTCTCAAGTACCTGATGAACACCGACCTGGAATTCCGGACCGAGATGTTCCGGGAACTGGCGGAGTATGTGGCCAGGGCGGCAGGCAGGCCTTTGCATGTTTCCAAGGCCATCGTCGGTAGTAACATGTTTGCCCACGAGTCGGGCATTCACGCGGACGGCGCCTTGAAGAATCCGTTAACTTACGAGGTTTTCCAACCCGAAGAGGTGGGGTTGGAGCGGCAAATCGTCATCGGCAAGCACTCCGGCACCGCATCTATCAAGGCCAAGTTTGCGGAATACGGCGTGGTGCTGTCGGATGCTGATGCCGAGGAACTGCTGAGGAGGGTCCGGGCGACGGCGGTGGAATTGAAGCGTTCTCTTTTTGACAAAGAAGTCGTTTATATTTACGAAGACTTCCTGGGTAAGAAGCGGGTAGCCGGATAAGCCGCTAAAGTCTATCAAGCCAACCACGGCAAGACGTGCCGCCAGGGCACGCCTTGCTTTTTTGTTGCCAGATAAACGGGCGAAGGCTTTGCTCGGATTTCCTTCCGGGCGCGAGTCTTCGGTCTACCCCAAATGCACCTCGGCATCTTGGGCAACGATGAAGGTATTGTACTACCCCGGGGAGGTAAGGTATAATTAAGCTGGTAGAGCAATCCTGCTGAATTCAGAGCGGTGAGGGGGGAGGCCCGATGCAGATCGCGTTTGAGCCGGGGGTAGCAGATTTCATCAGGGAACAGGGTGGTACGGTACTGATTACCGCCCACGTGCCGGAAAAGGGCTGTTGTATCACTGTACCCATTCCCCAGATTGAGATGGGGAAACCAAAAGAGGGGGAAACCGGCTTTCTGAGGGAAGAGGTGGAAGGAGTCGAGGTGTTTTTCCAGAAACACCTGGCGGTCTACCCTGGGGCCAAAGTGTCCCTGAACCGCTTTCTCAGATGGAAGAAACTTTCTGTCCGTGTACAGGGATTAATTTAGAACAGCGGAATGACCGGGAGGAGAGGCGAAAGACCTCTCCCTTATTATGTGCCGGCCTACGCTATACATATTGACAGAGTACATAATGAAAACTATAATAATACCTAAGAAAACTCTAAGGTAATTACTTGTATCTATATTAAATAACAAAATAGAAGTTTGCTTAAAAACGATTACAGAAGCACACGTAGAGCCCTGAAAAGAGGCCGATGGTCCTGCCGCCGGTCTCTTTTTATTTATTGAATTTACAGTGACAGGGGGTGATGGGGGACTCATTCAGGTACAAACGCCATGAAAAAGCGGGAGGGAGAGAGATGAAGAAAAATTGGCCGGTGATGAGCCTGATTACCGCAGCGTTTATTGTGGGCTTATTCGGGCTAATTGCCGGGAGGGCGGAGGCGGTGTGCGGGGCCTCGGTTTCGTCCTGCAAGAGCTGCCACGAAGTCCGGAGGGAGATGCCGGCGGCCCAATTGGGTGCCTGGCACAGCGATCATTCTTTTAGCGATTTTTGTGAATTCTGTCACGGGGGTAGTGTCAAGGCAACCGAAAAAGGGGCTGCCCATCTAGGCCTGCGTGAACCGTACGCCGATCCCGTATTAAGCTGTGGGAATTGTCACGGGGATGATTTAGAGACGCGTTTGGCCAAGTATGGAGTAACGGTAGATGCAAGTAGCCTGAAGGGTGCCATGCTGCCTGCACAGAGTGACAACGGCGGAACCGGTACTCCGCCAACGGCTGGGAAAACTGGCCTCAAGCCCGGCAGTACGGACGTGCCGGCCAAGGATTTGCTGGATTTTAACCGGGTGCTGGCCGAGACTCGCCCCGAGCCTGTCAACTGGGGCAACAGGATATTGATATTGATTAACATTCTGGTGGCAATCTTTTTTGGTTATTTGCTATGGAGTATGAACAGGGAAAAGAAACAGGCGGTTGCGGAAAATCCCGCGGGGCGGCTGACCGGCAAGAGAGAGGGGGCGAGGCTGTGACCTGGTTGATTACGCAAATCAAAAAGCCTGCCTGGTCGCCTTATGCCGCCGGGGCCCTGCTGGGGGTAGTCAGCATTCTCGCCCTCTGGACCCAGGACCAGCTTTTGGGAGCATCCGGCGCCTTTGAAAACGTGGCCGGGCTGGCAGGGGCCGTTTCGAGCACGATCGGTGAAAGTATTTACTTTCGCTTTGTCATGCCTCCCGGGATCACCTGGCAGGTCGTGTTATTGCTGGGTGTTTTTCTGGGCGCCCTGGCGTCATCCCGCGTGTCGGGCAGCTTTACCTGGCGTCATGTGCCGCCTGGCTGGGAGCGGGTGTGGGGCACCGGCCGCTGGAAGCGGTGGCTCATCGTCTTTCTGGGCGGTATTATCCTGGAGTACGGCGCCGGGATTGCGGGTGGGTGCACCAGCGGGCTGGCCATTTCGGGCTCACTGCAACTGGCCCCGGCCGGGTTTGTCTTTATTGCCGGGCTGTTCGCCTCCGGGATTGCGACTTCCATGGTTCTACACAGGAGGGAGAAATGATGACAGTTAGTGAGGTCGCCCTGGCGCTGGTATTCGGGATGGGCTTCGGCTGGGCTCTGCACAAGGCCCGGCTGGGGGAATACGCCACCATCGCCGGCGTGTTCCGGTTTAAGGATTTAACCGTCTTAAAGTTCATGATGACCGCCCTTTGCGTGGCCATGATCGGGGTTTATGCCCTCAATGAGTTCGGGCTCATTACCATGAACAAGGTCAACGAAACCTACCTAGTGGGTAACCTGGCCGGCGGGCTCATCTTTGGCATCGGTATGGCTGTGGCGGGCTTCTGACCCGGCACCTGTCTTGCCGGCGGCGGACAGGGGAATGTGGATTACCTGGTGCCCGGGCTCCTGGGCTTTCTGGTGGGGGCCGTCATTTTTGGCCTGACCTACCAGCAGGTTTTCACTCCCATCAGCCGTTTGGCAAACCTGGGGTCGGTGACCCTGGGTCAGTTGTTCGACGTCAATCCCTGGCTGGTTATCCTGTTGTTCGTGCAAATGAGCGGTATCCTTTTCTATGTGCTGGAGAAAAAGAAACTTTGAAAGGGGGGTGAGGGATGTCCCGACACCTACAGGAACCTGATCTGCCTCGCGTCGGCGAGGAATTTCCCTGGGAAAAGCTTTTTAGCAGGCGCCAGTTCATGGGAGCCGGAGCGGCCGTGGCCGGTGCTGTTACCGCCGCCAGCCTCGTCCGGGGCAAGGGCGGGGTACCCACGGCCAAGGCCATGGCCGCCACCACCCGCGGGAAAACGGGGGAAGTGACATACGTCAAAGGCATCTGTGAAATGTGTGTCTACCGTTGCGGCCTGATCGCCCGTGTGGAAGACGGCGTGGTGACAAAACTTGAGGGGGACCCCGATCACCCCAACTCCAGGGGCAAACTCTGCCCCCGGGGCAATGCCGGGATCATGCACCTGTACGATCCCGACAGGCTAAAATTCCCCATGATGCGGGCCGGTGAGCGGGGGAGCGGCCGCTGGCGCCGTGTAACCTGGGAAGAAGCCCTGGACTACACCGCGGGTGAAATGCATCGCATCAAGGAAACCTACGGTCCGGAGGCGATGATTTTAAGCGCGACGCATCACCTGGCCCAGCCTTACTTCGAAAACCTGCTCCAGGCCTACGGTACGCCCAACTACGGCACCCAGCGCAGCCTGTGCTTCAACGCCATGACCATGTCCTTTCTCTTTACCTTTGGCGTGGCCCAGCCCGGAGTGGACTATACCAACGCCCGGTACATCATCTACACCGGCCGCAACCTGGCGGAAGCCATCTCCAACGCTGAGACCCAGGCCATGATGGAGTTTGCCGCCCGGGGCGGCAAGATGGTAGTACTGGACCCCCGCTTCAGCATAACCGCCTCCAAGGCCACCGAGTGGCTGCCGGTACGCCCCGGAACGGACCTGGCCTTTTTCCTGGCAATATTGCAGGTCATCGTGACCGAAGAACTCTACGACCGGGAATTTGTAGCCGACCACACCACAGGTTTCGACGAGCTGGCTGCAGCCGTAGCCGGTTATACCCCGGAGTGGGCCGAGGTACGGTGTGAGATCCCGTCCGTCACCATCCGGCGGATCGCCCGCGAATTCGCGGCAGCCAAACCGGCGGCGGTGGCGCACCCCAACTGGCGGACTTCGAACTTTATTAATTCATTCCAGACAGAGCGCGCCATTGCGGTGCTCAACGTCCTGATGGGCAACTGGGGCAAGCCCGGCGGGCTGATCCCGGAGGATGAAAGCAGCGGCCCTGAACTGGGCACCATGCCCCAGCCCCCTTACCCGCCGGCGCGGGCGATGCGGCTGGACGGCGTGCCCTGGCAATATCCCCTGGTACCGTTGAAGTACGGCATCATCCAGAATATCCGCGATGCCCTGCTCTCCGGGAAGCCCTACCAGGGGCGCGGCTGGCTGGTGGACCGCCAGAACCCGTTGCTTTCCCTTTCGGACCGGTACAAAACCATGGCGGCCTTTCAGAAGCTGGAGTTCCTGGGGGTGATCGACGTGATCCCCAACGACACGGCTTATTACGCCGACGTGGTACTGCCCGAGTCCACTTACCTGGAACGGTGGGATCCCATCGCCGTGGCCGGCAACCGCCTGTTCCTGCGGCGGCCGGTGGTGGAACCCCTTTACGACACCAAGAGCGCCTTGATGATCTTTAAAGAGTTGGGTACCCGCCTGGGTTTAGGGGAATTTTTCCCATACAACAATGAGAAGGAACTGATCCAGGCGCAGCTCGCTCCCTTTGGTACCGGGCTGAACGAACTGATTGAAAAGGGGTATGCGGAGGTGGAGGTGCCGGAGCACGACCCGCATCACTTCCAGACACCCAGCGGCAAGGCCGAGATCGCCTCCACCGCCCTTGGCCAGGTGGGCAAGAAAGCCGTTCCCGCCTGGGAAGAGCCGCCGGCGCCGCCGCCCGGCAAGTTTTACCTGCTGTCCGGCAAGGTGGCCCAGCACTCCCAGTTCGGCTCCCAGAACAACGCGTGGCTGATGGAACTGTTCGGGGAAAACCCCTTATGGATCCACACCGCTCCGGCGAACAAACTGGGCATCCAAACCGGTGATTTTGTGGTGGTGGAGAGTAAAGTCGGGAAGCTGATCACCAGGGCCTATGTCACCGAGGGCATCCGCCCCGACTGCGTTTTCCTGGTGGCCGGCTTCGGGCACCTGAGCAAGGGCCTGACGGTGGGTTACGGCCGGGGTGTGAGCAGTTCTGCCCTCCACGAAACCCACACTGACCCGGTAAGCGGCGGGCAGGCACTGAGTGAGACCTTTGTCACAGTGGCAAAGGCGGATTGGGAGGTGCTTAAAGTTGAGTAAGCGCTATGCCTTTGTCATGCTGACCTACCGTTGTATTGACTGCAAAGCCTGCCAGGTGGCCTGCACGGCGGAGAACCACGTACCCCCCGGCAAGCACCGCAACTGGATCAAGCGGGAAGGGCCCAACGGCACATTTCCCAACCTGACAATGAACTTTCTGCCGGGGAACTGCATGCACTGCGGCAACCCGCCCTGTGTGCGGGTGTGTCCCACGTCGGCTTCCTACCAGCGGGAAGACGGGATTGTGGCGATCGACCAGCCCAGGTGCATCGGCTGCAAGTACTGCATCGCCGCCTGCCCCTATGGGGCGCGGTACTTCGACCCTGAGCGCAAGGTGACGGACAAGTGCGGTTTCTGCCTGCACCGCCTGGAGAAGGGCCAGGACCCGGCGTGCGTGGCCACGTGCATCGGCGAAGCGCGGGTTTATGGGGACTTGAACGACCCGGATTCCCGGGTTTCCCGGCTGCTGCGCCGGTACCCGTACCGGCAGGTGTTGACAAACCTGGGAACAGAACCGGCCGTCTACTATATCGATGCCCGGCCGGAGGAAGGAGGCGGTGGGCTGTGATTAACAGAAAAGGATGGAAATATCTCCTGGGATGGGGAATTCCGGCCGTGCTGCTGCTAGTGGGAGTCATCGGCGCCGGGGTGCTGGTCATCGGGGGTGAGCAGGCCTTCGGCACCAGCGACGCCGTTCCCTGGGGGCTGTTGATTGCCGGCTATGTTTGGCTTGCGGTTACCGCCAGCGGCTTGTGCCTGGCCTCGTCCCTCGGTCACGTTTTTAATGTAGAGGTTTTTCAGGTAATGGTACCACGGGCTATTTTTCTGGCGATTACGGTGCTGGTGGCCGGGTTTTCGGTTCTTGCGGTGGAACTGGGCCATCCCTTCCGGCTGGTTTACATTCTCTTGACCCCTAATTTTTCATCCGGGATCTGGTGGATGGGAACAATTTACGGTATCTACCTGGTGTTCCTGGTGATCGAGCTTTTCTTCCTGCTTACTCACAGGCACCGCGCGGCCAGGGTCACAGGAGTGATCACTTTTATGCTGGCCGTGGCGGCCACCAGCAACCTGGGGGCGGTCTTCGGCTTTGTTAACGCCCGCCCTTTCTGGGCCGGACCCTATTACTCCCTTTTCATCCTGCTGACGGCGGTTCTTTCCGGATTTGCCGCCCTGGGGGTACTTACCTGGCTGCTGCAGCGGGGTGATGGGGGAGAACGCGGCCGGCGGATGCGCCACCTCCTGCCGGTGCTTGGCAGCGGCATGGCAGCCCTGCTGGGGGCAGCCGCGGTGTTTACCGTGTGGAAAATCATTTCCGGACTTTACGGCGGGCAGCCCGGGACCTACCAGGCGGTATTGACCCTGGTAGACGGGCCGTTAAGCCTGAACTTCTGGCTCCTTGAAGTGACAATCGGCCTCGCCGTACCCCTGGTCTGGCTGTTATTGGCCGCCGGCCGCCGGCAGGTTGCGGTCTTCGTCGTGTCAACCATGGTCCTCGTGGGTCTGGTCTTCACCCGCCTGGATATGGTGGCCGCCGGGCAGATCGTTCCGCTGGCCAACCTGGATGCCGCCTGCCCCTTCACCGGCTGTGTAAACTACTCGCCTTCCTTTGGGGAATGGACTGTGATCGCCGGGGCACTGGGTTTTATCCTGCTGGTTTACCGGGCCGGGGAAAGGATGCTGGACCTGGATGAGTAGGACCTGGCGAATCCCCGTAGTCTCCCGCAGGGGGTTTTTAAAATGGGGAGGTTGGGCCTTGGTTTGCCTTACGGGTGGCGGTATGCTGCGCTTTGCCGCGGGCAGTCCCGGTACCGGGCGGCAGCGGGTATTGGTGGCCGGCACTCCGGAGGAATACCCGGCGGGGGAGGTCGTACCGGTTGGGCAAGGAGAGGCGTTTATCGGCCGGGACAATAACGGCCTCTATGCCGTGGAAGGCCGCTGTACCCACCTGGGCTGCCGGGTCAAGTGGAATGCCGGAGCAGGGGAGTTCACCTGCCCATGTCATGGCAGCGTTTACGACCATACGGGGAGGGTAGTCCGGGGCCGGGCGCCCCGGCCCCTCCGGCCAGTCGCCCTGGACCTTGATGCCACGGGTAAACTCATGGTGGACCTGCGCCGGGGAGTGCTGGCTGGATCGCGCTTGACTGTTTAGCCTCCAAAGTCTTGTCAAGGAGTGAACGCCGTGAGGCGAATGACGGAAAGAAATAACAGCTTTTGGCTTCACCTGCATCCTGCCGTACTTCCGGCAAACGTTTCGGGCTTGTTTCCGACATTTTGCCTGGGCGGGTTGTCCGCCTTCCTTTTCAGCACCCTGGTAGTAACCGGGGTGCTGTTGATGCTTTTTTACGTGCCTTCCCCCTGGGAGGCTGCGCGGGGGGCGATCATAACCATGGAAGACGCGGTGCCCTATGGCTGGCTGGTCCGCTCTGTGCACCACTGGGCGGGGCAGGGGATGGTCATCACGGTTTTTCTGCACACGGTGCGCGTGGTATGGACAAAGGCTTACCGGCCGCCGCGCGAGGGGAACTGGGTGATCGGCGTGGCATTGTTTTCCATAACGGTCCTCCTGGATTTTACCGGCTACCTACTGATGGCTGATGCTACCGGGCGGCTGGCTGCCGGGGTGGCTTACGGGTTGGCGGGAGAGGTACCGGTAGTTGGGCAGGGGCTGCGGATGGTGTTCCTCGGAGGTTCGCCGGACGCGCCCCTGGCGCCCTTACGCCTTTACGTGTGGCATTGCCTGGGTCTACCCGTGGCCCTCACCGGGCTGATGGTTTGGCACTTCTGGCGGGTACGCCGGGACGGGGGTGTGGTGCGTGGGCTGTGAAGTCGAGCGAGACGCTAAAAGCATCGTCCATTCACACCAAGAACCCCTTTCCGATGCGGAAGGGAAGGAAAGGGCGGTTGTTCCGGTGAAAGGCCGGGGGAATCTCCGTTCGCCCCGCGAAGCACTGGTCAGGCGGGAGGCCGCCCTGGCGGGGTTGGTCATGGAGATACTGCTGGTTTGGGCTATCCTCCTGCGCCCACCTGTGGGCGCCGAACTGGAGACCTTGCCGGAAACCGTAAAGGCTGTACCGGCCCCCTGGGTGTTTGGAGGTATCCAGTGGCTGCTGGAGTTATGGCCCCCATGGATGGCAGGGGTGTTGTTACCCGCGATGGGATTACTGATGCTGGTCATGGTTCCCTTTGTTGCCCGGCGGATGGATCGTGTTGCCAGGTTAATGGCCTTCGGGATAATCGGGTTGATGGTTATGCTTACTTTATTGGGCCATATCCTGGCATAGGTATAAATCTGTTTACGGCGTAATTACTCAGGAGTCAGGAGTCAGAATGAGAGAACCAGCGAGGTTAGTAAATTGCCGGAAGCATATTCTCGGGGCATTCTGAATTCTGATTACTGAATTCTGAATACCTGAATAAAGGCAGGTGTCCGTTGGTGTCCCGCTTACCTCAATATCTATTACCGGTATTCCTCCTGGGCGTTGGTGCGGCACTGATCACCGCCGCTTACCGGGAGGAAGCCGACAAGGAATGGAAGACCTGGCGGAAGGCTCCGGTGGCTGTAAACTTGCCGGCAGGCGAGACGGAAAGGTGCCTGACTTGCCATGAGGGGATTGAACCCATCAGCGATGCCCACCCGGTAGAAGTGATCGGGTGTGTTTCCTGCCACGGGGGCAACGGGTTGGCCCTCGACAAGGAACGGGCGCATGCCGGGCTCAAGGGTGGACGCAACCCGGGCGATTTGAGCGTGGCCAGGGAGGCCTGCGGGGGTAACGGTATCAATTGCCACGTGGGCCGGGAGAGCTTTTACCGCAGCCCGGTGGATACCGTGCCCCTTGTGCCCATGGCGACCAAGGCCGGGGAGATCGCCATGTCGGCCCGCGATCTGGGGTGGCAGCCCGACGGCTTAAGCCGGTACGGCGTACGCCCGGTACCCAGTCCGGGGGAGGAACAGCGTGGAAGCGGCGTTGAACGGGGCCTGGCGGACCCTGCTTCAGGGCTACAGGCTTATTCAGCAGGGGATCAGCCTGCGGAAAAGAAACTGGCCGATAACTGCCTGGCGGACTGCCACTTGTGGGCGGGGCTGCCGGATAAGGAACAGGTATCACCTCAAAAGCGTGGGGATGGCCGGTTCCTGGGAGGGTGTTCGGCCTGCCACGTTCCTTTCCGGCCGGGAGGAGTGTATGAGGGGGAGGACCGGACGGTGGACCGCACCGCCGCGGGGCATGCACCCAGGCACGAGTTTACCACAGCCATCCCGTATACCGCCTGCAATGCCTGCCACAACCAGGGGGTACATTCTCTGGCGCGGATGGAGTTCCTGCAGCGGGACGACATCCCGCCGGGGGCTATCACAGACCCCCGGGCCGACAGGCAGGCTGCATACTATATTCCCCTGGCGCGCTACGCCGGGTGCGAGGTGACCCTGGACTGCATAGACTGTCACACCCGCAATGAAGTCATGGGGGATGGGCACCTGTACGGCAACAAGGAAAAAGCCCAGGTAATCCGTTGCTACAACTGCCATGGGACGGCGGCACAGGGGCCGAGATGGCAGCGGATTGAGTCGGCCGATGCCGACGCCATCTGGGCGGTACGGGCTATGACCACGGAATTTCCGGAACTGGAGCAGGGGGACGTGGTAGCCATGACGGACAAGGGAGAACCCATGATCAACGTCCGCCTTGAGGCTGGGCAACCGGTGCTGTACAGCAAGATTGACGGCCGCAGGATCATCATCCCCCAGGTTGCGGGCAGCGCGTGTACGCAAGATACCGAGCGCCAGCGGGGTGACGATTGCCACAATTGCCACGACGTCTCCGGCTAAGACCTCCCGTCTCGCCGGGTATTGTGGTATCCCTGGGAGGTAAGGTATAATTAGGTAATAGTGTAATCGCTTTGTTTCACAACGGTGCTGGGCCCGGTGCAGATCGCGTCGTATGGAAGGAGGGCTTAAAATGGATACCTTCATCAAAATAGCTCCAATTTTTATTGCCGGCTTGACTGCCTTAGTGGCAATGTGGAAGTATTTTTATGAGAAAAATAGAGATATCTATGAGAAAAGATTAAATGAGGTGTATGCACCTTTGTATGGTTATTTAGTTGCTCAAGAGACATTTAGAAAACTTTATATACCTAATGTCGAAGTAAAAACGGCTCCAATACTCACGTCTGAAAAAAGTATTGTCAATACTCAGTTTTCACTAAGCACTGGCAAAGTAAAACAGGAAACCAGAACTGAGGCTGGCTTTTTCGATAGGAAAAACTTTATCAGGGTATTGAATGATTCTAATAAGGGATTAGCAAGACCAAAATTGTTGTTACTAATTAAGCAATATGAGGTATTAGTGTATTTAGAGGAAAATACGCAAGAAGAGAGTGAACAATGGAAAAAAGCAACGGAAAAGAAAGTAGATGTTGAATATGAATTGTTTAAAGAAATTGTTGACGGATATGAAAGTACGGTTAGATTTCTTAGATTAGACGGTTCAGAAAATATTTATGATCTTGAAAAAATGAAAGTATAAGTAATCTAAATACGTCGGTATAACCGAATTCACGTAGGGGCTTGAGTTATTGGATGCCTTCGCATTTTTTTCTTGACAAGGGAAGAAAAACCGATTAAGATGAAAATGATAATCGATATCATACGGAGAAGGGAAGGTGGTCCGTTCCATCAAAAAGGGCTCCTGGCTGATAAACTATCAAATTCGTGGCCGGAAAACAATTGAGCTGATCAATGCATCAAAATACTTTCAGCCTAAGGGTTGGCAGCAGTGCGGAGGTGACCGGGTTGACGGTTTTACTGGTGGGAGCTGATCAACTGGGTAATATACCAAAAGAATTGGAACAGTATGGTTGTAAGGAGATCATTCACTGGAGCGGCCGCAAGGCTCAAACCAGGAAAAAAAGCATTCCGGCGAATGTGCATATGGTGTTGTTGTTTCACGATTTCGTCAGTCATGGGCTGATGGATATCGTGAAGGAGCAGGCTAAACGCCGGCGTTTACCGATAGTGTTTTCCAGGAGGGGGACCGCTGACCTGAAACGGGCTATGGTAAAAAAATAGTGAGAATGAGTGTCACTAGCATCTAATCCCATGTAAATCGTTACTCTGACGGTGAATAAAAATCAAGGATGAAAGGGGGTGAAGGACTTGCTCATAAGGATCATGGCGGTATTATTGTTGGTTACGGTAGTTTTCGCGGTTCCGGTCCACGCTTATTCCTCCTGGGGGGCAGTGGCGGCTGAAGTGGAGCGCATCCTGGATCAAGCCAAGGAAACGTTCCAGCAGGGAGATAAGGCAGGAGCCAAAGAACTGGTCAACCAGGCCTACTTCGGGCCTTTTGAAAAAGATGGCATGGAGAGAGCGATCCGCTCCAATATTTCCGCCAAGCGGGCAGCGGAGATAGAATACAAGTTTAGCCGGATTAAAAAAATGATGGATACCGGTACTCCCGTGGCAGACGTGTCTGCGGCCATTGCTGAGCTGGTGGCGATGCTAAAAGAGTACGCCCGCCAGTTGGACGGTTCCCAGTCCACACCGTGGAGCGTGTTCCTCTCATCTTTTCTGATCATCGTCCGGGAAGGTTTTGAAGCTATCCTGATTATCGGAGCCATCACCGCTTACCTGGTGAGGGCCGGGTACCGGCACCTGGTAGGGAAAATATACCAGAGCGCCGGGGCGGCCATTGCCGCCAGCCTGCTGACGGCGGTGGCCATCGGATACGTCTTCGACATCAGCGGCGCCAGCCAGGAAATCCTGGAGGGGGTGACCATGCTGATTGCGGTGGTGGTGCTGTTTTCAGTCAGTTTCTGGCTCCTCAGCAAGGTGGAGGCCCAGAAGTGGCGGGAGTTCATAGAAGGGAAAGTGCAGAGTTCGTTAACCAGCGGTAGCAGCCTTGCCCTGTGGTTTGCGGCCTTTCTGGCGGTGTACCGCGAGGGGGCGGAGACGGTGTTGTTCTACCAGGCGTTGTTGTCAGGGACCGGTACTTCCGCCGCGGGAGTGATCGGGTTGGGCTTTATCCTCGGTTGTGTGGCCCTGGCAGTCATTTTTGTGGCTATCAGGTACGGCAGCCTACGCATCCCGCTCAAGCCCTTCTTCCTGGGGACCAGCCTCCTGTTATACTACCTGGCCTTCGTCTTTGCCGGAGCAGGTATGAAGGAATTGCAGGAGGGCGGGTTGGTAAGCAGTACTACTGCCCCGGTACCCCTGATCAGCCCGCTGGGAATCTATCCTACCTGGGAAACCCTGGCGCCGCAGGCCTTGCTCCTGCTGATAGCAGCGGCTGGTCTAGCCTCCCAGTTGTTGGGTCTAAGAAAGCGTAGACCTACAGTTAACCGTGCGCAGGCCTGATTTGGACAATCCAGGACGCACTAGGTTGTTAAGTAACCGGCGACACAAGGGGGTGAAGACCCGACAACACACGCAGGTTTCATGCCGTGCTAATCTTTTAAAATGTCAAGGGGGTTTACAAAGTGAAAGTAAACAAGAGCCGTTACCTATTGCTGTTCATACTCGTTTTGGGTGTAGGAATTGTGCTGGCCGGGTGCGGTGGTAAGCAGGCGGCTAATACCGGTGGTTCCGGAGCCCCGGCGCCCGGCGGCAACGCCGCCAAACCCGGCGAAGCGGCTGGTTTTCAGGAGTACCCCATCGGTGACGAGCAAGAAGCGGAAGGTCTGAACATTGGGGCGGTTTACTTCCAGCCGGTGGTGATGGAACCCGCGGATAAGGCCGGTTTGAAGCCGGACGAGGCAGACGTCCACCTGGAGGCGGATATCACCGCCCTGGACGGCAGGTACGGTTTCGGTGCGGGGGAATTTGTTCCCTACCTGACGGTTAAGTACAAATTGAAGAACGTGGACAAGGGAGAAACGATCCAGGGTAGCTTCATGCCTATGAACGCCAGTGACGGGCCCCACTACGGCGCCAACGTGAAAATGATGGGCGCGGGCAAGTACCAGCTAACCTATACGATAGAATCGCCTGAGAAGCAGGACTTCCTGCTGCATACCGACAAGGAGACCGGTGTGGAGGGCCGGTTCTGGACTAAACCCATTGAAGTGAGCTGGGAGTTCAACTTCCTGCCCCGCAAGTGGTAAATCCTGATGTAAACTCTACCCGGGTGTCCCCACCGGTGAGCACTCTGTGGGTTTCCGGGCTTTGATCGCAGTGTTTTCAGACGTATTCGATCGATTCTGCCACTGTGCCTGTACTACCTGCTCCATGACGGCCGGCGACCGTATGGCCAGGAGAAGTTGATCACAGCGCTTGAGAAGGTGAGGGGTTTGTTACAAGCACTTGTTTTAACCCTTAGCGGGGGATTCGAGCCGGCGCTGGCGGTGGCGCTGCTGGCCGCATACCTGCAACAAATAGGCCGAACGGAAAGCATGGCAAGGGTGAGGCAGGGTGTGGCTGCCGGGGTGCTGGCCAGCCTGGGGGCGGCTGCCGCCCTCCAGTGGTTCGGGGGACGGGAGGCTTATGAGGGGGTGGCCTTTTCCGTTATCTCTCTGGTGGAAGTGGCGCTGCTGGCATGGCTGTGGGTAGGCAAGGGCAAGGAAGAGGGCCGGGTCAAAGCTGATGTCTTAGCTCTGCTGGGGGCTATGGCCATCGTCCTGGCCAAAGGAGTGGACCTCGTCCTATTTCCTACCCGGTTATTCATCCAGACCACAGACTACCTTAATACCGAATTGCTGCTTAAGACTTCCGGCGGCGTGCTGGGGGTGGTTTTCGCCCTGGTGCTGGGGCTCGCGCTGGTGCGGACCGCTGCCTTACTCACCCCCCGGCTGGTCCGGGGGCTGGCCACGGCGGCATGGCTCAGTATGGTAATGCGCCAGGCGGTGGTGGTGGTGCAGGTCCTGCTGGTCAACGGGGTTTTGCCCATGGACGATACCTTACTGGGCATCGTAATCCCCCTGATTAACCACCAGGGCTGGTTCTTTAACTGGCTCCTGGGCGTAGCCGCGGTCATGGTGTTATGGACGGCGGTGCAGGGCCTCAGGAGAGGAGAACTACCCACTGGCGACTTAAATCCGGCCCAGTTGCGCAAATTGAAGGCGGCCGCCCGCCGGGAGGTCCGGCTGGTGAGCGTTGCCGGTATCCTGATGATAGCGGCGGTATCCCTGGTCTTAACCAATGCCGCCTACGCCAGCCGGACGGTGGAACTGTCGCCCGCTCAGCCTGTCGCAGCGGTAAACGGGGAGGTGCAAATCCCGGTTGAAAGTGTCAGCGACGGGCAGTTGCACCGTTTCGGCTATTCCGCTGCCGACGGGACGGAAGTCCGCTTTATCGTGGTACAAAAGGGTGGTTCATCCTTTGGGGTGGGCCTGGATGCCTGTGATATCTGCGGTCCCACCGGCTACTACCAGCGGGGCGACCAGGTTATCTGCAAGAACTGCGACGTGGTCATCAACAGGGCCACCATCGGCTTTCGGGGTGGGTGCAACCCGGTACCACTGGAATACCAGCTGGAAGGCGGCAGCCTGGTACTCCCCGCCGATCAGTTGGAAACGGAAAAAGAGCGGTTCCAGGAATAGGGGGTGTAGGGCAGTGTTCTGGCGGATGTTTCGGAATTCCTTCATCAGGGGATGGCAGGGCAAGATACTGGCCGTCGTTACCATTGCCTTCGGGGCTTCCCTGGCTACCGCCATGCTGAACGTGATGCTGGGCATCGGGGACAAGATCAACCGGGAATTGAAAACCTATGGCGCCAACCTGCTGGTGGTTCCCCAGGTGGAGACGCTGCCCGTGGAGATCGGGGGTATTGATTTCAATCCCCTGGCGGACCGGCAGTACATCGATGAGGCGGAAATCCCCAAGATGAAGACGGTTTTCTGGGCCCACAACATTATCGGGTTCGCGCCCTACCTGGACATGACGGTGGACCTGCCGGAATCCGGCCGGCAGGCGGTGTTGGTGGGCACATGGTTCGACCGGCAACTGGACCTGCCTACCGGCGAGTCTTTCCGCACCGGGGTGAGACAGATCAAACCCTGGTGGGAGATCAGCGGCGAATGGGTTGACGATGTCGCTTCCGGGAACGGTCGGACCGCCATGGTAGGGCACGGCCTGGCCGCCGAACTTGGCCTGAAACCCGGGGACCGCCTCCGGGTGGCTGCGGAAACGGCAGAGGGCAGGCGGGAAGCAGAACTGGACGTGCAGGGGATCCTCAACAGCGGTGGAGAGGATGATGACCGGGTGCTGGTCCCCCTGCCGCTGGTGCAGGAACTGCTGGGCCTGGCGGGCAAGGTGGCGCGGGTGGAGGTGAGCGCTTTGACTACCCCGGAGAATGAGCTGGCCAGGAAGGCCGCCGCTGACCCCCGCGCCCTCACCACCAAGGAGTACGAGACCTGGTACTGTACCGCCTACGTCAGTTCCATCGCGTACCAGATCGAAGAGGCCATTCCCGGGGTCAAGGCCAAGCCGGTGCTGCAGGTTTCGGAATCCGAGGGGGTCATCCTGGGTAAGATTCAGCTCCTGATGCTGCTCTTGACCCTGGCGGCCCTGATCAGTTCCGCCCTGGGGATTTCCAGCCTGATGACCACCAAGGTGCTGGAGCGCAGCCGCGAGATCGGCCTCTTGAAAGCGGTGGGCGCCGAGGACGGCGCGGTGCTGCTGTTGTTCCTGGCAGAGGCGACAGCTGCGGGACTGCTGGGCGGTGGCCTGGGGTATGGCCTGGGTGTAGGCTTTGCCCAACTCATTGGGCGAACGGTATTTGCAGCGGAAATCCCCCTTAACTCGATGGTCATTCCTGTGGTGCTGCTGCTTTCAGTGGGCATCGCGCTGGCGGGCAGCCTTTCCGCCATGCGAATGGTGATCCGGCTGCGGCCGGCGGAAGTCCTGCGCGGCGGCAGGTAGGAGGTGGAGGTTATCCCTGATGAAGAAACAGGCCATGTACATGAGGTTGGTCAGCAGTTCTTTCAGCCAGCGCAAGTCCCGGATGGCCCTGGCCCTGGTGGCCGTCGGCATCGGGGCGGCGGTGCTGGCGGGGTTGACCAGCGTTTATTACGACATCAACCAGAAAATGAGCCGGGAGTTTCGCGCCTACGGTGCCAACGTGGTGCTGGCTCCCTCCCGGGGGGGAGAGCCGTGGCTGCCGCAGCGGGAGATGGAGCAGGCGGTTACAGTGATCCCGGGAGAAAACCTGATCGGGTATGCCCCGTACCTGTACGGCATTGTCCGGGCGGACAAAAGCCGGTTAGTAGTGGTAGGCACCTGGTTTGACCAGGTGAGGACTGTCAGTCCCTACTGGCGGGTGAACGGCGATTGGCCGGCCCGGGGCAGCCGGGAAGAAGCCATGGTGGGGATCGCGGTGGCGGACAAACTGGACCTCACGGTGGGTTCATCCCTGCGACTGCAGGATGAAATCACCGGGAATTCCGTGACGGTATCCGTCAGGGGCATCATCACCACGGGCAGTACCGAGGACAACCAGGTCTTTGTCGACCTGGACCTGGCCCAGGAACTGCTGGCCCAGGCCGGTCGCGTCAACCTGGCCTACTTGAGCGTGATGGCCAGGGGAGCGGAACTGGAGGAATTGGCCGGTAGGGTAACCGGTGAATTTCCCTCGATTACCGCCCGCCCCATCCAGCAGATCTCCCGTTCCGAGGGAGCTATGCTGGAAAAGATCCGTTCGCTGGTCTTCCTGGTGGTAGCGGTGATCCTGCTGGCGACCCTCCTGAGCGTGGTCACCACCATGATGGCCATGGTGATGGAGCGCCGGCGGGAAATCGGCTTAAAAAAAGCCCTGGGGGCGCAAAACAGGAGCATTGCGTTGGAATTCCTGGGGGAGGGAACTCTCCTGGGCCTCGTCGGAGGCATGCTGGGGCTGGTGGTGGGTTTCGCCTTTGCCCAGGTGGTTGGCCAGAGCGTCTTCGGCACCTATATCTCTTTTCGCCCCGGGGTCATCCCCCTGGTCCTGGCGGTTTCCCTGGGGGTGTCCGCCCTGGGTTGCCTGATCCCGGTAAAGTTCGCCGCCGGTGTGGAACCCGCCGTGGTCTTGCGGGGAGAATAGTAGTAGACTCGTAATTATCGGGTAGTCGTGACCAATCTGCTGGGAGGGGTCGGCAAATGAGCTTGCTGGAGCTTAAAGGGGTTTCCAAGGTTTATGGTAACGTACACGCGCTGCAGGCGGTAGACCTGGTGGTGGAGGCGGGGGAGTGGGTTTCCATCATGGGCCCGTCGGGTTCAGGGAAAACCACGCTGATGAATATCATCGGGTGCATGGATAAACCCACTTCCGGTTCGGTATGGATTGACGGGGTGGACACCGCCAGGTTGAGCCCCAGGGAATTGACGGAGGTCCGCCGGGACAAGGTGGGGCTTGTTTTCCAGCAGTTTCACCTGATCCCGCACCTGACGGCGCAGGAGAACGTGATGGTGGCCCAGTATTACCACAGCATGCCCGATGAGCGGGAGGCACTGGAAGCGCTCAAAAGGGTAGGGTTAGCCGAGCGGGCGCGGCACCTGCCCAGCCAGTTGTCCGGTGGTGAGCAGCAGCGGGTTTGCATCGCCAGGGCGTTAATCAACTATCCGGCCATCATCCTGGCGGATGAACCCACCGGCAACTTAGACGAGGCGAACGAGAGAATGGTGATGGACCTGTTCAGGGAACTCCACCGGGAAGGGCACACCATTATCATGGTAACCCACGACCCGGAGGTAGGGGAAATGGCGGAGCGGCGGGTCACCCTGGAGCACGGCAGGATCCGCCGGATTGACCGCTTGCGCACCGGCGCCGCGGGACCTTTTCCAACCCGACTGGCAAGTGATGCGGCCCGGCAGTGCAATCGGTGATTGTCAAAGGCCTGAGTTTTCTTGCTCAAAGGGAAAAACAGCAAATAAGCCGGTACATACGCCGGCTTTTCATTTCTTTGAAGTTGTACTCTGAACCTTTACCGGGTAGCGGCTGCGATAAAGGCCTTGAACAACCGCGCCTGCTTTTCATTGGACAAAAACATGTACTCGGGGTGCCACTGCACCCCTACCACCCATCTCCACCTGGTCCCTTCCACAGCCTCGATAACCCCGTCCCGCGAGCGGGCCACTACCCGTAATCCCTCCCCCGGCTTGTCGACAGCCTGGTGATGAAAAGAGTTCACCGGGATTTCCGCAGATGCCAATACTTCTGCCAACAGGCCGGAGGCTACCAGCGAAACATCGTGGGAAGGCTCGTGATCCAAAGCGTCTTGCAGGTGGGAGATTGCCCCCGGCACGCACTCCGGGATATCTTGAATCAGCGTTCCACCCAGGGCGACGTTCAGCACCTGTGCTCCCCTGCAAATACCCAACACTGGGATGTCCTTGGCCAGAACAGCCCTGGCCAGTTCTACTTCAAAACCGTCGCGCTCGGGAATGCAGCCGGTGGTTTTCGTGTGAGGCGCTTGGCCGTACAGGGAGGGAGTAACATCCGCTCCCCCGCTAAGTAGGAGACCGTCCAACAGGGGAAGGTACTCGGCGGCATTCGCCGCCTGGGGTGAAAGGAGAACCGGCGTACCTCCCGCGAAGGTTACCGCTTCAATGAAACCGGTAGGTAACACGTTACAGTGTTCCGGGCTTTCAAATAGCTGTAGATCACGCAACAGGCATGTAATACCGATAATTGGTTTCAACACCAACCCTCCGTTCCTAATATGATAAACATACAACATCCCTTTGCTGGATTTCAAGACCTAAAAAATTGTGAATTTAATTATTGACATATGTCAATAACATGGATTATAATGGTTATGAACATAAGGTCACAACTGAGGGTGAGTGCCATGCCTCGTCCCACCAAATGCCGGCGCGTGGAACAAATGCCGGAGCATACCTATTTCAAACCCCCGGGTGTTCCCTTGGGGGAGTTGGAAGAAGTCTGCCTGACGGTAGAGGAGCTGGAAGCGGTTCGCTTGAAGGACATGGCGGGCTTGGAACAGGAGGCCTGCGCGGAGAGGATGCAGGTCTCACGCCCCACCTTTCACCGCATCCTGGGTGATGCCAGGGCCAAAATCGCCATGGCCCTGGTGGAAGGTAAGGCCATCCGGATCGAAGGGGGGAATTTCGATATGGCTCAACGCAAGTTCAAGTGCAGCGACTGCGGGCATGAGTGGGAGGCGCCCTTTGGCAACGGGCAGCGCGGGGTAGACATGGAGTGCCCGGCCTGCCACAGCAGGCAGATGCAACGGGTTGACACCCACGGGAGCTGCTGCGGCCAGGGACATGGTGGGAGTCATGGACACGGCCAGGGTCACCGGTATGGCCACGGTGGCGGTCACAGAGGTAGCGGGCGGTGCGGTTGTCGCGCATGAGCACACAGGCCTTGAGAGCCCTCAGGTGAATGAGGGCTCTTTGTAACTGATGAGGAAAAATCACAAGGAGGTTTAAAAGGGGATGCCATTGTTCGCCTATCGTTGCCAGGAATGCGGAAAGGTAACGGAGTTTCTGCAGAAAGCGGATCACGACCCGGGCCAACTGCGTTGCTCGGCCTGCGGAAGCGGGAATCTCACCAAAATGATTTCAACCTTTTCCGTTAAATCCGGTGGTAGTGGCCGTGAGCATAACCACGAACACGGAAAGGAACTTTGCTGCGGGAGAGACGAACGCCTTCCGGAGTGCGTGCCCGGCAGTTGCTGTGGCGGGAAACATTAAACTATCAATAAGCCAGCCTTTCGGCTGGCTTTAACTTCGACCTCAACTGTCGGAGGTGTAATTAACCTAATAGGTTTCACTCTCCACATTGACTTTCCCTCGAAACACCCGGTAAACATAGGTGGTATACAACAGTACAATCGGCACTCCTGTTAAAGCGATAATCAGCATCACTTTTAACGTCAGTGGTGACGAAGAGGCATTGTAAATAGTCAGGCTTAATTGAGGATCCTCTGCCGGGACCAGTTTGGGATACAAACCGGCTGCCAGAATAAGAATTATCCCGGCAAGGCTGGCGGATGAAGCAATGAGCGATCCTAAAATCTTGCCCCCCTTAATCAAAACCGGGGTTGAAAGCATCGCTCCCCAGGTGGCCAGAGGAATCACATATAAAACAAACTGCTGCTGATAATTGGCAAAAAGATGGGGTGCGGCGTACAGGCTGTAGACAGTGGCCAGAATATAAAGCGCGACAAAGGCTAACCAGATTTTCCTCGAGAGCTTTTTAGCCCGTTCAAAAACAACTCCATCAGTTTTGAGCATGGTATACGTCGCTCCTTGTAAAAGAAAGCCCATTAGCCCGACCAGTCCCAGTACCAAGGCATAAGGATTTAAAAGCTGAAAAAATGTGCCTGAGTAATTCAGGGCTGTATCCAAAGGAAGCCCTCTGACCACATTGCCTACGGCTACTCCAAATAACAGTGCGGGTATCAAACTCCCGGCGAAAAACAAGCCGTCAAAGACTTTTGCCAGATCCGGACGCTCTATTTTCCTCCGGTACTCCAGGGATACCGCGCGAAAGATTAAACCCAACAGGACCAGCATCATGGCCAAATAAAAGCCGCTGAACACAGTAGCATAAACCAGCGGGAAAGCCGCAAAGAGTGCCCCGCCACCGGTCAAGAGCCAAACCTCATTACCATCCCACACCGGGCCGATAGAGTTTAGCAGCATGCTTTTTTCTTCGTCAGTCTTGGCCAACAAATAGTACAGGCTGCCCACTCCCAGGTCAAAACCGTCTAAAACGGCATATCCGACGATTAACACACCTACCAATAGAAACCAGGTGGTATTCAGGTCCATTGTTTTTTGCCTCCCTTACCTACCAATTAAACCTGTACTGGGACCTCAACACTGGAAGTCAACGGCTTTTGGCTGGACAGCGGCTTCTTGACTTCCTTGATCATCAGATACATGAACACGGCGAACAACAAGGCGTAAACCACCGCAAACAAGCTAATGGTCAAGAGAATCTGTCCTGCCGGCAACGGTGAGATTGCATCTGACGTCTTTAACAACCCGTCTACGATCCATGGTTGCCTGCCTACCTCTGCCGCCATCCAACCAAGTTCGTTGGCCAGATAAGGAGCTGGAATGGAGTATAGCATCAACTTGAGAACAGACTTGTGGGTATAAAGGCTTCCTTTAACGTAATGGTAAAGACCTAGCAACAGGACCAGTGCCATATAGATGCCCAAGGCAATCATGATCCGGAATGACCAGAAGGTGGGCGCTAACGGAGGCCTTAGCTCCTCGGGAAATTCCTTTAAGCCGCGCACCGGCGCCTGAAAGTCGCCATGAACCAGAAAACTCAAAAGTCCCGGGATACCTATTTCCACTTTATTGGTTTCCGCCTCCCCGTCCGGTATCCCAAACAATAGCAACGGGGCACCTTCTTTGGTCTCCCACAAAGCTTCAAAAGCCGCCAGTTTGACCGGTTGGGTCTCAGCTACTTGTTTGGCGTGAACGTCTCCCAGGTAGAACTGCAACGAACCGAAGATTAACCCAAAAATCAGGGCCAACCTCATTGAGTGCTTTGCCACGTCTTTATTAGCGTTTTTCAGGAGATAGTAGGCGCTAATTCCCATCACAACGAACGCCGCCGTTATGTAGGCGCCGGTGACAGTATGCAAAAAGCGGGGTAGGGTTGAAGGGTTGAATACGGCAGCCCCGAAATCGGTTAAGATAGCCCGGCCACCTTCAATCTTGAAGCCCGCCGGCGTTTGTTGCCATGAATTGGCTACCACGATCCAAAAAGCCGATAGATGAGTACCTAAGGCCACCATTAAGGCGGCAAAAAATCGCATGAACCTGGTAATCTTATCCCTTCCAAATATCAATAAACCGATGAAAGTCGATTCCAGGAAGAAAGCAAAGACGCCTTCCGCTGCCAAGGGTGCGCCGAAAATATCGCCGACGAACCTGGAATAGTTGGACCAGTTGGAGCCAAACTGGAATTCCATGGTGATCCCCGTGGCAACACCGATAGCGAAATTGATGGCTAAAATCTTGGTCCAGAAACGGCCCATCCTGTCATAGACTTCTTCTCTTGTCCGGTAAAACTTGAATTCTATGACGGCGATTAAAACGGCCAACCCAATACTTAACGGGACATAGAGATAGTGATAGGCAACCGTAAAAGCAAATTGAATTCTCGACAATAAGACTGCATCCATGGTTCTCCCCCCATTTTTTAAACATACCGGTCTGGTCACTCGTAACCCTACAAGCTTAATCGCCCGTAATCCATACCGTTCCGGAAATCAAAAATTCTTCCCTGCAGTATTTTCAGCGTTACCAAGCAATAAGCCTCAACCCCCTTCCTAATGTTTTACAGTGCATCAATGCTTTTTAGCTTGCTTCCATGCTCACCCCCTGACTTAAGGTCTAAAATCGGACAAACAAGACCAATATAGTCCACATCAGTCTAAAAAAATTACCTTACCAAATCGGCAAAGGTGACTCCCTCTAAATGCTCTAAGAGAGCGGCCTGGGCCCTGCGCCAGACGTGGTGAACCCGGCAAAAGCCCTCACGCCCGCAAGCACCTTCTCTGATCACGCACCTGTTTAAGGCGATTGGCCCCTCAATAGCTTCTACCACATCCCGGAGGGTAATCTGGTCTGCTGCCCTGCCTAATTTGACTCCACCATTGCTCCCCCGGGCGGTAATCACAATACCGCTCTTAGCCAGGGACTGGACTATCTTATTCAAGAATTGCAACGGTACGTCTTGACTACTAGCAATTTCCTTCACTGGTACCAGTTCATCCTGGGGCCTTGCCGCAAGTTCCAGTACAGTTCTGATAGCGTAATCCCCTTGTCTGGTGAGCTGCATTTACTGCCTCCTTGGTGACTAATCTAGGATAATTAAAACCGGATAAATAATATCCAATATATCTTATTCTATACATGCGTTTAAATTCCTCTTTTCCGGGATAATTTCTTTCGATTTATCATTCGGTATGCTTAAATTGCAAAATTGCCGCCCATAGCTACCGCCCCAGGTCCATAGCACTCTTCGCTACGGATACCCGGTTACGCCCGCTCCTTTTTGCGACATACATGGCGGCATCGGCTGCCTGGATAAGAGCTTCGTCATCAGCAGCATGAGAGGGAAGACTGGCCACACCGATGCTAATGGTTACACGCACTGAAAACGCAGTTCCGATGTCAACGGGAGTCCTCCCGACTGCCTCACGAATCCGCTCCGCCGTAGCTGCCGCGGCTACAGTATCGGTGTTAGGGAGGATTACCGCAAACTCTTCTCCGCCGTAACGGGCAGGGATGTCCGAAACCCTGATCGTATCCTTAATGATCCGGGCCACACTGACCAGAATCTTGTCCCCGGGCAGGTGGCCGTAGCTGTCATTGCAGTGCTTGAACTGGTCAATATCAGCGATAAGGAGGGACAACGGGGTGCCTTCTCTGAGGGAGCGGGCTATTTCCCCCCGTAACCGCTCCCGGAAGTGGCGATGATTAAACAGCCCCGTCAGTCCGTCACGGGCCGCCGCTTCTCTTAATTTTCCTCGCTCCGCCTCCATGGACAGGTTTTCATCCGCCAGGCGCTCCAGGGTTATATAGCTCTGGCTTAACTGGGCGGCCATGTTGTTTAAACTTTCTCCGAGGAATTGCAACTCATCTCCGGAAGTGATCTCCACGCGAGTCTCCAGGTTGCCTACCGCCAGGCTACGGGTGGCAACCTCAATCTGGTGCAGGGGCATTGCCACCAAACGCCAAATGACGAAGCCGCAGGAAAGGAGAATTAATACAAGGCCTCCCAGCCCCAGGACAATGTAATAGATCATATCCCGGCGAATAGCGGCCATAGTAGCTTCTGCCGGGACAGTCAAGGTCAGCGCCCCACGCACATCCCCCACATGGTACCCATGCTGCGCATGGCATTTCAAACAGCTTTCTTCTGTGTAAAGGGCACGTACATATCGATAGACTCTCTGGCCTGCCGCATCCGTCTCTAATCGTGCCATCTCCTTTAGCCTGCTGTTGGAAAATGTCTCCATGGCAGCGCGCTCAAACGCGTCCGGTGCATTGGCGGGATTGACCGGCTTGAGGGAAGTGATATGTAGCTGAAAGCTCTGGGCTCGTTCGGTATAGGCCGACAGTTCGGCGGTTACTATAGCCGGAACTTTGAGGTAAAAGCCGCGCTCCTCGGCAACATAGCGGCCGGTTGGGCCTCGCACCCATACTCCTCCGTGATCAGCAAGCCACTGCCGCATAATTACAATCTCATCCGCCATGGTGCGGACCTGCTGGTGCAAACCCTCAAGGCCGCGTCGCTTCATGCTGCAAGCCAGAAAACCGGAGAAGGCCAACATGAAAATTACCAAGATCAGCGCCATCGCTAACTGCATTTTCCAGGCCAGCCGCCAACGCATTCCCCTCACCTCATTGTAGCGGAACAAATTCAAGAGAATCCGGCTTTGAAGTGCTGCTTGGTGAGTATTTTGCCCTTGCTAAAGCTTAAAGTGGGAAATGGTTTCCCTCAGCTCCTGCCCTAACCGGGCAAGGGAATCGGCGTAATCCCGCGCAGTTTGGCAAAGTCTTCTGCCACTAAGCGGGCACCGGCTGCGGGGTTGAGCCCTTTGAATTCAAAATTGCCCTTGGAGTCGCTGTTGATCTTTTTCTGGTCTTTATTCAAAAATGTTCTTACCGAAACAATCTGGTCAGCCCCATTTTGGCTTTATCTTTCAGGTGTTCCCTGGCCTGGGCCTCAGTCCTTTGGTTAACCAAATAGAACACGCTACCCAGCAACACAGACAAACTTATTCCTACCAGCAGCATAAACTTTAATCCCAAAGACACTCCCTGCTTCTGGCTTATCATGAACACCACTCCTTAGTGCATTGGGATTCGTAATAACTATCACAAACAATTTTCGACTTCTAGAAAACTATTCCTCCATCCTAAATCTTAATTTTCTGTAACAAATGGACCGTTTTGAGCTAAGCGGATTTGTTGTGAATAAGGCTCTTTTCCCGGGTTGAGGGGTAGCTTGTTTCACCAAAAATGGCATCAATACGATGAACAGTAATGGTTCCTTGACGGACTGTAATCATTCTAATCAAAATGTAATAATCCCACTATTTTTATTTCACAATCCTTTGTTATAATGCTTGCAAGGCATCCATCGGTCACCTGGTCCGTGGCAAGGTTCGCAGGGGAAACTTTTTAGGATGCCTTCTTTTATATTCGACATATTCGACGGATAAGAGGGGTAAGGTTCCGGCGTTACATAACGACAACCGGACGGATCAAAAGGGGAAAACAAAGTAGTTAACAGGTCAAGGAGGGAGCATATGTCCATTAAAATAACGACAACATTTACGGTAAAAATGAATGCTGCCTGTGTGAAAAGGCCAAAGAATTAGCCAGAAAGGTTGCGGTTGATTTTCCGCTGGAGATCGAGGAAGTGGATATCACCTCAGATGCGGAAGCCTGGCGGAAATACCGGGAGTGCATTCCTGTCATCGCCATTAACGGGAGAATTGTTTTCCGTGGGAAAGTGACGGAGTTGTGGTTGAGGCGGGAACTGCGTAAGGTGGGTGTATAGATTTCAAAC
Organism: Clostridiales bacterium PH28_bin88; assembly: GCA_000987045.1. Classification (GTDB taxonomy): domain Bacteria; phylum Bacillota; class PH28-bin88; order PH28-bin88; family PH28-bin88; genus PH28-bin88. The sequence continues at coordinate 135,893 of LAKY01000063.1, read as the reverse complement.
AACTTGTTACGGATCGCCAGGAAGTATTTAATATGAATGTTACTCTTTCGCAAACTTGTAGCCCACGCCCCACACTGTTTTTAGATAGCGCGGTTTATCTGGATTTCGCTCAACCTTTTGCCGCAGCCGCCTCATGAAGACGGTGACGGTGCTGGTGTCGCCTATGGCCTCCTCATGCCAGATTTGCTTGAACAAGTGCTCCCTGGTGAAGGCCCGGTCCGGATGCCGGGCCAGGTACCATAACAGATCAAATTCCTTGGGGGTAAGTTCCACGGGCTGGCCTTCCACTCGTACTGTATGTTCAAGGCCGTCGATCTCCAGCCCGGGCAACTTAATCGCGGTTTCGGTTTCCGGGCCGGTGCTTCCCCTGCTGCGGCGCAACAATGCCTTCACCCTTAATATCAATTCCACCGGACTGAAGGGCTTCGTTAGATAATCATCAGCCCCGTGGTTGAAGCCGATGCTCTTGTCCACAATATCGCCTTTAGCCGATAAGATCAGGATTGGTACCGCACTGGCTTGCGTCCACCGGCGGCAAAGCTCAAACCCGTGGATACCCGGCAGCATAATGTCCAGGATGACCAGATCCGGGCTTACCTTTTGGAACTTCTCTTGTGCCTCCATTCCGTCCCCGGCGGACACCACTTCAAAACCCTCTTTGCTCAGGGTTTGCTCTACAATTCTCCTGATGCTCTGCTCATCGTCCACCAGCAGGATCCTGCTCATTTTCGTGTTACCCCCACTTAACATTACTGATCGGCGCCGTTAGCAGTAGCAATAAGCTTCCTGGGGTCTGTAGGCAAGCTTACGGTAAAGGTACTACCCCGCCCTGGTTCACTATCTACAGATATCCGTCCACCATGCATTTCTACCAACTCATTTGCCAGAGACAAGCCCAGCCCTGTTCCCCTGTATTTGCGGGAATCGGAGCTATCAACTTGGCGAAAAGGCTCAAATATCAACTGCTGGTCTTGGGGGGCGATGCCAATCCCGTTATCCTTGACCTGGAAGATCACCTCACCGGTTTCCGGTTTGCCGGTAGCCAACAGCTTCACTTGCCCCCCGGCGGGAGTGAATTTAATGGCATTACCCACTAGGTTCAGGAGCACCCGGCGGATTTTTTCCGCATCGCAATAAATCAACGGTACATCTTCCATTTTCACCTCCAACGTCAGCCCCTGCTTTTGCGCCAGAGGGCCTGTGGTTTTTTCTACCGCAATCAGAATGTCTACAGGATCCGCGAGATCCAGGTTCAACTGGTGACGCCCTGCCTCAATTTTAGCCAGATCCAGTAAATTGTTGATTAACTCCAGCAGGTTTTCACCGCTTTTCTTTATTTCTTCTAAGTCTGCTCTGTGCTGGCCATGGTTGGGGGGGAGACGTTCCAGAAGTAAATCGCTCAAGGCCATGATGGAGGTCAATGGTGTGCGCAGTTCGTGGCTCATGCTGGCTAAAAAACGGGATTTTAGTTCGCTGGCCTGGGCCAATTCTTCATTGGCTCTGTGCAAGGCTTCTCGCTGGGCTTGCAGTTCCCTGTTGGCCTCCCTCAGTGCCAAAGTCCTTTGTTCTACCTTCTCCTCCAGGTTTTCATACAACTCTTTCAACTGCCGCGCCATTTCCTGAAGCTGTCGAGCCAAATCCCTGACCTCGCCATAACTTTTAAGCCCGGTGAGATCTACACCCAGTTCTCCGCGCCCCAGGCGAACCGCGGCCGCTTTCAACTTACCCAGGGGAGAGATTACCAATCTTCGCGCCAGGAAGGAAACCGCTGCTAGGATAGCGGTGGCCAGAATGACAAAAAAGGCCAGGTGGCGCAAAGTGGTTGACTGCAAATTCGCGGTGAAATTATCCATGGGGATGGCGACGCTAAGGGCTCCCCCGAGGTCACCAAGCTTGTAACCTTCTTTGGGATAACCGGCTATGTCCAGTTGGCCGGCGGGTTCACCGTGGCAAGGCAGGCAAGACTCCAGTATGTTCATCGGGACCATGTAACAGAATACCGTTTTTCCAGTAGCAGTAATATATTCCTGGGCATACTCCCGGAGTGAAGGGTCTTCCACGAAACGGCGCAGTCCGTCGGTCTCGAAAGCGTTGGGTGCATTTGCCGCGTTCCGGGGATACAGCCTGGTCTGTTTCAGGCTGTAGTCCGTCCACTGGTTGAAGATCTGCCCTACACCCCGCCCCACGGCCGCCGGGTTCAGGTGCTTGAATTCGAAATGCCCCTGGGAATCGTAATTGATCCTGTCCTGGTTGCAGGCGATGAATTCCCTCATGGCCATGAATTGCTGGATGATAACCCTGGCTTTTTCCTTTAACTCGGCCCTGGCCTGCAACCGCTGTTCGCGAAAATCCATTAGAAAGTTGATGCCCACAATCAGGAGGACTACGATGGTGGTCCAGAACATGAACCTGGCATTCAGCCCCTTCTCCATGACCAAGCCCCCTCGTGAATTGCCTGTGCCTGTTATACTGTTTTTATCTTTCGCTATATGATGAACAAGTCCTGCTCTGGAAAATGTAACATTTCGCGTAACTGTTTCATAGAAGAGAAGCCCCCGTCAGTTCGGGGGCGTGGGGCATCCGGTTTTAGAACCGCTGGATCTTGGCGGTTTGGCGGAACTCCTCGTAAAATTTCTGAAATGCCTGGTCCTTCTTTTTCTCCAGCAGCAACCGCTCGATATCACCCTTTAATTCCGCCATACTGTCCAGTATCTCCTCGACCCGGATTATATGAAAACCTAGAGGTGTGCGCACGGGTTCCGGGGTGTGCTGGCCTTCCCGCAAAGAGAATACGGCGGATACGAAAGCAGGTGGGTATGCCGGGTCATTTACCGCCACCTCCTCAAGGATCATCCCGGCATGGGTTTGGTCGAGGCCACCTTCAGCGTATTTTTTTGCCACTTCCGCGAAGTCCGCGCCGTTGTCCAGTTGGGTGATCACCTCCTGGGATTTGGCCTTTGCTTCTTCGATTACATTGTTTTTATTTTCATCCGGGGGAACCGGGATGAGAATTTGCCTCACTTTGGCTTTCATCAACAGTTCCTTGTTGGCAGTGAAATAATCCTGCACCTCTTGTTCCTCGACCCGGATCTCAGCCGTAACTTTTTGATAAAGGCGCTCGGCCAATAACCCCTGCTCTATTTGAAAGGAAAAGTCTTCTTCAGATAACTCCTGTTGTTGTAAAAAGTCCTGGAACTCCTTGTCACTTCCAGCCATTTTCTTCACCTGCGCAATTTTTTGCTCCACTCCTTCACGGCTGATGTCAATCCCCTGCTCTTTAGCGGCTTGCCGCAACAGGACATCCTGGATCAAGGATTCCAGCGATTGGTCTGCTACCTCTTTCCACGCCTGGGAATCTTCTTTTCCTTGCACATCCATCCCTTGGCCCTTTAAGAAGGACTTAAACTGCTCCAAGCGGTGATCCAACTGCGACCGCAGGATTTCCTCGCCGTTGACCACGGCTACCACCTGCCGCTCTTGTGAGCCCGCACAACCGAAGGCGCTCAAGGGAAACAGCAAAACCAGCAGGAACCCAATTAGACGTTTAGCGCGTTTCAATATTAACACCCTCCTCGGAAATAGCGATTGGATTAGGCCAAGCGGGTCAGATTCAGAGAGACTAACCACTATACTTGTACCCCAGCCCCCAGATTGTTTGAATATACCGGGGCTTGGCGGGATCGGGCTCCACCTTTTCTCTCACACGCCTGACCAGAACCGTTACGGTATTTGTCTCCCAGGTCAATTCCTTTTGCCAGATATGCTCGATTATTTGCTCCCTGGTGAATACCTTGCCGGGATGGCTGAGCAGCAGCCACAATAAATCGAACTCTTTCACAGTAAGTTCAACCGGTTTGCTGTTCACGAACAGAGTTCTCTCCACCGAATTTAATTGGAATGGCCCGGTCATTATTTGTTTTCCCGTATGGGCTTCGCTGCGCCGGCGCAGGATGGCTTTGATTCTCAGGACCAGTTCTGTGACATTAAAGGGTTTGGTCAGGTAATCGTCTGCTCCCAGGGTAAAACAGATTACCAGGTCGGTTTCCGAAGTTTTGGCCGTCAGTACCAGGATGGGTAGATCACTTTCCCGGCGAATCCTGTGGGTAACTTCAAAGCCATCCATCTCCGGCAACATCAGGTCCAGAATCATCAAATCGGGTCGTTCTCGTTCCACAGCTTCCAGCGCTTCTTTACCGTTCTTTGCTGTTACGACTGAAAACCCCTGTCCTGTTAAGGCCTGATGGATTACCTTCAATATTTCCGGTTCATCGTCAACCACCAGGATCTTTTGCTCCGTCATTTAGTACCCCCCTTTCCCGAACTGACGTTTCCCCGTGTCCCAGCTAGAGCGGTAGGGCTGGCAAGACTTTTCGCCGACCTTTGATAGAATCAGGATTCGCGGGGATGCAAATAGACTCCTGTTTTCTTAAAAAATTGTAAGATAATTTAAGATTTGACTTATACCTGCAAAATATTTTTTTTACATTGGCCTGCTAGAATATGTCCAAGGATGCTCAGGCATTCGCCACAAGGGGCACATTTTGTTTTCCCTGGGGGGAGAGCGGTTACCTGAGTACTTGAGAACCTTTTCACGAGATGTGCGAAGTTTGGAAAGGAGGTGAAGCTTAAAAATGAGTGCTGCGGAACAAGGAAAAAACAATCACGCGCAAGTCAAAACGGAGGGCGGAGTAAACAGGAGGGAGTTTATCGCTGGCGCCATGGCGGCAACCGGTGTGGTGCTCGCCGGAGGTACGGGGCTGTACTCCATGGGTAGGTACCTAATACCCCCCAAACAGCCGGAGCGAACCCGCCAGGTGCTTGTCACCACTATTGACAAGGTGGCACCGGGAAAAACCTTTGGGTTCAAGGACCTCAATGACCGCGAAGCCATGCTGGTCAACCTGGGCGACAACAGGTTTAAGGCTTTTTCCGCCGTGTGTACTCACCTGGGTTGCCTGGTCAAGTGGGACCCCGCCAAACAGCATTTTATCTGCCCTTGCCACCAGGGCATCTTTGACGCCAACGGTAATGTGGTGGACGGCCCTCCTCCGCAGCCCCTGGAGGAATTCCCGGTGGAGATCCGGGAGGACAAGTTCCTGTACGTAACCTTTAAAGTGTAAGGAGGTGAGAAATTGGCACAGCAACCGAGGGAAAACACCTGGTGGCGGGACCGTTTTCCGCTCAACTGGCAGGGGATCAAAGATACGCTGCTTGGGGAAACCATGCCGCAGCACATGCGCAAGTGGTGGTTCGCCACCGGAGGCATCCCCTTTTTCCTCTTCTTCTCCCTGGTGGTCACGGGGATCCTGCTGGCGTTCAACTACGTGCCCGAACCCCCCGAGGCCTATGAAAGCGTGTCCAGGATCACCAACGAGATCCCCTTTGGCGCCTGGGTCAGGGGCATCCACAAGTGGTCCGCCGAGTTTCTGGTGATTACCCTCATCCTGCACGTCCTGAGGGTCACCATCACCGGGGCCTTCAAAAAGCCCCGGGAGTTTACCTGGGTGATGGGGGCGCTGCTCCTGGTCTGCGCCTTCATGGCGGCCTTCACCGGTTATTCGCTGGTTTACAGCCACCAGTCCTACTGGGCGGCGGTAGTGGGGACCAACATCGCCCAGAGCGTTCCGCTGGTCGGTCCTTTTGTCGCCAACCTTTTGCGGGGCGGGCCGGAACTGGGGCCCGAGACCTGGCACAGGTTATTCGCGCTGCACGCGGCCATCATCCCCATCCTGATGGTGCTGCTGATCACCGTGCACCTGGTCCTGGTGAGAAGCCACGGGGTGGCGGACGTTCCGGGGGCGAATAATGAAAGAACCTACAGGTTCTATCCCGATCATTTCCTCACAGAAGCCATAATCTTTATGGTTCTGCTCTTCGGGTTCACCATTGTCACCATCATCTCGCCGCCGGCTTTAGGCCCCATGGCCGACCCCCTGGTGACGCCGCTGCACACCAAGCCGGAATGGTATTTCTACTGGATGTACCGCTGGCTGAAGCTGACCCCGTTGGCCGTGGGGGTGCTGGTCCCAGTAACTTTGGCGGCCATCTTCGTCCTCTGGCCATTCATAGACGGGTGGATCAGAAAAAGGGCGCCCAAGACCGAGTACCAGCCAATTCTGGGCGCGGTGGTTGCCCTTACCCTCATAGTCCTGACAATCTGGGAAACCATTTCCCCCTAATCATCGGGAGGTGAGTCTGTGAATTTGCAAGTCAAAAAATGGGCACTCTTCATCGTTTCCATCGCCCTCTTCACCAGCCTACTGATCGTGGCCTATAACGAGTCGGCCAAAGTAAGGGTGGCCTTTGGCGGCAAAGCGGTCAAGGTCCACGTGGACAAGACCAGCCAGCAGTGTATCGACTGCCATGAGCGCAAGTCGGTGGCGGTGAAAGGCATTGACGCCTGGAAAACCAGTACCCACGCGGACCAGGGCATCGGTTGTATCGAGTGCCATGAAGCCAAGGAAGGCGATTTCGACGCCTTCACTTGCCCCGAGTCGTCTATGCTGGTGGCCAGGTACCCGACCCCCAAGGATTGCGAGGAGTGCCACGAGCAACAAGTGACCGAGTTCGCCGAGAGCAAGCACGCCTTCCAGTTCTGGTTGATTTCCGCCGCGGACCGGACGGTGTTTGAACCCGACGTGGCTACCAAGAACGGTTGCCAGGAGTGCCACAACCTGGCCAACCTGTGGCCCGACGGTAGCGTAGGGGAGTGCGACGTCTGCCATCCCAAGCACAACTACAGCAAGGCGGTGGCCAGGCAGCCGGAAACCTGCGGCGAGTGCCACATCGGCCCGGACCACCCGCATATTGAAATCTACCTGGAGTCCAAGCACGGCAATATCTTCAAGGCCAAGGGCCAGGGCAAATGGGATCTGAATTATAAGACCGACGAAAAGACACCGATCCCCATCGAGGCCCCTGTGTGTACCACCTGCCACATGGACGGCGCCCCTGGCGAACCCATGACCCACAACGTCAGCGCCAGGCTGGCCTGGGAGTCCCAGTCTCCCTGGAGCTTCAGAACGGTATGGTTCAGCGAGAAGCTGGGAAGCTGGCAAGACAAGCGTCAGCGCATGGTCAACATTTGTTCCAACTGCCACAGCCCGGATTTCATTGAAGGATACCTCTTGCAGAGTGACCTGGCGGTGCTGCAGTATAACGAACTCCGCCGCCAGTTCGTCAAGTGGGCGAAGAAGTACACCGCGGCAGGCCTGACGCCGTTGATCAAACTGGGTGACACTGAATACTCCTCTGTACTCCTTAACGGCTGGGACCAGGAAGCTAAAGAGAACTGGTACAACTCCTGGCACCACGAAGGCCGGCGCTACCGGCACGGAGCTTTGATGATGGGTGCCGACTACACCCAGTGGCACGGCATCTGGGAACTCCAGACCAACTTGATCCGGTTGATCGAGTTCGGGGCCGAGAACGGCGACGAGGAAGCCAAGGCGATCTTCGAAAGCACCAGTCCCACCAAGTTCTTTACCTACAAGTTGTACGACATGCCTGGCAACATCTGGGGTGTCAACACCGACGCGGCGGAACTGCCGGCCCTGTACAAGATCATCCCCAATTACTGGGAGAAGATCAAGGCCAACGTGGAGACCGCTTACAAGGCCGGCCTGCTGACCGACGATCAATGGGAGTTCTGGATGGAGCGTTACAACAACAAGGATCACTACCTGGGCACCAAGTATCCTGAGCACGAGATCCTTAAGCGTGATAAGGAACTCAACAAGAAGGATACCGAAGCCTGGACCAAGCAAGGTCCGGAGCTGCAACTGCCCAGCCCGACACCGTTTGAGGATGTGCATTAAAACCCGGCGGCAACTTGGAATTAGGTAATCCGGCTGTTTTCGGGGGGAAGGGGCTTCCTGCCCCCTCCCCCCGGCTTACTGTATGGTTGTAAGCAACTTTTAATAATCAAGAGGGGGTAAAGTGCGTGGCCTATCGAATTACGCGGCGGAAGTTTTTGCAAGGCGTAGGGGCGGGTGCTGCGTTGGCGGGCGTTGGCGGTTCCACTCACCGCTGGATTCCCGGCTTTTCCGTCCATGCCGCCAATGCGGCCAATCTACCTGCCGAAAAGTGGGTGGAAAGCGTATGCCCTTACTGCGGGTCGGGATGTTCCATACTTTACGGCGTCAGACAGGGAAAAATCATCAGCGTTCGGGGTAATCCCGCGGCCTGGAACCGTGGAGGGTTATGCGTTAAAGGCGCCGCGCTGGCTGATCTTTTTCTGGCCAACTCCAAGGGCGAGAAAGACCGCTTGAGGAAGCCGTTGCTGCGGGATCCAGAAAAGCGGGGAGATTTTAACAACTTCCAGGAAGTTACCTGGGATGAAGCGTTAAACTACATGGCTGACAAAGTGAAGGAGTACACTAAGGAGAAAGTTGGCGACAAGACCGCTTTTGGCATGTACGGAAGCGGCCAGGTTTCCAACGAATTCATGTACCTGCAGGCCAAATACAACATCATTGGCATGAACATTCACAACGATAATAACGGCCGGCTGTGCCAGGCGACCAAAGTAATGAGCATGGTCATCAGCTATGGCATCGACGCCCCGCCCATGTGCTTCGATGATGCGGTACAAACAGATAACCTGTTTATTTTCGGTTTTAACATTGCCGATACCCTGCCGGGGTGGTTCGCCAAAATCGCGGAAGCCAAGGCTGAGAGAGGAAACAACCTTAAAATCGCAATTGTTGACCCTGTGAGGATTTCCGCCACGCAAATCTTAAATTACAAGGCGGGTGACATGTACCTGCCCATCGTGCCGACCACAGACGTGGCGTTAATCAACAGCATGGCTCACGTGATTGTTTACGAGCTGGAAGGGGTTAATCGAGACTACGCCGGAGACGCGGCAAAATGGGTAGACGATATTGTCAACAAAAAGGTCACTCCCAAGTATGTTGATCCGGAGTTCATCACCAAGTACGCCAACTTCTACAAAGGCGATTACAAGGTGCTGGCACGCCTGGGTAAGGAAGGCCCCAAAATCTTCAGTGAACTGCTGGTTGGCGCCGGGATGGAAGGCTTTAAGGAGTACGTCAAGTTCCTGGCCAAATTCAAACCGGAAGAGGTCTCTAAGACAGTGGGTCTTTCTGCTGTTGAAATCAGAAAAGCAGCGGCACTTTTTGTCCGGGGCAAGAACACCATGTCCATGTACCTGCAGGGGTTTGGCCAGCAATCCAACGGCGTTTCCAAGCACCAGGCTTTGGCAACGCTGCACGTGATCACCGGCAGGACCGGCCGGGTGGGTGCAGGCGTGATGCCTACAGTGGGCCAGCCCAACGGCCTGGGGCAGCGGGTCGGCGGCGCAGTGGTCGGACGGCTGCCCGGAAACAGGAACCACCCGCTGCCGGCACACCGGGCGTCTTTCGCCAAAGCGTTGGCCAAGGGCGATGCGGCCATGGAGGCCAAAATCCTTGAAACGCTGGAGGACCCCGCCACCCAATTGTCCCGGTTGTCCCTGACTTCCGTGGATATGTTCAAGAGTCTCAGGGACGGGAAGTTGAAAGGTGTCTGGACCGTTTGTAACAACCCGATGGTGGGCATGGCGAACGTGAACATGGTGATGGAAGCCCTGAAAAAAGCCGAGCTGGTAGTCGTACAGGATATCTACCTGACCGAAACGGTGGCGTTCGCGGACGTTGTCTTCCCCGCGGCATCCTTTTCCGGTGAGGGCACGGGCACTTTCCTGAACACCGAGCGCCGGATGCAGATGCTGGAAAAGGCCGTCGACCCGCCGGGGGACGCCTTGCCGGACGAAATCATCTACCTTGCCTTTGTCTATAAATACACCCAGGCTTTGGCAAGGGAAGGACGCACGGAGGAGGTCCAGTTCCTGCAATTCCTGCTGCAGCCGGTAATTTCCGGGTTTGAAGCTCTCTTTGAAGACGTGCAAGCCAATGTGCAGGCATTAAGGGATGCGCACCCCGAAATCCAGAAGAGGCTCTTTGCCGAGCTGGCGGCTGTGTCCAAGGGCGTGCCCGGAAACGACCTGAGCGGTCTTTCCTACGACAGGTTGCGGACCGAGAAGGACGCTAAAGGGATATCCGGCTTTCAGTTGCCGGTGCGGGACGGCAGCCATCAGGGAACCGAGCGCCTGTACGATGAAAACTACGAAAAAGTATACCAGGGGAAGCGTTTCGCTACCCCGGACGGCAAGGCGCGCTGTTTCCTGTTCGATTACGTTCCACCCGCGGATGCCATTAACAGTGAATATCCCTACATGCTTACTTTGCCGCGCATCTACGAACACTGGCACACCAGGACCAGGACCGGGCGGTGCGCTTTCCCCCACCGGCTGAAACCCGCAGCATGGCTGTCTCTAAACCCGAAGGATGCTGCCAGGCTTGGCCTCAAGGACGGTGACCTGGTGGAAGTGGCCAGCCGGCGCGGGCAAGTTACGGTGAAAGTAAAAATCGATCAGGTTAGGACCCCGCGGGAGGGAGTGGTCTGGATGCCCTGGGCGTACGGCTTCATGGGAGACTTGTTTACAGGGCGGATGGAACCTCCCCCCGGCAAAACCGCGGGCAACATTCTGAGCAATGACGCTTATGACCCTGTTTCCAAGCAACCGGAGTTAAAATTTGCGGCAGTAAAGATAAGGAAGGTGTGATGAGCGATGGCGCGTTACGGGATGGTCATAGACTTGCGCAAGTGCCGGGGCTGTTGGACGTGTACGGCAGTATGCTCCGTGGAAAACAACGTTCCGGTAGACCGGGCCGGAAGCGATGCCGGAGCGCAACTGGAAAAATGGGCGGCAGGGGAGCTGAACTACTATAACATGGGGGTTCTTACCACGGCAATTAATGGACAGAGAAGATCAATTCCCATACCCTGCATGCATTGCGAGGACGCGCCCTGTGTCAAGGTATGCCCGGTACAAGCGACTTACAAGAGGGCCGACGGTATTGTAGTAGTGGATGCCGGTAAATGCATCGGTTGCAAGTCGTGTGTTGCCGCCTGTCCTTATCACGCCAGGTATATCAGAGAAGTGGCGGTAAATGGCGAACCCAAAGGAGTAGCGGGTAAATGCCAGTTTTGCGCCCACCTGGTGGTTCAAGGGGAAGTACCTGTGTGCGTCCGTAGCTGCCAGTCGAACGCCATCAAGTTCGGAGATTTGGACGATCCCAACAGCGCTGCCGTTAAAGTCCTGGCAGCCATGGATAAGACAAAGGTCAGGACTTTAAAACCGGAGTACAAGACCAGTCCTAAAGTGCATTATATTACTTTTTAAGAAGGAGGTGTAACCGGGATGAAGATTAGGAGAAGACTAACGGCATTGGGCCTGTGTATATTGCTGGTATTGTTGATGGGACAGGCCGCCTTAGCCAACGCCGGCAACAATGCAACGCTAACTGAAGCGGAATTCACCGGCATGGCCTTAGAACAGTTGTTGAAAGACAATTATTTGCTCCTGGATCAAGGGATGTTAAACATTGACCCCCCGGATGCGTATAAATACCTGGTCGATGCCGGGCTTGCCGAAGGTTACAGCGTGGAAATAAAAAACCCCGCAAAAGAGATAACCAGGCTGGAAGCAGCGCTTTATTTGGCGCAACTAATGAATACCAGTATTGCCACAAATGAAGAGAATAGCATTCTCGGCCGCTTTGCGGACAAAGGCCAAATACCCGCGGCGTACCGCCAAGCTGTAGCCGGTTTGGTCAAAAACAACATCTTTGGCGGGGAGAGTGAAACAGTAAACAACAAGGTACAGCTTTACTTCTGTCCTGCGAAGCCGCTGACCAGAGTGGAGGCCCAAGAGTGGCTTTCGAAGATAGCCATTGCACCTGCGGCTGCTGGTGCGGGATCGGCTGTCAAGCTGGTGATGAATGGGAAACAGGTAGCGGTGGATGTGCCCCCGTACCTGGACAAGGCCGGCCGCACCATGGTGCCCATCCGCTTCCCGTTCCAAGAACTGGGAGCCCAAGTTGACTGGGATCACAGAGCGAAGCAGGTTACCATGACCGGAAAAGGGGTCGCTATTAGCTTGAAAGTAGGCCAAAAAACTGCCCGGGTCAACGAGAAGGCGGTAACACTTGATACGGTTGCGGTAATCAAAAACGGCCGGGTGATGGTACCCCTGAGGTTTATCGCCGAAGCCCTGGGAGCGGTGGTGCAATGGGATGCGGCACAGCGGATTGTGACAGTAGACACCGCGGGGGGCTTTTAGGAGCAATTGATGGACCAGAGACAAATGTTTCACTCAGCTTCCTTGTAGAGTTCCTGCGCACCTACCCGTGAGAACTGAACCCAGGATTGGGCGTGCCCCTTCCTGGGCTTTTTTTGTTATGGAGCGTTTGATAGAGGAAGTACCGGTTGTCACCAAATTATTATATATATGACACGATTGTGTCATCGTGAGCCCTTAAACTTAAGCTGATGTAGATTAGTGCCTGGGCTTGTGCCTACGTGAACTTAGCGCCTGCAAGTATGGAAAACGGAGGTGGGATAGAGGGGGAGCAAGGGATAGCTATTCTCGGTGGTTGTACAAGCTTACCAGGGAGGGTTGAAAACAGTGAATTTTTCCCGTCGAGACTTTATTAAAGCCATGGCGGCATCAGCTACCATGGCGGCGGCGGTATCGGGGAAAGGGGAGCAGGTTTTTGCTGAGACCCCCGCGCCGCAAGTTGGTGAGCAGTGGTTTAAGACCGTTTGCCGGTACTGTGGCACCGGTTGTGGCGTCATGGTGGGAGTGAAAAACGGCCGGGTAGTGGCGGTGAAAGGCGACCCTGAGAACCCGGTGAACAAAGGACTTTTATGTGTCAAGGGATATTACCTGCCCAGGGTCATCTACGCGCCTACACGCCTGAAAAAGCCCCTGATCAAAAAGAATGGCCAATTTGTAGAAGCCGGTTGGGATGAAGCGCTGAACCTGGTAGCGATCAAGTTCAAGGAAACTATCCAGCAGCACGGGCCGGATGCCATAGGCTTCTACGGCTCCGGCCAAAACAGCATTGATGAGGTATGGCTCTTCAACAAGCTATATAAGGGATGCATCGGCACCAACAACGTGGACGGGAACCCGCGCCTCTGCATGGCCAGCGCCGTGGTGGGATATTTGTCCACTTTTGGTTTGGATGAGCCCGCCGGCTCTTATGACGACCTGGACCATGCGGATGTCTTCTTGATTATCGGCGCCAATATGGCGGAAGCGCACCCGGTGCTGTACTCCCGGGTGGCCGCCCGCAAACAGCAAAACCCGGGTATCCATATCATAGTGGCGGATCCCCGGAAAACCAGGACTTTCGATATCGCCGACCAAGGCCTGATTTTCAAACCGGGCACTGACGTGGTCCTGCTGCAGGCCCTGGCCAACGTCATCGTTCAAGAGGGGCTGGTCAACGAGTCGTTCGTGGCCAATCATGTCAATTTCAGCAACGGTAAAGAAGCTATCACCTTCGAGCAGTACAAGGAGGGTATCGCCAAGTATACCTCCGAGTACGCCGCCGAGGTGACCGGAATACCGGCGGAGGAAATCCGTAAGGCTGCCCGCATGATCGCCGCCCCCGGCAAGAAGTTTATGTCCATGTGGACCATGGGGTACAACCAGCGGGTTGCCGGTGTTTTCCTCAACAACATGACCCACAACCTGCACCTGTTGACCGGCAAGATACTGGAGCCCGGTTCGGTTCCCTTATCCCTCACCGGGCAGCCCAGCGCCTGCGGCAGCACCCGGGAGGGCGGCGGGTTGTCCCACCTGCTGCCGGCACACCGCCAGGTGGCCAATGCCAAGCACCGGGAAGAGATCGCCAAGCTGTGGGGTATTGATCCCGGCCGGATCAATCCGAAACCGGGTTTACCTGCCGTGGCCCTGTTTGACGCGGTGGCCAAGGGTAACATCAAGGCCTTGTGGGTGATGTGCACCAACCCCGCCCAGTCGTTGCCCAACCTTAACGCCTACCGGAAAGGGATGGAGGACTGCTTTATGGTGGTGTCGGAGGCTTTCCATCCCACCGAGACCAGCCAACTGGCGGACGTGGTGCTGCCCTCCGCCTTCTGGGTAGAAAAGGAAGGCTTTTACGGCAATACCGAGCGGCGCACCCAGCACATGGCCAAGGCCGTTGAACCCATGGGCGAGGCCAAGCCGGACGCCTGGCAGATCATCGAGGTGGCCAAGCGCATGGGTTACGGCGACCTGTTCCCGTACCAGTCAGTGAAAGAGGTGTTCGAAGACTACCGGCGCGCTACCATAGGTACCGACTTGCAGCTCGCCCCATATGACCGGTACGTCAAGGAGCGTGGCCTGCGCTGGCCGGTGCTCGACCCGGAAGGGCCGGACACCCTCATCAGGTTTAACAGCAAGTATGACCGCCTGGCTAAGGCGGAGGTAGATTTCTACGGCAAGCCGGACGGCAAGGCGGTGATCTACCTGCGTGAAGCGCGGATGCCCGCCGAACTGTCGGACAAGGATTACCCGTTCGTCCTCACCACCGGCCGCGTGCTGGAACAGTGGCACACCGCGACCATGACCAACACGGTGCCGGAGATCAACCGGGCAATGCCCGAGGCGTTCGCGGAATTGAACCCTGATGATGCCGCCCGCCTGGGCATCAAGAACGGCGACATGGTCAAACTGGTTTCCCGCCGGGGTGAGGTAGTGATTCGGGCTACCACCAAGGGGCGGGGCACTCCCCAACCCGGGCTGGTCTTTGCGGTCTGGTTTGACCCGGCTAAACTCACGAACCTGGTAACCATCGACGCTGTTGACCCGGACTCCAAGGAACCCGAATTTAAGGTGTGCGCCGTGCGGGTCGAAAAAGCCTGATTGCGGGGTGTTAGCCATGGAACAGTATGCGGAAAAGCAGGTCAGCAGGCGGCGCCTCTTTGGCGCCCTGTTGGCTGAACTGGGGAACCTGGTATTACCGGCGGCTGATGCGGATACGGTGCTTCGCTATGTCCGGCCTCCCGGGGCGCTGGAAGAGAAGGCTTTGATCACTGCGTGCAGTAGATGCGGTGAGTGTATCAACACCTGTCCCAGGGGTGCGCTGGCCGCGCTTCCGCCGGAAGAGGGGTTAGCCATGGGTACACCGTACCTGGACCTGCGGCAGAATCCCTGCGACCTGTGCCTGGAATGCACGCGGGTTTGTCCCACAGGAGCCTTGCGGGTGGTCAACCGGGAAGAAGCAAGATTAGGATTGGCCCGCATTGACCGGGGCCGGTGCCTGGGTTGGCAGGGTACTCTTTGCCAGGCTTGTAAGGAGGCCTGCCCCGAGAAGGGAACCATCAGTCTGATGGATGCCAGCCGCCCGCGTATTGACAGCATGCGATGCACTGGCTGCGGCTTCTGTATCGAAGCCTGCCTGGCGGATCCACCAGCCATTAAGCTGACGACCGGTAGTTCCGTTTCTGTTCCGACTACCCAAGTAGGTAAGGAGGTAGGAAAAGTTGACTAGGAAGAAAATGTTGCTGGGGGGCGTTATCTTATTAGTGCTCTTCAGCTTGGCTTTGCCGGCTATCGCGTCCGGCGCGGCGGCCCCCATCAAGCTGGTAGTGGATGGTAAAGACGTACAGGCGGATGTCCCCCCGTACCTGGACAAAGCCGGGCGTACCATGGTGCCTATCCGGTTCGTAGTACAAGCACTGGGAGCCCAGGTGAACTGGGACAGCCAAGCAAAGCTGGCCACCGTTACCGCCAACGGGGTAACCATCGTTTTGCAGGCCGGGCAAAAAAACGCCCAGGTCAACGGGAAGGCCACCACTATGGATACTGTTGCGGTCATTAAAAATGGTCGGGTAATGGTCCCGCTCCGCTTTGTGGGTGAGTCCCTGGAAGCGACGGTGCAGTGGGAGGCTGCCCAGCGGGCCGTGGTGATCAGCACCGCCAAAGCCTCCGCAGGGGTGGAAGCTGCCCCGGCTTTTGCGGAGGGTTACTTCCCGCCGGCGATTAGCCACCCGGTGGCAGGCCGGGAAAGCTGTAACGTCTGCCACAGCACCGGTGTCGCCGGGGCGACCAAGTTTGATCACCCGGACCGGGTTAACTGCCAGCAGTGCCATGTGGCCCCGGCGCCGGAATTCTTTAAGTAAAGGCGGGTTAAACCAATGGCTGTAGCCGGAGTGCTGGTCCAGACCAAAGCGGGTAAAGGCGAAAAAGTGGCGGCGCTGTTGAAAGGGTTCCCGGGAACCAGTATCAACGAAGTAGTCGACAACTGCCAGGTGGTAACGGTCATCGAGGGAGAAATATCACTGGTTGAGCGGATAACCAGCCAGTTTGTGCGCGAGATGGAGGACGTGTTGGGAGCCTACCCGGTCTACATCAACTACGAGGATGAGGTGTTAGGCTCTGCTTCCTAGTAGAGGCCCGGCGCCACTCCTAGTGAGAATGAACCCAGGATCGTCGCTCCTGGGTTTTTCTTTCTTTTATTAATAATTAATACAGCCAAGGGCGCCAAACAGTGCCAGCGGCTGGTAGCAGGAGTTTGCGTAACTATGGAGAAGTTATCAACATTAGTGAACAATGTCGCAACCTGCCTGACCGGACGGATCCAGGGGGTAATGAGATTGCGGGACACCTTAAGCTTCAGGTTTATGCGGGTGATCATTACCGGCTTGATTATTGTGCTGGTGCTTGGCTTCTTGTGGGAACTGCAGGAGCAGCGGAAGCAGGCTCTGCTGGAACTGCGGGAAAAATCCGCGGTGATCGCGGAGGAACTGCTGGCCACCAGGGCTTTTATCGCCGCCAGCCAGGACAGGATCAACACGGATTCCAAAGGCAACTTTGAGTTCAAGCACATGAACCCTGCCCGGGTGGTGCAGGAAATCAGCCGTATTTTTAATGAAGTAACCAGGTACCGCATAAAACAGACCCGTCTTAACCCTCGCATCCCGGAAAACAGCCCCGACGAATACGAGCGGCGCCAGTTGGAACGTTTTGCCGGGGATCCAACCCTTAATGAGGTGTGGGGGGAAGACCGGATAAATGGGGAAAGGGTTTTTCGTTACATGATACCCCTCTATATGAAAAGAGACTGCCTGCAGTGCCATGGCGAGCCAAAAGGGGAGTTGGACATCGCGGGCCACAGGAAAGAGGGGTACCAGCTGGGCGAACTGGCCGGGGCCATCAGCATTATCGCACCTATGGACGCTTTTGAAGCCAGCGTTCAGGCAAATATCCTCAACCGGGCGGTGCTGGTGACCACACTGGTGGTTTTGGCGGCCGTCTCCATCTACTTGTTGATGCATCGCCTGGTGACCCGTCCCCTCGCCCAATTAGGGGCCATGGCTACCCGGTTTGGTGAAGGGCATCTTTCGTTCAGTACCGGCGACATCTCCGCCCATGGAGAAATCCGTCACCTGGCCGACCAGTTTTATACCATGGCGGGCAAATTGAAAGATTTGTACAACAACCTGGAAGATAAGGTGGCGGAAAGAACCGAACTTTTGTCCAAGGCTTACCGGCAACTGCAAACGCAGCAGGAAGAATTGCGCCGGGCGAACCAGGAACTATCGGAAGCCAACAAGTACAAGTCCCAGTTTTTAGCGAACATGAGCCATGAACTACGCACCCCGCTCACCTCTGTCTTGGCTTTCGCTGAGATGTTGTTAAACCGCGTCGCCGGTGAGATCACTCCGGAACAGGAGGAATACCTGCGGGACATCCATGAAAGCGGGACTCACCTGTTACAGTTGATTAATGGTATCCTTGACTTTTCCAAAGTTGAGGCCGGCAAAATGGAAATGCGCTGGGAGGAGTTTCAGCTGTTGGAGGTGGTAGAAACAGTCTCCAGGATGGTGAGGCCGATAGCCGCCAAGAAAGATCTGGCCTTTGAAGTGGAGGTACCGTCGAACCTCCCGGCCATCAGGGGGGACCGGGAAAAGATCAAGCAGGTAATCGGGAATCTCCTCAGCAACGCCATCAAGTTTACACCCCCCGGAGGCAGGGTTACCCTCAAAGCGGACACCATTGATGAACCAGCGCTAGCTGTCAAGGTAGCAGTGGCGGACACGGGGATTGGTATCAAACCAGAGGATCGGGAAAATATTTTCCAGGAGTTCCGGCAGGTGGATCAGTCCGCCAGCCGCGAATACCCGGGGACTGGGTTAGGGTTAGCCCTGGCCCGCCAGCTGGTGGAGATGCATGGAGGTAATATCTGGGTGGAAAGCGAACCGGGCAAGGGCAGTTGCTTTACCTTTGTGCTGCCGGTAGACGGTTGTTGAAGACGGGAAAGGGGGCAATAAATGGCGCCTTACAAGATTATGGTGGTGGACGACGATCCCAAGGTGCAGAAAATCGTAGAGCACACCTTACGTAACGAGGGGTTCACGGTGGTGAAGGCCTTGGATGGGGAGGACGCCCTGGCGATCCTGCCGGGGGAAAACCCCCATCTGGTGGTGTTGGACCTGATGATGCCCAAGATGGACGGGTTTGAAGTCTGCAGGAGGATCAGGCAACGCTTTAACACACCTATTCTCATTCTTTCCGCCAAGGATGCCGAGATGGATAAAGTGGTGGGGTTTAACCTGGGGATTGACGACTACCTGACTAAACCTTTTAGCCCCAAAGAACTGGTGTTGCGCATCAAAGCCATTCTCCGCCGCAGCCAGGCACCCCCGGGGGACATGCGGCAGCGGGTGATTGCCGGAGACCTGGAGTTAAATGGCAGTACGCGGATGGTTACCGTAAAGGGCAAGCTGGTGGAATTGACGGTCAAAGAATTTGATACCCTCTGGCTGCTGGCCACCCACCCCGGCCACGTCTTCACTCGCTCCCAGCTACTGGACCGGATTTGGGATACGGATTATACCGGTGACACTAACCTCGTGACGGTGCTGATCAAGCGTTTGAGAGAGAAAATAGAGGAGGATCCCGCAAACCCGCGCAGGATCAAAACCGTGTGGGGATTGGGATATAAACTGGACGCATCCCCTTAAAACAAGCCCCGTTTCCATGGCGGAAGCGGGGCTTTTCTTCGTACCATCAGAAAGTATCACTTTCTGTGGCATCAGTGCAACTAAGGCTTCCGCCTGCGCCTGAAGGCTTGCACCACAGGCATAAGGGCGACTAAGCCCATAAATGGGTAAGTCTTCTTTAGCGCAAGCCAAGTTTTCTTTATCATCTAATTGTTATATTTAATTCAGATTGGTGTCACTTTTGATTTTTACACTAAGGTTAACCGGACGGTGTCCTGTTTGCTATTGTGGGCACAAGTGCGGAACTAGGGTATAGCCGAAGGGGGGGAAGCTATGAAGGCCGATAACGTTACCCAGCGGGCGGATCCTCGGGCGGGAGGGGTTCCCAAGCGGCGTAGGGTTGGGCTGCCGTTAGTGATCGGGGCTTTGGCCGTGCTTGTGTTGGTGCTGTTGGTAGGAGCACAAAGCGTTAACAGCGCTACCAAAGACGCCAGTTTTTGCGTTTCCTGTCACGCCATGCAGCCTGCTTACGGCACCTGGAACCATTCATCCCACCGGGAAGTAGTAGACTGCAACGGCTGCCACACTGACCAGCGCAACTACTTTACCAAGACCTATTCCAAGGCGACCACCGGAGTGAAGCACCTGTTCAACAACACCATCGGTAACATTCCGCCTCGCATCCGGATCGCCAACGAAGACGCCGCCCTGGTGCAGCAAAACTGTTTGCGGTGTCACGAGGATATTACCAGAAACCTGCGGATGGACCCGGAGCGGCGGTGTGCCGACTGCCACCGCTACACACCTCACAGTAATTTCCGGTAGGAGAAAGGACGTGAAACTTGCATGAAGAAACATCAAATATTATTCGGCCTGGCCGCCCTCCTGCTGTTAGTGCTGGTGATGGCGGGCTGTGGCGCCAAAACCGAACAGGCCGTTTCCTTCCGGGCGGACATCCCGGCAGGGACTCTGGCCGCGGAGGAATTCGGCAAGTTTTACCCCAAGCAGTATGATGGCTATAAAAAGATGGCCGAGATGACCAATGAGGGAACCAAGCATGGTGGCTCAGAGGAGACCGACAAGCTGACCCAGTGGCCCTTCTTAAAAGAAATATTCGCCGGCTACGGGTTTGCCAAAGAGTACAACGAGGACCGGGGCCATGTCTACACCCTGGATGACGTTAAAAAGATTAAGCGCATCAACGAGAAAAGCATCTCCGCCTGTTGGACTTGCAAGAGCGCCAATGTTCCCGGCATTGTCAAGGAGATGGGAGACGCCTACTACAACACCAATTTCCACGAGTTGAAGAGCAAGATGACAGAGCCGATTACCTGTGCCAACTGCCATGATCCCAAGACCATGAACCTGGTGATTACCCAACCGCCCTTGCGCAACGCTCTCCAGCGCCTGGGCAAAGATCCGGACAAACTGACCCGCCAGGAACTGCGGACCTATGTCTGTGCCCAGTGTCACGTGGAATACTACTTTGCCGGGGAGAACAAGGTGGTTACCTTCCCCTGGGATAAGGGATTCACCCCTGATGACGTGTTGGATTACTTTGAAGAAATGAATTTCAAGGACTGGGACCATCCCAAGGCCGGGGTCGGCGAGATCAAGGTCCAGCACCCCGAGTTCGAAACCTTCCAGGGCAGCGTCCACCAGGCTGCCGGCCTGGCTTGCGCCGACTGCCACATGCCCTACAAGATGGAGGGCGGGGAAAAGATCTCTTCTCACTGGGTAACCAGCCCCTTGAAGCACATCAAGGAAAGCTGCATGACCTGCCACCGGGAAGATCCGGAATGGCTGAAGGAGCGGGTGCTCTACACCCAGGACAAGACTGCTGAAATGATGGGCAGAGTTGGGAATGTCAACGTGGAGGCTATCGAAGCTATAGCGGTGGCGGCCCAGGCCAACGGGAACCCTGCCGTCTTGGACGAGGCGCGGAAGCTGCAGCGCAAAGCCCAGTTTTATATCGACTGGGTGGGGGCGGAAAACTCCATGGGCTTCCACAACCCGCAGTTGATCATGGAAACGCTCAACAAGTCCCTGGACCTGGCCAACCAGGCCAAACTCAAGGCCATTGAAGCCCAGACCGGCATGGCGGCGCCCACCTGGCAGCCTCCGGCAACAGCAGAAAACGCTGCTCCCGCCAGCACCGAACCCGCAAAAAAGTCATAGTCTATTATCTCCTCCGAAGCCTCGCCTAAAACGGCGGGGCTTCGCGGTATATGAAGGGTATCATTCAATCTGCAATGACTAAGCCAGGGCAGGCATCCACCAGCGCAAAATCCGCCCCCACTCCCGCATAGCCACCACCATTATTTGCGGCCGACAATGACTACCTTCACAAGTACGACAAAGTTGTAAAGCGTTTATTGCTTTAATAACGATTGGATGCTGTTAAGGAACTTTTCAAAGTCCCCCAATTCCTCGGTAGCCGCTTCATAGACACGTTCCGGCGATACCTGCTGGTAACCGTGGACCACTTTATTCCTAAATCCCACCATAGAAGTATAGACCTCGAACTCTTCCTGCGTAAAAATACCGTTTTCCGTCAGCACCCGCAAAGCGTCCCGCGCGTCGGCAGGCGCATGAGCAAATCGTTTTGCTGAAATGTGGTAGACCATATCGATCATCGCCTCGACCGCCGTCTGCAGTGAATACTTCAGCCCTTTGAGCATCCACGCATCGCCTGTAATGGCTTCCATGTTCCTGGTGTTTGTGAGATGGCGGATGGCCTCCACCTGCTCCAGGATATATGCCGCTTTGGCAAGCATCCTTTCCCTGTCAAGCTCCATCACTACACCCCCACGATAAGACGCACGGCGGCACTGTACCTGGGATAGTTTTCCCCGTACTGGCGGCTGATTTTTTCGATAAAATCCGTTACCGTGCCGGGGTCGTTCTGGTAGATCAGCTTCCCGCTTTTAATAATGCGGAAGGCGAGAATACTGGACAATGAATTAAGAACCACCAGGTCGAAGTGATGGCCGTCCACAGGCGATAAACGATTAATAATTTGGCTGGTTAGCCTCTCGTATTCCCTTTCCGGACGGGGTGGCAGAGGTACACAGACCAAGCCGACATCAATATCGCTATCAGGGCGGCACATTCCCAGGGAAGAGCCAAAATGAAAAGCCCCGGCAACTTCAGGGTACTCCCTGAGAACAGGCATTACTGTTTTCGCGATCAGGGCATCATCGATTCGAACAAGGCCGGCCATTTTCGGCAGATCCCCTTTACCAAACCATTTTATGGCATCATTATATCTTACCTCCCCAAGAGAATCAAGCAATAGCAGAACACGCGTTCTTTTGGCCGGTTCCTTGCACACCACAGGTTGCCCAGATCGCAGTTGCGTAAAAAATCTCACCAACTCAAGGTTGGACTGACAGGTTATCCAACGAATCTGTCGAATTTTCACCTATCAAAAGTTCAAAGAAAAGACCGCCTATTTGAACCGCGAATCCCGCCGGCACTTAAGGTGACTAAAAAGATTTTGTTAAAGGATGGGTGAAATGACAATTACACCGCAACTCAGGGTTAACGAAGTGGAACCATCCCCCATTGTGCGGGACTTTGGATTGTATGCTGAATTTCTTTGCAACAACCGGGTGACGCTAACCCCCAAAAACCAGTATCTGGCCAAGCAACCCCTTTACCAAATCAATCAGCTGATGACGACTTACGTCACAGGCGATAACCCTAATTATGACCAGCCTTCGTACCCGTTGCTCCACCTGTTTTACCACCTGGCGCTGGCCGGGAATTTGTTCCGCAAGGTTCAGTCAAAAGGCGGCAGGTTTGAGCTGCAACCAACCGAGCGTTACCGCCTTTACCAGAGCCTGAAGCTCGCTGAGAAATACTTCTTTTTGCTGGAGACTTTGTGGATTGATGTGGACTGGAAAGACATCAATCCGGCCCGGTTCCAGGACGAGGCAGAGCTAAATATCGGTGAGGTTTTTAAGTTTTTCGGCCAGCAACAGCCGGATCGGGTAATTACAGTCAATACAGGAAAAAATGAATTGTTAAAGCGTCTGTTGGACCGGTTAGGCCGGCACATTCTCTGTTTGTCATTTTACGGTTTCTGGAGGGTAACCAGGGATGAGGAAGCAATGGGCCTCCTCTATTCCAAGTATGATTTCCGGGCCGCCACGCTAACCCCGTCCAAGTTTGGCGTGGCACTGGCCGGGATTTTGGCAACCGTAAGGAACCTGCCTTATTGGAATGTGCCCAGCCGGAGGGGAAACGGGGAAACCAAGGTGATCCCAGGCTCTCCCTTGCCCAGCGAGAACAGATACCGCCAGATACAGGAAATGATCGGGGAAATCCAGACGGGCAAGAAAGCCAGAATAAATAAGAAGGTGGAACCGGTGTACAAGGAAGAGCCGTTTATCTTGCCGTTTACCGCTTTTTTTGCCCCCGGTGAACTTGAAACCACCCTGCCGCGGGAACAGGCCAAGACTGATGGAAACTATACTTTCAAGGTATCCCTGAATAAGAAAATCTGGCGGCGGGTCGTGCTTTCGGCGCAGCACACTTTGGAAGATTTGCACCTGATTATCCAGGAAGCCTTTGAATTTAACGATGACCATCTTTACTGCTTTTTCATGGATGGTAAACGCTGGTCCCACAAGGCATATTACTCCCCCGATGATGACCAAGGTCCTTGCGTGAATAAAGTCAGGATCGGGGATTTGGGTCTGGAACCGGGACAAGAGATTCTGTACTTATTTGATTACGGGGATGAATGGTGGTTCAAGGTGCTATTGGAGGATAAAGTGGGGAAAGGGCCAAGGCTTTTAAACCCTGTGGTTACCGACCGGACAGGAGAGTCTCCCGATCAATATCCTTTGTGGGATGAATAGAGAATCAGCTGGGTACCCAGAGAGGATTTATGAAAAGGGCCGTCCAGCAAGAACCGCGTCCCCAGTCCCGCCGCCGGGATGATGTCAGTCTATCTCCTCCAAAGCCTCGCCTAAACGGCGGGGCTTCGGCGATTACGGGAGCAGGAATACACTGACAATTGAGTGATGTGATACAGTGTCATGGCAGTATCAATATGCAATGATTACTACGGTTAGCAGAATATAAATGAAAGTGTTGCAAAACAGGCTGGCCTGACCGTAAATCCGGGCGACTTCGCGGAAAACATCGCAGCCCTGGGTCGGTAATGGCGGCATGGAGTACCCTGGTGTCACATATGCCAGTTCCGCTGTACACCAATCCCTCGGTTGCGTAGGCTGCCACATGCCGAAAACAGCAGACGGATATAAGTCTCACGAGTTCACAATGAACAAGGATTACATGAAGCAAACCTGCGGAACCTGTCACCCTGGTATAACTGACTACACTGTGGGCGGTAATCTGAAGGCCGAAATGACTGAGAAGCTGGATGAATTACAGAAGCTGGCAGTAGCAAAGGTACCGGGTGCGGTGAAGATTGGTGGCACAAGATTAACCTTCCCGTTTGAAGATGCTCAAGGGAATCGTGTTGACGTCAAAAATGTACCCCTGGAAGCTTATGTGGCTGCTTGCAACTATTACATGCTGAAAGAGGATCTGGAACGCTACAGCGCCGGTGCACATAACCCGGCATACACCAGGGCTCTGTTAGACGAGTCCCTCAAGCGACTTAAATAAATCTCACCAAATGAATGTGTGATGCCCTTTACAGATAGGATGCAGGTATAGACAAGGCTGGGAGTAAAATCCCAGCCTTTTATGTTGGCGAAAAAGAACAGGGTCAAGCCTGGCTGTTAGTAAAGGTATGACGGCCTGTTATTTTAGTGCAAGCGCATAGAACTGATTTCCTGCAACAAGCTCTCCCCGTCAGCGATATGCTCCTGGAGATGGTGGATCTCTCCAGGATTTACGTTAGATCTCCTCAACTCCTCTAGTTCGTTTTTATGGGCCGCCACAGAACCGTCTACATCCTGGAAGATCTCCATGGCCTTGGCGAAGGTCAAACCCCGCTGCTTTTCTTCCTCAAACCGGTGCCGCATGCTGGTACAACTCATTACATCTACCTCCTTTGCTTTACGAAGTTATTATTTCCATGAAACCAGGGTTTATCACGGGCCGAGAGGGTAGGTGGCTTTTCCTACTAAGGAATGCTGCGTCAAAAAGAAATGGACGTGAAGTAGGAACTGTGATAGGATAAAAAAATTATGTAAAAACACAAACTTAATAGGAACCGGAGCGAGTGGTCCTGTATCATCACAGGACAAAAGGGAAGCCAGTGAGAGTCTGGCGCGGTCCCGCCACTGTGAGGGAGAGCTGCTTTGCATGATGCCACTGGGCCTTTAGGGCCTGGGAAGGCGCAAAGCTACCATGACCCCGAGCCAGGAAACCTGCTCACCTGGTCTTTTTGGACCGCGGCAAACAGGTATTTACCTTTGCCCGCCGGGATACCGGCGAAGGGGTTCGGGTGGCTCTGAAATACGGGGCCTTTGGCCGGCAGGACGAACACCAGAGGATGCTGGAAAGAATGGCTCGGGAACAGCTGGATGAAGGGGAGCGGGAAGAGTTTTCACGGCTGCACTACCAAAAGGCCGAATATCTTAACCAGATGCATGAGAAAGAGTTGTTTGATGTCAGGCGGGTAAGGGTGGAACTACCGCCTCGGGCGAGGATATTCCCGACGGTCCAGTGTAGCGAGTGCGGCGAGGGGGTAATGGAACCGCGGGCCCGGCTGCAGCAAGGCCGGGTGGTGTGTTCCGCCTGTGCCGCGGAATACAGGGCGCCGGTCACCGGGCTTTCGGGGTAAGGAGATCCTGGCGAGATTATCATGGAATCAGGAAGGAGCAATGAAAAGACACCATGAAAAAACCGTTCAGTCAAGTTGAACCGAAGGATAGAAAGCAAGACAAGGTTACACGACTACTGGTTTTTGGGTTAGCCGTTGCTCTGATGGGTTTAGCGTTAGCAGGTTGTGGCGGTCCCGGGTCAGGTATCGGGAATAAAGAGATAACTTATACTATCGCCGACCCAACCGGCGACTGGGGTTTTCCTTCACCCCACGCCCACTACTCCCGTGGCCCGGGATACATACGGATGAGCCTCATTTTTGATACGCTGGTCTGGAAAGACGACCAGGGTTACGTACCGGCGCTGGCTAAGAGCTGGCAATACCTGAAAGAGGAGAACGCTTATCTGCTTGAACTGCAAAGAGGTGTCACGTGGCACGATGGTAAAAAGTTTACCGCCGGCGACGTGGTGTTTACCTTTCAATATATGCAAAAGCATCCTTACCAGTGGGTGGACACAACCATTGTCAATCAAGCAGAAGCTATTGACGACCATACGGTAAAGCTTTACCTGAGTAAACCTTACGCTCCATTTTTAACTAATGTGTTGGGTACTTTGCCTATCCTTCCTGAACACATCTGGAAGGGCGTAGAAAATCCTGAACAATTCCAGGAAAAAGAAGCGCTCGTTGGCACCGGCCCTTTTCAGCTGGTGGACTACAACAAAGAGCAGGGCATTTACCTCTACGCTGCTAATGAAAATTACTACCAGGGGAAGCCACAGGTGGGCCAGTTGAAGTTTATTAAAATGGGCGAGCAGGTGGCGGCCTCTGCCCTGCAGCAGCAACAGGTTAATGCTGCCCAGGTGCCGCCGGAGCTGGTGGGGGCGCTGGAGAAGGAAGGGTTTCAGATCCTTGAAGGCTCCCACGACTGGGTGGCCAAGTTGATGATCAACCACCGGAGGGATCCGCTGGCACAAACAGAATTCCGCCAGGCGCTGGCCTATGCCATCGACCGGCAAGCCCTGGTAGAAATCTGCTTGCGGGGGCATGGGCTGGCGGGCAGTCCCGGCCTCCTTCCCCCGGACAACCCCTGGTACAATCCCGCCATTGAGCCATACGGGTACAATCCGGCCAGGGCCGGCGAGATCCTGGCGGGCCTGGGTTACACCCGCCAGGGCGATTATTACCGGAAGGACGGCCGGGTGCTGGAACTGGAACTGTTGATCAGGGGCGGGACTGCCGCGACGGCAGGCGCGCCGGGAGAACGGGAAGGGGAACTGGTTAAGGAACAACTGGAAAGGGCCGGTATCAAGGTCAACCTGCGCAGCCTGGAAGCCAAAACCCTGGACAGCCGGGTGGGTGAGTGGCAATTTGACCTGGCTTTAAGCGGGCACGGCGGGCTGGGGGGTGACCCGCAGCAGAGTTTGAACCAGTCAATCCTGGGGCAGGGGTTTAACAGCGCCCGGTACGAAGGCAGTGAACTACTCAATGGGCTATTGCAAAGCCAGCTCCGGGAAATGGATGAAGACAAACGCCGGGAGCTGGTCGCCGGGGTGCAGGAACACTATGCCCGGGAGATGCCGGCGATACCCCTTTACTATCCCACCTGGTACTGGGTACATGACGGCAGCGTACCCCTTTACTATACCACGGGAGGCGTTGGTTCGGGGGTACCGGTCCCGGTTAATAAAATGGCCTTTCTCAAGCGGTAGCATGGAGGAAAAGGAGCGAATAGCTTGATCAACAAGGACATGGTTATCCTCGATATCGTGGAGAAACACCCGGAGTCCCTGGCCGTATTCAAGGAATACGAACGGCGTTCAGGCGCCTGCATTTGTTGTCAATCGCTTTTTGATCCGCTGGAGCAGGCCGGCCGGCAGCACGGTATTGATGTGAATGAGATACTGTTGGAGATTAACATGGCGATAGAACGGTGTGGGATTACGTAGATGCGGGGAGATCATTTCTCTAAGTTAGGCCATGCGGCCAACTACCTGATAGCCTTCAGTGCAATCGTCTGCCTGAATTTCCTGTTGCCACGGCTGATGCCGGGGGACCCGCTACAGGCCATTTACGGTGACGAAGCCCTGCTGGGCATGACACCGGAATTTAAAGCCGAACTGGTGCGGCGCTTTTCCCTGGACCAGCCTTTGGTCAGGCAGTTCGGCTCGTACCTGCTGGCTTTAGTCCGGGGAGATCTGGGCCACTCCTATTACTACCGCGCCCCGGTGCTGAAAGTGGTCCTGGGGGCCTTGCCCTGGACCTTGCTCCTGGCCGGCCTTGCCATGGTTTTTTCCACCCTGGCCGGCGTTCTCCTGGGCATCGAATCGGGCTGGAGGCGCAGCCGCCCGGGAGACCAGGCGATGCTGGCCGCTTTCATGTGCCTCAGCGGTTTCCCCGACTTTTTCATGGGGATGTTGCTGCTCCTCGTGTTCGGAGTTGCCTGGGGCGTGCTGCCCCTGGCCGGGGCGGTAACCCCCTATGCCAGCCTTGCCGGGCCGGCGCTGGTGGCGGACGTGTTGCAGCACCTGGCCTTGCCCCTGGCGGCGTTATCCCTGGTGCACCTGTCCGGCAGCTACCTGTTGACCCGCAATACCATGATTACCACCCTGGGAGAAAGCTTTATCCTGACAGCCAGGGCCAAGGGCTTGAGCGATGCGGTGGTGAGGTACCGGCACGCGGGGAGAAATGCCCTGCTGCCGGCGGTGACCCAGGCGGGGATAGGGGCGGGCCGGGTATTTACCGGGGCGCTTTTCGTGGAAGTGGTCTTCAGTTATCCGGGTGTCGGTGGTTTAATCCATACTGCTTTGCTGGCGCGGGACTACCCGCTTCTGCAGGGTATTCTCCTGATGGTGGCGGTCGCGGTCTTGCTGGCGAATTACCTGGTGGATATGGCTTACGTAAAACTGGACCCGAGGGTGAACCATGCACATTAATTACTGGCAAACCTTTCGCCAAGACGGTCTGGGACGCGCCGGGCTGGGGCTTTTGGCGCTGGTGGTGGGGCTGGCTCTTTTTGCGCCGCTCCTGGCTGCCCATGAACCGGCGGAATATGCGGGGCCGCCGTTGGCGCCGCCATCCCGGGAGCACTGGCTGGGCACCAATGACGTGGGGCAGGACGTCTGGAGCCGGCTCCTCTACGGTGCCCGGACTTCCCTGGTGGTCGGAGGCGGCGTGGCGGCCCTGGCCGGGGCGTTCAGCCTGATTATCGGTTCTTCCACCGCCCTGTTGGGCGGGTTGTACGACAGGTGCTGGATGCGGGCGGTGGACGTCATGCTGGTCATTCCTCCGGTGATCGTGGTGATGCTGGCAGCCGCCTACCTGCGGCCCAACCTGGGATTGCTAGTCGTCCTGCTGTCTATTTTAATCTGGCCCGGAGGAGCCAGGATAATCCGCGCCCAGACCCTCTCGCTGCAAGCCAGGATGCCGGTGGTGGCCGCCCGCGCCTATGGCGCCGGCCGCTGGCACCTGTTGACCCGCCATATCCTACCGGACCTGGGACCCATTCTCGTGGCGGTGATGATCCAGGACGCGCGCCGGGCGGTGTTTATGGAGGCAGGGCTGTCTTTCCTGGGGGTGGCGGATCCCTCTCTCCTGAGCTGGGGCAAGATGATGCAACGGGCCATGGCTTTCACTTACCTGGATACGTGGAAGTGGTGGCTGGTGCCCACCGGTCTGGCCCTTTCAGTGACCGTAATGGGTTTAAGCTTTGTGGGTTCTGCCCTGGAGGCGGTCCTCGACCCGCGGCTGCGGGCTGCCAGGCCAAAGGACGGCAAAGCAAAAACCTGAAGGTGGGATTTAAAAACTTGTTTTCGAGGGAGTTGCCGTGTTGGAGATCAGGGATTTAAGCGTATCCTATGACGGTTTCCCGGTGTTAAATGGCCTGAACCTGAGACTGAAGAGGGGAGAACCCCTGGCGGTGGTTGGTGAATCGGGGGCCGGGAAAACCACCCTGGCCCTGAGTCTGATGGGACTGGCGCCTGGCCGGTGCACAGGGGAAGTAGTGTTCAAGGGGAGAAACCTGCTTGAACTTCCAGAGCCGGCCTGGCGTTCCATCCGGGGTAAAGAGATAGCGATGGTTATGCAAAACGTGGAGAGTGCTCTCCACCCGTTATACCCTGCCCTGGTACAGGTTTTGGAGGCCATCTGGGCCCATGACAGGAGAGGAAAGGCAGAGGCGTGGGAAAAGGCGCGGGGGCTGCTCCACCAGGTGGGGATTGCCGGCCGGCGGGCCAACCTTTTACCCCACCAGTTGAGCGGCGGGGAAAAGCAGCGGGTCATACTGGCCATGGCCATCGCCCATGACCCGGAAGTATTGATCCTGGATGAACCTACCGCTTCCCTGGATACCCTTACCAGGGCCGAGGTCACCCGGTTGCTCCGTTCGATGGCGGAGGACCGGATGGTGCTGGTAGTCACCCATGACCTGGCTACCGCAGCCCGGCTTGGCCGGCAAATGGCGGTCTTGTACGGGGGCCGGGTCGTGGAACTGGGCCCCACCGAATTGCTGATGGCCGCCCCGCGCCACCCGTACACCCGGGGGCTTTTGCGGTCTTACCCAAACATGACCACCACCAAGGACCTGCAGGGCATTCCGGGCAGGGTGACCCATGGGGTATCCGGCTGCTCCTTCCACCCTCGCTGTACCCAGCGGGTGAAAGTGTGCGGCGAAGCGGTGCCTGCCCTGCATCCGGCAGGCCAGCGCTTCCTGGCCTGCCACCGCGGTGGGATCGTTCCCTTACTGGAATTGACAGGAGTGAGCAAGCGCTTTGGTGACTACTGGGCCCTGCGGGATGTCTCGCTGACCCTGTTTGAAGGGGAAACCCTGGCCTTGGTGGGCGAAAGCGGTTCCGGGAAAAGCACGCTGGCCAAAATCACCATGGGTTTAATGCCGGCCAGCGGCGGGGAAATGAGGCTGGAGGGAAACCGGTATGAGGGCCGGGGGATGCGGGCGAAGGAGTTTTTCCGCCGGGTACAGATGATTTTTCAGAACCCTGGAGAAACCGTCAGTCACCGGATGACTGTCTTGCAAGCGGTAAAAGAACCCCTGGACGTGCAGGGGATGGGTGGCGAGGCAGAAAAACGGGAAAGGGTTAAGGCTGTTTTAGCGGAAGTGGAGCTTCCCGCTGATGAACTGTTTCTTGACAGGTATCCCCACCAGTTGAGCGGGGGGGAAAAGCAAAGAGTGGCCATTGCCCGGGCCTTGATCTTGAACCCCAAGCTGTTGATCGCCGACGAGCCCACCTCGGCGCTGGACGCCAGCGTACAGGCTAAAATTATTAAGCTTTTCTTAAATCTACAGGAAAAAAGGGGATTAACCATCCTGTTTATCACCCACGACCTGGCCTTGGCCAGGAAGGTAAGCGACCGCATGGCTGTCCTGCGGGCCGGTGAGATGGTAGAGGAAGGGCCTACCAACCAGTTGGTCCACGCGCCAAAGCATCTCTACACCAAAAGCCTGTTGGCGGCAGCCCCATCCCTTACCAACGACCTGCCGCCAACCGGCGTACCCCGGGATTTTGGCTATAACTGCGGTGCTGGTACCGATTTCTCGTACCATCACAAAGCGCATAACTTTCGGTGGCATCAGTGAAATTAAGGCTTCCGCACCTAGAGATGGGGTATTCTTCAGCGGAGGCATCAGTGCAGCTTTGGCTTATGCCGTCGCTCAAGCTCGTCACAAGCCAAGTTTTCTTTATTCTTTATAACAAAGAAAAGTCTGGAGAGGAGTGACGGCTGATGGAGGAGTATCCTCGTACTATTGTCCCTACATGGGGAAAAGGGCTGTGGGGTGACGCCGGCTTTTGGGAACAAGCCTGGCAGCAGGAGCGGCGGTATTCCCTGTACGGGCGGCAGCAGCCGGAAAGGTCCGGCCCGGGATGGTGGGACCGGCGGGCTGCTCGTTTTGCCGCCAGCACCGGTAGTGAAGATGGGCGGCGAAGGGTGGCGGAAGTATTGCACATGCTGGGGCGTCAGGCTGCGTTGCAGCCTGACGCGGGNNCTGGCCCGGCGGGTACGAAAGGTGGTAGCCCTGGACCCATCGGAAGGAATGCTGGCCATCTTGAAACAAAAAGCGGCGGCGGAGGGGATCACCAACATCGAAACCGTCTGCCAGCCGTGGGAAGAAGTGGATTTGGACCGGTTGGGGTGGAGAGGGCGTTTTGACCTGGTTCTGGCCGCCATGTCCCCCGGGATCCATGATGTTCCGACTCTGCAAAAAATGTTGGCAGCCTCACGACACAGCTGTTTTTTCAGTGGTTTTACCCGGAGGGAGGACCCGGCCCAGCAGGAACTCTGGCGCCGCCTATTCCAGGAGGAAATGCCCCCCTTTGCCGCCGATGCCCTGTATGTTTTTCACCTGCTGCATGCCTGGGGGTATTATCCATCCCTGGAATTGGCGTGCCGCCGGTCCAGGCGGGAGCAGGACCCCATCGAGGCGGTGGACGAGTTGGAAGAAGCTTTTGCCCCCTTCCTGGAGGTGACCTCCGGTGTAAGACAGGAAATCTCCCGGTTGGTTGGGGAAATGTCCCGGGAGGGACGTTTCTGCCAGGAGAGGGTTTTTGTAGAAGGCAACCTGGCATGGTCAGTCAGTGTCCCACGTGGTCAATCCATACCCACATAGGGAGGGGCGTTTGCAGCTGATTTCTAGCGATAAAATGCGTGCTAACGAAAGAGTGACCAGAAGGTTGGATCAGGCAGGTGTCCCTGCCTTTTCTTTTTTGTTGATCCCTGTGGAAGTTCTAGTGCGTGGTAGTATTTTTTCAGAAAAGGGGCTCCGGTTATTGACATATGCCCGTAAAACGGTTATATTAATAATGAGCATATGACCATAAATGGGCACATGAGCAGCTTTTGCGGGGGCCTGTAAAACCACAGTGAAAGGAGGGGTGGGTATGCCGCGAGGTGATGGGACCGGTCCCATGGGTTTCGGGCCGATGACTGGACGGGCGGCCGGTCGTTGCGCCGGATTTGCCACACCGGGGTTCATGAACCGGCCTGCCGGGCCGGGGTTCGGTTACGGCCGCGGGTGGCGGCGCATGTACTGGGCAACCGGTATGCCGGGTTGGGCCCGTTTCGGGTACGGGTTTAATCCTTACGGGTCTTCTCCCCAAGGGTTTTATCCCCAGGTACCCGGAGTGACCGCCGGAGAGGAAACCGCTCTACTGGAACAACAGGCCGGGTTTCTTGAACAGCAACTGGAAGCTGTCAAGGCGCGCCTGAAAAGGCTCCGTGGAGCCAAAGAGGGAACTGAAAAAAGCGAAGATGAAGAATTGTAGTGCGGGCAGCAAGGTGAAGAGGTGAAAGCGGGCGGCCCCACCCGTTTTCACCGCCACCGGCGCGACCAGATTAGCGGTTTGGGGTGACATAACTGATGATTGTAACAGTGGCCAGCGGAAAAGGCGGCACAGGCAAGACCACTATCGCTGTGAACTTGGCCTGGTCATTAAAGGAGGAGATGCCGGTCCAGGTTTTGGACTGCGACGTGGAGGAACCCAACAGCCACCTGTTTCTCCAACCGGCACTGACTACCAGGGACGCGGTTAATGTGCCTGTTCCACTGGTCGATAAGGCCAAATGCGACTATTGCGGCAAGTGTGCCGAGGTTTGCGCCTTTAACGCCATTGCCGTCATTAATAACTACATACTCACCTTTCCGGAGCTATGCCACGGGTGCGGCGGTTGTACGCTTTTTTGCCCTACTGGGGCTATCTCTGAACAGCTCAGGGAGGTAGGGGTAGTTGAAGCCGGCCAGGCGGGTGAAATTGATTTCACCCATGGTAGGCTTAACGTCGGCGCTGCCCTCGCCCCGCCGGTGATTAAGGCGGTCAGGGGAAAAAGCCAAGTCAAACCTGCGGTGATTATCGATGCCCCGCCCGGCGCCTCGTGCCCGGTAGTAGCATCTGCGAACGGGGCGGATTTTTGCCTGCTGGTTACCGAGCCGACTCCCTTTGGCCTGCACGACTTAACCCTTGCCGCGGGGATGGTGAGGGAGTTGGGAGTGCCCATGGGCGTGATCATCAACCGATCGGGGCTGGATGATGCAGCCACGGAGAGGTACTGCCAGCAGGAAGGGATCCCGGTATTACTGAAAATCCCTTTCGACCGGCGGATTGCGGCCTGTTATGCCAGGGGTGGCCTGCTGGCTGAGGAATTCCCTGAGTGGAAGCAACAGTTTAGGGATTTGTGGAAGGAGATCGAGAGGAGGTCAGGCGGGTGAAAGAACTCCTGATCATCAGCGGTAAAGGTGGGACCGGAAAGACCTCCATTGTCGGTTCCTTTGCCGCACTGGCGGAAAACAAGGTACTGACTGACTGCGACGTAGACGCCGCCGACCTCCATCTCCTGCTCCACCCCGAAATACGGGAAAAAAAAGAGTTTTATGCCTCCAGAAAGGCGTTCATCCACCAGGAAAAGTGTGTCCAGTGCGGGCGGTGCACGGAAGCATGCCGGTTTGGCGCTATCCAGGAGTTCCGGGTCAACCCCATTTTTTGCGAAGGTTGCGGGGTGTGCTTCCGCCTCTGTCCCGCGGGGGCCATTACCATGGAGGATCACCTTTCCGGTCACTGGTTTATCTCGGATACCCGGTACGGCCTGCTGGTTCATGCCAGGTTGGGGATTGCCGGGGAAAACTCCGGCAAACTGGTGGCGGAAGTACGCCAGGCGGCCAAGGCCATGGCCGAAAAAAAGGGGTACCAGTTCATCATCATAGACGGTCCGCCGGGGATTGGGTGTCCGGTCATTTCATCACTGTCGGGGGTAGACCTGTCATTGATCATCACGGAGCCCACGGTAGCCGGCAAGCACGACCTGCAAAGAGTGCTCCAGTTGACTTCACACTTCAACGTCCGGGCGATGGTCTGTATCAATAAATATGATTTGGACGAGGAAAAAAGCCGGGAAATCGAACAGTACTGCCTTGATGCGGGTATTGAAGTAGCCGGCAAAATACCCTTTGACGAAGCCGTAACCCAGGCCATCGTTCAGGGTGTCCCGCCGGTAGAACATACTCGGGGAGCAGGAGCAAAAGCTATCGAGACGCTATGGGCGCGGGTACAACAGTCCTTAACCATCAATTGATCGGAGGTCTAGACTACCAATAGAGCAAGCCACTTGTATTGCCCAGCCGTAAAAACGCCGCGAAAGGGGGTGGACAAATGAAGGTAGCTGTTTCTGCCGCGGGACAGGATCTGGACGGGCCGGTAGACTCCCGTTTCGGACGGTGCGGTTACTTTATTGCGGTAGAGCAAGACACCGACCAGTGGGAGGTAATTCCTAACTCCAGCAATGCATCCGGAGAAGGCGCCGGGATAAAGACGTCTCAGATGTTGGTCAATCTAGGGATTAAAGCTGTACTGACGGGGAACGTGGGTCCCAAGGCGATGGCCACCCTGCAGGCAGCCGGGGTAAAGGTCTATCTCGGAGCCGGGGGAACGGTGCGGGAAAGTTTGGAAAGGTACCGGCGGGGGGAGTTGACTCCCGCCCAAGAGCCTAGTGTCGGCCAGCACCATGGACAGGGCAAAGGTGCATCGATTTAGATTTTCAGCAGGTTGGGAGGAAATGAAAATATGAAGGTCGCTGTAGCAACTGAAGGGCAGTACGTGGCCCAACACTTTGGGCATTGCCAGGAGTATACCATTGCTGAGATCGGGGATGGAAAGGTATTGAATATGGATGTCATCCCCAATCCAGGCCACCAGCCCGGTTTTTTGCCAGTGTACCTTGGTGACCTGGGCATATCCTGTATTATTGCAGGGGGAATGGGGGCCAGGGCGCAGGAACTGTTTGAGGCGAGAAACATAGTTCCCATCACTGGGGTTACCGGAAGTGTCCGGGAAGCTCTCGATGCTTACGCCGCAGGGACATTATGCGGGGGAGAAAGCCTGTGCGATCATGGTGAGGGCGAACATCACTGCGAGGGGTACTAGGTGGGGTGAACGGGTTAACTGCTCAAGTACCCGGTTAGGTGAGAAATAAAGTAGGTCTAATAACCGTGTTGACATTGGGTAGTTCATGATTTAAGCTAACGTTGAGCATATTTTAGACATAAAGACTTACTGAGGGAGTGACCAGCTATACCACGCCCACCAAAATGCAGGCGCGTCGAGTGGATGCCGGAGTTGACCTACTTTAAACCGGCAGGAGTTCCCCTGCGGGAACTGGAGGAAGTGGCTCTCAGCGTAGAAGAAATGGAGGCTGTCCGCCTAAAAGACCTGGAGGGCCTCGAACAGGAGGCCTGCGCCGAGAAAATGCAGGTGTCACGACCTACCTTTCAACGGGTGCTTGCTGCGGCTCGTGCTAAGATTGCCACTGCCCTGGTAGAGGGTAAGGCCATTCGCATCCAAGGCGGAAACTTTGAGATGGCCCAGCGGAAGTTCAAGTGCATCGATTGCGGGTATGAGTGGGAGGTGCCCTTTGGCACCGGGCAGTGCGGCGCCGATATGGAGTGTCCTTCCTGCCACGGCAAGAAAGTTCACCGGATAGACAGGGGCGTTCGCGGGTACGGTCGCCAGCGCTAATGCCGCAGAAAATATTAAAGTGTTAAGTTTAAGGAAGCTCAGCCAATGGCGGGGCTTTTTTGTTTCCAAATTTTCTAGGATCTTTTTTGTCAATGTGAGATTTCAATGTGAGATTCCTCTATCAAGAGCCTAGGCGAGGTTTCCTTGCAGGTTGCTCCTTTCTTAGTTATACTTCACTTAATTTGCAAGAGGAAATTGACAGCAAGGCTCTGGTAAGCCTACAATTAACTTAAGCATATACCGAAATAGTAATGTAGAGAGGGAAGGTCGTTGGATATCCAGCTTTCATCAGGCGCTATCGCGTATATCAAAGAAAATGGGGGCAAGGTTACGGTCGCCCCGAGAAGCTGTTGCGGTTTGGCCCCAGTCCTGACAGCTGTTGCGGGCAGTCCTGAGGAAGAGGCTTACATAGTTTATGCAGTAGAGGGCGTCAGTATATGTGTGGATGCTTCTTTGAAATCTTACCGTAGGCTGAAGATTGAGGTGGATACCTTATGGAACAGAACCAGGATGGCGGTGAAAGAGGGATAGGATTTATTAATCCATTCAAAAATGTGAAATGGGTTGACTATAAAGGTTGCAAGAGATATAATCAGGGTGAATACATTACAATATTATAATATAAATAATAACGGCATATAGGTGGGGAAGGACAAATGAAGGAATATCAAAAGCTGTTATTGATTGTGGGTGTATTTTTAGGGGCTTACTACGTGCCGTTTAATTCTCCACAAGTGTCGGGCGCAATCCTCGAATCCTTTGCCATGTTACAGGAGTATGCCAGGCTGCACGTTCTAACCTGTTTGGTTCCCGCGTTTTTCATTGCCGGGGCCATATCTAACTTCGTTTCCCAGGGTGCTGTATTAAAATACATGGGCCATGAGGCCAAGAGCTGGATGGCCTATTCGGTAGCGTCGGTTTCGGGGACTATATTGGCGGTTTGTTCATGTACTGTACTGCCGCTGTTTGCCGGCATTTACAAGCGTGGAGCGGGATTAGGACCGGCCATTGCCTTTTTGTACTCCGGTCCTGCCATCAACGTACTGGCCATAATCTTAACCGCCAGGATCTTGGGGTGGCATCTGGGACTGGCGAGGGCGGTCGGGGCAGTTCTATTTTCAGTGGTTATCGGCCTGGTCATGGCGCTTCTTTTCCGCAACGAAGAGGCCTCCAGATTTACGAATGCACATGTCGCCGTGGCTACAGAAGATGGCGGAAGGAACTTGGGCCAGACCGGTCTCTATTTCTTGTCCCTGGTGCTCATCCTGATTTTTGCCTCCTGGGGGAAACCCTCCCATCCCGTCGGTTTTTGGAACGCGGTTTTCGGCATCAAATGGTACCTGGCGGGTTTTTTTATCCTGCTGATGGGACTGATGCTCCTCAAGTGGTTTAAAAAAGAAGAAGTTACATCCTGGGTAGAGGCGACATGGGGCTTCGCCAAGCAAATTTTACCCCTGCTGTTTGCGGGAGTGTTAACTGCGGGACTGTTGATGGGACGCCCAGGCAGCAACGCGGGGTTAATACCTTCCGAGTACGTCGCCGCCCTGGTGGGGGGCAATTCGTTGTTTGCCAACTTCTTCGCTTCCGTGGTTGGCGCCTTTATGTACTTTGCCACTTTAACCGAAGTGCCAATCTTACAGGGACTCATCGGTTCGGGCATGGGCCAGGGCCCAGCACTGGCCTTGCTGCTGGCGGGGCCGGCGTTGAGTCTTCCCAACATGCTGGTGATCCGGAGCGTTTTGGGTACCAAGAAAACGGTTGTATATGTTTCTCTGGTGATAGTGATGGCCACGATTACCGGCATGATTTACGGGAATCTGGTGACGATCTAATAATAACAGGAGGTTTTGTCGATGAAAATCGAAGTCCTGGGAACTGGTTGCCCGAAGTGTCTTAAAACGGAACAGGTAATCAGGGAAGTACTGGAGGAGATGGGTTTACAGGCTGAAGTGGTCAAGGTTACCGATATAGACGACATCGTGGCGCGCGGGGTGATGATAACACCTGCGGTGGTTATCGATGACAATAAGGTGCTGGAAGGAAAAATCCCCGGAAAAAATGAAGTCGAGTCCTGGCTGGGGAAATAGGTTCAGGCATGCGTATGGTCGGGGGTAAAGGATAACATTATTAGAGGATAACATTAATAGAGGCGGGGTTGTTCCCCGCCTCTTTCAGTACCCTATAACTGGTTGCTGGTCCCCTGAGTGGTTGGCGCCTGGGTTCCCCAACCGCCCCGGAAACCACCCCGCATGCCCCGCATGCCACTCCGCATGCCGTGACCGAAACCCGGGGCGTAGCCGTTTTCACTACGCCACTTCTCCATTTCGTCGATACGCGCTGTCAACGCGTCAGCGTCCTCTTTGCTAATGGCGCCGAAGTCAACGTATTTCTGGATCATCTGCTTGCGCAGGTTCAGCATCTGGTCGTGGATGGTATTCAGTTCATTCAACTGGTCATCCGTCAACTGGGGTTGGGTGAAGTTGAAAAACGGGTGGGTCCAGGTAGGTGGTTGGGTTGTGCCGGCGTCAGCGGCAAGTGCCATGGGGACTACCAGGGCCAGCATCAGCGCGACCACCAACCCGGCGATTACTTTTTTCTTCATGACGTACATTCCTCCTAAGAAAGTGTGATTTAAAAGTTGTTTTCTCTGGTAACCCGGCTAAGTCATACGGCGTTCACCTCCTTAACCTTGCCTGTCTTGAGTATACCCGGCAAGTTTGACCAAACCCTGACGAAAAACGTAACAGTTTGTGAACTTTTCCAAACAGGAAATAATGAGTTAATAGTGGCCGCAAAAGGTATAAGTTCCGTAATTTCTTCGATTTTTTGTCACAGCTTGTTCACAAATAACCCGGGTGAAAGTGGTATGATTGCAGTGTTGCAAGAGCAAAGGAGAACAGGGTTTTGCCACCTGGTCCGTGGCAAGTTTCACAGTCGGGCAGCCCTACCAGTATGGGTTGCCTTTTTTCCTGTATCCAAGAAAAGTTAAAATCTAAAGGGGGTTATGCATTGGTTCACAGGAAAGAGCGGGAAGCCAGTGGAAAAAAGCTCAAGCCCGGATTATTAGCCGGCCTGTTAGTGTTGACGGGCCTTGTGATGGCGGTGGCTGGGGCTTGGTGGAGCTACCAGACGAAAATACTGGTGGTGGTTAACGGTGAGAGGTTGACCCGGGATCAGCTTTACCAGGAAATGTATGCCAGGATAGGCCCGCAGGCGATGGAAGACCTGATCAGCAAAAAGCTCATCCTGCAGGAGGGCAAAAAACTGGGGATTGAGGTGACGCCGGAGGAAGTCCGGGAAGAAATTGAAACCTTGAAGGACTTGTGGGGATTATCTTCGGAAGATGAACTGCAGGAGATGCTGCGGGAATATCAGATGACCATTGAAGACCTGGAAGAGGAGGTCGCTTCATGGCGGATCGCCAGGAAGATCGTAGCATCTACTGTAGAAGTGACGGAAGAAGAAATGCTTCAATACTTTACTGAATACCGGGAGGAATTTACCTTCCCCGAAGAGGTCAGGGTACGGCACATCCTGTTGGATACTGAACAGGAGGCTGTGTCCGTACTTGAGGAAATCCGCCGCGGCGCTGATTTCGCCGAGGTTGCCAGACGGAAGTCTGTTGATTCAGCGTCTAGAGATCGCGGGGGTGAGATCGGTTTCATTGCCAGGGGACAAGTGGAGCCCGAATTCGAAAATGCAGCCTTTGGGTTACAGCAAGGGGAAATCAGCGGTGTGGTGGTAACGGAAGACGGGTACCACATAATCCAGGCGCTGGAGAAGAAAGCCGCTGTCAACCCGGATTTCAACGAGGTGAGAACCGAAGTGGAAGCAAGGCTGATTAGTATTAAAACCCAAGAAATGTATGAGCCCTGGCTCGAAGAACTGCACAGCCTGGCGGACATCCAGTACAGGGTTCCCCCACTAAATTGAACAGTTGTGAGGATTTAACCAGTAAGCCGGATACCTCTATGCGTACCCGGCTTTTTTGCGAACCAATCTCTTTGACTCACGGTGTCATCATCGTGGGGGAGATGTCAGAACCCCAGGTCTTCTACGGTAGCAAGCTTGAATTAGGCCTGGGCCAAATTGTGGCAGATATAACTTGCAAAAATGGCACTTAAAATATTTCTATACCATTACTGAAAAACATTATGGCCCAATTGGAAAGGATTCCGCTTTATATAGCGAATAAAGCATAGTACCACGTCGGGGTTTTACGGGCATCCCCAAACCAAAAGGCGCAGCCTGCGTGAAGGTACCAGCTCAGCCCCCGCGGGAGGTGACTGTGATGAGCGCCAATATCCGGGCGCCGTAGTGTTAAGGCCGAGAAGGTTAAATCAAAATATGAAAGGGTGCGAAAAAATGACAAAAAAGAAGTCTATTTTCCTGCTTTCTTCACTGGTAATGGTGATGTTTTTAGCGATGGCCCTCAGCGGACCGGCTTCTGCTCTACCTACTTTTGGGACCGACTGCTACAAGTCCGGCTGCCACGCTGCCGGACAGGCTCCTTCCAAAGCAACGGTAGTGAAACCCGCGCCGGCGGCACCCAAGCCCGCTGAACCCGCCAAGCAGGAAGCCAAGCCCGCACCGGCGGCGCCGGCAGCGAGCGCGCCCGCCAAGGCCGCACCCGCGGTCAAAAACACCATTACCCTGGTGGGGCAGGAAAGCAAGACCCTGAAGGGGACAGTGGTGAAGGACTCCTTGCTGGTGCCCGTCCGGGCGGCAGCGGAGTTCTTTGGAGCCACTGTAAACTGGGACAACAGCGAGAAAGCCGCCAGTGTTTACCTCGGCGATAAAGTAGTTGTGGTCAATGCCGCGAAAAAGACCGCCACCGTCGGAGGCGCGGAGGCTGCCCCGGGCGGGGAAGTGCGCATCCAGCAGGGCAGGTTGATGGTACCGGTCAAGTTCCTGGCTGAAGCCCTGGGACTGACCGTGGAACAGGGTGACGCCGGGGTAAAAATCTCTCAAACGAAATAGAGAAATCTAAAGTGTATCCGGGGAACGCGTTTCGGAATAATCCTGTTCCAGGCTGGATACTATAATCCCAAAGGGCGGTAGGGACCATTCCCTGGTACCTACCGCCCAAACATGCACACGGGACAGCCGCAGGCGCCCGGTCAAAGAAGGCGATGGAGATGTAAAATAATTCCTTAACATCTCATCAGCTGGATAAGGGAACTCACCTGGGGTCGGTGAGTGATAAACAGCGGGAGGCAACCATCCGGGCACTGAAGGAGTTTGACATTAGGCGGATCGGGGTTTCTCACTGTACAGGGCTAAAACCCTCAATGGATTTAGCCCGAGAATTCGGGGAGCGATTCTTTTTCTGTAACGTGGGGACTGTAGTTGAGCTTTAGGTACTGACGTTGACTATTGCTCGCGTTAAACGATCTGCCGCTATATTTGAGTAGCGGCTTTTTGATTCCCGCATAAAGAATCTAAAGATACTGAAGCGGCCGGCCCTTCTTTATTGACATATGCCCGATAAGAGATCTATACTTGGGTTACGGGCATAAGACCATAAATAACCGAAAGAATCAGAGTCATGACCGCAGAAGCATTATTACTCCTAAAGGAAGAAGGGAGAAGAGAAATGTCCTGCAGTAGTGAGAAGTGTAGTGCCGGTAATAGTTGCCAGTCGGAAAAGGATCATGCGGCCTCGGTTGCGCCAGGAAAATGGGCCGCGCATGAGTTGAGCAACATCCACCATGTCATCGCTGTCATGAGCGGCAAGGGTGGGGTGGGCAAATCTTCGGTTACCGGGATGCTGGCGGTAGCCCTGGCTCAGGCCGGCCACCGGGTTGGAGTCCTGGATGCGGACATCACCGGCCCCAGCATTCCTCGGATGTTTGGATTACACGATAAACCGGGATCAGCCGTTGACGGCATTCTTCCTGTCAAGAGTACCATGGGCATCGAGGTGATGTCCCTTAACCTGCTCCTGCCTGGTGAGGACGACCCGGTAATCTGGCGGGGACCGTTAATTGCCGGTGCTATCAAGCAGTTTTGGACTGA
This sequence comes from Clostridiales bacterium PH28_bin88, assembly GCA_000987045.1. Classification (GTDB taxonomy): domain Bacteria; phylum Bacillota; class PH28-bin88; order PH28-bin88; family PH28-bin88; genus PH28-bin88. Next base: position 93,743 of record LAKY01000063.1, on the reverse strand, counting down.
CGTCATCTGGGGAGAACTGGACTACCTTGTGGTGGACTTACCCCCGGGGACAGGGGATGCTCCCCTTAGCGTACTGCAATCCCTACCCTTGGATGGCCTGGTGATTGTCTCATCTCCACAGGATCTGGCTGTAATGGTTGTAAAAAAAGCCATCAAAATGGCTGAAATGATGCGAGCACCTATCCTGGGACTTGTGGAAAACATGAGCTATATCCTCTGCCCTCACTGCGGCGAGGAGGTGCGGGCCTTCGGCCCCAGCCAGGGCGGAAAGGTGGCCCAGTCGTTGGGAATACCGTTTTTGGGCGCCCTGCCCCTGGATCCCCGGTTGGCCGAACTCTGTGACCGGGGTTTGATCGAAGACTACCGGAACCCCTTGTTCTCGGAGATTGCCCGAACCGTTTCTGCCATGGTAAAGTAATAAAGAAAACTTGGCTTGCGCCAAGCCTTTAGGCGCAGGCGGAAGCCTTAGTTGCACTTATGCCACAGAAAGTTATACTTTCTGATGGTGCGAGAAGGTTCCGGCAATCGCCGGCCTTACCCCAATAATACCTTTTGGCTGAACTCTATCCGGTTAAATCGGCATCAGGTAACCTACATAGGAGGTAGTTGGCATGGAAATGGGTAGGGAGTACCAGTGCACGGTTTGTCAGTATGTATTTCAAATCCCTTACGGGACAACCAACAAGGGCAGGCGGGTTCCCTGCCCTAAATGCGGTGAGGAGGCACACCGGACGTACCAGGAGGTCTCTCCCTGGAGCAAGCAAGTAGTTTCATCTGGATGGGGCAGAGGTGGTCCTCAAGGCCGGTCCCGGTACTAGAATGAATAAAGACAGTTGTAGACGATGTCAGCCGGGGCGCTTGCGCCCCGGTTAATTATTATGAAGCGTTGAAAACAACAAAATCGGTGGAAAGCTTCATTCCTCCTGTTGAACTTTAATCCAATAAGTTATTCTCGCGGCTGCTTGGCTAAGTCACATCACGATCACCTCCGTAACCTCGCCTGCCTTGAGGATACCCATCAAGTTTGGCGAAACCCTGACGAGAAACGTAATAGTTTGTGAACTTTAGCTACGATGGGTTACCAATTTGCCGCAAAAGGCGGGGGAATTACGCTATATTCAATCAATGCAAATTAGATAAGTAGTATTGACAGATAATGGCCAGCGGGCTACAATAAATAATATTAAGATATAATAATATAATGGAGGTGAACCGGTTTGCATGAACGCTTTACCGGATGAAGGTCGAGATATTAAAAGCCCTGGGACACCCCACGCGGGTCAAGATCATGGAACTCTTACGCCAGGGTGAAAGATGCGTCTGTGAATTAATTGAATTGACGGAAATGGAGCAATCCAACATCTCCCAGCATTTAAGCATTCTCAGGAAACTGGGTGTGGTTTCCTATCGCAATGACGGCCTCCGGATGATCTACCGGGTAAAACATCCGGAGGTTTTCCAAATGATGGATATTATTGACGAAATCCTGGCTCTCCGGGCGGCGGAAGCGGCTGCGGTACTGAGCGGGCAACGAATAAGTGAGAATAAGGCCCCTCCACAGGGGCCAGCGGCGGGGAACGGTTTGAATAAATTGACCGGAAGCTCCGTCGCCACGTATAACCAGGGCTGTTGTCCACCAATGTAACTAAATCGAGGAGGCTCGGGAAAATGCAAAGAAACACCATCATCATGATCCTTGGTGGCCTTCTGCTTTATGGGCGGTGGTGGTATCGGCACTGCCATCGGGGGCAGGGTTATCGACGCCGCCGGCTACCAGGGGTTTTTCCTGGACTATGGGATAGGGCTCCTCGCCTTGTTGCTCATCGCCGCTGGGTTGGTACGGGCGCAACAGCCCCAATTGGCGTCCCAGGGTGCATAAGTTCCTGATTGTCCGGTTTTTTGTCACAGCCTGTTCACAAACCAGGGAAAAGGGAATGGTGTGATTAGAGTGTGGCCGAGGAAAGGTCAACAGGGTTTTGCCACCTGGCCCGTGGCAAGCTTCACTGCCAGGCAGCCCTATCAGTCAGGGCTGTCTTTTCGTTTGATGTCAATAGCTTCAACCCGTCTTTATTCCGTACAGTGCAACTTTGCCCGCGAGGCAAAGGTTTTATGGGATTATAAAAAAGAAGCTTGTTTTATCAATTGACAGCAGGGTTAGTGAGGGGTTAAGATCATAATCAATTACAATATTATAATATAAACAGAACAAGAGTTAAGCCTCAGCTGAATACTGGATGTCCCAGTAACAAGTTGTCCCGATGGGAGGAAATGAGGGCCAATAAAAAGATGAAGGGCCCGGTGTGAGCAGGTGGATTCAGGAAGAAGTTTGATTGTGATAGCCTGAGGGACTGGATTTGGTATAGGTGGCGCCCTGACGGGGGCGTTCGGGGCGATCTCCTTTTCCGAACGGTAAAAAAACTGGTGGACGTTCCCTGGTGACCCTTGCTGTTCAGAAGCTGCTTTGCTATAATCACAATCGGACATATAAACAAAAATGGATATAACAATATAAAAAATTTTAATGGATAGATAAATATAATTGAATGCGTTTATTATTGCTGTTGAGAGGGGCAAATAATGATTGCGACCTTAGTCTGACACAGAGGGGGTGATTTAGAGTGGATGATACCGTTATTTACACCAAAACAGGCTGCCCATACTGTCAAAGGCTGATGCATGACTACCGCCGGCAGGGCATTCCTTACCGGGAAATCAACCTTTCCCACGACCCGGCGGCGCTTCGCATGGTCAAGGAAACCTACGGCGCTGATAAGGTGCCGGTGGAGGTGAAACCAGACGGGAGCGTCACGGTAGGCTACCAGGGATTGTACGGCTGAGGCATTTAGCAGGTGGACCGCAGGTTTGCGGGAACAGGTAGCATAATAAGGATTTTCCGATCTTACTTGTGGTATACAGTGGGCTATAATATAAAAAAAGTTAAATATGTTATTCCGGTCCCGGCAAGCGTCATGAGGAGGTGAAGGTGACCGCTCCGGGGTGGCCCTGGTAATGGGCTAACAACGTGGTTAGTTGAATCCAGTTACTAGAACGGAGTTAGGAGGTATTGAGAATAGTGAATAATGCTACCGCAAAGCTGTCATTGCTGGACCGGTTTTTAACCCTGTGGATTTTCCTTGCCATGGCCGTAGGTGTCTTGCTGGGGTACGGCTTCCCGGGCATTGCGGACTTGTTGGATAGATTGTCGGTGGGAACCACTTCCATCCCTATCGCCGTCGGCCTGATTGTGATGATGTATCCCCCGTTGGCCAAGGTCAACTACAGGCAACTGGGCAAGGTGTTCAAGAACCGCAAGGTGTTGACCCTGTCGCTCGTCCAAAACTGGATCGTCGGGCCTATCCTGATGTTTATCCTGGCGATCGTCTTCCTGCGTGGTTACCCGGAATACATGGTGGGCCTCATCCTGATTGGGCTGGCCCGGTGCATCGCCATGGTCATCGTGTGGAACAGCTTGGCCAAGGGTGATACCGAGTACGCGGCGGCCCTGGTGGCCTTCAACTCCATTTTTCAGGTGATCTTCTACTCCATTTACGCATACATCTTTATCACGGTGCTTCCAGGCTTAGTGGGTTTGCAAGGCATGGAGGTACATGTGACCATCGGCGAGGTGGCGACCAGCGTGGCCATCTACCTGGGTATTCCATTTGCGGCCGGCTTTCTCACCAGGTTTTACCTTGAACCGGCCATGGGCAAGGAGTGGTATGAAAAGAGATTCATCCCCAAGATCAGCCCGCTGGCCCTGATCGCGCTGCTGTTTACCATCGTGGTGATGTTTTCCTATAAGGGCCAGTATATCATCAAGCTGCCCATGGACGTGGTCCGCATCGCCATTCCGCTGCTAGTTTACTTTGTATTGATGTTCCTGGTATCCTTCTTCATGAGCGTGCGCATGGGAGTCAATTACCGGCAGACTACCAGCCTTTCCTTTACCGCCGCCAGCAACAACTTTGAGCTGGCCATCGCGGTGGCGGTGGCGGTATTCGGCATCAACTCCGGGCAAGCCTTCGCCGCGGTCATCGGGCCGCTGATCGAGGTGCCGGTGATGATCGGCCTGGTCAACGTGGCCCTGGGCTTCTCCCGCAAGTACTTTGCTCCGGACGGCAGTTCCCTGGCGGGTACCGGCGCGGTACGCTAGATAGCCCTGTAGCGCCCTGGATTTTTTTGCCGGGAGAGGTAAGGTTGAGGCCTGAGTATAAAACCCCACAAGAACTCACGGGAGATAATTGTCATAAGTATGCAAGAGCCCTACTGTATTGGAAGGGAAGGAATAGCTGATGAAAAAGGTAGCCCAATTCTTCAAGGCGCTTTCCGACGAGACCAGACTGCGGATCCTCCAATTGTTGTCGGTGCGGGAGATGTGCGTCTGTGAGTTGATCGACATTTTACAGATGTCCCAGCCGGCGGTATCCCACCACCTGAAGATCCTGCGGCAGGCCGGGCTGGTCAATGACACCCGCGAGGGAAAGTGGATTTTCTACTCCCTGGATCAAGACAACTTTTGTTGTTACCAGGAAGCCTTCGCCAAACTGTTTGTTTCACCTATCCAGGAAAACCTGCGGCGCGGCATCCAACCCTCTTGCGCCCGCGTTGACCTCACCGTTTGCGAGGAACTGGAGGCCCGGCAAGCCCGGCTGGAAAAAGGCAGCCAAGCCGGGGGCAACGGGTAAGACCCAACGGGCAGCCCTGCTTCCATGGCGGGATTTCGCTACCGAAGATTTCCAGGGCGGTGGAGGAGATTATCCAGGGGTAAACGGATATCCTTTTGGTGACAGTCATTTAATCAGGAGGTGGCTCCAGGCCATGCAAGTAAAAATTTCCCCGGAAGCGGCGGAACACATCAACCAGAAGGGGGGCCACCTGGTCATCTTCCGCGGGCAGTACAGCGGGTGTTGCGCCGGGTCCGTTCCGGCACCTATGCTGGAACTGGGCATCCCCCGCAATGCGCCAGAGAACTACGAGACAATGGAGGTGGCAGGGGTTACCGTCCACCTGGACCACGAAGTGACCTCTTTCCCGGGAATAGCGGAAATCAGCCTGGACAAGGCGCTGTGGTGGAAAACCCTTTCGCTGGATTACAGGGAAGAATGAGCAAGGAGGAGAAAATTTGCGGTTAGCGGTTTTTGCGGACGTTCACAGCAATATCCATGCTTTTAATGAGGTGCTGGACGACATTAACGGCAGACAGGCAGATATGACTGTTTGCGCGGGGGACCTGGTGGGTTACGCGCCATTTCCCAACGAAGTGATCGAAGTTATCCGGAAAAAAAAGGTCCCCACCGTCATGGGCAATTACGACGACGGGGTGGCTTTTCACCGTATCGCCTGCGGCTGCGACTACCCGGATGAAGAGGCCATGCGGCTGGGCGAGGCTTCACTCAAGTGGACAAAAGAGCACATCTCGGATGAAAACAGAGAGTTTCTCCGGGCACTACCTAAGGAATTGAGATTGGAGGTGGCCGGTAGGCAGGTGCTGGTGGTCCACGGCAGCCCCCGGCGCTTGAATGAGTATCTATACGAGGACGTTTCAGAAGAATATCTGAAGGAACTTCTGGATGAAAGCAATGCCGACATACTGATCTGCGGCCACACCCACAAGCCATACCACAGGGTAGTATGGGGAAGGGATATCGTTAACGTGGGGAGCGTGGGGAAACCCAAACACGGTAATCCCAACGCGGTCTATACGATGGTCAACCTTGGAGAGAGTGTGTCGGTTGAGTTTATCGAGGTGCCTTACGATTTTGAGGCGACCTCCCAGGCCATCGAAGCGGCGGGGCTGCCCGGCCGGTTTGCCGAACTCATCCGGGCAGGGAAAGCCTGATGTGCTCAAGAATTCAGTGATCCTCAATCTGGTTTATGATGTCAGCAATAATTTTTATTGGTGCAACAGCAGGGAATACACTGAATTGTGAGGAAATACTGCACGTACTAGTCACCTGGTCCGTGGCAAGTTTCACAGCGGCAACCCGTTACGGGTTGCTTTTTTAATGGTGCACCGTTGTGCCTTAAAAGCATATGATGGCATTAACACTAAACAATTTACTGGGGGCGGAAGCATGGAGGTGCGGTTTACAGGAAGCGCATGGCACTTTATCAATGACAATGGTGGAGCCATTCAGATTACGGCGGCGGAGGCGAAAGCTAGTTGCTGCGGCTCCATCCTGATTCCCTACGTGGCGCTGGGGGAAGCAGGGGGTGAAGAGTTCCAGCGCCAGGTTTGCAACGGCATTACGGTGTACATCCATAAAGGCATCAAAGCCAAGGCCAAGCAAAATTTACGCGTCCGTTTGGATGTGGTTTGGAAGCGCCCGCGGCTGGTGGCGGAATGGACATGAAAGTGGAAAGGTATTGGTAAAGAAAACTTGGCTTGCGCTAAAGAAGACTTGCCCATTTATAGGCTTAGTCGCATGCCTGTGGTGCAAGCCTTTGGCGCAGGCGGAAGCCTTAGTACTTATGCCACAGAAAGTTATACTTTCTGATAGTGCGAGAAAAAACCGGGAGTGCCCAATCCCGGTTTTTGCATTTGGATTCCCCGCAATAAATTTGCAAGAATTTTATAAGCTAAGAGCCAAGGGTGTGCAAGGAATGCGCAGGGTATGTGTGCTATGCTTAAGACAGGAAGATGGGGTGGGCAATGGACCTGTAAAGGCCTTGCATGGGGGTTGCCATCCGGTACAGCACTACGAGGGGAGGGTCCACAGTGGAAGCCACAGCAAGAAAACTTTCAGACGAATTGTTTGAGGAAGAACAGGGCTTCGACGATTCTTCTAATAAACCGTCTAAAGGAAAAGTCGTGGCAGGTAACATCGTCGCTGTTACTTTCACCGCCATTCTGATCGGGGCCTTTTGCTTGCAAGCCGTTATTTTCCTCGGCGTTTTGGTTGTACCGGTACTGTTCCGTCTGGGTGTATTCCAGTGAATCCGAAGGTGGATCCGATGACGCAGTATCCCCTGAAGATCCGTGGCATGTTTCATATATCTTTCGACAACTGAACAGTTGTCGTTTTTCTTTACGGTTTTACCAGTGACGTTTATTTATTAATAGATTATATTAACAAATCCAGAATAGATTTACAAGTGCGACTTTGCATTGCGGGATTGCTTGTGAAAGCAGGAACATGTAAAATTATTACAAGGGGGTTATTAGAATTCAATAATATTGATAGAACATCGCCCGAAATAGAACGGACCACGGGAGAGGGCCGGGTAATGAGTTGGCAGGTCAAGGCAAAGGACAGACTCAGCGTTCGACTTATCTTGTACATCGCACTGACAATAGTGGTGGTGTCTGGCTTAAGTCTGGCCTGGACCATGGAAAGGCTCAAATACCGGGCTGAAAAGGACCTAAACGACAAGGCGCGGGTGGTGGCCACCCAGTTTTTGGCTATCCGGGCGTTTGTCGCCGAGAGCCAGGACTGCGGGTGCCTGCCTACCAGCGGGGAGGCGGTGGCCCAGTTCAAGCACCTGGACCCGCAAGCAGCGGAGAAGGGGACGCGGGACCTGTTCGGGGGGGATGCCCAGTGGTCTTTCAAGGAGATCTGGTTTCCGGGCAACAACCCGCGCAATACTCCCGACGTCTTTGAAACAAGGCTGATCCAGGAGATGGGGTCTCACCCCGAAACCAAGGAAGCATGGGGAGTTGATGTGGTTAACGGCCAAAGGGTCTTTCGCTACTTATTGTCTATCCGTATCGAGGACCCCTGCCTTGTCTGCCACAGTACCGACAGCGCCGTGCATTTTCGCGAAGAAGTGCCCCGGTACGCGCTGGGTGACCTGGCGGGGGCGGTAAGCTTGAGCATACCCATGACCATCTTCCAGGAAAATCTGCGCGATGAGACCAGGGCCCAAATGACTGTGACAGGTCTGATGGTAATGCTCAGCGTGGCTACTATCTTCTGGGTGATCCGCCGGCTGGTGGACATTCCTCTCACCCAACTGGCCCGGGCTGCCACCGAGATGGGCGAGGGCAGGCTGGACCACCCCTTGCCGGATATCTCCGTTCCCGCTGAGATCGGGCAACTGTCCAGGGAGTTGCGTTCCATGGCCTTGCGGCTCAAGGACTACTACTTAAACCTGGAAAACCAGGTGGCGGACCGCACCAGGGAATTGAGCGCGGCCAACGAAGTCCTTAAGCGCCATCAGGAAGACCTGCAAGCGGCCAATATCCAACTAGCCAAGGCCAACCGCCTGAAGTCAGAGTTCCTGGCCAGTGTCAGTCACGAGCTGCGCACTCCGCTCACATCAATTATGGCTTTTGTGGAATTGCTGCTGGAAGGTATTGGCGGGGATATCAATGAACAGCAAAGGGAGTACCTGGAAGACGTGCTGCGCGGGGGCCAACGGCTGATGACTTCCATTAATGCCATCCTGGATATGGCCAAGATCGAGGCCCGGAAGATGGAACTGAAACGGTCCACCTTTGACTTGGCGGAACTGGTCCGGGACGTGGAACACCGGATGGTGCCGGTGGCCATCAAGAAGGGTTTGCGGCTGGAGGTTGAACTGGAAGACTTGCCGGCGGTGAACGCCGACCGGCAGAAGATCGAGCAGGTGGTGGTGAACCTGGTGAGTAACGCCTTCAAGTTCACTCCTACCGGCGGGAAAGTCACCGTTTCCGCATGCACGGGCGAAGGGGAGGTAGTGGTTTGTGTCACGGATACCGGCATCGGGATCAAAGCGGAGGACCAGGAGATTATTTTTGAGGCTTTCCGGCAGGTTGACGGCTCCTCAACCCGGGTGCACCAGGGGACCGGCCTGGGGCTGGCCCTGGCTAAAAACCTGGTGGAGATGCATGAAGGACGGATCTGGGTTGACAGCCAGTGGGGGGTAGGAAGCAAGTTTTGTTTTGCCATTCCCTTGGTAAAAACAGAAACGGAGGTGGCTGATCGTGGCCAGTAAAAAGATCCTGGCGGTGGATGACGAGCCGGACATTATCAAGATCATTACCCACCGCATGTCCAAGGAAGGGTTCGAGGTGATCCCGGCCGCTGACGGAGAGGAAGCCCTGAACAGGTTTCGCCAGGAAAAACCGGATGTCGTCATCCTTGACCTGATGCTGCCTAAGGTGGATGGGTTTGAGGTTTGCCGGCTGATCCGGGAGGAATCCAGTATCCCTATTATCATTCTCTCCGCCCGGGGAGACGAACTGGACCGTATCCTGGGGTTCAGGATGGGCGGGGATGACTACCTGACCAAACCCTTCAGCCCGTCAGAACTGGCTTTAAGGGTGCAGGCGATGCTGCGGCGCAATACCACCCGCCGGGACGCGGCGGAGGACTCCCCTGATACCATCAGGATTAACGGCCTGTTTATCGACCGGCGCCGGCACCTGGTGAAGGTGGAGGGCACAGAGGTGCAACTCACGCCAAAAGAATTCAAACTGTTGTGGTTGATGGCCTCTCGGCCCGACTACGTGTTCACCCGTGAACAACTGCTGGATCAAATCTGGGACAGCGACTACATGGGCGATGCCGATAACGTGACAGTAATGGTCAGCCGCCTCCGGGAGAAAATAGAGATGGACCCGGCCAATCCCAAGTATATCAAGACGGTGTGGGGAGTGGGCTACAAGTTTGGCGCGGACACACTCAACTAATAATCTTTACCTTTACAAACCTTACATCCTGTGATGTAAGGTTTGTTATTTTTCAGCAAGAAATGCCCAGTGACACGATAAGTAATTGTTATCAAGAAGTAACGCACCGGTTACACTCGGCCAAGAGGTACGCAAGGATATGGTGTTACAATTGAAATGTGATAACCAGAACTATCACAAAGGAGGGAAAAAAAGTGATGCAGATCAGTTGGTGGACGAAAGATATCCCTTTTCGTTACCTGGTCCATCCGGGTGTGTCCTTCGCACCGGCGCCGGCCACCGTCCGGATTCCCTGTCACCACGGCGGGGTTCACTGCCAACCGCTGGTGAAGGTTGGCGATCAAGTAGCCAGGGGGCAAAGAATTGCCGAAGGACCAGCGGGCGAAGGTGTGGTTACCCATAGTTCGGTGAGTGGGAGGGTAAAGGAAATCGGGCAATTCCAGGACTACGAAGGCCATTCCGTAATGACCATCACGGTGGAAAATGACGGTGGCGATGACTTGGAAGTGCTGCCCGTATACAGTTCGTTAAAAGGGCTACGGCCCCAAGTACTTTACGAGCACCTGCGAAACGCGGGCGTGGCGATATCTTGGTATCCCCGGCCCACCAACATTTTGCCGTTCCCCCCGCCATCCGCCGCCATCGACGCCATCCTGCTGAACGGCTGCCTTACCGAGCCGTTTTTCAACTCTGACAACATTTTCCTGGCGGAACATACCGATGAAGTGGCCTTTGGTCTGCAGGCCCTTAGCGCTGTATACGACGTCAAACGGGTACTGGTCACTGTCTCGGAAAAACGTACCCAGACCATACAACTACTGCAGCCAGCCCTGGCGGCAGCCTTGCCTAAGGCCCGGGTAGTCCCTGTGAAGGTTGGCTACCACCAGCGGGATCACCGCTACCTGATTGAGAAACTGCTGGGACGGGCGTTGACGAACGGCCAGACCCCTGACTCAGCTGGGGTGTTGGTGGTCTCGCCGGCGGTAGTTGTTGCGGCGGCCAGGGCTCTCCTGAAGGGCGAACCTTACATCCGGCAGATGGTGACTGTAGCGGGCACTGCGGTCAAAAATTCCGGCAATTACTGGGTGCCGTTGGGTACCAGTATCGGTGACTTGCTGGCGTTTGCCGGGCTTTCTGAAAGTGACGTGACCAAGGTGGTGGTGGGGTGCCCGTTGCGGGGTTGCGCCGTCTCACGGTTGGATGTGCCGGTGGATAAGGGTGTGTTTGCGGTGATCGCCTTCGGGGTGCGGGAGACCTTTCACTATCAAAACGGGCCATGCATCCACTGTGGCCGGTGCGTAGAGGCGTGTCCCGCGGGTATCATGCCTCTGCGGGTGGTGAATTACGCCCTGGCTCACAGATGGGACCTGGCCCGGGAGGAGGGTGCCGCCGGGTGCACCGGTTGCGGCCAGTGTACCTATGTCTGCCCGGCCGGTCGTCCCTTGCTGCAACTAATCGAAATGGCGAAACAGGAGATCCTGCGCATGGAAGCGCACTGAGAAAGGAGGTTATTGAACCATGGCTGTCCTTAACCGGCAAGAACAGCCCCCGGTCAAGCTGTTACTGATCACTTCACCTCCCCCCCATGTCCACGCGGCGATATCAGTGGACAAGATGGTGCAGGTGACAATGCTGGCTCTGGTTCCGGCTGTTTGCTGGACTGTCTACCTGTTCGGATGGAACGCGCTGCGCCTGGTGGTTGTCAGCATGGCCGCGGCGGTTGGAACCGAGGCGTTGATCAGAAAACTGAGAAACAAACCCGCTACGTTGAGGGACGGGACTGCCGTATTGACAGGCCTGATCCTGGCCATGACCCTGCCTCCCACCTTTCCTTCCTGGATGGCCGCGGTCGGGGCGGTGGCGGCAATCGGGCTGGGGAAACAGGCCTTCGGCGGCGTGGGTTTCAATCCTTTTAATCCGGCCATTGTTGGCAAGGTGTTTCTCACCGGGGCCTTCTTCAGCCATGTCACCGCCTGGGTGACTCCTTCACCCTGGATGGCGCCGTTTGGCAGCAACCCCACTACCAGTCCGCTGGAACTGTGGAGGGCGGGGGAGGCGCTCCCCGGTTACGGGGAAATGTTGATGGGGTACACCGGTGGAACCCTGGGTGAACTGTCCAACTACGCCCTGCTGCTGGGCGGTTTGCTGCTGGTTGCTAAAGGGTACGTGGACTGGCGAGCCCCGCTCGGGTTCATGGGGTCGGTGGCGGTTTTGATGCTCCTGGTCGGACAGGACCCCCTCTGGCACGTGCTGGCCGGAGGCGTGATCTTAGGGGCCTTCTTCCTGGCGGTGGATCCGGTGACCACCCCTGTAACCCGCCAGGGCCGATTGGCGTTTGGCATCGGAGCGGGTTTGTGCCTGGTGGTCATCAGGCTGTGGGGCGGGTATCCTGAGGGAATGGCCTATGCCATTTTGTTGATGAACGGGTTGACTCCTCTAATCAACAGGTACTTGCGACCCAAAAAACGGGAGGTGAAGACCCGTGCGTGAGACCTTGCGGTTAGTGCTGGTGCTGGGCCTGGTGGGCATGATCTCCGGTGGGGTGCTGGGTCTCTTCTACGACTATACCATGCCCATGGTGCAGGCCAGGCAGGTGCAGGAAGTGATGGAAAAAGGGCTCAAGGGCGTGATCCCGGAGGCGGCAACCTTCCGGGTGGCGGAAAGCAAGGGGAAAGAGAAGCCGGAAGGTATCGCGGAGGTCTACGAAGGCCTGGACAACAATGGGAAGGTGTTGGGGGTGGCCTTTGAGGCCGGGGCCCAGGGCTTCGGGGGGCCCATCGGGCTGGTGATCGGCCTGGACCCGGCAACCCAGCAACTGCTTGGGGTAAAGGTGATGAGCCACGCGGAAACCCCCGGGCTGGGGGCCAAGGTGCAGGAGGAGGGTTTCCTCCAGCAGTTCCGCGGCAAGCCGATCCTGGACCCCTTCGTGGTCAAGCAGGACGTGGACGGGGTGACGGGCGCCACCGTATCTTCCACCGCAGTCAGTTCCTCGGTAGGGCGGGAGGCCAGGAAAGTGCTGCAGTACCTGGGGCAGGAAGTGGCCGCGCTGCCTGAAGTGACTGTCCCGGCCCAGCCCTCGACCCGGGAGACGGGGGCAGAACCGGCGGAGGTTAACCTGGTTGAGCTTGCGCGAGTAGTGCTGCTGGGCGCTGATAACTGCCGGGTGAAGGAACTGGAAATCGAAGGCGTTCCCGGGTTCACCCAGGGAGACCGGGTTTGCGAGGTAAGAGGGGAAAAGGGTGATTTGCTTGGCCTGGTGCTGGTGGTGACGGGCAATGGGTTCGGTGGCCCGCTGCGGGTCGCCATTGGAATAGACGCCGGGATGTCCGCTATCACCGGCATCCGGTTGCTGGAGCATCAGGAGACTCCCGGCCTTGGCGCCAGGGTGGCTGAGGAAGAATTCCGGGGGCAGTTCACCGGCAAGCACATCAACGACTCCTTCAGCGTGGGGCAGGATCTGGATGGAATAACCGGGGCAACGGTCTCTTCCAAGGCCGTTTCGGAACTGGTACGGGAAAAATCCAGGGCAGCCGTGGAATACTTCCGGGGCCGACCGGGTTCCAATTAAGGAGGTGTTTATCGTGCGAGACTATTTGGATGACCTGATCCGGGGCATCTGGCGGGAGAATACCACCTTCCGGTTGCTGATCGGTATGTGCCCCGCTCTGGCGGTAACTACCCTGGCCCTCAACGGGTTGATCATGGGGATTGCGGTGACGGCGGTGGTAATGTGTTCCAGTTTGATAATTTCAGCCCTGAAAAGCTTAATCCCCAAGCAGGTGCGGATCCCGGTATTCATCGTGATTATCGCCACCTTTGTCACCATGGCCGACCTGCTGCTGGCGGCGCTGGTGCCGGAAGTCCACAAGGTGTTGGGGTTGTTCGTGCCGCTGATTGTGGTCAACTGCCTGATCCTGGGCCGGGCCGAGGCCTTCGCCTCCCGGATGCCGGTCCTGAGGTCCCTCACCGACGCCCTGGGAATGGGGCTTGGCTTTACCTGGGCGCTTACCTTTATCGGCTGCATCCGGGAAATCCTGGGGGCGGGGACAATCTTCGGCTTTCAGGTAGTGGGGCCGGGATTTGTGCCCTGGAAGATCATGCAGTTGCCTCCCGGAGCGTTTCTGACCATGGGGACCATCGTCTTTGCCCTTAACCTGGCGGTGCAGGCCCAGGCCCTGCGGGCGCAAAAAGCGGCCCGCGCCGGCATCCGGCTGGTCCAGAGGGAGGTTGTAAGAGGATGAAAGAGATGCTGCTCCTTCTTATCGGCTCTGCCCTGGTGAACAACTTCGTGCTGGTGAGGTTTTTGGGTATCTGCCCCTTCCTGGGCATGACGCGGCAGGTGGAGACCGCCCTGGGGATGGGGGTGGCCGCTTCCCTCGTGCTGGTGATGTCCGCGCTGGCGGCGTGGCTGGTCCAGGCCTATGTTCTGGTGCCTCTGAAACTGGCCTTTTTACAGATTGTGGTGTTTATCCTGATGATCGCCGTGCTGGTGCAACTGCTGGAGATGGTACTGAAAAAGAGCAGCCCGGAACTGTACAAGGCCATGGGGATCTACCTGGCCCTGATCACCACCAACTGCGCCATTATGGGAATTGCCCTGCTGGTGGTCACCAAGGGGTACACCTTCCTGGAGACCCTGGTTTTCGCCGTTGGCGCCGGGCTTGGTTTTACCCTGGCCATGGTCATCATGGCGGGGGTCAGGGAGGAACTGGAGTACGCCGATATCCCGCCCTCATTGCGGGGCAGCAGCCTGGCCCTGCTGATCGCGGGAATTATGTCCATGTCCTTCATGGGTTTTGCCGGCCTGGTGCCCATGTAGCCATCAGGATCAAAAAAGGGGGGCTTACGATGATGCACATAGCCATGGTGTCTGCGCTGGTGATGGGTGGGCTGGGTGTACTGTTTGCCGTGGGTCTGGCTTATGCCGCGCAATTGTTCAGGGTGGACGCCGACCCCCGGGTGGAACTCCTGGCCTCGGCGCTGCCGGGGGCCAACTGCGGTGGGTGTGGATTTAGCGGCTGCCAGGGCTTTGCGGAGGCGCTGGTGAAGGAAGAGGCGCCGCTGAACGCCTGCCGGGTTTGTGGCCACGAGGCGCTGGCCCAGGTATCCTCCATTCTGGGTAAAGAGACGCCGGTTGGGATTACGCGGCAGGTTGCCAGGGTGATGTGCGGCGGCAACCGGGAATCCGCCCGGTGGCTGGCCCGCTACGAGGGGGCGGAGGATTGCCGGGCGGCGGTAGCGGTTGGCAGCAGCCCCAAGGGTTGTTCCCGGGGATGCCTGGGGCTGGGAAGCTGCGTTAAGGCCTGTCCCTTCGGGGCTATCCAATTGGGTGCGGACAGCCTGCCGGTCGTTAACGAGGATAAGTGCACCGGGTGCGGGGTGTGCGCCAAAGCCTGCCCCCAAGGTGTAGTCGCCGTAATGGATATCGACCTGCCGGTCCTGGTCCGGTGCAATTCCCACGACCGGGGTAGGGCGGTACGGGATGTCTGCCAGGTAGGCTGCATTGCCTGCAAGGCCTGTGAAAAGGCCTGTGTTCAGGGGGCCATCCGCGTGGTGGATAACCTGGCGGTGGTGGATGCCGCCAGGTGTACCGGCTGCGGCCTGTGTACGGAAAAATGTCCTACCGGTTGCCTTGCCACCGTAGGTATGCCAAAGGTGGGAGAGAAGTTACTGGCCTAATGCGGAAGCCGGAGACGGGATATCGGAAGTCAGACGTCCTGCTTCTTATTATCTCCCGCCCGGCTTCCTACCGCTTGCGACCGAGTTGGGCAGGTCCGCCCTGACAGTATAGGGTAAGGGTTAACAAGGACTTCCAGGAGCTGCACAAGGGGATGATAGAGTGCGCCGGTACATGACGGTAGTGGCTGTGATAGTTGTGGCACTAGGACTGACCGGCCTGGCGGCGGGCAAGGCGCCCCGGGCGAGAACCTTAAAAGAATTTAGGGGATTTGCCATGAGCACCTACTTCCGCGTTACCCTTCCTGATGAGTTGAACCATGAGCAAGTCTCGGAGATCACCCGTGAATTGCAGACCATGGAATCTTTGTTCAACCGGTACGAAGCTACCAGCGAAATAAGCCGGATCAACCGGCAGGCGGGGGAATGGGTGGAAGTAAGCGGCACCACCGCCGGGCTGCTGGCCAGATCCCTGGACATGGCAGGGCGTACAGGGGGTGCCTTTGACCCCACCGTGGGACCGCTGGTGGACCTGTGGGCCATTTACCCATGGAGCGGCGAGGACCAGGACGACGGGGGTTGGGTACCTCCAGCACCGCCGGATATACGGCAGGCTGTGACCCTGGTGGGCTATCCCATGCTGCAGTTGTCTCCGGGGGAAAACAAGGTCAGGTTAAAAATCCCCGGGATGAGCCTGGACCTGGGGGGTGTGGCCAAGGGGTATGCGGTGGACCGGGTGGTGAAATTGCTGCGGTCTTACGGCGTGACCAGCGGCATGGTGGACCTGGGAGGGAACATCTTCGCCTTAGGGGAGCACCCGGAGGGCCGGCCGTGGAGCCTGGGCATTCGCCACCCCCGGGACCCTGACCGGACCACTGCGGTGGTCCAGGTTGCTGACCGGGCGGTAGCCACTTCCGGGGACTATCAACGCTACCGGATGTATCAAGGGGAACGCTTTTCCCACCTGATCAATCCGGCCACCGGATGGCCGGCGCGGGATGTGGTCAGCGTCACCATCGTGGCCCCGGAGGGGATCGTGGCGGACGCTCTTTCTACCGCGGTGTTTATCCTGGGAAAGGAGCGAGGCTGTGCCTTGATTGAGGAATGGCCGGGCGTGGAAGGGGTGGTCATCGGCCCGGACCTCCGGGTATGGTACAGCAGTGGACTGCTAGGCAAGATCGCATTGCGCTGAAAAGCTTGTCAACAAGGGGTGATTGTTGTTGGCTTACCTACCGGCGGTTGAGGTCTACCCGGTAAAAGAATCAAAAGAAAAGCCGGGCGCTGCTCAACTGGTGACCCGGACCGGTATCCTGCTGTCCCTGGCACTGGTCTTGCAAGTGGTGGAAGGGCTGCTGCCACCGCCGGGGATACCCGGGGCCAAACTGGGGCTGGCCAACATCGTGACCCTGCTGGCCCTGAACATGTGGGGATGGCGCCAGGCGGCCTTCCTGGTGGTGCTGCGGCAGGTGGCAGGGGGCGCCCTTGCCGGGACACTGTTCTCCGCCGGGTTTATGTTTGGACTGGCTGGGGGGCTGGCCAGCCTGGCTGTCATGCAGGCCCTCATGTCGCTGGCTTCCGGCCGTACAAGCTTGATGGGCGTCAGCATGGCGGGGGCGGTCAGTCACAACTGGGCCCAGTGGTTAGTGGCCCGGTTCCTGGTAGGTTACCCGGCCCTGGCCTGGTACCTGCCGGTGCTTCTCCTGGCGGCGCTGCCGTGCGGCGCCCTGGTGGCTCTGGCGGCGCGGCCGGTAATCCGCTCCTTTGGAAAGCCGGAAGTCATGCCCCGGTGGATTAATCCCGGAGAGATTGCCCTTGTTGGGTGCCTGGTGCTTTTATCGATAATCCTGCCGGTGCGGTGGGCCGGGGCGGGGGGCGACCCCGGGTTTGCCACAGTGACGGTCGGGGGACAGGTGGTGGAATTCCTGGACCTCAACTCGCCCGGGACCCGGGAGATCACCGCGGGCGGGTACCGGTGGATTATCAAGGTGGAGCAGGGAGGGGTGCGGGTGTTGGAGGGAAATTGTCCCGACCAGGTTTGTGTGCACACCGGGGTGGTTAACCACCAGGGGCAGGTCATTATCTGCGCACCCGGCAAGATGGTGATCCAGATGGAGGGAACGGCCCGGGGTGATCAAGTGGACGCGGTTTTGCCCTAATCGAACGCATTACATGCAACTTTCAGGGGCTTTTTCAGGCCTTCCGCATACTTGCGGAGGGCCTGTCGCTGTTCTTAGGGGTAATGGGTCCCTTTTCATACCTCCCAGGGATTGCGTAAAGCTGATAAAAAAATTACCACCTGCAACCCAGTTACAATTATTTTCCCGGTCAACGCTATCACAGGGCAAGAGATTACATCAATTGGTAATATGCAAATCCCATAGCGAAACCTAAAGGTAAGGCAACCGTCATCCACAGGCAAGCACAGCACCAGGGTTTGGTAAGAGTATGGTGTTACAATCAAATTAACCTAAAGGAAAGGGGGTAAGAAAAATGGATGTGATCCTGGTCATGTTAGGAATGACGGGGTTGTCGAAGGTACTTGGAGAGAAGAAAGCTGCCTGCGCTGTACTGGCCATGGCGGCTGCCGCCAACTTCCTGCTGCTGGGGGGCATTGGTTACGCTCTGATTGCTGCTTAATAACGAAATGCAAGTGATTAATCTAACAATCACAAGAAAGCCACTTGTCCCAAGAGGGGGAAGAAATAATGGGAATAACAAGAAGAAAATTCATTCAAGTGGCTGGAGCCACTACGGCAGCGCTGGCCATCACCAGGCCGGCATGGGCAGCCGCAGGGAGCGCGGCGGTAACCGCGGATCCCGAAGCCAAGGGGATGCTCATCGACATTACCAAGTGTGTAGGGTGCAAGATGTGCAGCATGGCCTGCAAGGAACAAAACAAGTTGACCGGTGAGCCGGACGACGGCCTCGGCGCAGAAACTTGGACTTCCTTGAAGGTAGTAGAGGTGGAGAAAGAAGGGCAAAAAGTTCAGAAATTTGTCAGGCAACAGTGTTTTCACTGCCTCGAACCAGCCTGCGCTTCGGCCTGCCCGGTAGGGGCTCTGATGAAGACCAAAGAGGGGCCGGTGATCTACGACGGGTCCAAGTGCATCGGCTGCCGTTACTGCATGATCGCCTGCCCCTTTGGTATCCCGAAGTACCAGTGGGACAGTCCTTTCCCGCTGGTCCGGAAGTGTGTGTTCTGTTTCGAACGGTTGAAAGCGGGTGAGCAGCCGGCCTGCGCCGCGGCCTGCCCGATGGGCGCCACCAAGTTCGGTGTAAGGTCGGAATTGCTGAAAGAGGCGGAAGACCGCATTGCCGCCAGCCCGCAACAGTATGTTAACCACATCTATGGCAAGGAAGAAGTGGGAGGCACCTCCTTCCTGTACCTGTCCGACGTCCCCTTTGAGGCACTGGGTTTTCCCACCAACCTGGGTAACGTCCCACTGCCTTCCTACACCTGGAAGGCCATGTCCAAGATCCCCGGTGTGGTTGCCGGTGGGGCGGTATTCCTGAGCGCTGCCTACCTGCTCAATAAAAACCGTACCCAGGAAACAGAGGGGCAGGATCATGAGAGGGGGCACAGGGAATGAAAGACAAGTGGACCTTTAAAATGACGCCTACCAGGGCTGTGCTGATCGGGATAGTGGTATTCGGTTTGGTGGCCACCTTCGTAAGGTATACCAAGGGTTTGGGCGCTTCCACCAACTTAACCGACAGTTATCCCTGGGGACTGTGGATCGGCTTCGATGTGCTGTGCGGGGTAGCCCTGGCCGCCGGCGCCTTTACGACAGCCGCTACCGTATATATCTTCAACAACAAGAAGTTTGAGCCCATCCTACGGCCGGCGGTGTTAACCGGGTTTTTGGGGTACATCCTGGTGGCGGTGGGTCTCCTCTATGACCTGGGCAAGTACTACTTCATCTGGCACCCCATCATCATGTGGCAGCACCACTCGGTCATGTTCGAGGTAGCCTGGTGCGTGATGCTTTACCTGACAGTGCTGGCCCTGGAGTTCAGCCCGGTGGTCTTTGAACGGCTGCGGCAGGAGAAGGCCCGGCGGGTAATTCACTCCATCACCATCCCGCTGGTCATCGCGGGAATTATCCTCTCTACACTGCACCAGTCATCCTTAGGTTCGCTTTTCTTGATCGTCCCTCACAAGCTGTATCCCCTGTGGTGGTCGCCCTTCTTACCGGTGTTCTTCTTTACCACAGCGGTAGCGGTGGGCATGGGGATGGTGGTTGTGGAGTCCACCCTTTCTTCCCAGGCTTTCGGGAAGCAGCCTGAAACACGCATACTTGCCGACTTCACCAAGGGATTGCCCATTGTCCTGGGGCTCTACCTGGTAATGAAGATTGCCGACCTGGCCATCCGGGGCCAACTCTCCTTGGTGTTTGCCGGGACTGTAGAGAGCAACATGTTTCTGGCGGAAATGATCATCGGCGTGATTGTACCCGGCGTAATGGCGTGCTTCTCCTCCCTCAGGAGGAACACCAACACCCTCTTCCTCATCGGTCTGATGGTGGTAGCAGGGGTGGTAATGAACCGCATCGACGTCAGCCTGGTCGGCATGGCCCGGTCAGCCGGGCAGGCCTACTTCCCTCACTGGATGGAGTTCAGCGTTTCGGCGGCTATCGTGTCGGCGGGGGTGCTGGTGTACACCTTCGTCATAGAGAACTTCCCCATGGAGGCCCACGAGTACGCTGCCGAGGAGGAGGCTGGCCGGATAACCAGAGCGGCGTAGGTTTCCATCACTACAAAAACCCAGGAAAGTCAGGTGCCTACAAAAGGCACCTTTTTCTATCTTTGAAAATATTTATAGTGCCATTACTAAGTACTTTGGGCTGGGGGATTGATATATGCTCAAAAAGAGGGCTAAAATTAAATTGAAATATTGTAATATTATTAAGACGGTAAATGCTAGGGTTCAGGGCGCGGGATATGGAAATCAAAATCCTTGGCTTTGGACGCAAAAATTACCTGGCGAGTGAAAGGGTGGTGGTGGCTGCTCTTGCGGAAATGGGTGGTCCGGGTATCATGAGAAGGTATGAAAGAGTATTTAGTGGTGAATTGAGTTGTATACTTTTAAGTGAATGTGAGTACTTGTTGAAAAAGAAAGAGAGACCCAGTAATCAGGAAAATGCCACGGAAAAACCTATTTATTAGGAGGAAAAACTATGGCGGAAAACCTTATTACGTGCAGGAGCTGTGGTTACGAAGGCAAGGTTCTCCGGGAGGTAGGCCAGCGTAGTAAAACCGTGACCTGTCCGGACTGCGGGGCTCCGGCCAGTGTTCGTCGCCTGGCTGCTGGGGTAACCTCATGGAGCCGGGGGCCTACTTCCTCGGGGTGGGGAAAAAAAGGACCCGGCAGGAGGCATATGTAACCAAGGAAACTCACGAAGGAGAGCAGGAAGAGGCATGTTGACAAAAAATTGCCAAGCGATTATACTTAATTAAAATATTATAATATATATATGATTCCACTGCAAAAACCTCTTCGCGAAGCTTCTGGTGGAGGAAACCCTCTACTCTGGGTCAAAAAATCGAGTAAAAGCCGGCAAAAGCCAGCAAAAGCCAGTAAAAAGTGCTCCTGTTGTGGCCCGAAGTGGGGACTACAATCAGGCAGATGATCTAAAAAAGGCTTTTTGCAGCAGAATCATATATAAGAAAAATTGATTGATTGCGGAGTCGCTTCACTGTTACGGGCCTCGTGAAAAGCTTCCCAAGACGGTTAAGGAGGAGACGCAAGTTATGAACATGCAGCAGTTAGAGATGTTCTGCCTGATCGTTGAAAAGGAAAGCTTTTCCGAAGTCGCTCGCCTGCTCTTTATGACCCAACCGGCCATCTCCTTTCAGATCCAGTCCCTGGAAAAATCCGTTGGCGTGCAGTTGTTTTCGCGTACAAGAAGGGGTATTGAACTTACCCCTTCGGGGAAAACCTACTACCGCTACGCTAAGGAGATGGTTAACCTTCATAGACAAGCCATGGAGATCGTGCACCAGTTTGACGGCCGGGTACGCGAGAGAGTAATCATTGGTGTAGAAACAGATGTCTGTACCTACATCCTGCCGCGTTTGCTTGGTTGTTTCAAAAGAAAACACCCCCATCTGGGGATAGTGTGTCAAGCCGGCAATGGCCAGGAGGTCCATGATTGGCTGCAAAAGGATCTGGTAGACCTGTGTTTGGTTGGGAACGCCAAGTTCAGTAACGGTGAATACACTGTCCACCCATTCCTTGACGATGAACTGGTGCTGGCAGTGGCTGTTGACCACCCGCTGGCCAGTAAAGAGAATCTTCAACTAAAAACGCTGAGGAATGTCCAACTTGTTCTCCGGGAAAAGGGGTCAGCGTGCAGGGAACTGTTGGAGGAGCGCTTGCTGGTACGGGGGATCAAATTGGAGGACCAGGACGTATCTATGGTGGTACCGGACAATGAGGCTATCAAGGCCATTCTACAGTCTGGTTTTGGGGCTGCTATTCTTTCCCATTGGGCCATCATCAAAGAATTGAACCTTAACCTGCTAAAAGAGGTCCGGTTCGCGGAGCCGCTGTTCAACTACCAGATTTCCGTGGTGGTCAGGAAAGAAAAACAGCAGGAACCCGAAATCGGCAGTTTGATTGACTTCTTGTTGGCAAGGAAGGTATTCGAGAACGATATACGCTGTGCGGAATGCGCGGAAGCCGTCGGCCCTTGAGGCCGATTTTTTTGTCGAGACAATGCCTTGTATATAATGGTTGCACTTGACATTTCCTGTCCATAATTATTTTTTATACCCATAAAAATCCTTTATATCCTTGTTTCGCCGGCAGCCTGTATAATAAAAACATATGAAATGTTTGACAGTTGTCTAGCTACTGAAAAAAGTTAAATATGCTCACAGAGAAAGAACCCTTGAACCAGATTCAGAGGTCTGCTCCTCCTTTATCTGGTTTTTTCTATTTGCGAGGCGACACAATTTGTTGCGAAATAACAAATACTCGCAAGCATTGCTTAAGGATTTATTAAGACTGCGATGTTTCAATGAGAAATAAAGCTTGTCGAAGATTGTGCTTTATTGCACAACATTGTTGCCCACGAACGAAGGGAAGGCAATTATTAGAAACCGGCAAGCGATGGCCAAGGGTTTGGCAAGAGTATGATCAACCAGCCTGAAAAGTGAAGAAGCGTATGCTGAAGAAAGCGCTTTATTACACAAGACTAAGCGAGATTCTGCAAGGAATTTTTGAGGACGTTTGCATCGAAGTGGGGGTGGTACATGGAACAAACGGTCGCATCAAAGGGCGTGTTAGAATCACTAGCATGTGAGGAGGGAAACGTATGGTGAAAAAGTTAACGCTCTGTGTCCTAATCGTGGCTTGTTTTTGCCTGGTAGCCGCGGCGGTAAGCTCCGGCCCGGCCTCCGCTCTGCCTACTATGGGGACGGATTGTTACAAGTCAGGGTGTCATGCTGCCGGGCAGCCCCCTACCAAGGCATCGGTAGTTAAACCCAAGGCACCCAAGCCCGCGCCGGCGGCCCCCGCAACGGCCAAGCCCGCTGAACCGGCTAAACCTGCCGGAACGGCGAAACCAGTGACGGCCGTCCCTGCGGTCAAGACCGGCTTTGCTGACCTGAAGAACAGCCCTGCTGCCGCGGCGGTGCGGTTCCTGGCTGACAGAAAGATCATTAGCGGCATCACCTCTACCAAATTCGGGGTTAACAATAAGCTGACACGGGCCGAACTGGCCGCTTTTGCCCTTCGCCTGGGTGGGTTGCCGGAAGTTACCGCTGTTGAGGTAGAATTAAAGGATGTGCCCAAGTCCGCCTGGTATTACAGCGCCGTTCAAGCCGCCATCAGTTACGGTCTGCTGAAACCTGACGTAGACGGGAAGTTCCAGCCGAAGGCTCCCGCGGACCAGGCGACGGTGATGTATGCCCTGGTTAAAGCCGGTGCGGCTGCCCAGGTGGACGGCCTTACCCTGCAAGAAACCCGGAACGTCTTAAGCATGCTGCCCGGCGTTAAGGGGATCAGCGAGGATCCCGTTTGGGCCTTTGCATGGAAGGCCGGCATCCTGAGCGGCGGTTTTACTCCTGACGCTGCTGTTACCAGGGGAGACGCGGCCTTGTGGATGAAAGCCATTTACGACGCCCGGTAAACACGGAAGGCAGTTGAAGAATACTGAAGCCTTTGATGAGGAGGGGAAAGTGTGGCCAGTAAAAGATATGCAATGGTAATCGACCTGCGCCGGTGCATCGGCTGTGAGGCCTGCGGCGTTGCCTGCAAGGTGGAGAACGGGGTGCCGGTCGGGGTTTACCGCTCCTGGGTCAACGAGACGGAAACCGGCAAGTTCCCTAAAGTAAAAAACCGTTTCCTCCCGCGGCTTTGCAACCATTGCGCCG
Source organism: Clostridiales bacterium PH28_bin88 (assembly GCA_000987045.1). Taxonomy (GTDB): domain Bacteria; phylum Bacillota; class PH28-bin88; order PH28-bin88; family PH28-bin88; genus PH28-bin88. The sequence continues at coordinate 70,075 of LAKY01000063.1, read as the reverse complement.
ACCCGAAGTGCGTTTCCGTTTGTCCTACCGGTGCGACCTTCCAGCGGGAAGACGGAATAGTAGCCATCAATCAGGAAAAGTGCGTGGGCTGTGGACTCTGTGTCAAGGCTTGCCCGTACAACGCCCGCTTCCTGCACCCGGAGAAGACCAACGCCAGCAAACTGAAGGTGGTGGACAAGTGCACTTTCTGTGCTCACCGCGTGGAAGAGGGGATGAAGCCGGCCTGTGTAAACACCTGCCCTGCCGGGGCGCGTATTTTCGGCGACTTGAACGACCCCAACAGCGAAGTGGCCAAGCTGGTGGCGGGGAATAAGGTACAGCAGTTCCATCCCGAAACCGGGCTGAAACCCCAGGTCTTTTACATCGAGTCGGAAGTCAACGTCTCCGAACTGCGTTACAAGTAAGTGGTTCGGTTTCAAGTAACGGAATAAAGAAGTTAAAGCTGGCGACAGGAGGGATGAGTTTTGAAGATATCTCGGCGCAGCTTATTAAAACTGGGGACTGTTACAGGTGTAGCCGCGGGCATGGGCGCCAGGTGGCCCTTTAACGCCAAGGTGTTCGGCCAGGGGCAAGGCGTTGCGGCAGCTGCCGAGGCTGCTAAAATGGTTCCGGGGGCCTGCCGGGTGTGCGGCGGCAACTGCGGCATTCTGGGTAAAGTGGTTGACGGGAGAATGGTCAAGATCGACGGCAACCCCACAAACTTTAATAACCGGGACGGTGCCCTGTGTGTCAAGGGTAATTCCGGCACCAAATTTGAGTATGACCCCGACCGGGTATTGTACCCGCTCCAGCGGGTCGGAGCCCGGGGTGAAGGCAAGTTCAAACGGATTTCCTGGGACGAAGCCAGGGAAATTGTAGCCGAAGCCCTCACCAAATATAAGGAGACCCCGGAAAAAGTGGTCTTTTCTGGCGTGATCAACGATTATGAGCCTCATAACGACTTCTTCAAGTTCTTCTACGGCACGCCCAACATGGTCGGCCGCGGGCGCTCCATCTGTGACGCCTCCAAGCGCAGGTCCACGGATATCACCTTCGGTTGGGAGCAGCACCATAACGGATATGATTTCCTCAACTCCAAGTACATCATCCTCTGGGGGCGGAGCATTTCCCATGGCCCGCACTACGCCGGTACCCCCCGGGATATCTGGGAGGCTAAGCAAAAGGGCGCCAAAGTTGTGGTAATCGACCCCCGCTGCCAGCCCGATGCCGGGGTTTTCGCCGACGAATGGGTGCCGATCAAAGCTGGAACGGATATGGCCCTGGCCCTGGCCATGATCAACGTGATCGTGGAGGAAGGCCTGTACGATAAGGAGTTCGTGGAGAAATGGACGGTTGGCTTCGATAAACTGACTGCCCATATCAAGCAGTACACGCCGGCCTGGGCGGCAGGCATTACGGGCATCCCTACCGCTACCATCACCGCCATCGCCCGCGAGTTTGCCCGGACCAAGCCGGCCTATATCGACTGGCAGAAGGGCATCCTGTTCCATTCAGACGCCTTCCAGGTAGGACGCGCCTTCAACATCCTGATGGGCATTACCGGCAATATCGATGTGCCAGGGGGCCTGGTGATCAACGTGGGAGCAAAGAAGGGGACCGCCGTCAAGTTCCCGACCCCGCCCAAGCGCCCCGGGCTCACGGACTCCAAGAAGTACCCGGTGGTCAAGAGCCACATGCTGTTCAAGATCTACGAGGGAATTCTGGAGGACAAGGTTAAGGTTTGGTTCTTGAACGAGAACAACCCCCTCCATTCCATTCCCGAACCTGCCAGGTTGAAAGGCGCCCTGGAGAGCGGTAAGCTGGAACTGATGGTAGCCTTTGAGACCCATATCGGAGAAACAGCCATGTACGCGGACTTGATCCTGCCGGACGCCACCTGCTACGAGCGCTGGCAGGTCCTGGGCAGCAGGGCGGTATACCCGAATATGCATGTCCGCACCCCCATTGTAGCTCCGCTGGGTGAAGCCAAAGACTTCAACGAGTTTATCCTGGAAGTGGCTAAAGACATGGGGTACAGTGACTTTGCGGTAACCACAATCATGAAGGAATATGCCAACCTGGTGTTAAAGAACTCAGCCGATCCTGAAGTAGCGGTCCTGACGGTGGACGCGATTAAGGAAATGGGTGGGACGTGGGAGAAACCATCGGCGGCTAAATACAAAAAGCACTTGTCGAAGCTGAGTGAGGCCGAACTGGCGGGAACCACCGTGGACGAGGCTACCGGCAAGGTGATAAAGGATGGAGCGGCTGTCGGGGTGATGGTGGACGGGGTAGCCTACAAGGGCTTCAATACCCCCTCCAAGAAGTTCGAGATCTACTCGGCGCAACTGGCCGGGTGGGGGTACGACGCCCTGCCCACCTACGTCGTGCCGGAGGGCTACAAGCTGGACAGCGAGGCCGAGTACCCGCTGCGGTTCGTCTCCTATCACGGCATCAACACTGCCCAAACCAACGCCAGGACCTTCAATAACCCCTACCTGGCGGAGGTCCGTCCGGAAAACTACCTGGACATCAACGCGGATACCGCCGCCAGGCTCGGTATCAGGGATGGAGATCTGGTGGAAGTGCTCTCGGCTGTCGGCAAGGTACAGGTGAAGGCCCACATCACCCAGGGCATGCAGCCGGATACTGTGGCCATGCAGCACGGTTTCGGCCACCGGACGCCGGACTGCAAGGTGGCCAACAGTCGCGGGGCCAGCAGTAACGACGTCTCCCGCCTGCTCTTTGACCCCATTGGCGGGCAGGTAGCCAGCAACGAAACCCTGGTCAAGGTACGGAAAATAGGATAAGATAAGGAAGGGGCAACCCGTAAGGGTTGCTCTCTTTTCCCAAAGCGCTGTGATACTACGGGAAGTGAGAGGCATGATGCGGAAGGAAAGATTGCTTGCGGGAATTGGCTCCGCCACTTCCTTCCACTATTCCTGCTTCCTGCGCCATGTCTCTTGCTTCTTGGTACGGGAGGTAATCGTTATCAAAAAACTACTACAGCTAGCGGAAATGGCGGGTAATCGTGCTTTTTTATACAGGATGCTGGCGTCATTATACCTGCGGGAAGTATGCGTGGAGCAACTTAAAGCCATGTCCGAATTAGACATGCAGGGTGTCATGAAGGACATGGGGCTGGACCTGTCGGGAGAGTTTTACCAGCACCCGGTAGAACAGGTAGTGGAAGAACTTGCTGTTGAGTACTGCCGCCTGTTTATCGGACCGGGGATACACTTCCCTCCCTATGAATCTGTTTATGCGGGGGAGTTTGTGGCGGGTGGCGGGATCAAGGGATTGCTCTGGGGTGAGGCCGCGGTGGAGGTTAACCGGTTTATCCGGGAGTGTGGGCTGGAGTTTGACGCATCCTACCGGGGGCTTCCAGACCACCTGGGGGTAGAGTTGGATTTGATGGGGCAGTTGGCGGCGTGGGAAGCCTCTGCCTGGTCGGAGGGGGATGCGGGGGATGCTCGCATGGCTGTGGAACTTCAGTCACGTTTTATGAAAGATCACCTGGTAAAATGGGTACCGGACTACTGCCAGCAGTTAGCCGGGGCTGCCCGGGTCCCCTTTTACCGGGAGATGTCCCTGCTGACGAAAGACTTTATCATGATAGACATGGAAAGAATCGAGGAATTGTTGCGCCTCGATCTACCGGAGATCAAGGATAAGTTAAGCCTGGCTGCCGAAAAGTCCGCTATTTGAAAGGGGGTCATAGGATGTTCGGATTACTCCCCAGCGTTGGACCGTGGGAGCTGGTTTTAATCCTTGCCCTGGCTCTAATCATCTTTGGGCCGGGCAAACTTCCGGAAGTGGGCCGGTCCTTGGGCAAAGGCATGAGGGAATTCAATGATTTATTAATTATTGGGATAGGACACTTGTTTCATAGAGTCACCCAGAAATAGGGAAGTTTTTGGGGACTTCCTTACAATTTTTGAATCGAGGTTACTGCATTTATTAAGTCATTTGCAATCAAATTTAATGGTTCGATTCGTCGTGGTTTATTGTAACGGCCATCATCCCTTCGGGTATAGGTTTCTAACTGGTCTTTAAATTCCCCTTATGTTACAATGGGTACAAAGACAAGCTTTTGAGGGGGTTTGCCCCATGGATTTGGAAAAGATCACGAGAATGATTTCGAGCATTAACGACATTCAGGTGAAATCTGATGTATGTTCTCGTTGTAGGTCGCCCCACTCCGGGTGCAGCCGGTGCCGGGATGTATGCCCAACTAAGGGCATCTCCTTGATGAATGACCAAGTTGCAGTTAACCGATGCATTCAATGCGGGTTGTGTGCAGCCGTTTGCCCCAACGGGGTGTTTGTATTGCCACATTCATCAGCCGGGCGCATGCAGGTGGCGGCTCGGCATATGGCAAACGATGTCACGGAAATGGTGATGTACTGCCGGTACCGGGCTTCCGAAGCCAAAAGGTGTTGGCAAGGACTGGAGGTACCCTGCTTGGGGAGTATTTCCCCCGAAGTGATGGTAGCCATAATGGCGGAAGGGATGGAGAGCATCAACTTCTTTTACCGTCCACAGGCATGTGCCGACTGTTCTGTTACTGGCGGGGAAGATGTATTCCTGGACAATCTCGCTAGGGGGCGCATCTGGCTGAGGACGGTGGGCATCGAAGAAGACAGGTTGAAGTTACTCAATGATGCTGGCCAGGCGCCTAAATCTGGAGTATCGGGTCGGCCGTCCAACAAGGACCATCTTGTGAACGAAAGCCGGCGCGAGTTTTTCACCTCTATTTTTAAAGGACTCCGGCAAGTACCCGCTACCATGGTAGATGAGGTACTGGGGCCTGCCCATCAGCCCTCGGGAGAGAAACCAGTTTTCCAGGTCGGGGAGGTGCCGGAAAAAAGGAGGGTGCTGTTAGGAGCCTTGAACAAAATGGAAGCCGAAGTACTTGCGCAGAAGCCGACGCCCCTGCTCCAGGTATCGGTTCAGGACAAGTGCTACTTCTGCGGGGCTTGTGCCCGGCTTTGTCCTACCGGGGCTTTAGAAATGGACTCGAAAGAGGAAGGAACCGCGGAGTTATGCATTCATGACGCCTGGTGTACAGGTTGCGGCTTGTGCGCGGATGTTTGTTTCGAGCGGGCGCTGGTGCTGGAAAAAGGTTTACCGCTGGCGTATCTACTGTCCTTGGAGCGCCGGCTTCTTGATTCGGGACTAGCCAAAACCTGCCCGGAATGTGGCGATTTGTTTACCGGTAATGCTCACGCCGGCATGTGTATGCGCTGTACGATGTTGGGCGGACGAGTAGAAATGATGCGGGAAAATTAACAGCACGGCCCCATATTTAATGGACCGAGCGGCGTGGTATATCGCTGGCGGCTAGGTAGGGGGTCATATGAATGCAGAGATTGGTCCCGGGACAAAGTATCCTGATTTTCAGGCCTTTGTCGTGGGGCCTTTTATTTTAGTGGCACAGAGACGGCTTTGCATGGAAAAGAATTTGCCCGGGTGTTCAGGGAAAAACCCTTAATTACATGCGATAATTCCCGGGATATACCCTAACATCAGGGATGACAAGTCCAGGGTTTTGACTGATAGTCAGGCTAAACAGGGACATGTCATAATAAACTAAAGCCCGATTGGACCGGGTTCATGAATTGAATAGTTCACGAAGTTACAAGGGGGTGAAAGAGGAAGAAGCCCTGCTGTACGGTTTCTGTGTTGGAACCAAGTAAACAAAAGAGGAGGTTTAGGAGAGTTATGAGCAAGAAACCGCTCGCGAGTGCCCTGGTGGCTGCCACGCTATTTGTCTTTATATTCGGCCTGGGCGGCCAGGCAGTGGCAACTACCAAGTATGCCGGCGACACTGGTAAAAGCTGCAACTTCTGTCATTCCAACATCCCGGAGTTAAACAACACCGGGAAACAATTCAAGGCCAACGGTTATTCTTTAACGGCGCCAGCCAGCCAGCCCGCTAAGCCGGCTGCCCAGCCTACCAAGCCGGCCACAAAACCCGCAGCCCCTGCCAACCAAGCGCCGGCCAAGAGTAAATTCCGTGATATGGCCAACCATCCCGCTAAAGCTGAGGTGGAATTCCTGGCCGACAAAAAGATTATCGCCGGTTATCCGGATGGAACCTACCGTCCTAACCAGAGCATTACCCAGCACCAATTCACGGAACTGGCGCGGCGCGTGCTGGGAGTAAGCATGGCTGATCCCCAGGCAAAATTCCTGGAGGGATGGCATTACAGCAAGGATCCCATCACGCGGGAAACCGCGGTGGAGATTGTGATCCGCGCGCTGGGCCAAGCCGACAGTGCCAAGGCCATGCCAGTAGAAGATAAACTGAACCTGCTGAGCCTGATCAAGGACGGCGACAGCGTCAGTGAAAGCAAGGCTCCCTTTGTAGCCCTGGCGTTAAAGCGTGACCTGGTGAATAGCGAAACGTTGGCGGACAAGTTGTTCCAGCCGCAGCGCAACATGACCCGCGGGGAAGCGGCCGTCCTGATCTACGCGTTCTACAACGCCCGGTAAGGCAATTGACCGGGTGCCAGGCCGGGTCAGCAATTGAAAAAGGAGGAGGAAAAGATGGCCAACAAAAGGCTGGGCATGGTAATCGACCTGCGCCGGTGTACCGGCTGCAAGGCATGCGCCGTTGCCTGCAAGAGTGAAAATGAAGTCCCCCTGGGGGGGTTCCGCGCTACGGTCAATGAAACGGAAAAAGGCGCCTACCCCAAGGTTAAGAAGTATTTCCTACCCCGTCTTTGCAACCACTGCCAAAACCCTCCCTGCGTGCCGGTATGCCCCACGGGAGCCACTTACAAGCGGGAAGACGGGCCGGTCCTGATTAATTACGATAAGTGCATCAAGTGCGGCCGTTGTGTCAAGGCCTGTCCTTACAACGCGCGTTTCATGAATCCGGAAAGCGGGTATGCCAATAAGTGTACCTTCTGCGCGCACCGGGTGGATAACGGCGTGGTTCCCGCCTGTGTCAACACGTGTATGGCCCGGGCCAGGATTTTCGGCGACCTGGCTGACCCCAACAGCGAGGCAGCCCAACTCGCGGCTAGCAACGAGGTGCAGGTACTGAAGCCCGAGGCCGGTACCAAACCCGAGGTGTACTATGTTTCACCCGGTGTGAATCTAAACCAGGAAAAATTCCAGTAAGGGATGGGAGGGATGAGCAATGAAACTGAACCGGCGAAATTTCATTAGGCTTAGTGCGGCCAGTGCCTCCTTGGTGGCCGTGAGCGGCAGCCTGGCCAACGCGATGGAACTGACCGAGGGAGGCAAAGACTGGTCCGGCGGAAAGGATTCCGATTACAAGAGCTATCAAGACCGCAAGGCGATCCCCAGCACTTGCCTCCAGTGCGTTAGCGTCTGCGGCATCACCGGTTATGTCCAGGACGGGCGATTGGTGAAGATTGAGGGCAACCCCGCCCATCCCAACAGCCGGGGCAAGATTTGCGCCAAGGGTCAGGCCGGCATCAACCAGGTTTATGATCCGGAACGGATCTTGTATCCCATGAAGCGGGTAGGCAAGCGGGGCGAAGGGAAATGGAAGCGGATCAGTTGGGACGAGGCCCTTAATGAAGTGGCCGCCAAGCTGAAGGCCGTCCGGGAATCCGGCAAGCCGGAGGAGTTTTTCTTCCACTACGGCCGTAACCGCACCCAGGGTTTTACCGACCGGTTTACCAACGCTTTCGGTACCCCGTCGGTCTTCAACCACACCGCTATCTGCGAGGCCAGCAAACAGGTGGCCCTGGAGTTCATGATCGCCAAGGGCATCGACATTAACGACGTGGCCAACACCAGGTACATGCTCAATTTCGGCTGTAATGTCTATGAGTCCCATGTGATCCACACCAGCTTTGCTCAGCGGGTGGTCGAAGGGAGAATGAAGGGCGCCAAGCTGGTGACCTTTGACGTGCGGCTCAGCAATACGGCGGGCCGGAGCGACGAGTGGGTTCCCATCAAGCCCGGTACCGACGGCCTGGTGGCGCTGGCCCTGGCCAACGTCATTATGCAGGAAGGGCTTTACGACAAGGATTTCATTGAAAACTGGACCAACGTCACCGTTGACCAGTTGAAGGAACACCTGAAGCAGTATACCGTGGAGCGGGCGGAAAAGGAAAGCGGCGTCCCCGCGGCGGACATCGCTCGCATCGCCCGCGAGTTTGCCACCACCAAGCCGGCTACCACCATCTCCTACCGCGGGGTTTGCGCCCATTACAACGGTTTGATGAACGAGCGGGCGGTATTCCTGCTGAATGTGATTACCGGCAACGTGGATGTTCCGGGTGGCGCTTGCCTGCCGCAGGGCGGCAAGCTGAACAAGAGCGGTCCGGCGCCTGCACCTTCCAAACCATCTGCTAAGAGCCTCATCAAAGAAGCCTGGAAGAAGGACTACCCGGAAGCCTCCCACGGGGTGAACCAGACCGTACTCCCATATGTCAAGGCCGGGAAGGCCAAGTGCCAGGTCTATATGACATACGTGTATAACCCGGTTTACTCCAACCCCGATAGCGACCTGCAGGCTGACATCCTGAAGGATGAAAGCCTGATACCCTACCTCGTCGCCATTGATGCTTACATGAGCGAGGCCACGGCCCTGGCGGATATCATCCTGCCGGACGCCACCTACCTGGAGCGGTGGGACCCTGAGACCACCAACTCGTATGCCATGTTCCCCTTTGTTTCCCTGCGCCAGCCCATCGTCAAGCCGCTGGCTGAGGCCAGGGAAGTACGGGAGATTCTCAAGGACCTGGCCCAGCGTATTGGCGGCGGGATGGAGCAGTACTTCGCCTATGGCTCCACCGAGGAGTACATCAAGGACGCCGTGGCCGTCAACGCCGGGCTGGATTGGGAGCGGTTCAAGCAGACCGGCGTCTGGTACGCCCCTGATTCCAAGCCCAAATACAAGAACTACATGAAGGAACTAACCGCCGACCAGCTCAAGGACACCAAGGTGGACGAGCAGGGCAACATCTACAAAGAGAGCGCTGACGGCAAGAAGACGTATGTAGGCGTGCAGGTGGGAGACAAGTCCTACGTGGGCTTCCCCACAGGCGGCCACAAGCCGACCTGCAAGCTGGAAGTCTACTCCGATGATCTGGAGAAACATGGTTTCCCGGGACTCCCCAGTTACGTGCCTGTTCCCGGCCACCAGAATATGCAGGCCGGAGAGTTGATCATGACTACCTTCAAGGTCAACGTGCATACCCAGTCCCGTACCGGCAACTGCAAGTGGCTGACAGAGATTGCTCATGAAAACCCGCTGTGGATCCACCCGCAGGCGGCGGCGGCCCGGGGCATCAAGACCGGGGATGCGGTAGTGGTTACTTCCAATGCTGGTGTCATCAAGACTACCGCCAAAGTAACCGAAGGCGTTCACCCGCGGGTGGTGTCCTTCGGCATGGGCTTCGGTCACTGGGAGTACGGTCGCATCGCCAAGGGCGTCGGGAAGTTCGAATCAACAGACGCGGATACCAGGAGGGTCTGGTGGAAGGGGACCGGTGTCCACCTCAACCCTATCGTACCGGTAGTGGCTGATCCTGTCGGTGGGAACCAGGCCTGGATGGATACGGTGGTAACGGTTCAGAAGGCTTAAGGCCCATACGAAGCAATAAGTAGTCAACCGTGGCAGATAACTCCGGAGGGGTTATCTGCCACTGGTTGCTTTGGCGGTTTGGCAGGCATGATTTAACTCGGTTTGGACATAATGGGCCTAACGCGGCCATTGGCCCTCGAAAAAATATCAGTGAAAACCGTGCTGGTAACGTGTGTCAAGGTGGGAGAAAGGAGTGGCGGCATGGTAGACGTAAGGGATCATGAAAAACTGGCCGAGTTGGCCCAGCAGCGGAATACCATCTACGGCCTGCTGGTTCTGGTTTATGCCAAGGAACCTACCCTCGAACTGCTAAAGAAAATAAAGGAGCCGGAATTTACGCAGGCCCTGGCGGAGTTTGGGGTCGAAGTGGAGGAAGAGTTTTTTTACCGGTCGGAACACGAATTGCTGGAAGATATGGTGGTGGAGTATACCCGGCTGTTTATCGGGCCGGGTAAGCACATCTCGCCTCATGAGTCGGTCTATGTAGGCCCTTACGGCACTTGCGGCAGTGAAGGCGGCAAGGGGTTACTGTATGGTGAAGCTACCGTCCAGGTGCAGCGCCTGATGGCCGAATGGGGGTACGGCTATTCTGCTGACTTTCGCGGCATCCCGGATCATATCGGCATCGAACTGCAGTTGATGTTTCTCCTCACTGCCAGAGAACAGGAGGCTTGGCGGTCGGGGGACACTGGCGCGGCCTGTGGGTTCCTCGAAAAAGAACGGCGTTTCCTGGCGGAACACCTGGTCAGGTGGGTACCCACCTTCTGCGGACTGGTTGAAAAGGAAGCTAAACTCGCCTTTTACCGCGGCATGGTCCGGATTACCAGGGAATTCATTCTCTCGGATCACGACGACGTTGTTGAGCTACTGGCCAACTGCCAGCGCTGATTGTGACAGGCTATCTCATATATTAACACCCAAAGGAACGAGTTGCGATATAGCGGAGAAATCATTTTCGAAAGGAGAGGCTGAGAGTGTTTGGGGTCTTACCTCATATCGGCCCGTGGGAATTGATCCTGATCCTGGCCATTGCCCTGGTGATTTTTGGCCCGGGGAAGCTCCCCGAATTAGGCAAGGCCATGGGTAAAGGAGTAAGGGAATTCAGCAAGGCTACCAGGGAAATCGCCGGGAAGGACTCAGTGGAACCGGATGAAACAGGACACCAAAGCAAGTAATTTCATTTATCCATGAAGAGATATCGCGGAAGGTCGCAGGGGGGTAAAACCTTGGCGACCTTCAGGCGGTTTTGTAGCGAAATTTGATAGTATATCCTTGTTTTCCAAACAATGATGTTTGTTCTTACTCTCATTTCTGCTAGAATGAAATATAGGAGAAGCCTTTCACAAGGCATGATAGGGGGGGAATCTATGGGCAAGGGTTTAACCCGTGTTGCGGTCTTGGTGTTAGTGACGCTGCTGGTGCTGCTACTTGCGGCATGTTCCGCGGAAAAATCACCCTACCCATTCATCTCGTTGTCTAAGGTGGAGCCCGAACATAACAACTGGCAGCCGTTAGTTAAACAGGGGGAGCCTTTGCGGGTAGCCCTGGCCTCCATCACTTCTGCGCGGGAGAGCTTTGTATATTACGATGAACTCTTGAAATACCTGAGCAATCAACTGGGCAGGCCGGTGGAAATCATTCAGCGTAAGACCTATGCGGAAGTGAACAACCTGGTGCGAGATGGGCAGGTTGACTTGGCATTTGTATGTACCTATTCCTATGTGCTGGGTCACGACGACTTCGGCATGGAGCTGCTGGTGGCCCCGCGGGTACAGGGGCAGAGTTCCTACAGATCTTGTATTATCACCAGAAAAGACAGCGGCATTGATCGCTTTGAACAACTGCGGGGCAAGACTTTTGCCTTTACGGACCCTCTTTCCACCAGCGGCACATTATACCCCATTTACTTGCTGAAGCAGGCGGGTGAGACCCCGGATTCCTTCTTCAAAAAATACATCTTCACTTACAGCCATGACAACTCTATTAAGGCGGTAGCCGATGGACTAGTCGACGGGGCTGCGGTGGATAGCCTGGTTCTTGACTACATGACAGAGCGCAATCCCGCTCAAACCAAGGATTTGCAGGTCATCCACGAATCGCCGATTTTTGCGATCCCGCCGGTGGTGGTACGCCCAGGTCTGGAACCAGAGTTAAAGGAAAAGCTTCGGGCCACTTTCTTGGCGATGGATCAAGACCCTCAGGGGAGGCGGATCTTGGCTCAGTTGCGGGTGGACAAGTACGTGGTGATAGAGGATGCGGCTTATAATACTGTAAGGGCTCTGGGGGATGTGAAAATTACTGATGAAACCAGGAAATAAGATGCGTTCTTGCTTTTGGTTCTTTTTCAACCTGGCGGGGATCAGAGGCAAGATAATGGGTATTGCCACCGTCATGGTGCTCCTATTGGGACTATGGTTAACATGGCAGGTGCAGCGCACCCAAACCTTGACGCTCAGGGAACAGTTGGACAAGCAAGGAATTTCCATTGCGCGAGACGTGGCCGCTCGCAGCGTGGACTATATTTTCACCAGTAACCTGTACAGCTTGCACGAATTGGTGAAGGACACCATCAGGAATAATGAGGATGTCCGGTATCTTTTCATCTTGGACGCCTCCGGCAATGTATTGGTATCCTCCTTTGGCCGCGGGCTGCCGCAAGGGATCAGAGAATTGAACCAGCCGGGGCCGGATCAGAGATACAGCATGAAGCTGATTGACACCGAAGAAGGCATCATTCACGACATGGCCGTTCCCATTTTCGAAGGCCGTGCCGGGGTGGTAAGGTTGGGCATGTCCGAACAGAACCTCAGAAAAATTATAGCGGATCTAACCAGGAAACTGTGGAACACCACCTTGATTGTCTCCCTGCTTGGCATGGCGGCTGCCTATGGTTTGGCTTTTCTCATTACCAACCCCATCCGCCAGTTGGTGAGAGTGACCGGGGAATTGGCTAATGGAGATTTAGGGCGCAGGGTCGCACTGGACTGGGCCAAGGATGAGATCGGCCAGTTGGGGCGATCCTTTAATACCATGGTGGATAACCTGGCGAAGTCGTGCCAGGAGTTGGAGCAAAAAGAGAAGATGCGCATTCAACTCCTGGGAAAAGTTATTACCGCCCAGGAGGAGGAGCGCCAGCGTATTGCCAGGGAGCTACATGACCAGACCGGCCAGGTGTTGACCACACTGGCTATTGGTCTTAAAATGTTGGCCGAGGCTGATGACTTAAAAAAAGTGCGGTATCAGGCTGAAGAGTTGCGGTCCATACTGGCCAGGACGCAGGAAGACATTCATGACCTGGCCCTTGAACTTCGCCCCAGCGTGTTGGATGACTTGGGGCTGGAAGCGGCCTTACAGCGGTACACCAGGGAGTGCTCCCGTAAATGGGGTATTGAAGTGGATTTCCACAGCACCGGATTAGATGGAATTCGCTTGGTGCCTGAACTGGAGACAACGGTTTACCGCATTGTTCAAGAAGCCTTGACTAACATCGCTCGGCATGCCGAAGCCGATAATGTTAGCGTTATTTTTGAGCGCCAGGCGGATGCGTTGGTGGCCATTATTGAAGATGACGGCAAGGGGTTTGAGGTGGAAAAAGTGTTGTCATCTCCTAGCAAGGACAAAAAGTTGGGCCTCTTCGGCATGCAGGAAAGGGCCAATCTGATCGGAGGTACCTTAACTATCGAATCGGAGCCCGGGTCAGGTACTACTATTTACGTGAGTGTTCCGCTAAACGAGGAGGGAGCGTATGGACCCCATCAAATTGCTGTTGGTGGATGATCACACAGTATTGCGAAGCGGTCTCAAGCTTCTGGTCGGCGCTCAGCCGGACATGCAGGTGGTGGGGGAAGCCGCCGGCGGAGATGAGGCTTTGCGGCTGGTCAAAGAGCTTAAACCGGATGTGGTCATCCTCGATCTGAGCATGCCGGGCACGAACGGGTTACAGGTCCTTGAAGAAATCTTGGAGATTTCGCCCGCGACAAAGATACTGGTGTTAACTATGCATGAGGATGAGGAATACTTGCGGAGGGTTCTGCGCAGCGGAGGGAAGGGATACATCCTCAAAAAGGCGGCCGATGTGGAGTTGCTCTCGGCCATCCGGGCGGTGCACAGGGGCGAAGTTTTTATTGAACCTTCCATGGCCAAGACACTGGTGAATGCCCTCTTTGAAACGGCGACGGTTGCGCTGGACAAGAAAAAGGAACAGGGTTTGAGTGAACGGGAAAAAGAAGTGCTGCGTCTGGTCGCTCTGGGGTACACCAACCAACAGGTGGCAAATAGTCTCATGATCAGCGTCAAGACCGTGGAAAGCCATAAGGCCCGTATCAAAGACAAGCTTAACATCTACCGCCGTTCGGACCTAGTCCGCTACGCCATGCAGCACGGCCTTGTGCCGAATAAGTGATGCCCCTATCGAGTTAGCACTCTTAACCTAAAAGATTCCTGACATAGGGGTAGCGGCGGGTTCAAATACTAAGACAAACAAATGGAATATTTGGACCAGGAGGGATGATTGTGATAGACCAACACAACAAGGAATCCCGCTACCGCAAAGGGGACATGAAGCTGTTGACCATGCGGGAAGCCGACTACCCCGGGGGCGTGGCTGTGGATCCGGTCCCCATCACCCAAGGCGATGAGGTAACAGTCCTTTACTACGGGTTGCTGGACAAGTCGGGGGCGGACCAGGTCTGGATGCACACCGGCTTGGGGGACGCCCACAACTGGCGGGACGTTTATGACCACCGCATGGAGTGGACGGAACGCGGCTGGGTCAAGGTCCTGCCTGTTCACGATGACAGCCGGTTCAACTTCTGCTTCAAGGACAGCGCCAACAACTGGGATAATAATAACGGGCTGAACTGGAGTTACGAGATCCATCGCGGCGGACAGGTGTAATAAATTGTATGGTAGCGAAAGGTTGCAGAACAACAATAACGCAGGACGCCTTACGGCGTCTTCTTTCATGTATCGCAATCAACTGCGGCATGCGGACAATAAACGTTATAGGAGACATACTATTGCATCAGCTACCCCTCTCGATCCGGAGTTTGTCACCAAGGGCAGAAAATTGATCGACCCAGGTCCGGCTACTCTCGTCCCCCTGTTCGGCTTTCTGCTGGAGATCCGGGTAGACCGTCTGTAGCAGCTTGTAATAAATGTCTTGGGCTTTCCTGAGATCCACCGCAAATGGCAGGGAGCGGGCCAGTCCGGTCACGGTATTCAGGTCTTTTAGCAGGGATAAGTCTATGGGCATGGACCGGAGACGCTCCGCCATTTGCTCCGAGGTCTTTTCCACGACGTAGCCCAGACCGGCCTCGTCCACCTTGACGTCAAAGGTTTTTGCTTCGTTCATCAGGTAGGTGATGCGCTCCAGGTCCAGGGTTTTATCCGCAAAAGCCCGGCGGAGATCAGTGTTCAGAACCAGCTCGGCGGCGCACTGGAAGGCCTGGGGCTGGGGGATGCTCAGGCCTTTTAAAAAACGCATCAACGAGGCCTGGCGTTCGTAGATGCGGCGGTAATCCGCTTCCGCGTCGGCCAGGGTGGAATCGAGAATAAGATTCAGGATCCTGCGCTGTTCATCCCGGAAAAGCTGCTTTAGCGAGTAAATTACCCCTTCTTTGAAGTAATGGTCCATGAGCCGGATTACCTCGGGGAGATCGGCCCGGTCGAAAGCCCGGGTAAGGCCTCGTACCATTTCCTGGTATGCCGGTTCGCTTTGAAAGACCCTGACACCACCATTTACATTGTGGTAGCCGAAATAAACCACGCCGAAGATCAGCGTTTCCGACTCCCGCGTGATCCGCGAGGTAACCTGCATTTTACCTACCGCCAGCTTTGCCTTCCCGGCCATCAATTTCCGGCTGTCATGTTCGTCGATAGTGTAGCAGAAGATCCGGGTCGGTTCATTACGCTCTTCAATTGTCTCAAACAGCGAACTGATGGCATAATGGGCGCCGACCTTTTGCAGGTCGATCATCGCGGGTTTTACCTGCTTTTCATAGATACGGGCGCCGTTTTGCAGTTCCGGAACATTGCTCTTTGCCTTGGCAAGTCGTTCCAGGAAATCGGATTCCAGGTCCTTGCCGGAGAGATCACGGGCCAACTGGATGACACGCCCGGCATATTGCAGTACCTGTACTGTTTCAATTCCGGAAATTTCGTCGAAGAACCAGCCGCAGCTTGTATACATAAGCATGGCGTGCCGCTGCATCTCAAGCAGTTTTAAGACTGCGACCTGTTCCGGCTGATCCAGGGGCCGGAGGGAGTGTTTAACCAGGAACTTTTGGAGGTTCTCATGGGAGCGGTCAAGGATTACCTGGATGTAATCGTTACGCGCCTCCCAGGGATCCTTCAGGTATTGGTGTCCCTTTTCCTCGAACAGCGGCTCCAGCGTATCCCGGAGCCAGTCCAGGGCATCACGCAGGTGCGCCCGCCAGGCCTGGCTCCACCCGGGATGCATGCCGGATTGACAGCCGCAGTCGTCCATCCAGCGCCCGACTCCGTGGGCGCAACTCCAGGCGGTGTTTTCGATTATTTCCACCTCGTAGGTGGGGGGATGTTTCTCCAGGTACTCCCCGTAGTTGGTGATCCTGGCCAGTTCATTGGATTCGATATAATGGAGGGCATAGGTCAGCGCCATGTCCCCATGGCGGTGGTGATGGCCGTACGTTTCGCCGTCGGTAGCGACATGTACGAGCTGAGGCCATGTCCGTGACTTTGCAAAACCGTTTACTAACCGGTGAGCGAAGCGTTCCCCGTTAAATAGCAAGTTTTCGAAGGCGACGGCGTGGGAAATAGGGCCGTCATAGAAAAAAATATTGATAACCCGGCCAGTGGCAGGCAGGTTAAGCCGGTAGGCCATGGAAGGGTCGATGCCCTTTGGGCCTACTTCTTGCCAACCGGTGCTGCCGGTGGCACGTATCCGCCGGGCCTGGTACGGGCTGAGAATAGTGAACAGGATGCCTTCCCGTGCCAGGATATCGAGGGTTTCCAGGTCTACCGCGGTTTCCGGCAACCACATCCCCTCCGGCCGCCGGCCAAAGCGGTACTCGAAATCCCGCAAGCCCCAGAGTACCTGTGTGTACTTGTCGCGGCGGTTTGCCAGGGGCATGATCATGTGGTTATAAGCCTGGGCTATGGCGGAGCCGTGTCCTGAAAAGTTCTGTTGGCTTTCCCGGTCTGCTGAAAGTATCGCCTGGTAAACATCGGGCTGAGCGGTTTCCAGCCACTCAATCAACGTGGGGCCGAAATTAAAGCTGATTTTGGCGTAATTGTTGGTAATCTTTTTAATCCAGCCCCTTCCGTTCAGGATCCGGGCAGCGGTGTTAGGCGCGTAACACTCGTCACTGATCCGCTCGTTCCAGTTGTGGTAAGGATAGGCTGAGTCTTGAAGCTCAATTCCTTCCAGCCAGGGGTTTTCCCTCGGCGGTTGATAAAAGTGGCCGTGTATGCACACGTAGCGGTCCATCAGTAATCCTCCTTGTTTCTGATAGCCTTTTACCGGCCTGTCCCCCGCTTCCTCAACTTATTGATTCCCTGTAAAGTCTTCAGCACTTCGGGGATCCGCATAAATTCCTCAAGGGTGTAACGGGCCTTGCGCCGCCAGTTAGGGTATTGATCACCTGTACCGGGAATATTCTGGGGAGACGTCTCCAGCCACAGGTCTTCCAGGTTTACCATGAGCACTCGCGCGCGGCTGGCGGACAGGCTCTTCAGGCAAGCCTCAAGCATTGCCTTGGTATCGTCCGTTGGGACCTTGAGCCACCCTTTGCGGCGGAGGAACCTGAACAGGGCCAGGCGGTCGCCCGGTGTCCTTTGCAGCCAGAAGGCAGCAAAGGGAGGCATATCGTGGGTGTTCAAGCTGGCCATGGACCCCGTGGGGATGGGGTTAAGCATCTGGCGGGCAGCCGGGGTATACTCAAACGGCAGTACATACATCCGGTAAACTTTGTGCCGGGTCATGGCGGTCCGGACGTAGCGGGGCACGGTGCCCAGATCCTCCCCTACCAGTAGCGTGCGGTGGCGATGGGATTCAAGGGCTAAAATGGCGTAAAACTCGTCGTCGCGGTATCGCACGTAAACCCCTTCGCGCGCCGGCAGGCCCTTGGGGATCCAGAAAAGGTGATGCAACCCCATCACGTGGTCAAGACGCAGGATGCCGGCATGCCGGAGGTGATGCCGCAGGACGGCGATGTAATAGCGGTAAGCCTGTTGCCGGATCCGCTCCGGGTGCATGGGGGGAAACTCCCAGTTTTGTCCCTCGGGAATTAACAGGTCCGGGGGTGCGCCACAGCTGGCTTCCAGGGCAAAAGCCGATCCCTCGCGCCAGACATCGTACCCCGCACGATGGACCCCCAACGGAAGATCAAGGTACAGTCCCGGACCCCGGTCCCGGGCTTGCGCCGAGAGAGCCTGGAACTGCTCTTGCGCCTGCCACTGGACATAGAGGTGATAGCGCTCGGCGGCGGGGTCGAAATCCCCATCCTGCAGGCTTCCGTCCCGCATCCGATCTGGCCACCCTGGCCAAGCGGCACCCTGCCGCTCGACTGCAGCCCGGAAACGGGCATAATCCTGAACCGCCGGGTGTGCCGCGGCCCAGCCCTGGAGGGCAGCCCGTCTCCCGCCGCCTGCCGAGTGGCAGCAGTGCGACAGGAGTTCAAGGATCCTGCGTTTTACTGCCAGGCCCCGGCGGTAGTCTACAAGGGGAGTGTTCCGCAGGGCGGTCAGTTCACTCTGGAACGCCGGGGAATTTAATAAGTCCAGCGCCGGGGGGCACCCTCCCAGTTCCGGGATCCGGGTTGCGTCCAGGTAGAACTCGTTCCAGAACAGGCGGCTGGCCGGTGCGTAAGGACTGGGATCAAAGGGTTCATCCAGAAAGGCGGCGAGTAATGGCAGAGTTCCCACCATACCGCCCCCCAGTTCCTGAACCCAGTGCAGCAGGGCTTCCAGGTCGGTGAGGTCGCCGGCAGCCCAGCTCCTCCCGGAATGCAGGGCATAGAGCGGCAGGAAAACCCCCCATGTCCGGCCTGCCGTGACGAGAGGGGGGACGTATGCCTGGAACGGCGCCGCAATGAGTAGAGTCTGAAATACACGCCCTGGCATGGACAGCGTGAGCCGGTGATACCCCGGGGGCAGGTCAGCTGGTAGGGAGAGCAGCCTGGCTGTGTATGCAACGCCTTCCACTTCTGACACCTGGAGAACCGGTGTGTGGACCAGGTGGTTGGTCCATTGCCGCACCTCTCCGCCTTCCAACTCAAGCCGGCCATCGATGCGGTGGTCTACCCCGGTTGCCGGGAGGCGCAGTTCCAGGTGACCGGGCCTTCCCTGCCACGCCACCACCACCGGTTCGCTGCACCGCTGCCACTGCTCCTGCCTGCGTTCCCGCAGGGCTCCAGGGACGTCGGCCAGCCTTTCGACCGGTGCTCCCAGCTCACGGAGGACGGCCAGCAGAGAGTCGGGAGCCGCATCCTGGCGGCGCCCTGTCACATCTTGGTAGGAAGTTTCCACTCCGTACTGCCGGGCTAACTGATGGAGCATCCGGATCTGACTTTCTCCCATGGCAAACGGCCTCCGAGTTTACGCAATCTCGTTTCATCCGGCGACTCGTATATCAAGCGTTTCTTGCGAACTACTGGATATTGTGCGCAGCTTTTCATTAATTATTTTGCCACGGGTTTAACGCAAGTCCTCTTCCATAAGTGGCGCTGGGATGGGCGGATGGCAGATGAATTATACAAGCAACGGTTTTTAATGGCATAAAACTCTCTCCGCACAGGCAAAACTACTAGGGCAACCGAAAAGCCGGAAGGGAAATTAGGAGGAATCTTCAATGCATCTGCGGAAAAGAATTGGGGGGATTGTATGCGGGTACTGATGCTGTCATGGGAATATCCCCCCAAAAGCGTCGGTGGGTTAGCCCGGCATGTGGAAGACCTTTCAACGTCCCTGGCGGCGGAGGGGCACCATGTGCACGTGATCACCTGCGGTACCCAGGGAGTCCCCGCTTACCAGGTACACCATGGGGTGCATATTCACCGGGTGGAGCCCTATGCCGTCAACGCGATTGATTTTCTAACCTGGATACTCCAACTCAACCTGAAGGTGCTGGAGTATGCCATAGTCCTGATGCAGGAAAACGCCGGCTTTGACCTTGTCCATTGTCACGACTGGCTGGTGGCCTTTGCGGGCCGGGCTATTAAGCACGCTTACCAGCTCCCCCTGGTGGCCACTATTCACGCCACAGAAGCCGGGCGGAACCAGGGGCTGCACAACGACATGCAGCGGTATATCAGCAGTGTTGAATGGTGGTTGACATACGAGGCATGGCGGGTTATCGTGTGTAGTGAACACATGCGCCACGAGGTCCGGGGGGTGTTTCAGATCCCGCCTGACAAGGTGGCGATTATCCCCAACGGGGTAAAGCCCGAGAAGTTCCGTTTCGCCCCGCCGCCGCCCCATTTCCGGGAGCGGTTCGCCCAACCGTGGGAGCAGATTGTATTTTTTGTGGGCCGGCTGGTGAGAGAAAAAGGGGTCCACGTTTTGTTGGATGCAGCGCCCCAGGTACTGGCCTCCTCCCCGGATGCGAAGTTTGTGGTGGCCGGTACCGGGCCTATGGAGGGGCAACTTAAACACCAGGCCCGTACCCTGGGCATCGCCGATAAGGTGTGTTTTACCGGATACATAGATGATCATACCCGTAACCACCTGTACCGGAACGCCAAGGTGGCAGTGTTTCCAAGCCTGTACGAGCCATTTGGCATTGTGGCGCTGGAAAGCATGGCGGCTGGCACACCGGTGGTGGTATCGGATACAGGAGGACTAAACGAAATAGTGACTCACGGCGTAACCGGCCTCAAAGCCTATACGGGAGACAGCGCTTCCCTGGCAGGAAACATCTCCGCGGTGTTACGGGATGCCTCCTTCGCGGAGCAGCTTAAACAAAACGCTACCCGGCTGGTGGAGGAAGTCTACGACTGGCGCCAGATTGCCCGGCGGACGGCCCAGGTGTACCTGGCGGTTTACAGCGAATACCGGCGCAGCCCGTGGCAGATGGGCCGCAACCCCATTCAACGGGTGCGAAGGTACGCCCAGTCCCTGGTGGGTAACCGGGGGGGAGGGATCCAGGAGGGAGGAATCCAGGAGATGCCGGTTCACCACAGCCGGTACAGCCTGATTGAGCATCGAGTGAACGCAGTCCATTACCACCGCGAGGGGAGGGAAGGCCCATAAAAGCCATTATCATGGCGGGGGGCGAGGGATCACGCCTCCGGCCGCTGACCTGTGACCGGCCCAAGCCCATGGTACCCGTAGGCAACAGGCCCATCATGGACTATGCCCTGGATCTCCTGAAAAAACACCGGATTACGGAGATCGGGGTTACCTTGCAGTACCTGCCCGAGACAATTATGGAGCACTTCGGCGACGGCGCTGAATGCGGAGTGAACCTCAGCTATTTTATTGAAGAGGTTCCCCTGGGGACTGCCGGCAGTGTTAAGAATGCGGAGGACTTCCTGGATGAACCCTTTATTGTGGTTAGCGGCGATGCCCTGACAGACTTCGACCTGTCCAGGGCCATCCAGTATCACAGGGAAAAAAAGGCAATGGTAACCATTGTCCTCACTACCGTGCAGACTCCCCTGGAGTACGGGGTGGTCATCACCGGTGAGGACGGCTCCATCCGCCGTTTTCTGGAAAAACCCAGCTGGGGTGAGGTGTTCAGCGACCGGGTGAATACCGGCATCTACATCCTGGAACCGGAAGTGCTGCGCCTGGTACCTGCCGGGAGGATGTTCGACTTCAGCAAAGACCTGTTTCCCATGCTGCTGGCCGAGGGTGCGCCCATGTACGGCTGTGTACTGTCGGGTTACTGGTGCGACATCGGCAACCTGCAGCAGTACCGCCAGGCCCACTACGACCTGCTGGCCGGGCGGGTGGCGGTGGAATTACCGCCCGCGGAACAAGACATCCGCACCGGCGCCGGTACCAGTATCAGCCCCACCGCCCGTTTGGAAGGGCCGGTAATCATCGGGGAGCAGTGTGTCATCGGACCGGAGGCCGTGATCGAGCCTTTTACCGTCATTGGTGACCGGGTAGTGGTGGAAGAGGGTGCCACCATCAAGCGGTCAGTCGTGTGGGACAATACCTTTGTCGGGAGAAAGGCGGCTTTAAGGGGGGCACTGGTGGGCAAACAGGTGGTGGTCGGTTCCAATGCCTCCGTTTACGAGGGAGCGGTAATCGGTGACGGTACCACCCTGGGAGAGCGGTCGGTGGTGAAGCCGGAAGTCAAGGTCTGGCCCCATAAAACAGTGGAAAAAGGGGTTACCCTCCATGCCAGCATGGTATGGGGGACCTGCACCGGGAAGACCCTTTTCGGCCGGGACGGCGTACCGGGCCTCGCCAACCTGGAAATGACTCCGGAATTTGCGGCCCGGCTTGGCGCTGCCTACGGCGCTTCTTTGTCTCAGGGTTCCAGGGTGGTGGTAAGCAGCGATGGGTCGGCGTCTTGCCGGATGGTTAAAAGCGCCCTGATGGCCGGGGTCCAGTCCGCAGGGGTGTCCTGCCTGGACCTGGGTGACCTGGTCACCCCCGTGCACCGGTTTATTCTGCCTGCCCTGGAAGCCAAGGGCGGCTTGCACGTCAAGCGGGATGCCCGGAACAGGGACAAGATATGGGTGCACTTCCTTGACCCGGCCGGGATGGACATCACGCCCGGCGCCGCCCGCAAGGTGGAAAACCTGTTCTGGCGGGAGGACTTCCGCCGGGTGAAAGAGGCGGAAGTAGGGGCCAGCGAGGTATTGCCTCACGTGGCTGACGCTTACCGGGACAACCTGCTGGCACAAGTGGATGTGGAAGCGATTCAAGCCCGCGGCTTCAGGCTGGTTGTGGACAGGCACGCCCCGTTCCTGCCGGAGATGGTGGGGCTGCTGTGGGACACCCTGCAGTGCAGGGTGGAGGATTTCCTGGTCCCCATCGGCGAGACCGAACCCAACTTCGATGCCATGAAGGAAATGGTTTCCCACCTGGCCCGGGAGGTAGTGCAGCGGGAGGCCGACCTGGGCGTGATGATGGACCACAACGCGGAACAGCTAATCCTGGTGGATGACCAGGGGCGCATCGTCCAGGAGCCCTTCTTGACCATCCTGATTTCCAGATTAATTTTTGAGGCCAACAGCGGGGGAGTGATGGCGGTACCGGTGACCGCTTCCCGGGCGGTTGAACAAGTGGCGGAACAGTATGGGGGCCGCATCATCCGGACCAAGACCGCTCCCTATGCCATGATGGAGGCGGCCGTACGGGAAGAGGTAAGGGGCAGCCAGGGCAAGTACGCCCAACTGGGGCTGCAGTTCGACGCCATCCAGGCGGTGGTCAAACTGCTGGATTTCCTGGCAGCCCGGGGCCTCTTCCTGTCCGAACTGGTTTCAAGCCTGCCCGAAGCCTATACCGGCAGCCAGGATACTGAATGCCCCTGGGAGGCCAAGGGTAAGGTGATGCGCACCCTCATCGAATCCGAGCCGCCCGACCGGGTGGAACTGCTGGACGGTATCAAGGTGCACCGCGAAAACGGTTGGGCCCTGGTGCTGCCCGACGCCGACGAACCCCTCTACCGGGTCTTCAGCGAGGGCTTCTCCCAGGAAATCGCCGATGAACTTACCAACCTGTACGTGGAGAAGATTAAAAGCATTATCGAGGACAAAGAAAAGTGATACCCGGACGAGTTCGGAAAAGCCGTTCATGAATGCAAAAGCACACATCTCATAATCGAAGAGTGTGCTTTTTCGTTTTCCGGCACTGAAAGCAACGTCCAGCAGGGGTAACAAAAGGTAACACTTGTTAACAATAGAGTGACAATGATTCACATTTT
Organism: Clostridiales bacterium PH28_bin88; assembly: GCA_000987045.1. Classification (GTDB taxonomy): domain Bacteria; phylum Bacillota; class PH28-bin88; order PH28-bin88; family PH28-bin88; genus PH28-bin88. Next base: position 46,661 of record LAKY01000063.1, on the reverse strand, counting down.
AACAACTATTAAAGATTGCTAAGCCAGAAAAACAGGCTTTCCCACATCTGGCACAAGGCTTGCTATAAGATTAGGCACAAACTAATGAAGGAGGTGAAAAACATGGTGCACATGTGGCTTAAGCGGCTAGCGCTGGGATTGCTGGGGATCATTATTGTGTTTGGATCAAAGTCCTGGTAGACGGGAGTATAGGTCCGCTCATAGTATCGATTCGTTTAACCAAGAAGACGAGAAAAAGAGAACCATGAAAAAGTTTTTTGCTTTGCTTTTAATTCTATCACTTATACTACTGCTAGTACCGGCTGCTGGAGCACAAGATGCTGACAGTTTGCAGGGTGCGGAGGGACAGTTGGTTGTAGTAGCGCCCGAAAAGCTCCGTTTCGAACCTACAGCAGATTCTTGGAGGATCGCGTTTTCTTTGTTGACAGGATACGACTCCGATGTCACCCCAATGTTAAAGTCAATTACGGTTAACGGAGTTGAAGCCAAAGATGCGCTGGCTAATGTTCCAAACCAACTGAAAAATAGAGTTCAAGGAATGACTATGGCACAGGTTGCCAGGTGGAATGAACTTAGGAAGGCAAAAAACAAAGCGCCGCTTAGTGCAGCGGAACACTCTGAGTTCGACGAATTGAGTCAGTCCATTGACAAGGGGCTTAGAAACCCTGAAGGAAATGTAGAATTAAACTTGCTCCTGATGGAATTGATAATGTCCTGTCTAACAATCCCGGAACTTCTTCCCCCGGTATAGCACACCCGTATAGTCTTACCGTACCATGGACCAACTGGAATGTTCTTAGGTACCGAGGTTTAGAATTAATGGCGCCCGGTCAATCAAATTTCAGCGATACGGCAAGCCCCATGACCAAATGGCGTTCGGAGCTATCTAGGCTGCTTCCCAATACGTTCACTTACGGTTATTTTGCCTCGGCCCGGACAGGAGGCGACTGGCATGCTCCCATCACAGAACCCAATCCACCAACCTACGTAACATGGCTTCGAACTTCCCAGTGGAGTACCCAATCTTCGGTGGATTCGTCCATTTACAACGGCCGGACGGTGGCAACTCTTATTAATCAATTTTGCTTTATGGAAATTTTTTGTAGGCACTATCGTCTCCCTTACAGTTCACGCCATTGAAGATGTAGGTACGCGAGGGTTTTGGAAAAAGTTACACCTTACTTTAACGGCACTGGCCTTCACGGTTTACGGATTGGGCTTTTTCTTCTCGAGTATCACGCTAACATGGTTCCGGGTGTGGGGAGCCAGACCGTCCTTTGATGCCTTGGCAGCGGCGTTCGGTCCAGCGGTGTATTTGGGCTATTCAGCCTACTCCTTTTTTGGATTGTGGCAGAGCATTATGTTTTTCTTCGGGAGAACTACACGCTTTGGGCCTAATCCACCACTGAAATCCCATCCACCCGAATCCCCTCCACCGGAATCTCAGCGTTCCGTATCCAGTCTGGCGATAATTCTCACCTTGGGAATCGCAGGTATTATTGCCTTCACCACGGCAGGGTGTGGACAATCCCGGGTACCAGAGGTTCCACCGTCAGGGCCGGGAGAGGTGTTTGTAGAATTCCGTATCCGCAATGTAGATTTAAAGGAGCGAGTCTTTGTTATTGAGCAACTTATTAATGAACCAAATACGGTCCTGGTCGGCGAAAAGCTCCCGGTAAGGGCGGACGCCGTAATTATTTTCAGTACTGCCCGTATGGGGGAAAAAGGTATCGAACAAGAAGAAAGGATTGGTGCTTTCAGGGAACTCGAAGCAGGGCAATCCGGGGGACTGATCCTCGACAAAGAAGGGAAGGTCCGATATATACGTATTTCGAAGTGGCGGAACGAAAAACCGTAAACCAAACGCCGGGTATGTCAGACAAAAGTAGAAGGCTTAAGTGGCGGGAATGGGCATGGGAACCCATTCAGGCTTATTCATAATCTATATAACAGAGGCAGAAAAACTAACCTACTTGAGGGTGGTATGTTGATGTAGCACCAACCAAATCGGCGAGATGTATTCTAAATTAGTCAGAACCCCCACTGGGAGTACTTGGGACTTCTATACCAGAGCTTACAAAGGCTGGACAAATTATCTAACTGGGAATGGCAGCGGGTGGGGTAATGGACCGGGGGGGTGATCTCTTGTGAGGTTAAGACAACTAATAATTTTAGCTTTACTGGTGTTAACTATGCCATCATGTGCTTTACAACGCTATAGTGTTGAGCTTGAATCAGCTTCTTCGCCGTGGGTAGTTAGTGCCCGCCTAGAATGGGACCGTGAAAGTATCTATGATACAATAATTGTAAAGTACACTGGCGAAGAAAAAATCCAACAATTAAAAGTCATGCCCCGATACGGCAGAGTTAACATGCCGGAAGGTTATACTCCACCGGGCCGTTGGACTACTGTATTTACCGCCGAACCACCCGATCACGTTGATATTCCACCCCAAGGATTGGTTGTGGGTTATCATGACAATAAGTCCTGGAAAAAGGTGAAGAAAATGTTGGGTAAGGATGCCGCCATTGATTTATTGAAAAACTCATCTATCGAAATAACGTGGGTGACAGCTTCGGGGGAACAAGACAGCTCAAATATATCGTTTGGGAAATAGGCGCCCTTGGTAAGGGATGCTCTACTTTGCCAATAGTACGTTTCCTCTAATTTAGCGCTCTGCGTTACCAGTTCAAAAGAGGGGCCGACCAAAAAGCAAATATGGTCGGCCCTCGTTCATTTTAAGAAAAGCGATTTTAGGTGACGACGTGCTCATAGGTCTCTGCCGGCGTACCGTGCGATTGCTACCGGTACGGCCGTTTTTTTTATCTTGGGAAGAGATACACGAAAATATCGTAAGCAGGAAGGATGAATTCTAAGAGGAAAGTAATGATTGTTAAAGAAATATTCCCTAAAAGAGGGAACTACTAGGTTAGAATGAACGTCATATAGTTAAAGGAATATTTTGTAGAGGACGTCTCCTTGTGTCAGCTCCTAAACAAACTATTATGCTGGTTGATCCGAATATCAAACGGCAACATGTGTTGGTTGAGGCCTTGCAGAGAGTTACTCTGTAATAACGGCGGGTTGTCTTGAAGAAACATTGGACAAGCTGGTGGAGAATGAGGTTGACCTGGTGATCTTTGATGCAGGCGAAGAGAATACAAACATTTTCCCTATCGTAAAAACCACTTACCCGGACCTGGTTGGTATTGTCCTGACGCCGCACCCCGATGACGAGTACGCAAAGCCAGCCAACCAGGAACAATTGGTGATGGCTGTTAAGTTCGCCTTGGAGACTATCCGGTTACGCCAGGAGAATAAGCGACTCAGGCAAGAATTGCAGCGTGCTTATTCTTTTGGTAGTTTAGTCAGCAGCAATGTCAGGATGCAGGAGATTTTTCACTTGCTGGCCCGGGTTGCGGCGACAGATGCCACCGTATTGATCCAAGGGGAGAGCGGGACAGGGAGTCCGGGATGAGGAGGTCTAGCAATATGTTAGTGTCTACTGCAGTGATCATCTTCCGCGTAAATCCTCAATGAGGACATCCGTATCTTTGCCTGCTTTGGAGCGAAGATGGCCTACATATTTGCTAAAAGGAGACGGCCCGATCTTCTTTTTTATCAAGTAACCTTTTTCTGTACGTTCAAACTCAATTTCATCACCGGCTTTGACCCCGAGTGCCATCCTCACTTTTTGAGGGATGGTAACCTGTCCTTTTACAGTAATTTTGGCTTTCACTTACATTACCTCCAAGTAAGAAACTTGAATCCTTACTTTTATTATAGTCAAATAGTGAACCCAGTCAATCACTTAAGGGAACTAGGACGGAGAAGGCTTCACAGTTACTTACCGTCTTGGAAACACAAAAGCGCGCGCACGAAATTAACTTATGCGAATTTAGCGGGTACACTATGACCTGATACGGTGTCAACATCCCAAGCTTTAGATTGAGAATTCATGTAAAAAAGGCACCTTTCAAGGTGCCTCAACGTTATACGTATGCCCTGTAGTCAATATGGGGAAAGATATTGTCTTTTTCTTCGATGTCTTCCAGGTAAGCCGCTTCCAGGCGGTCGTTGGTGATGTCGTCGTGAAGCTTCAGGAAGCGGCCGACGTGGTTCACAGTACGCCGGCAGGCGTAGTCCACCATGGTGCCGGTCTTCATGATGAAGGCCCAGTCGCTGCTTTCCGCCAGTAGCACCTCCCGAGCGGACTGGTTCAATGCCCGCTGCTTCAGGCCGGATGCGTCCAAGTTCTGGCGGACCAGGTGCTGTATCCGTTTGGCTGCCTGGTGGAGGTGGCGGTAGATCCAGTCGTTGCTACCCTCCAGCCACACGTCGTTATAGCCTTTGTTACCCCAGCTGGACATGCAGGGAGTGGAAGGCTGGTTGTGCGGAAAGCGATCCAGGTACTGGCCGGGGGTAATGGTAGAGAACACGTTCTGGTTATAGGCGATCTTCCTGAACAGGAAATCCAACCACTGGGGACCCTCGAACCACCAGTGGCCGAACAGTTCGGCGTCGTAAGGGGCTACTATAATAGGCGGCCTGTCCATGTGAGCGGCCAGGTATTCGATCTGTTTCTCCCGGTTAAACATAAAGTTGCCGGCATGAATGGCAGCCTTATCTCTGGCCCACTGGGGCATGTAAGGTTCCTTATGGTTAGTCTTACCGGTGATGCGGTAGTACTTCAGCCCGGTATCGATGCGGTACCCATCCGGGTGCACGTAGTCCTTGATGTATTCCCAGTCCAGGTCAAAACCGATGTCCCGGTAGAACTCCCGGTAATCGCAGTCCCCGGGATACCCCTCCTGGGCGCTCCATACCTGGAGCGAAGATTCCACGTCACGCCCAAAGGCGGCCACACCGGATTCCGGGCACCTGATGGGGGCATACACGCCGTACCTCGGCCTGGGGGAGGCGAAGAGGAGGCCGTGAGTGTCTACAAAGAAGTATTCGATACCGTAGTCTCCGAGCACGCGGTCCACACCGGGAGCATAGCCGCATTCCGGCAGCCAGAGACCCCGCGGCCGGCGGCCGAAGTGCCTGGAGAAGACGTCGACCGCCACCCCCACCTGCGCCCTGATAACCTGGGGGTGGATCCCTATTAGCGGCAGGAAGCCGTGAGTGGCCGCGCTGGTGATTACCTCAACATTTCCCAGGTCCAGATACCGTTTGAAGGCGTTGAGGAGGTTATCCCCGTACTTGTGGTGGAAAATGTCATACGCCCCGTTAAAGAGGTCCTGATACACCCGGGCCAGGTACTGAAAGTGAGGTTCCCTTGCAGTCCTGGTTACTTCCTTTTCCGCCAGCTCTTGCAGCTTTTCCAGGTGACGCAGGTATCTTTTTTGGATCAAGGGGTCAGACAGCATGCAGAGCAGGGGAGGACTCAAGGAAACAGTAAAGTGAAAGCCCACACCGTCCTCAATGAGACGGTCCAGAACTTTCACCAGGGGGAGATATGTCTCTGTGATGGCTTCGTAAAGCCATCTTTCTGCCAGCGCGTGTTCGGTCTCCGGATGGCGTACGTAGGGGAGGTGCGCATGCAGAACAAGTGCCAGGAAACCCTGGGACACGGGATCACTCCTTCCTTCTCATGATGGCTTCGCTGCCGAGGCCCGTAATAAACGCGGGAGAACCCACGCCGGTGGGCCGTACTTCGGGTGCTCCGGCAACCGTGGGGCCGAAGGTCCGCCAAATGGCATCGATAGGTGGCCACTGGGGGTCGATGACATCCGACACCCGGTCACTGGGTGTGGTGACGACGTTGGAGCGGGCTATCGTCACAAAAGTGCCGCCTGGTAACCGCCGTCCCAGGTCGATACAAAAGGTATGGTCAGGCTTTCCCACGTGGATATACCAGTTGTTGGCGTACCCGTCGATATGGACGTCTTCGTAAGGTGTCTCCAGGGTGACGGCGGCTCCCAGCCCGGTGAGGTCATACAATCGCAATAGAGGTTCCGATGTCTCCCAGGTACCCTTGCCAAATTTCTTCTCGAACTCCTTCCTTTTTCCTTCGGTGACCTCCCAGTAGGTGTACAGCCAGTATGGGTCTTTAACCAGGGCGACGATTTCGTCTTCACCGTAGCTTTGCGGCAGGCTGTACTGGGGTTCCGGGGCATCCAGACTTTCCTGGTACGGTTTCAGGGCCGGGCGGGACCTGACGCGGTAAGCCACGTAGACGGCTACCCCAATTAGCAGTAGTACGCCGATGGTAATAAGTGTTAGCTCCATGGGCACGACTCCTTTACGACAGCAGCATCTAAACATAATTAAGACCGCCGGGTGGAAAGATGATGGCGAGATAGCGGCCAATGTCAAAGCTTATTATGTTCGATTTACTACCGCATTATTTGCCTTTATCGCTTTTTTCGCGCAAGCAATTTTTTGCTATACGGCATACATCTTGTGTAGGAGGAAGACTCGGGGATTTTTCCAACCTGCAGGAAATTTCTTGACGGTTAAAGAACTATGTTTTTAAAAGAAGGAAAGGGAGCTGGAATGTGGAACAGCAGCAAAAAGTCAGCCGCATACCTCCGTGGGGAGTATGGGACGGCATCGCACTCCTGGTAGTCGCCGCCTTTTTGACCAACATTTTTGGCCTTGTTATTAGCCCCATCGCACGCACCTGGGAGCCGGTTTGGCGCTTCGTGATGATCAGCGTGATGCAGACAGGTTTGATTATCGTTGGACTCTTATCGCTGGTAGCCTTCCGCTACAGGGCATCGCTCAAAACCTTGGGCTTGGAGCCGGTAATGTTAAGGGAAGGTTTGGTTCAGGGTACGCGGTGGGGGCTGTTCATCTTTGTTCTCGTGATGGGGAGCAGTATGGTCATACAGGCGCTTCTCCCGTGGGAGCCGGGTCCCCAACCCTTCGCAGAAATGGTAATGTCCGCGAGGAGCGTGTCTCAGGTGTTCGCTACCGCTTTAATTGGAGTGCTGCTGGCCCCCCTGGGTGAAGAACTGCTGTTTCGCGGCTTCCTTTATCCCGCCCTGCGGGGAAAATTCGGTACCAGTTGGGCTATCGTCCTGAGTGCGGCCATTTTCGGTGCTCTGCACCTGGACCTGCTGCGTTTTCTTCCCCTGGCGGTAGGAGGAGTGGGGTTGGCCTGGCTTTACGAGCGCAGCCGCACCCTGTATGCCCCTATCACCGCCCATGCTGTTTGGAACGCCGCCATGCTGAGCCTGCTATATATAGCCGGTAGCGGTGCAACCTAAACCGGAAGTCGGTCGTCAGAAGTCAGAGGTCAGATTTAGTACCTTGCAATTCGTTTCTCCCGATTTCCGACTTCAGACTTCTGACCTTCGAATTCGCCATGCTGGTTTCTAACAGCGCTTCATTCCGAGGAGATTATGGACTTTTTAACAACAGGTCGCTTTAGTTAGAAGCAAAAAGGAAGAGTAGAGATCATGTCTTTAGAACCACCGGTGCATGTAAATGAACAAGTGAAAGTGGAAATTGCCGGGTGTACCCACCGGGGAGAGGGGGTAGGCCGGGTAGGTGGTCTGGCTGTTTTTGTCCCTCATACCGCCCCGGGTGACCAGGTGTCCTGTATCATCACCGAAGTAAGGAAGAACTTTGCCCGCGCGCGGCTGAAGGAAGTCATCCACCCGGCAAGAGGCCGGACAAGCCCTGCCTGTAAAATCTTTGACGGTTGCGGCGGGTGCCACCTGCAGCACCTTGAGTATCAAAGACAGTTGGAAATCAAGACCGAGCAGGTCCGTGACGCCCTAAACCGCCTGGGCAAGCTGGATGATTACACGCTACACCCCATTATGGGGATGAAGCAACCGTGGCATTACCGTAACAAGGTCTACCTGCATGCCGGGTTTGTGGAAGGCAGACTTTCTCTTGGGTATTACGAAGAAAACAGCAACCGGTTGGTAAGGGTGCCCGATTGCGCCCTCTTACCGGAAGACATGATATGTATCTGGCGGGCGGTAGAGGAAAAATTGCGGGATGCCGGGATTACTCCATACGACGTGACCACCCGGAAGGGTTTGCTGCGGGGAGTCGTAATCCGTAAGGGATTTGCCACCGGCGAGGCAATGGTGGTTTTTGTTGTCTGCCGGCGGGAGTTTTCAGGTGCCGCGATGGCGGGAGAGTTGCTGTCTGAATTTCCGTCTCTTGTGTCGGTGGTACAAAACATTAACCCACCCCGTTCTTCCAATCCCCTGGGCGAAGAAAACGTTTTGCTGGCCGGAAAAGAATTTATCCAGGAAAGGGTGGGGCACTTTTTATTCCGGATCTCAGCTACTTCTTTCTTTCAGGTCAACCCGGTACAGGCGGAAGCGCTGTACCGCCAGACCGTTTCCTTTGCCGGCCTGACAGGCCGGGAGACGGTACTGGACGTCTACTGCGGTACCGGCGCCATCGCCCTTTTCCTGGCAAAAAAAGCCCGCCGGGTTTACGGTATTGAAAACATCGCCTCCGCGGTGGCGGATGCTAGGGAAAACGCCATCCTAAACGGGGTGGACAACGTGGAGTTTATCGCCGGTGCGGCGGAACAGGTGCTTCCCCGGTTGTACCAGGAGGGTATCCGCCCGGAGGTGGTCTTGCTGGACCCGCCCCGGCAAGGGTGCGAACAGGCGGCGCTGGATGCTGTAGCAGGCATGAAACCGGAGCGCATCGTCTATGTCTCCTGCAACCCCGCTACCCTGGCCCGCGACCTGCGATTTCTCGCGGAACGGGGTTTTCGAACCACAGAAGTGCAGCCGGTGGACATGTTCCCGCATACCTCCCACGTGGAGTGCGTAGTTCTTATGTGCCGTAGTGGAAAGTAAGAACTCTAACCTTATCTTCTTTAAATTAAAGCAACAGAGAAAGCAGGGTTACTTGTGAGAACTGTATTGTATGATATTGACAGCAAAATTCCAAATTTGGCGCTAATGAAAATAAGTTCCTGGTACAAAAATAAAGGGTATGAGGTGATCTTAACGCGGGAAGCTCAATACATTGAAGCTGATGCATATTACGCAAGCACTGTGTTTTATATTGATAAATCTCATCAAAAAGTAGATGAATTGAAATCTATGTACGGAGATAGTATTGTTTTTGGCGGAACGGGAGTCGATCTTAAAAACCGGTTGCCTGAGGAGATCGATGCCTGTTTTCCCGATTATTCCATCTATGCCCATCATACCTATGCCCTGGGCTTTCTCACGAGAGGATGTGTGAGGAAATGTCCTTTCTGCGTTGTGCCGGAAAAAGAGGGGAAACCGCAAATTGTTCCGGGAGGGTTCAATAATTTTGTCCCGTATGAACAGCATAATGTAATGCTGCTGGATGACAATCTTCTATGCTTTCCTGAAGCTGAACGCTTTCTTGAAGAGATGATTACTAGAGAATATGTTGTAAATTTCAGTCAATCACTTGATATTTCATATTTAGATGAGCAGAAATTCAGGCTGCTTAAGCGGGTACATTCATGTAACGCGCGTTTCACCAAAAAAATGTATTATTTCAGCTGTAACAATGTGAAAACGACGGAAGAGTTCATCTCCAAAAAGGACTTACTGAAAGCCTTTGGAGAGGACTCTGTCTCTGTACTTATTATGTTCGGATTCAATACGAGATTAAGTGATGATTATAGGGTCCTTTTCACTATCAGAAGACTAAAACTTATTCCCTTCCTCATCGAATACCATCCGATTCCGGGGGTACCGGCCAGAATCCCTGCTGACTATTTTGATATGGATTTAAATAAAGTGATTAAGCTGACATTCAGGAGTAATGGTCAGAATTGGGAAAAATATCTAAGATGGTTGAACCGGAAATATTATAATACCTTTGGGAAGTACTATAAGCCGTTGGTGGAGATTATTTACCGGTATAACAATAAAAACGCGATATACCGCTATTTGCAACACCCTGAATTGCTTACTGATGAACTATTCAAGGATTTTCGCGACGAAAAACACCAAGGTTATTTTGATTGATAAATAGTAGTAGTACAGTGTTTTAAAAATATAGTATAATTTTTGTCGGTTCCCGTAAAAAATAGGAATATGAATTAGCTGCGAGGGGATTATTGTGTTATCGCCGGATAAGTTGAAAAAGGCATTTGAAACAGTTGAAGAAGAAAACTGGATGCTTCGAGCGTTTTTGAAGGGTCAGGAACCGGAAGAGGTAGATCAAATAGTCAACAGTATGCATAAAGAACTGTTTGATGGTTTTGACTGCATAGCATGTTCAAACTGTTGCAAGGCTCTTGTTCCGATTATAGAAGAAAATGAAATGAATGCTATTTCATCAAAGCTTGGATTACCGTGCGAGGATTTTAAGAAAAAGTACCTGGTCAAAGCACGGGAAGGCTTTATGATAAATAAAAAACCCTGTCCGTTTTTGACGGAAACAGGGTGTTCGATCTATGAACACCGACCGAAATATTGTCGGGAATATCCTTATACCGATAAAGAAGAAATATGGACAAGGCTAATCAACCTTGTTGAAAACTGTCCGGTATGTCCGGTTGTGTTTGAGATATTTGAGCGGCTAAAGAAACACTTCAGGGATGAATTTGAGAGTTATAAAGTTGAGTATGAGGAAATATGGGGAAACCAGGATGAATATGAAGAAGAATATGATGATATGGAAGAATGGGAAACTGATGCTGATTTTTTTGCTCAGAAAGATTGGGCGGGTTTGGTAGAATACAGACGTCAGAAAGCTAAGCGGTATCCTGACGACCCCTATTATCAATGGAGCATTGGAGAGGCCTATGTGCTTAATAAGGAGTATGAAAAAGCAATTAGTTTTTTAAATGATTTACATAAAAAGTATCCTGATGATCTGGATATTCAGTATAGTCTGCTGGATGCGCTGTTTGCGATTCGGAAAGATGAAACAGCTATAAACTGGATTATTAAGCCCGAAATTCTGAGACTTGACAAGGATACTCTGGACTATTGCAATAACTTCCTGAGAACAAAAAGAAAACCAAGAACTGTTCATGAACTGCACACGGAGTTGTATTGTGAAGGTTATCCGGTGTTTGATGAACATCAACTAATGGATTTTTTATTGTTGAGTTTACCGGATTTGATTTAAAGAGCATTGAGAAAAAGGTATTTGATATCACGGATGCAAATTTGTCCGTTCCAAAGACCTTAAAAGCAGAACTGCGTCCCTACCAGCAGGAAGGTTACCGGTGGATGAAAACGCTTTTTTGTGCTGGGTTTGGAGGGGTTCTTGCCGATGATATGGGATTGGGCAAGACACTGCAGACAATCAGTTAAGGATGTAGCGAGGCTTGTTGAGGATGAGTAAAAGCAGAGAGCTCAAGATGGATAAGAATTACAAACCATTACCAGCGAACGAAGGCGATGAAATATATGCTAATGGTATTTTCAACTTTAATATTTCAAGAATACTAGAGCATATTGCTGCTGGGAAGATCAATACTGAAAAAGAACTGATCAATATTAGTGAGTGGTTCAAGACACATATTCGTGGTTCGTTGGGGAAAAACCGTATTTACAGCCTCGGAATATGATATAATTTTCTAAGTGGCACAATAATCATAACGGAGGAAATCTATGGCACACATCACTGTTTACCAGTCAGGAGCCTGGCATGAATTTCACGGATGCAAAAACAGCTTGATGGGGACGGAACCTTCTGTTGTGGTCATACCTGAGCATGAGGACAAACGAAATGTCGCCAAAGCTTTTGCCTATTTAAACACAGACGCTATCGTTACCATACCGGAACTCATCGCCAGATATATCCAAAGCCGCGGTGAGAAGGGGCTCATTTCGCCGCATGTGACGGAATCGATCCTCGGTTCAATCATGGCGGACAGCCCTGTTCCTTACCTGAAAATGGAAAAATTCAGGCAAAGTTATATCCGGACTCTCGCTGATTTTATCTGCAATTTCCGTAAAACATCCCTTCTGGACCTGGAGGCGGCCATCGCCGGGTTGAAGGCGGGCAGCCTTTCTTTTAAGGAAAAGGATCTCATTAAAATATACAGAGAGTATGAAAGAAGGCTGCCAAACTATGGCTTTGACCTGAGAAGCGGGCTGGCAGAGTTCCTTCGCCACACCGGAGAGAACAACATTCACCGTCATCTTGGCATCCAGGAAAACGAGGGCGTTATCTTTTTGGGGTTTGATTATCTCAGTCCGCTGGAGGAAGAGTTCATCTTCACCGTGTTTAAACATATACCCCGGGCGAGCTTCCTCTTCTGCGCGGAGGCCGCTGCTCCAGAGCAGGCGATGCGTATCCGGGAGAGTATTGCCGCCCTGCTGGAACGCGCAAAACACCTGGCGGTGGAACATAAAATCCTGCCGCTTCAACGACAGGATTTTTTCACTGCCCTGTCGGGGAGTATTTTCAAGCCGGGTTCACCTGTAAGCATGAAAAAAACAGGCGCGCTGGGACCGGAGGTGGATTCGGGCGTCGGGACGGCGGAGTCGCGGGGAAAAGCCACTATTTCCCAGGCAAACAGCCGCTTTCAAGAGATCGTTTCCATCGCGCGGCAAATCAGGCAGCTGGCCGAGGCTGGCGTTGCCTTAAGCGATATCCGGGTAGTCGCGCCCGCATACCACATTTACAGTTCGATCATCGAGGAGGTATTCCCCGAGTACGGCCTTTCTTTTTCCCTGGAGCAAGGGGTTCCCCTCTTGCGGTTCCCGCTGGCGGCCGTAATCCTTCACCTGGTGAACCAGGGTGTCAGCCCCAACCCGTACCCGCTGCGGGAAAAGATCCTTTCCTCCCCGTATATCAGTTTTAGCGACGAAGTAAGACCTCTGGACCTGGCGGCATACCAGCAAGCCAGCGGTGTCGAACTGCTAAGCCGGGAAAGGCTGAACACGCGTATCAAGCCGGGTAGCTGCCGGCTCGATTTTAATTATCTCAGGAATATCCGCCAGGAGGCTTACCGGACAGTAAAGCCCGTCCCCGGTATCCCGCTGCTGGAGGTTGTAAAGCGCTATCTGGACGGGGCCGGCTGGAAAAACAACGCGGAAAAGGAAGACCATCTGTGCCAGTGCTTGGTCCAGTTTTACCTGCTGGCGCGGGCGGAAAAAACACTGTCAGCCTGGCAGGCCAGGATGAGCGGCGCCGAATTTAAAGAAGCGCTGCAAGGAATGCTGGACCGCTTTCATATAGCGGAGAATATCGGGTTTGCAGGAGATACCTCCCCGGCGCTGAAAGTATGGCAAAGGGACCGGGCAGTCCTTGGCCGGATAGATAAGCTTCTTGCGGAAATGGTGTCATCTTTGACTGCCGCGGGGGAATCACCGGCGGAAAAGTTTACCCTGGCTGAACTGGCGCGGATTTTTTCGCGCCTGATGGGCGAGGCTTCCCTGGACAGGGAAGAATACGCCGCGGGCGGTGATGCCGGGGTAGTCATCCAGCCGGTCAACCGGGGACAATATGAAAAATGGGGTTACACCTTTATCTGCGGGATGGTGGACGGGGAATTTCCCGCGGCAGAGGAGTTTAATTTCCTGCAACCCAAAAAAGAAGGATTGGGCCTCGGCCAGGCATATACCAGCGTGGACCATGGCCGCAGCCGTTTTTACCATCTGGTCCGCTCCACGGCCTGCGCGCTTTTTTTAAGCCGCCCGCTCTCCGATAACGGCAGGAGGTTGCCGCCGTCGCCTTTTATCAGGGAGATAGAAAAGTGCGTTCCGGCGGAACTCCCAGATACTGAAGGCCCAGAGACGGATGCTTGCGGGGACAAGCTTTACAGCCGGCGGGAAAAACTGTTATTTATCGGGAAAAACGCCGACAACCATTACGACAGGGTCCGGCCTCTCTTAAAAGAGCTGAAGAACGAGGACGAGGCGTTCTTCCGGAACGTTACGGAGATACTGCGTTTTGACGGGTTAACCCTGAACGCGGCATGGTTTTCCGAGTTTGACGGCCTCTTTTGCCAAGAGCCGCCCCCTTCCCCGCCCACCGCGTTTTCTTTGGCACTACTTGCGGAAGAGATCAGGAACATCGCCTTTACCCCCGCGGTATTGGAACGCTATGCCGCCTGTCCGCTGCGTTTTTTCTTTGATGACATCATGCGCCTGAAGCAGGGGCCGGACTTCGACCCGGATACCACGGAGGCGGGAGTCCTGGTCCGCTCCATCCTTAAAGAATACACGGCCATGGCTTGCGTGACCAAAGGCGTGCCCGATGATGCCCCGCTCCTTTTTCTAAAACTTATTGAACGGCATCTTAAAGAACAGGAGCAGGAGGGCGTCGATGCCTTTCACGTCCGTTTCATCAACGGGCTCACCGCCGGTTTGGACAACCAGACAGCACGGCGGCGGGGGCTTTTCTGCGCCTTTCTCGAGCATGAAAAAAACGGCCCCGATTTTCTGTCCCCTTATTTGGCCGGTATGGTGGGCGCGGTAAAACTGGGCAACGAACTGGTGGTCCGGGTAGAGACAGACCGGGTGGACCTGGCCGGAACGACCGGTTATGTTCTCCCCTTTTTGTATACCAGCGCCGGCGCCGGAGAACCGGGTAAAATCCGCCGGGGGCTGCGCTTCGACCTGCCGCTGGCCGTATTGTTATGCATGGATTATTTGGCCCAAAAACAGCTGAACCTGTCGGTGGCCGGCGCCGGGCTGTACCAGGTGAAAACCGCGAAGACCGTCAGGCGCGGCGGTTACTTTGCCATCAGCGATATCAGGTCGGCACGGCAGACCGGCGCCTCCCCTGACCTACCGGTGTTTTCCGGCCAACGTGAAGGCTTTATGGAGCGGGAAGAATTCGCGCAAGCCCTGGAAAGGTGCAAAGATCATATCTTGCGGCTGTACCGGCTGATGCAAAAAGGCGTGTTTCACCTGCCGTTGTGCTTTGCGGCAGAACAGACCTGCCACAACTGTGCCTTTGCCAGGCTCTGCCGCAAGGACCAGCTGCGCCTGGAAAAACTCAGGAACAGTGTCACCGGCGATGCCCTGAACGGGGAGAAGCTCAATCTTGTCAGGGATATTTTTTAAGTGAAAACAACAATAACAGTGAGGAGCAACTTTCATGACCGCCACTTTTTATCCCACCCTTCACCAGCACCTGGCTACTGATTACCGGCGGAATCTGGCCGTAACCGCGGGCGCCGGCACCGGGAAGACCGAGGTGCTTACCCGCAGGATTATCAAGATCTTGTCACGGGAGAAGCACTTCCTGGACCGCTTGCTGGTACTCACCTTCACCGACAAGGCGGCGGTGGAGATGAAGGAGCGGATTTATGTCGCCATTGAAAAGGAACTGCAGAGAACCGGCGAGCCGCATTTTCAAAAACTCAAGGACACTTTTTTTAACAATTATATCAGCACCTTTCACGCCTTTTGCGCCGCGCTGCTCCGTGAATATCCCATTGAAGCCGGTATCGACCCTTATTTCCGCGTGCTGGATGAAACGGATAAAGTATTGTTTCTGCGCAAGAGCATCAACCGCTCGCTGAGGGAACTGGCCGCCGATAAGCATAACCGGGATATCCATTTGCTGAGCGGGGAGTTCTCGCGGGCGGCGATCAGCGGTTCCGTATTTGAAATTATCCAGAAACGGGAGGATATGGGCCAATGGCTCGACAGTTTTGTCAGGCTCGACCGGCAGGATTACCTGGAGCGCCTGGAAAAATACCGCGACTGCATGCTGCGGGAGATGGCCTATAAGCTGTATAAAAGCCGGGAACTTGATTCCTGCCGGCAGCAACTGGCGGCGCTGGCGGACCAAATCCCGTTTGACGAATCTGCCTTGAGCCGCAGGAGGGACCTGCTGCTGCGGCTGATACCGCTGCTTAAAGAAGAGCTTGAACCGGCTGCCTACCAAAGCATAGACGCTGACAGGATAGTAGAGCTTAAAAGTGAAATCCTTAAAAATACCAGGCTGTCCACTCCTTCCAAAGCCTGGTCCGACGAGGCCTATGAAGCGCTGAAGGGGGTTTTTATCTCTCTCCGCTACCTGCTGAGGTCCTTTGCCGTCGAAGACTTCACCATCGCGGAAAGCCATGAAGAATACGGCTTTGAGCTGCTGCAGGCACTGGCGCGCCTTGCCGGCTATTGTTTAAATACTTACGAGGAGGATAAAGCCGCCCAGAACTACCTTGATTTCCAGGACCTCCAGCTCAAGGTGCTCGATCTTTTTGCCTCCGAAAAGCACCGGCATATCCTGGATGAACTCAGGGAACGCTTTCTCTTTATCATGGTGGACGAGTTTCAGGATACCAATGACCTCCAGTGGCAGATCATCAAAAAGATCGCCGCAGATGAAACCGAGACCGTTGTTAATCCAAAGCTTTTTATCGTGGGCGATGAAAAACAGGCCATCTACTCCTTCCGGGGCGGCGATGTCCGCCTCTTTTCCCGGGTGAGACAGGAACTGCAAAAGGCCAACAGGGCCGGTGGACATGACATGCAGCCGTTCGACTTAAACCTGGAAGGCCTGAAGGATTATGCAGCCGAGTACCGGGAAAAAATCGGTGACGACAGCGGGCCGCGGGCCGGGGAAATCGTTTTTGCCGATAATTTCCGCTCCGCGGCAACGCCCATCAATTTTTTCAACATGTTTTTTCACGACCTGCTCTCCCGGGAGGTCTATGAAGAATACGACGCCAGGCCGCAAAAGCTGGTATGTTCCGGCAACAAGAGCGCGGGAAGCGTGGAACTCCTGCTGGTCGACAGCGGCAGTAACGGCGCTGCTGATGAACTGTCTTCCGCGGAGCATGATTCGGAGGAGTCGCCCGCAAATCCGGCCGCGGCCGCCGACCTCAGCCATCACTTCAAGGAAGCCCTGTTGATTGTGGAAAAAATCAAAGAGGTATTCCTGGGGGACGAGGAAAAATACCGCCGGGTCCGGGAGTGCGCCCAAAAAGGGCAACCGGCTGTGGCCATCCTGTTAAACCGGAGGACGATGCTCAAGACCTATGAAGAAGCTCTGCGTCTGAACCGCATCGATTTTACGGTGGTCCGGGGCCGCGGTTTTTTCCAGCGCCAGGAGATCGTTGACCTGGGCAATCTGCTGCGGTTTTTAACCAACCCGGCAGACGATTTGTCGCTGGTCGCTTTTTTGCGCTCACCGGCAGGCCATCTTTCAGATGAGGGCATTTTTTTGCTGTCCAAATTGCCGGGGAAACTCAGCCTCTTTGCCAAGTTAGTGTCGGCCGCCCAAACAAACAAAGCCCTGGCAAAGCAGAGCTTATCCGCCAGGGACTATGAATCGGTTTTAAATGCCGCCGCTAACCTGGAAAGGTGGCTCGGCATGGCCGGCCGCCTTCCACTGGTGGAATTTTTAAGGCTGATCATGCAGGAAGGCGGCTATTACGTGAGTCTCTGCCGGGGAACCCGGGGGGAGCAGGCGGTATCCAATGTGGAAAAGCTGTTGGACAGCGCCCGCATGAAGAGCCTCGAAGAAGGAAGCGACCTGGCGGACTTTACCGAATGGCTTAATAACCGGATTGACTATATTGAAGAAGAAGGGGAAGCTGACATCGACATCAGCCTGGGTGGGTCAGTACAGATCATGACCGTACACCAGTCCAAGGGACTGGAGTTTCCCATGGTCTTTGTCCCGGACCTGGCAGCCGGCTTTAATCTGGGCGAGCGAGACGCGCTGCACGCCGGCCATGTGCCGTTCGCCATGACTGTCAGCGACACGGGCATTACCCGGCAGGAGACGCCGGAAATCGGCATCATCGCGCCAAACCCGGATAACGATTGGGAGTCCGAGCCGATCCTGATTAAACGGATCATGAAAAGACGGTTGCGTGATCGACTGATTGCCGAGAAAAAAAGGCTTTTCTATGTGGCCGCAACCAGGGCCATGGACCACCTGGTGCTGGTTGGCACCTCTGACTTTGCCAGCCCGGCGGTCATCCAGCGCGTTAAATTCTCCCCCCTTGATGACCTGACCAACTGGATGGACTGGCTCAACCGCATCCTGGGCATCTCCTTTCAGGTGTACGGTTCCCGCGGAGAAATTGTTTATGGCAATGAGGCCGGAAAACCGATGCAGATACCGTACCGCAAGTTCTCGGCAGACGACGCGCTGCTTGGCGTGGAGGCCGAATACCGGACGAATTTCCCGGTGGACTAGCGCAATAAGGGGGGAAGTTACACCATTTACGCAATGTTAGGAGATGGTGCCAGGCACCTAAGTGCCAAAAACTCAGGTCATTGATTCCGGGAGGGGATTACAGCTTTGTAAATGAGCTGAAGGACAGAAACAGGGGTATGATATTACTGTTGCTCCAGAAGATTAAAGCATCCGGGGAAAAGGGGTTTATCCCGCTTTTAGAGATCTGGAGGGAGATTGATTACAGGAAGGTAAGAGAGGAAATATCCAAAGTTATAAATCATCTTGAAAAAGGCGGCGGCTTACCTGATAAAGTGATTGATCTTCGTGAATACAGGCTAAAAAAGCAGGAAAAAGATTGATTTTGTGCGGGCTGAAATAAAAGCGCGAGGCGATTTCATAGTTGTTTTTGGTGTAAAGGTAAGTCGTTAACCCTCCTGGCATGGACGCGGACGGTAGGACATATACATTAGGTAGTACAACCACGGGCTGTCGGGAGGGGGATAGCATTGAGGCGTTCCACCATAGCCGTATTCTTGCGTAAGAGGGTTATTAGGTTTTTGCTAATCATAGGGCTGATCGGGTTTGGGTTGGTTGCTGTTACGGCTGATTACACGGTTGTTCCCCTGTTGGGCGGCTTGGTTCGAACCACCCGTGTGATCCTAGACGCCGGTCATGGCGGTATCGACCCGGGGGCTCACGACAGGTGTGGAGTATTGGAAAAGAACATCACCCTGGACGTGGTCCTGCGGATGGGGGATTATCTCGCCCTGCACGGCGTTCCAGTGGAGTTCACCAGAGAGTCCGATCGGGACGTAACCGGGGAAGAAATACCCGGGAAAGGGCGGCACCGCCGGGACCTGGAAGGCCGGTTAAAGATTATCAACCGGGGGACGGTAGGGGTAAGCGTTCACGTGAACTCTTCCGGCGACAGCGACGAGCATGGGGCCGTGGTTTTCTACCCCAAGGACTCGGAGGAAGGCAAGAGACTGGCAGAAGCTATTCTCCAGAAAGTTCACAAGGTGCAATCCCTTAACCACACTTATGTAGTCCCTCGTACCAACCTGTACCTGCTGAGAGCCTCCAACGTACCGACAGTTCTGGTGGAAATGGGGTTCATTTCCAATCCGGAAGACAAGCGAAAATTACAGGAACCCGCGTTTCGCCAGCAGATGGCAGTGGCTGTTTCGGAAGGGATCCTTCAATACCTGGAGGATAAACGATAGTCCTACGCCTAAAAGTGTTCCTGGCGACAAATGATAAGCATGCCTTTGATGCTAAACTTGGCCTAGCGTCAAGGTTGATTTATTTGAAGAAAGAGATGGGAGGAAGTATGTTTGAGAGACCCGGGGCATCAAGCACTTCCCAAACGGGATCAAATTCCTGAGGAGATGAAATGGCGGCTGGAAGATATCTACGCCAGCCATGAGTTATGGGAACAGGATTACAATGAGGTCAAAAACCTGATCCCACAGCTGGAAGGCTACAAGGGCAAGCTCAAGGAAAACGCCAATACGCTTCTGGAAGTTTTGCGCCTGCGTGACCAGATGATGCAAATCAACGAGAAGCTGTACGTCTATGCCCACATGCGTAAGGACGAGGACAATACCAATACGGTATACCAGGCCCTGGCCGACCGGTCAGAAGGGTTGGCGGTACAGGTGCAAAAGGCTGCGGCGTACATTGTCCCGGAAATCCTTGCTATCCCGGAGGACGTCTTGAAGGATTATGTCAATCAAGAAGGATTAGAACTTTACGGGCATTTCCTGGACGAGCTTGTGCGCATGAGACCACATACCTTATCGGCGGAAGAAGAACAGATCGTCGCTTTGGCTGGAGAGATTGCCCAGGCCCCGAGAAACATTTTTAGAATGCTGGTCGCCGCGGACACCAAGTTTCCGCGCATCGTTGATGAAGACGGGAAAGAGGTCGAGGTTACCGAGGGTCGTTATATCCAACTTCTGAAGAGCAAGGACCGCAGGGTGCGCAAAGAGGTGCTTGCAGCTCTCCTTGGAACCTACGCTAAAAACAAGAATACCCTGGCTGCCCTGTTAAACGCCAGTGTCAAAAAGGACATCTTTCACGCCAGGGTGAGAAAGTACCCGTCCGCTCTGGCCTCGTCGCTTCACGCGGACAATATCCCTCCGGACGTGTACGAAAACCTGATCAGCACGGTCAGGGGACGCCTGGACCTGATGTACCGTTATGTTGCCTTGCGCAAGAGAATGCTGGGGCTCGAGGAACTGCACATGTACGACCTTTACACTCCCATGGTCCACGACGTACGTATGGATTTTTCTTTCCGGGATGCTCTCCGCGAGGTGGCAAAGGGATTGGAGCCCCTGGGAGAAGAGTATAGGAAGACACTGCAGGAGGGCTTTTCGTCCAGGTGGATTGATGCCCTGGAGAATGAGGGCAAAACCAGCGGCGCCTATTCGTGGGGCGCTTACGGCACCCACCCGTACGTCCTGTTAAACTACAAGGACAGCCTGGACAACGTGTTTACCCTGGCCCACGAGATGGGTCACGCCCTGCACACTTACTACTCGACTAAAGAGCAGCCCTATGTTTATGGGTCATACACCATCTTTGTCGCCGAGGTGGCTTCCACCGTCAATGAGGCGCTGTTGATGGAGCACCTGTTGAAGGTGACCCCGGGGCGGCAGGAAAAGATGTTCCTCTTGAATCACTACATGGAACAGTTCCGCGGCACCGTATACCGGCAAACCATGTTTGCGGAATTTGAAAAAATTATCCATGAAAAAGCCGAGGTGGGTGAGGCGTTAACACCGGAAGCGATATCCGGGATCTACCGGCAGCTCAACCTGGAATACTACGGTCCCGATACTGTGGTTGACCAGGAAATCGACATGGAGTGGGCTCGCATCCCCCACTTTTATACCCCGTTCTACGTCTACAAGTACGCTACCGGGTTTTCGGCGGCCACTGCCCTGGCGCGAAAGATCCTGGAGGAAGGGGAGCCTGCGGTAGCGCGCTACATGGACTTTCTTCAGGGTGGAAGCGCGGACTACCCCCTCAATCTCCTCCAACGCGCTGGCGTGGACATGTCGTCTCCCCAGCCAATTGCGGAGGCTCTCGGGGTGTTTGAACAGGTGTTAACTCAAATGGAGCAACTGGCGAACGGTTAAAAATTCGGAGGAGCGGTTTAACGCTCCTCCTGTTTTTTTTGCGTCATGCCGTGGCCGCGGCTTGGGGCAATGCCACGGCTGGGGCGTACAGTTGGGACACATATTCTTCCAGCATCCGGGCGCTGGAGAACTTCCGGTGGGACATGTCGATACTTGCTTTCATCATCCGCAGCCACTTGGCTCTATCTTCGTAATAAGTCGGTACTACTTCTTCCAGGAGTACGCGGTACAGCGCATTCAGGTCATGCCCGTCCTGGTCGGGCCCTTCATAGGCTTCACCGAACTGCCACCCGGTGACGCCGTGTTCGCATCCTTCCGGCCACCAGCCGTCCAGGGTGCTCAGGTTGAGGATCCCGTTCATGGCAGCCTTCATTCCTGAGGTGCCGCTAGCCTCCTGTGGGCGCTGCGGGTTATTCAGCCAAACGTCGCATCCCCGGGTCAGCAAGCGCCCGATCTTCATATCGTAGTTCTCCAGGAAGACCACGCTTTTGGGGTATTTCCTGGCCATGGCCACCAGGTTGGACACGATGTTTTTTCCGGCTTCATCCAGCGGGTGGGCTTTCCCGGAGAACACGAGCTGAATCCTTCCACTTTGCAGTAGCGACTCGATGACGCCGGGGTTGCGGAAGATCAGGTCGCTCCGCTTGTATGCGGCGGCCCTGCGCGCAAACCCGATTAGTAGCGCCTGCGCGTCCAGTTGTGCGCCGGTGCGAGCACGCACTTCGGCGATCAACTCTTTCTTGGCTTCCATATGTGGCTCCCAGAGGTCAGCGCCTTCCTCGTACGCCTTCCGGATACGGGGGTCCCACCAGGTTCCGCGGTGCACTCCATTGGTAATGGCGGTGATGGGAGCAGCCCCGGTTATATCTTTCCACATCCTGCGGGCGGTAACACCGTGCAATTGCGCCACGGCGTTAGCATTCCGGGCAAGTCGCAGGCCGGCCACGGTCATGTTGAAGGGGTCGCCGCCTATCCGGGTCATTTGCTCGTAGGTTAAACCATTGTAAGCCCCTATATTGCTGAGGGCACTGTGATGGTGAGACTCGTTGCCGGCGGCTACCGGAGTGTGAGTGGTGAAGACCACCTGCCGGCGGGTGAATTCCCATGCCGTTTCGAAGGACATCCCCTGCTCCATCTTTTCCCGGATGAGTTCGACGCCGGCCAGCGCCGCATGTCCCTCGTTAAAGTGATACACGTCCACTTCGATGCCAAGAGCCCGTAAGGCACGCACTCCGCCTATACCCAGCACTATTTCCTGCGCGATGCGGTCCTCGCCGCTGCCTCCATACAACCGGTCAGTGATCCACCATTCCTGGTTTTCCGGCAGGTTGGTGTCCAGCAGGTAGAGGGGTGCGTTACCGTATTTATCTACCAACCACACATTACAGGTGACCTGTCTACCCCTGATACAAACCTTTACGGCTACACCTGTATCTTTAAGGAAGTCGTATTTGTATTCCTCGTAGATGTCGTAAGGCCGCCCGTCTTGGCTGATTAACTGAGTGGTATAACCCTGCCGCCAAAGAAGACCAATACCTACTAACGGAAGGTTCAGGTCCCCGGCGGACTTCAGGTGGTCTCCAGCAAGAATGCCCAACCCGCCCGAATAAATGCGGAATTCTTCATGGAGCCCGTATTCCATGCAGAAATAAGCAATCCGTGGTGCTTCGTTCTTGTTGACCATTATAGTGCCTCGCCTCCCTAACAAAACGAATTGTGAACATTCTCTAAAAGAAATACCGGGGCTAGTATAACATAAGCATTCTTGCCAATTCACTAGCAACCTTTTACCATTTTGCCTGAAAAACAGGACCTAAGTCCTATGAAAAAATGAGGCTACCCGGCTATTGGCAAGAAGTCGATTTACCCCGAAACTTAACGATAGAAGGACCTATTGGAGGAATGATGCGCATGCTGAGCAGGTACTACTCCTCCCAGGGGATGCTCGAAATTACCCTCGCTATGGTTTCCTGGGCAATGTTCCTGTGGGGAATTATTGCTACCATTCGCGACTGGATATAAGTGAAGGGGAAGGGAAGGGGAAAAGAAAATGGCAGTAGGTTCTCTGACAACTGTCGAATATCCCGGCTTGCCTTGTGATACAGGTAGTTGCCCGTATGAGTATGACCAGAATCCCGAGCGGGACATCGAAGGAATGCCTTTTATCCAAGATGATCCTAGGACTTGCCACACCTATGGACACATCTGCCCCGAATACATGGAGGATTTGGGGTTGACCGCAAATGATCTGCGAATTCGTGCCGTCTTGCACCACGGAGCGTTGGCCAGGAAAATGATTAAGGCCGGTAGATGGGAAAAGAGCGAAATTACCGAAGAATTATTACAAAGATATGAGGAATTGAGAAGACTCTATCCGGTGTTGGCCAGGGAATATGAATAGTGTTGGCGTAGGGGAAGTGAGAGAGCCCTTGCAAGCAGCAGGGGCTCTAATTGCGCTGTGATAAAAACCACTGGCGTTAAAATTGGTTCAAAACGTCTAAAGCTACGCGCTGGCAAAATTGACGGAGCCAGTCTTGATTCCGTTGCGCTCCACCGCCAGATCTACAATGGTCCGGATCAGCCACGGGTAGTCATAACCGGATTTTATCGCCATAATGGTCAGGTCGGAGTACACGGGGGAAAGGCCGGCCAGCGGGTTGACCTCCAGAAAGTGGGGTTGGCCCATGCTGTCAATGCGGAAGTCAAACCTGGCCGCATCCCTGCACCCTAACAATTTGAATACTTTCAGGGCGTCTCTGGCCACCCTTTCGCTAGTAAAGTCATCCAACCCTGCGGGGCAGACATACTCCACCTCTTCCATCCAGTTGCGCTTCATCTCCAGGGAATAGACGAATTCATCACCTTGGCTCTTACCCTTGATTTCCATAATTCCCAGCACGAAGGGCTTTTCATTTCCCAGCACTCCAACCGTGACTTCCCGTCCCCGGATAAACTCTTCCACCAGTACCGGTTGAGGGCCGTACTCCTTAAGCAGCCAGGCCACCTGCCGCTCCAATTCCGTACGGTTGTTCACCTTGGAATGGAGGCGGATTCCTTTGCTGGATCCCTCCAGCGCGGGTTTAACAAACAAGGGGAACCCGAGACGGTGCCTGCGGACATCGCTTACCGTAGTTGCCACAAAAAACTTTGGGGTCTTGACGCCAATGGTGCTTACCATTCTTTTAGTGAGGCCCTTATCCATGCAAATAGACAAAGTCTGGGCATCAGAGAAGGTGTAGGGGATACCCAGCATTTCCAGCACGGCTGGAACCTGGGCTTCCCTGCTCCGGCCTCCCATCCCCTCGGCGATGTTAAATACCAGGTCACACTTTTCCGACAGGATACCTTGTAAAAACTCCTTTCCCCATCCTAACTTTATCACCTCATGCCCCATTTCTCCAAGTTCTTTCGCAATGGCCTGGATGGTTTCCTCACAGTCAAATTCCTCGTACAAGTCCGTCGGCCCTTTGTCGGCGGATATCTCATGGCGCAGGTTATAGGTTATGCCTATTTTCATGTTTCATTATCTCTTTTCCTTAAATTTTTACGAACGGACCACTGGGTTAGCATCAAACCTGTTGTTCGGGTTGGGATAGCGGATAATCCGTCCTTCGTAGGTGCGGAAAACCAGGTATTCATCCGACATGGAAATGAGGTAACCCGGCTGAAGGGGTATCTTGCCTCCTCCACCGGGGGCGTCCACTACAAACGTGGGCACTGCGAGGCCGGAGGTATGTCCCCGCATGTTTTCGATGATCTCTATTCCTTTCCATACGGGCGTGCGTAGATGTTCCGTACCCGCCACGGGATCACACTGAAAAATATAATAGGGCCGGATACTTGCGGCCAACAGTTTCTGGCAGAGGGTTTTCATTACCACAGGATCATCATTGATCCCTTTTAACAAAACGCTCTGGTTATTCACCGGGATCCCGGCGGAGATAATCCTGTCGCAGGCCTGTATGGATCTAGGCGTCAACTCCTTTGGGTGGTTAAACTGGGTATTAAGCCAGATGGGGCGGTATTTTCGCAACATGGATACCAGGTCGCCGGTGATTCTTTGGGGCAAAACCACCGGGGCCCTGGTGCCAATCCGGATGATTTCCACGTGGCTAATCTTTTTAAGGTTTCTTAAGATATACTCCAGGTTTTCGTCGTTCAGCATCAGGGGGTCTCCGCCGGAAACCACCACATCCCTTACAGCGGGAGTGGAACGGATGTACGCGAACATCTCGTCTACCTGATCTCGCGAAAACCCTTTTCTTCCACCTGCCCAGAGGCGCTTCCTGGTACAGTGGCGGCAGTTCATGGCGCAGATATTTGTTACGATCATCAGCACCCGGTCGGGATAACGGTGCACCAGGCCCGGCACAACCATATCCTCTTCCTCGGCCAGGGGGTCTTCTACGCCAGACACGTGATAGCTAATCTCATCATGACTGGGGAAACACTGTTTCTTCACAGGGTCGTGAGGGTCGGCAAAATCGACGAGAGACCAGTAGTACGGCGTAATGGCCACCGGGTACTTTTTCGTGGTCTCTCTCAACGCTGCGCACTCCTCATGGGTCATGCGCACCAGGCCGGCAAGCTGATCTACAGACGTAAGCGAATTCTGCAGCTGCCAAGCCCAATTCTCCCATTGGTCCTGAAAGTTTTCATTAAAGTTACTGCTCACCGATTATCCCTCTTATCTACGTAAAAGTAGAAATAAACGGACCCCTGGGCGCAGTATTCGGTTCATGGTGGTATCAAGGTATATCATCGCCACCCTCTTGAAAAAATTGGTGAGACTTTCGACGGGACCACTATAGAATCCTTCAAGCAAGAGCCCGCTCAAAAAATATTATCGCAGAGTCTGTTACCGCCAGCCCTCGGGCCTGGCGTTTAAGGGGTTGAGGGAATAAACGTTATACTAAACACAAGTAACGCCTGAATAGTATGCATTATATCGTGGGATCGTGAAAAAAAGAACGTCATCATGTGGATTCAGTATGCAGGAAAACCCCCTGGCTTCGTCGAAAGGAGCATTATGGTTGCTTTGCCTAGACTATGCAGTAAGAAGGGGACAAAGATGGACGCAAATCAGACGCTTCAACCAATGGGCATGATCAATCCCGCCAAAGTCTACTGGAACCTTCCCACCCCGCGGTTGGTAGAACACAGTATAGCCCGGGGGGAGGGAACCTTGACACCCAGTGGCGCACTGGTGGTCTATACGGGAAAATATACCGGCAGGTCGCCCAATGACAAGTTTGTTGTAGACGGTGCCGGAATACACGACGAGATCTGGTGGGGGAAGGTCAACCAGCCCTTTTCGCGGGAGGCATTTGAGCGGATCTACAACCGGCTGGCGGCCTACCTGCAAAACAGGGAGTTATTTGTCTTTGACGGGTTCGCCGGGGCTGACCCGGAATACCGGTTACCTATCAGGTTTATCAACGAATTTGCTTGGCAGAACCTGTTTGTTCGCCAGCTGTTTATCCGGCCCACCGGGGAAGAGTTGTCCCGCCATCAACCTGAATACACGGTGATCTGCGCACCCGGATTTCGGGCCAATCCGGAAACGGATGGGACCCGTTCCGAGGCCTTTGTGATACTGAACTTTGAAAAGCGGTTGGTTATCATTGGCGGAACTCACTACGCCGGTGAAATGAAGAAGTCTGTCTTTACTGTCATGAACTACCTGCTGCCTCATCAAAACGTGTTCCCAATGCACTGCTCCGCCAACATGGGCGCCGGGGGAGATACAGCCCTGTTCTTCGGCCTGTCCGGTACCGGCAAGACCACCCTTTCAGCGGATCCAAACCGCCGGCTGATCGGTGATGATGAGCATGGTTGGTCTGACACCGGCGTTTTCAACTTCGAGGGAGGTTGCTACGCCAAGTGTATCCACCTTTCCCGGGAGAATGAACCCCAGATCTGGGAGGCCATCCGTTTCGGGGCGGTTTTGGAGAACGTGGTGGTCGATCCGGAAACCCGGGCAGTGGACTTCGACAGTGATAGAATTACCGAGAACACGCGGGCTGCTTACCCCGTGGACTTTATCCCCGGTGTGGTCATTCCCGGTACGGGTGGGCACCCCAAGACAGTAATATTCCTGACGGCGGATGCCTTCGGGGTGCTGCCGCCGGTCGCCAAGCTTTCCAGGGAACAGGCCATGTATCATTTCCTGTCGGGATATACCAGTAAACTGGCCGGTACCGAAAGGGGCATCAAGGAGCCGGAAGCCACTTTTTCCACCTGTTTCGGCGCTCCTTTCTTACCTTTGCCGCCAATGGCTTACGCGCAAATGTTAGGTGACAGGATCGCCCGGCACAATTCCAGCGTCTACCTGATCAATACGGGGTGGTCCGGGGGACCGTATGGCACAGGGCAGAGAATAAGCTTAAAATATACCCGGGCCATGGTATCCGCTGCACTGGAGGGACGGCTCGACGAGGTTGCCTATCGCCCCGACCCTGTTTTCAATGTACTGGTCCCCGAGGCTTGCCCGGGAGTCCCCGCCGAAGTGCTCCAGCCCCGGAATACCTGGTCCGATCAACAGGCCTATGACCAAAAAGCTAACGAACTGGCCGGTAGATTTATGGACAACTTTGCGAAGTTTTCGGGGGTTTCGAGGGAAGTTGCGATGGCGGGCCCCAGGTTTAAATAGAAACGGCAAGAATAAGAGGAGCCTTGGCAGGGCTCCTCTGTGTTTCAGGGCTATCCGGCAAAGCCTTATTTCTTTTTTATCGCCAATTCACCGGTCAGGTGGTCGATGAATTGCCGGGCGGTGCGCCCGGACCGGCCGTTGTGCCACAGTTCCCACTGGAGCGCCATCTGGCGCAGGTCGTCGGGATGGATGGAAAGGCCTCTCTGCCGTGCCAGACCCTCCACAATGGCCAGGTACCCTTCCTGGTCAGGGGAGGGAAAAGTGACGGTGATCCCGAACCGGTCCGACAGGGAGAGCTTTTCCTGAAGCGTATCGCTTTTCCGCACCTCGTCGTCGGTGAACTGGCGGTCGGCGAAGCGCTCCTTGACCAGGTGGCGCCGGTTGGAGGTGGCGTAGATCAGCACGTTATCGGGGCGGGCTTCCAGCCCTCCCTCCAGGATGGCCTTGAGATCCTTGTAGGACACCTCGTTATCCTCGAAGGACAGGTCGTCCACGAAGAGAATAAACTTCTGCCGCCGGTTGCGCAGCATGGAAAAGAGTTCTGGGAAGTCGGTCAAGTGGTGCTTGGATACCTCTATCAACCGTAATCCCCGTTGCCCGTATTCATTCAGCAGAGCCTTTACCGTTGAGGACTTTCCGGTACCCCGGTCCCCGTACAGCAAAACGTTATTGGCAGGATAACCCTGGAGGAATTGTTCGGTGTTTTGGATCAGTTGGGCGCGTTCAGACTGGTAGCCGATCAGTTCCTGCAGGCGAATGGGATCGGGTGTGGAAATACCCTGTAGTTCACCCTGGGCGCCTTGCCGGACCCAACGAAAAGCCTGGTACTGGCCGTAGATGCCAACCCCTGTGGATGCATACCACCCAGCCAGGCGGGGGAGTAGTTGTCCCCAGTCGCGGGAACGCGCAAACAAGTCCCTGATCTCTGTGGTATCTTGCCGGCCGGTTTTTCCTGCCTGGGAACGCAGGTTCTCCCAGGTGGGCAGCACCATTGGTGGGTACGGCACGGGAAGCTCCGTATGGGAGGCTTCTTCCACCAGGCGGCTTACCGCTTGACGCACAACGGAGGCATCCAGCTGGAACAGGAATTGCAGGCAACGCAAGTCGTGGGAGGCTGCCTCCCTGAGGGAGGCCCCCATGAGGGTAAGGGCGGTGAATTCTGCCTGCCGGCTGAAGGGGTTCTCGTTTCTCAAGATTAAGTTAAGCAGGTGGTCCTGCCAGGTATCGCCAACCGGGGTGGCAGGCGCATTTTCGGCTTCATCAGCCAGCGTGGCAACTAGGCAGTGATAAGCCTTAAGCAAATCTGAGGCATCGATCGCCTCTGTGCACGCCAGGTCCAGTACGTGTAAAAACGCCTGGCAGCAAGGGTCTTGAAGTATGCTTCTGTAGAGGGTCAGGCACTTGGAGCCCAACCACGCCTTTCTCAATAGAACAACTTCGGGTGGAGTATGCATGAATCCTCTATTTCCTCCTATCAAGGCTAATTTTACTTTAATTCTGCGCTTGCTTCAAATGTCCTTCTGCGGGATAATACTAGTATATTGTTATTATGTTGTTATTAAGTAGGAGGAACCACACCAATGGACCGGTTCTCATGGATTGCTTTTTGGGCGATAAGTATCATCTGGGGTTCCACATTCCTGGCGATGAAGATTGGGTTAGCCTACATGCCGCCCATTACCTTTGCCACCCTTAGATTTCTCATCGCTTCGGTTTTGTTGTTCGGTTACCTGAGGTTGAAGCGGAAAAGTATTTCTGTAACATGGGGGCAGTTTGGCCACCTGGTGGCAATCGGCTTTTTTATGACGGCCCTTCCCTTTGGTCTTACCTTCTGGGGGCAGCAGTTCGTTTCCTCAGGCATGGCGGCGGTACTTACCAGCACCGTCCCCTTCTTCGTGGTTTTTCTGGCCCATTTCTTCCTGGCGGAGCGCGCTACCGTGACCAAGATCCTTGGGGTAGCGGTGGGATTTGCGGGCATCCTGCTTCTCTTTATGGATCAGTTGGGCAGCGGGGCCACTCTCGCCGGGGGACTGGCCTTGGTAGGCAGCGCCGCGGGGTACGGGATAGGAAATGTTTACTCCAAGAAATTCGGCTCGGGAACGGACTCGGATGTAACCAATACGGTCCAAACCATGGTGGGAACTGTCATCCTGGGCGCCGGCAGCCTGGCGTTCGAACGTGGTTATGCCATCACCTTTCACTGGAAAGGGGTGGCGGCACTGTTGTTCCTGGCCCTTTTCGGCTCCGCGGTGGCTTTCGGGCTGTTTTTCTGGCTGATGCAGCGGGTACCTGCTACTACCATTTCCCTGGTGGCTTTCCTGATCCCGGTGATCTCCGTTCTATTGGGTACCATTGTGGGAGAACCCCTTAACTGGGGAATGGTTGTCGGCATGGTGCTGATTTTTGGCGGGATGGCGCTAAGCGAGGGCCTGGTCGCCCGGTTGTGGCAGGGTAAAACTCCTGTTCACAGTGCTTCAAGGTAACGAACTAATTTCTGCATATCCGGGGGAACCTGGCAATCAAAGGCCATCCTTTCACCTGTGCGGGGATGGGGAAATTCCAGGCGGGAGGAGTGGAGGGCCTGCCTGGGTATCAGAGAGGGACTCCCGCCGTACAGTGTGTCCCCGTGCAGCGGGTGACCCAGGTGGCTCATGTGGACCCGGATCTGGTGGGTGCGGCCCGTATCCAGGTGAAACATCACCAGGGTAGCGTCGGGAAAACGCCGGATGACCCGGAAATGGGTAATGGCCTCCTGGCCCTCCCTTGAGACCATCCTTTCCACGATACTGCCGGGTTTCCTGGCGATCGGCTCACGGATTGTGCCTTGATTTGGTGTAATCACGCCATGTACCACGGCAATATAGTGGCGGGAAAGCGTTTTTAGCCCAAGACTCTTGGCCAGGTGCTGGTGGGTGAACTGGTTCTTGGCGACGACCAGCAAGCCGGAGGTGTTACGGTCCAGGCGGTGGACCGGACGGAAGCGGGACTGTTCTCCCCGGCCCTGCCAGTAGGAGACCACAGCGTTGGCGAGGGTTCCGGTGTTTTCGCCCCGGCTGGGGTGTACCAGCATGCCGGCTGGCTTGTCTAAAACCATCAGGTCCTGGTCCTCGAAGGCGATATCCAGGGGAATATTCTCCGGAATTACGGAGTTATTTACTTCTGGCTCGTGGAGTTGGATAACCAGTTCCTCGCCTTCCCGGACCTGGCGGTTCCAGTATACCTGTTCGCCGTTCAATGTGACTTTCCGCCCCGCCCGCAATTTCCTGATCAGGGAGCGAGAAAAACAAAGCCTTTGGTATAGTACCTGGCTGATCGTGAGACCATGATCGGCTTTACCGATGGGGTAGGTTAGCCTGCTGTTTTCCTGGTTCATTTTTGAATTCCTTCACCTAAAATCAGAACTGATATAATCATAGCTCAGATTTGTTTCAGATACCATCAAAGGGGTCTGGTAAATAAAAGAGAGGCAATTCTATGCAGGAAAAAGCTACCGCGGTAAATGAAATAGCCGGCTGTACCCGGCTATTGTTCCGCCCGATCGAAGGGAACTCCATCGGCTGATGGCGGAGTGGCCCGGCGAATGAAACCGGCCAGTACCACGATGGTAAGGATGAAAGGGATCATTTTGATAAACTGGCTTGCCAGGTTTACTGTAATGTTTTGGAGAAGAGCCAAATTTAAATCTAATCGGTGAGGGCTGACAGGAACTTGGGTGCCGATGGGGAATTTCGCTATAGTTGTAATCGATGAGATTGGACGGAGTGGAGGTAGTTCATTGCCCGTACAAGTCAAAGGATACTTGCTGATTGCTATGGCCACCACCTTATGGGGACTTGCCGGTGCCGTTGCCAAGTACTTTTTCAACCAGGCTCTCAGTCCCTTTATCCTGGTCCAGATCCGCCTGACCGTCTCGGCGGTCCTGCTGGTGGTGTTCCTTTATTTGCGCTACCCTGGCTTATTACGGCTGGACAAGGCCGACTATAAGAAGTGGAATACATTTACGAGAAACTGGGCATTCCCGCCCGGGAGAACCCGCGGGCAGCCCTCAAGGATCTTACCCAGCAGTACAATTTTGAAGTGGACCAGGTCCGGCAGATAGTCGCCGATTACCTGGCAGGAAAGTAACGGGTGCCTTGAAACTCGATTTAATAGATGACTGCGACATGGTGCCTGCTAGTATGCCAAAAAATGGATATTGCTCAGGGTATCCAGGTTTTCCAGGGGATTGCCGGCCACACCGATCATGAGGGCCTTTTTCCCGGTAGCCAGGGTTCCGATGTCCTGTTCGAGCCCCAGCAGCCGGGCGCCGTTAATCGTGGCGGCCCTAAGGAGGTCTAAAGAAGGAAGCCCCGCCCGGGACAACAACCTGAGTTCGTCGAGATACCGCCCGCCATGAGGCACACCGGGTGAACCGGCGTCGGTGCCTACCGCCAGGTTCACCCCCAAGCGGTGCGCTTCCGCGACCTTCTGCAGGTGAAGCTGCCAGGTGCGCCGTACCACGTCCGGGTCACAGCCGGGATAGTCGTCCCTGACTGCCACAGGTATGAGGGTTGGCACCCACCAGGTTGGGGTATCCGCAATTGCTGCCAGGGTGGCTGAACTGGCAAAGTACCCGTGTTCTATCGAATCCACTCCCGCCCCAACACAGGCGCGTACCGCTTGGTCGGAACTGGCATGGGCCATCACTTTCAGGCCGTAGGAGTGGGCGGCCTGAACAATTTCCTTTAAGTCCGCGTCCGGGAACTGTAACGGGCCCACCTTCCCGAACCGGTTAAGACTGACGATACCTGAGGCAACGACTTTTACCTGGTCTACCCCTTGGCGGTACAAGTTCCGGATGAACCCGAGGGCCTCTCCGAGACTGGTGACCCCTGGGCCCAAGAAGCTGCCGTACATTCCGTGACGGCCCAGGGCCTGCCCTGTAGCGACCACGGTAGGGCCCTCCAGTTTTCCAAGTCTGACAAGATTCCTGGTCCATAACCCGATCCGGCGCAGGTCTCCTCCGTCTCTCACAGCTGTAATGCCGTGCCGGAGGGTTTCCTGCAGGTCGCAAGCAATCCTTTGCCAGAGGGCAGCCGGGTCTCCCCACCCCTGGAGAGAAACCTGGAAGTTGTGCCCGTCCATGGCCAGGTGGATGTGGCAATCTACCAGGCCCGGCAGCAGGGTGAGGGACGGGAGAGAGATCGCCTGGGCTTCCGGGAAAGAGAGCTTCAGGTTATCCGGGCTGGTCTCTTCCAGTATCCTGACGATGCGGTCGCCGGAAATAACTACACCTACCCGGCGGCGGAGCCAGGCTCGTTCACCGTCCCACATTGCGTATGCATACACTACCGTAGCCTTTTTAACGGGTAATTTTAGTACCTGCACGGTTTTCACCTTCTTTTGGCCGGATAGCTTCAATTTACCACTGCGCAAGCCCGGGGTCAAACCTGTCCTGAGCTTGTATTATGTTAAAAAGAGGCGTATTCTAATTGATAAGCCTATTGGACGGGAGACGTGGGATTGACGTGGAAACATGGAAGCGGCATCTATATATTTTATGGATCGCTACACTGATTTTGATGGCCGGGATGAGCCTGATCATACCTTTCCTGCCCCTATACATTGAAGAGCTGGGCGTCACGGACGTGCGGCAGGTGGAGCTGTGGGCCGGGCTGGTGTTTGCGGCCAACTTTTTGACCGCGGCTATTTTTTCACCCATCTGGGGCAGCCTGGCCGATAAGTACGGTCGAAAAGTGATGCTGCTCCGTTCGGGTTTCGGCATGGCACTGGTCGTTGCCTTCATGGGTCTGGCCACTAATGTTTACCAACTGCTAGTTTTACGTCTGCTGATGGGAACGGTGGCGGGCTTTGTCGCGGCGGCCACCGCTTTGCTGGCTTACAACGTGCCGAAAGAACACTCCGGCTACGCCCTGGGTTTTTTGCAAACCGGGGTGGTGGCGGGTACGGTGATTGGGCCGCTGGTGGGAGGTGCCCTTGCTGAGGTGATTGGTTTCCGCCAGATATTTTTCGTGACCGCCGCCATGAATGCACTGGCTGCGCTAACTGTTCTGATTGGTGTGGAGGAGAAGTTTCAAAGAAAGGAAGCAACGGCTGCAGCCGCCCGCGAGCCGCTCCTCTCTTTGCTGGTGAGAGAGAAGATCCTTCTAGCCATGTTTGCCGTCAGCTTCCTGATCCAGTTTTCATTGATGATCAACCAACCCATGATTACCGTCTTCGTCTCCGAACTAGGCGGAGCGGCAGGCCGGGTCTCGTTGATGGCGGGGATGGTTTTCGCTGTCACCGGCATCGCCAACATTGTGGCCTCTCCGCGCTTGGGCAGAATTGGCGACCAGTGTGGTTATCACCGCGTTCTGTTGTGGGCCATGGCGGCCGCCGCCTTCTTGTTCCTCCCTCAGGCCTACGTTGAAAACGTGTGGCAACTGCTGTTTTTCCGCTTTGTGCTGGGCTTTTGTCTGGGGGGCCTTATCCCGGCGGTCAACGCCATTATCAACCAGGCGGTTCCCCGGGAAAAGCAGGGAGGAGCTTTCGGTCTGAACAGTACAGCGATGTTTTTAGGCAACTTGCTCGGACCTATAACAGGTGGACTACTGGCGTCAAGTATTGGCTTACGCGGCGTTTTCCAGGTTACTTCTGTCCTGCTGGGCCTCAATGCCGTTATTCTCTACCTGACGGTGTATCCCATGTTAAAAATTAAAAATGCCGCCGGTATACCTGCACCTGTAGGCGAAAGAGTTTGTTCTACGGGTCACTGAGCCTCGAACATGCGCAATAGCAAACCCAGGGATGGCCTGGGTAGGAAAAAACTTTTTATGGTTTGGTCGGGTTAATTTCGTACCTGAAATCTACCTTCGCCGTCTTGTTGATCATGTGCAGAACACTGCAGTACTTTTCCTGGGTCAGTTCTATTGCTCGCTTAACCTTGTCTTCAGGTAAGTCAACGCCCCATAGTTGATAAACCATGTTTACGCCGGTAAAAACCTGGGGCGGATCCTCCGCACGGCCAGCTTCCAGGATGACCTGCAGGTCATCCACCTGGACCCTCATTTTCTCCAAAATAGCTACCACGTCGATGCCTGTGCATCCTCCCAGAGCTACAAGTACCGTCTCCATTGGCGAGGGTCCCCGGTTCCCACCACCCGCCTTTAAAGAGGCGTCCAGCAGCACCCGGTGCCCGGACTCCGTTTCCCCCTCAAAAGCCCTGCCACCTTGCCAAGTTACTGTTGCCTTCATGTCCTCATCCTTTCCAGTGTTTTTAGGTATAGGAAATTATGGCCTGGTGGATAATTTCCTATACCTGGGGGGTCGTAGGGGGGTGTGCCCCCCTACTCTTGCGGGGTGCTCAGGCCGAAGGCCGCCGAACACCCGCAAGGGGCACGACGTTCGACTAAGGCGGCAAAGCCGCCAAGTCTCACGCAGGGGGCGGCAGCCCCTAGCGGACAAGAAAGGCGACTCCCGATAAAACGCCAAAGGCAATGAAAGTCGCCTTTCTTGCTTAATGTATACGATGGCTGTCTGGATAATACCTTCTTTTCCGTTCCTACCATCAACCTTTTTGGCAAGAAATGATT
Source organism: Clostridiales bacterium PH28_bin88 (assembly GCA_000987045.1). Taxonomy (GTDB): domain Bacteria; phylum Bacillota; class PH28-bin88; order PH28-bin88; family PH28-bin88; genus PH28-bin88. The sequence continues at coordinate 11,273 of LAKY01000063.1, read as the reverse complement.
GTATTCCGAATATATATTAAGTACAGCACCTTAAAGAGGTCCGGGCGGAAGACAGGATGGACACAGAAAGGCTGACTTAAGTGGGGTGATGCGGGTTGGCCTGGAAAGGGTCTGAACGAAATAACCCTGCCAAGCACTACTTTGCTTACGGTGTTGTGGCTGGAGCCGGCTTAACCGTGTTGGTTTCTCTAGTGACGGGACGCATGCTGGCAGGAGGGTTGTTTGCGTTACTGGCTCTGGTAGTTGTCCTGCTGCGACACAGCGGTGAAATACGGACTAAAAGGGAGAGAGAAAGACGAAACCTAAGGTGATACACAGTGACCCGCAAAAACGAGAGGAGAGCAATCGCTCTCCTTAATTAATTCTTTAATACCTCTGTTGCTTGCGGAAACAGTCCGGGCAATATACCGGCTTATTCCCGGTGGGCTTAAAGGGCACTTCGGCGGGAGCCCCGCATTCGCTGCAGGTTACGGCATACATTTGCCGGGGGCCACCGTAACCCTGGCCGGCATTTTGCCGTTTGCGGGCAGCACGGCACTCGGGGCAGCGGGAAGGCTCGTTCTGAAAGCCTTTTTCGGCGTAGAACTCCTGTTCCCTGGCGGTAAACACGAAATCGGTACCGCACTCCTTGCAGTGTAAAGTCTTGTCCTGGTACATTTTCCTGACCTCCTTTACCGGTGTATTGGGCCTTGGTTGGTTCCTGGCATCGCCCAAGTGTTCGTTCATACGAGACCCTTGGTGCCATAAACACCGATAAAGAAGGGGAATCTCTGAACCGAAACCGCCGGGATGCTGTTAGACCGCCTAAGGCATGGATCATCACTATTATATAGCGACCTGGTTATATTTGCAAACACTGCAGCCAAAATTTTGTTGCAGACTAATAAAAAAAGTGGAGCGACGGGAACGTTTTGGGTCTAAGGTCAGTGCGTGTTGATCCCAATAGTACCTTCATGTTATGATTTGTCCAAAAACTATATCTTACTTCGGCTCGAAGCACTCTTTAGGCTCCGGCCTGGCTCTGGGGATGGTGGGCTTGCTGGCCTCAGCAAGGGGAGGCCGGATTCAGTCACCGTCCCCATCGTACCACCGGCAATTGGATAAAAAACAGGCCTGTTGCATGTTGTCACCTCCTGTTTACAGGTTTCCCGGGGAAGAGAATGGCTATGCAATGGCCTGCTTTCAGGTTGTTTTATTTAATTATCGGCGACCTGTCGAGGGTTTGGCTCCAATGGTTTCTGCATCGGGAATTTATTCAGGGAGGCCAGGATCTGATCCCAGGTGGCGGGAACTTCAAAACCTCGCCTCCAAGCGGCTACGCCGGCTAGACCGTATTGTCGCACGAGGTCCAGACGCTGACGGAGGGAGTCCTCGTCTTCCAACCACATTTTGTAGACGGCGCCTCCGTCTTCAAACAGCGTGAAGTTCAGCCCGTTTTGGCTATCCCATTCGGTTAGCGCCTGCTTATCTTTAACAATTTTTTGGGCGGACGCCATGGAAAGCGCCCGGGAAGAAACCTGGGTCTTCCCGTCCTCGGTGGATTTTTCTTCCCACAGGCGCGTGTAAAAGGGGATACCGAGGACCAGTTTGTTTGCCGGGACCTCCTCCAAAAGTCCCCTGATACCCTTTTCCACCCAGGGCAGCGAGGATACCGGCCCCGCCAGAGGGCTGCTCGCCCAGTACTCGTCATAAGCCATCAGCATCACGTAATCCACTACTTCACCCAGGGCCCGGCGGTCGTATACCTGGGACCAGTTCTCGCTCCTGCTTTTCACGGTGACATCCACCGAAACCGTCAGTCCCTGCTCGTGCAGGAGGGGAGTCATTTCCCGCACAAATTGCACGAAAAGATTGCGGTCAGCCAGGTGCATGTTTTCAAAGTCGATGTTGATGCCGTCCAGGTTGTAAAGCTGGGCATAGGCCAGTATCTGCCGGATGACCTTCTCGCGTAAAGCGGGGCTTCTCAGTACCGCCGCGGTGGTGTCGGGGTTTTTAAAGTCACTGGCGAACAGGGCCCACACCTGGTAACCGTTTCTGTGTGCCCACTCCACGTAGGCGGAGGTGGCCAGGTTCTTGACGTTACCATCTTTATCCGCCAGGTGGAACCAGGTGGGAGAGACGACGTTGACCCCCGGAATAGTACCTACCTGGGACATATCCGGGGTCTTAACGCTCACCTGTTCCCATACGAGACTGATCTTCTCTCCTACCGGTCTCCAGGCCGGTGGGGTGGGCTGAACCCGGCGTTCAGCCAGGGTAATCCCGGCAAGTGTCACGTCTTTCTTGGCCATGTACCCCAGCAGGCCTTCCTTGGAGCGCACCAGGTACCACCCTTTTTCTTCCCCGTAGATGTTGACCGGCGTTCCCGCCTCCAACCGGGTGATGCCGCGGGAGCGGTGGGAAGGTTCCTGCCGGATGGTGGCCCGGCGGGAGGTGACCTGCCCGGCCTGTACCGGTATGCCCACGCGGTCCACAATAAAGGTGTTGGTCCCTTCGGGCTGCTCGATCCTGAGGCCGTAAAGGTCGGCAAAAAACTTGATGGGCACGTAAGGGATCCCGTCAGAAACAGTTACCGGAACATTCAGGTCTACGGGGGTTGAATTTATGTAGGCGGTCAGCTGGTCAGTGGCCATGGTGATCACCTTATCCAGGGTGGTGACTACCAGTTTGTTTTCAGCAGGATCCCAGTAGAGGTAGCCGTCTATATGCTGTTTGACAACGTCCACAGGAAGCAGCACCTCCCCGGACTGTACCATCAGGCTGCTGTCCACCAGTTGGTCTTCGATAACTAACCGGGGCCTGGTCAAATCCGGTGAAGTCAGGAGGGGGTTAGGACCAGTCAGCAGCCAGGCCAGAGGCGAGATTAATAAAGTCAGTAACAACGCCCATCTCCATGGAAAGGGTCTTGGGCGAGGGGCAACGGCGGGGGCGGTTTCCGTCACGACAGTACCTCCTTTTTGTTGGTCCTCCGCTACCAGCATTATGGCATGTCCTGGCGAGCTGTGTCACCCCACTATTTCTGGAAATGGGAGAGGAAAGAAAGCATGGAAAGGAAACGAGTATTAACAGTGCTGAGAACCCTGCAAAACTGCTATCCCGAAGCGAAAACCGCCCTCAATTTTGCCAGTCCCTTCGAACTGCTGGTGGCTACCATGCTAAGCGCCCAGAGCACAGACCGGCAGGTTAACCGCATCACGGATCATTTGTTCCGTCTTTATCGTACTCCCGGAGAGTATGCCGCATTGGAGCCGGAAGAACTGGCCCGGCACATCCGCGGCGTTGGTCTGTACCAGGCCAAGAGCAGGAATATCGTGGCGGCGGCACGCCTTTTGGTGGAAAAGTTCGGCGGAAAGGTCCCGGGAAACATGGAGGACCTGGTGCAGTTGCCGGGTGTGGGCCGGAAAACTGCTAACGTGGTGCTGGCAAATGCCTTCGGCCAACCTGCCATCGCCGTAGACACTCACGTTTTCCGGGTTGCCAACCGGATCGGCCTGGCGCGCAGTAAGGATGTCCGGGGGACGGAAGAAGACCTGCGGAGATGCATCCCCCGGTCTAAGTGGTCTGATGCCCACCACTGGCTTATCTACCACGGGCGGCAAGTGTGCCGTGCCCGGAACCCTCGGTGTGATGAATGCGCGATCGAGGAACTTTGTGAGACCGGCCGGCAAACAAATAAAACAGGCGATTAGCCTGTTTTGTGAATCTAAAAGGGGAGTTTGATCAGCAGGGGCACCAGCACTGGCACCAGGAAGGTGAGCGTGCTGCCGCTGATAAAGGCCAGGGGCGCCATTTCGGTGCCAGCTACCCTGGTGACCACGGGTAGGGTGGTATCCATGGTAGTAGCTCCGCCAGGGGCAATGCAGGTAATGGTTTTACCCTGCCGGTACAGGAGGGGGATTATCATGAAAGACATCACTTCCCGGGTGACGTTGGTCAGAAAGGCGAGTGTCCCCGTTTGGACGTGGTAGACCTGGGTCAGCAGCACTCCTGAGAGGCTGTACCAGCCAAATCCCGCTCCCACCGCCGAGGCTTCGTTGACCGGAAGGCCGGCGGCAAACCCGGTGATGACCGCGCCCACCACGCTGCCCACTGCAATCATCAACGGCACCAACAGCACATTCCAACCGATCCGGCGTACCTGCTTCCAGGAGGCGCTGTTGCCTCCCAGGTCGATGCCCACGGCATGGATCATCAACCACAGGGCCCAGGTGGCGGTCCGGTCCAACCACGGAACCCAATCCGGGGGAAGCAGGGTGAGCCCTCCCAACATACCAAATACCACCGCCCCCGGGACATACCAGGCAAACCCGCCTGCAGCCGTGCCTGCCGGATCGGCAGCGCTTGCCTTTTCTTGATGCAGTTTTAACCGGTTCTCAAGTAAACCTACGAGCAAAATGCTCCCTGCTATGCTGCCGGTTGCCAGCATGATCGCTTGCAGACCAAGTTGAGCTAGACCCTGCATCACCCGGGGGTCGGCGCCGATCCGCGCTCCCATAGCCGCTAACAGGATCACCAGGCTGTACTGCATTACCGCGTCTGTTAGCCCCGATAAGCGGGCAGGAAGCCAACGAAAGTAGCCAATAACCAGTCCCAGTCCCAGTGCCAGAAAGACTTCCATATGCATCCCCTCACCCTATAAATATAGCACAGATTGGGGGAGGGAACCAGTAGAAAGCGTATTAGAGATATCCTTATAGCCTAAGAATGCGAAGATGCACGTGCTGTCTCAGTTGGGAATTCAATAACCTGTTCAGCGCTCGCAGGGAGTCAATACGTCGACGTTTTAGAATGATCAGAAAACTCAGGAAAAGCTGGGCTGTTAAGAGGGCATCCCCGAGGGCGGTATGGCGCCCGTGGGGTTCGATACCATGGTGCTCCAGCAAGTGGTCCAGGGAATGGCTCGGGAGTTCAGGGTACAAAGCCCGGGAGATAGCCCAGGTGTCCAGCACTGGGTTAACCAGCTGGGTACGGCAGTAGGCTTGGAGTTTGTGATTGAGAAAGGCCAGGTCAAAGCTAATGGAATGGCCGATGATGACACTGTTTCCAAGGTAGGGGAAGAAATCCTTTAGTACCGGGAAAATCCCGGGCTGGCTTGCCACCATTTCCGGGGTAATGCCGGTTAAGCCGGTCACTTCAGGGGGGATTGGCCGGAAGGGATTTACCAGGCGATCAAAACACTGGTCATGGCGCAAACGACCGCCCTCGATCACCACGGCACCCACAGAGATAACCTCGTCGCTGTCTACATCGAAGCCGGTGGTTTCGGTGTCCAAAATTACGAATCGCTGTACCGATAACGGGGTACGGGGATGAGGTTTATGCCGGCCCTGGGCAGCCCCAGCCCTGATCAACCCGATAGTTTCCCTGTCCGGAGGGTTCCCTGCGTAGCAGTATCCTTGAGGGGGTGCGGAACCGTTTGTTAAGGTTTTGAAAAAGGTAAGCAATTAGACTCTCTCCTCTCGGGAGTATTGGATGTCCAGGAAACTGTGAAAGCATAACCTCAAATGCCGGAAGGCAAGAAGAGTGTCTGTTAGGTGAGGTAGTTAAGCCAGAATATGCTGAAGTGATTGGTGGTTAGTTTCTGCAGCCGGGAAATGACGGAAAAGGCATCCCTTAACAGGGCTTGTTCCCGCTTGCTCAAATGATGAGGGTTGATGTAATTGTCGGGTTCCTTTCCCTGTTTTGCTTTCTTCAGGTTTTCCCGGACGCGAAACATCATCAGGGTTTCATAAGCGGCATGAATGAACTCACCGTCGTCCTGGGGGATGGCCCGCAACCTGATCAATTCCTTAAGCCGGCCAAAGGTGGAGGTTTCCGTGATTTTGTGCTTTACGGCAAAAATCCGGACGCAGTTGACTATATGTACACATGCAGAGGTTTTCAGGTTAAGCTCGTTTTTATGGGGGCCGGTTTTCTCGGTGACAAACCCACCCAGAAGGCTCACCGGCGCCCGGAACTGGGTATCGTCGTGGGTGAGCAGGTGGGAAACCGCCATGGATTCCTTAAAGGCCGCAAAAATGGATTTCCAAAGCCTGTCTGCCAGGTTCTTTTCTCCATATACGCAGCGAAAGTCCAAAAAGATGGTCAGCATTCTGATGTTCATAGGCTCCACGTGGCGGATCCAGTGCTCTACCGTTTCCTGCCAGCGGCTCAACGGCTGGCACCACTGGGGGTTGGAGGCTACCACGTCACCCCGGCACTTGGCAAAACCGCACTGCGCCAGCGCTTCCACTACCTTGGTGGCCAGCACATGAAAGTACTCCTCCAATTCTTTTTCCCGCCCAGGCTGCCCGTCGGTGTAAATCAGAGCGTTATCCTGGTCGGTCCGCAGGGTCTGTTCTTTACGGCCGGCACTCCCCATGTTGATCCAGCAGTAACCAACCGGCGGTGGGCCGTAACCCTCCTTGAGCATTTCCGCCTCGCACAGCAAGATGACCCGCCGGGTGAGGCGATCATGAAATTCCGAGACAATTTCGAAGATCTCGGGAACTGAAGCCTTTTCCGCCACCAGCGCATTCAGGACGTTATCAACCTCTCGCCCTGCAGCGGCAAGGCCTTCGAGTGTCCGTTGGGACTCGATATCGTGGGTGACTCTTAGTGTTCCGGTGCTGCGGGTTTTGATCAGGTCCCCGATGGTAACGATACCCACCAGGTGGTCCTGGTCCATCACTGCCAGGTGCTTGACCTGGTGCTTGACTACCGCCAGCAGGGCCTGGTTGAAGAAAGCATTGGCCGGGACTTTGACCAGGTCTCGGTTCATCACCGCTTCCGCTGTGCAACTGTCCGGTGGACACATGGAGCGGGCTATTACTTTATTCACCAGGTCCTTTTCCGTGATCAAGCCTACAGGGTGACCCGGTTCATCTACAACAATTACCGCGCTGATGTTCTTCTTTGCCATCGTCTGGGCCACGCTGCTGATCAGGTCTCCCCTGTAGCAGGTAACAACGGGGCTGGACATCAATTCGCTGACCCGTTTCCTGAATAGGGGAGACTCTACACTGCTGTACGCCTCGTAAGACTGTTCGGCTACAATCTCCTCGTAAAGTACGCGCATGCGTTCTGTTACGATCTGGCTGAAAAAGCCGGAAAACTCCAGGTGGTTTTGAATAAGGCGTTCGAACTCCTCTCCTGGGAGAAGCAGGCAAGTCAGGTCTTCTTTTGCCCGGACGGATCCGGGGTAAGGCTTTTGGGTGAGGACTACCGTTTCCCCAAAGAAGTCGTACTGGCGCCGGTAACTGATGACGGTTTCAATTCCCTTATCGTTGGTAACAATAACTTCAGCCAGCCCCTGTACGATCAGGTACAGAACGTTTTGGCTCTTTTGCCCCTGCTTGAAGACATAGGAGTCTCTGGGATAAGTCTTTTGCTGTAGTTTTTGCGCCAGCTTGGACAGTACGGCTGGGCTGAGGGAGTTAAATGGCGCAATGGCCTGAAGTGCCTGGATGACCGCCGTCACCGTTTCCACCCCCGGAAACCACATTTCTTTTTCCACTGAAGCCAGTATTCCTTTTTATCACAATATGCGCCTGCTTGATATATTTGACAAAATTCAGAACGTTCCTGTCAGGCTGCACCTTTTTGTGAAAAAAATCCGGATGACGCCTTTATCTTTACAATTTCTAGGGCGAAGGGCATGATCGGGGTCGGTTATGCAAGGAATAAGTAAATGAGTGGAGAAACTAATGGGGGGAGGGGTGGGGCGGATGATTATCGGGATATGCACGGTCGAACTGAGGCTGGGAGGAGCCCAATCATTGAAGGATAAACGCCGGGTCATCAAAAGCGCGGTGGACCAGGTGCGCGGGCGATACAACGTTGCCGTGGCAGAGGTGGATCACCAGGACCGGTGGCAGCGGGCTACCCTGGGGATAGCCACAATCAGTAATGAAACCGCCCAGGTAGACCGGGTACTGGCGGCGGTAATGGAGCATCTGATGAAAATGGACGGACTGGAAGTACTTGAATACTCAACAGAAATTCTATAAGGTTTCCGACTTCTGAATCGGGGGTGGGTGGTATGCATATCGTCCTGGTAGAACCCGAAATCCCGCCAAATACCGGAAACATAGCCCGGACCTGCGCCGCTACGGGGACCAACCTGCACCTGGTTGGCCCGCTGGGTTTTTCCATTGATGACAGGTATTTAAAACGGGCAGGATTGGACTACTGGCACCTGGTATCTGTCCGTTATCATGACAGTTTTGCCGCTTTCCGGGACGAGTACCCGGAGGCAAGCTTTTATTTATTGACCACCAAGGCCAGTCGTAGCTACGCCGAGGTTTGCTACCGCCCGGACGATTTCTTGGTCTTCGGCCGGGAGACTAGGGGACTGCCGTCGGAGTTGCTGGCGGCGTACTCTTTGCGTTGCGTGCGCATTCCCATGCTGGACGAGGCCCGGTCCCTCAACCTCTCGAACGCCGTGGCGATAGTGTTGTACGAGGCTTTAAGACAGCAGGGGTTCCCGGGATTGACGTAAGGTTTATCCGACCAGAATCTTCTCTTCGGGAAAGTGCAGGGTAGCCTGGCGCCGCCGCTGGGCCAAGGCCAGCGCCAGGGTAACCGGCCCCAACCGGCCGGAAAACATGGTAAAACTGATCACAATCTTTCCCACGAGGGACAGGGAAGGGGTCAGCCCCATACTGAGACCCACCGTCCCGAAGGCGGAGGTGCTCTCGAAAAGGACGGTGAGAAAATCCGCCTTTTCCGTAATCGAAAGAATCATGGTCACCGTTACCACCAGGGCCATGGCCAGCACCGCAATCGCCATGGCCTTGGCCACTATAAAGCCCGGCAGCCGGCGGTCCCGGATACTGATATCATCGTTCCCTGAGAGCACTGCTCCCACCGCCAGGGCCAGGGCCGCGAAGGTGGTGGTCTTGATCCCTCCTCCGGTGGAACCCGGCGAAGCCCCGATAAACATCAGGACAATTTCCAGGAACTGTGTTGCAGGACGTAGATCTGCGATATCAATCGTGTTGAAACCGGCGGTCCGGGGAGTTATGGCTTGAAAATAAGAGGCCAGTACCTTGCCCGGGAAACTTAACGGTTGCAGGGTGGATGGATTGCTACGCTCCAACAAGAAAAATAACACGGTAGCGGCAGCGATCAGGATGGCGGTAGTGGTGAGCACCATTCGGGTGTGCAGGGTATACCTGGAATGCAGGGGCTGGCGGTAGAGATCGGCGATCACCGCAAATCCCAGACCCCCCAGGATTACCAGCAGGGAAACGATCACCGTCACTGCGGCGTCCTCGGTAAACGCGGTTAGGCTGGAAAAAGGCCCGAATTCCTGGCCCATGAGGTCAAAGCCGGCGTTATTGAAGGCGGACACTGCATGAAAAACGCCGTAATACAGGGATTTGGGCCAACCGAAACGAGGGAGCCAGTAAAGGAACAGCAACAACGCTCCCGCGCCCTCCAGTACCAGGGTAACCACGGTCACATACTTGACCAGCCGGACTACGCCGTCGGGAGAAACCTTGTTCATCGCCTCCTGCAGGAGCAGGCGCTCCCGGAAGGTGATTTTCCTGCCCATCAACAAGGCGAAGAGGGTGGAAAAGGTCATAAATCCCAGGCCCCCTACCTGGATCAGCACCAGGATAATTCCCTTCCCTATCGAACTGAAGTGGGTGCCTGTATCCACGACTACCAGCCCGGTGACACAGACTGCTGAGGTGGCCGTAAACAGGGCGTCCACCGGGGCCAATCCCTCTCCCGTGGCGCTGGTGATGGGAAGAGTGAGTAAATATGCTCCAAGTGCAATCACTCCGGCAAAGCCCAATACCAGGACTTGCTGGGGTGAAAGGGATTCTGTCAATGGCTTCAAGGCGGTGCTACCTCCGGATAAAGTAGTCAAGTCATATTGTGCTCATCGGGGACATAAACATGCCACCTGTGGAAGCGACATCATACCACGATTAAGATGGCACTAGACGATAAGGATGCGGCAAGTCAAGGCCACGGAAGGGAAAGAGGGTTGAACCGAATTGCCCACGAGGAAGGGTTCAAAAGAATTACCGGTGGGCACTGGAAACTGGCGCAAATACTTGGTAGAATGGCTGTTGGGGACAAGGTCGAAGCCATCACCTTTCGCTGGGAACACTTGGGGTGCCGCCCCCATGAGGGGCGCTGACCTGAGGACCATGGATGCCCGGATCTTCGGGGATGAACCCATGGGAATTGCCTAGCGGTTACTGGACAGAGCTCGTTAAACCTCAGAAATGAAACGGGGCATTTGAGAAATTTATCCAAGAGAGGAGAGGGTAAGGGTGAGACTAAAGGACAAAGTAGCTCTGGTAACAGGCGGAGCGCGGGGTATCGGTAAAGAGACAGCCCTTCTGTTTGCTAAGGAGGGGGCCAAAGTAGTAATCTGCGACTTTGATGCCCAGGCTGGCGAAGCTGCCGCCAAGGAACTGGGTGAATTTACCGAAGCCCTGTTCTTCAAGGTCGATGTCACTAACCGGGCGGATGTCCAGGCAATGGTGGACGGTACCATAGCCAAGTTTGGACGCATCGACGTGCTGGTCAATAACGCGGGGATCACGGCGGATGCTTTCTTGACCAAGATGACCGAGGAACAGTGGGACAAGGTTATCTCCGTCAACCTGAAAGGGGTATTCAACTGCACCCAGGCGGTGGCTCCCATTATGATGGAACAAGGCAGCGGAAGCATTATTAACGCTTCCTCAGTGGTTGGCGTGTACGGTAACGTGGGTCAGACAAATTACGCGGCTACCAAGGGCGGTGTCATCGCCATGACGAAGTCTTGGGCCAAAGAACTGGGCAAAAAAGGGATTAGAACCAATGCCGTCGCCCCTGGTTTCATCATTACTGATATGACCGCCAAGGTGCCGCAAAAAGTGTTGGACCTGATGAAGGAAAAAACCCCGCTGGGGCGCTGGGGTTATCCCGCTGACATCGCTAACGCCTATTTGTTCCTGGCCTCTGATGAAAGCAGTTTCGTAAATGGTGTGGTTCTCCAGGTGGACGGCGGTCTAGTTGTGTAAGAATCATGTTTGGGAAATGATTACCGGTATTCCCGACTTCTGCCTTGCCGTGTACAGGTGTTTGGCTCTTAATCATGCAGGCGGAAACGGGCGACGATAAGTACCGCCCATGCCCGCTGCTGCGCAAGATGGTCCGCGCCGGTCACCTGGGGCGCAAGACCGGTAAAGGATTTTATAGTTACAAATAATCCGCAGGCGATGATGTAGCCCTTGTTCCGCATAAACATCGCGACATCTGATGAATTATTGCAGCAGGAAACCATC
>LAKY01000052.1 GCA_000987045.1 Clostridiales bacterium PH28_bin88 | reverse complement strand
GGGGATGGTTTCCTGCTGCAATAATTCATCAGATGTCGCGATGTTTATGCGGAACAAGGGTTTTATCCTTGCCACTGTTAAATATTGAAATTAACAAGTGGGGAAAAAAGTTATACAGAACAATAATGATCAAATTAAAACAAAGTCCTATCAGGATCCCTTTCTTAACAACTTTGATAACGTTGTCTATTCTCCCGGCTCCCCTCTCCTGGCCTGCAATAATGCTTACCGCGGTCCCAAGTCCCCAAACAGGAAAAATTGAGACGCCCTCAATAGTAAAAGCTATATTTGCAGAGGATAGATTAAACTCGCCTGTTTTTCCTATTATAAGCAGAAGAAGACTAAAATACCCTGTCCCGACAAATGACTGTATTCCGGCGGGGAACCCGAATCGAAGGAGTTTATACATCAAAGACTTGTCCAATTTGAGATTTGTAAAGACTTTATACTTCTTTTTGAAATCATTCTTGTTTAGTAAACTGATATATGTCATAACGCCAATTATACTACTTATAAGTGTCGCTACCCCCGAACCAAATACTCCCCCCATTTCCGGAAAACCTAATTTTCCATAAATAAGAACCCAGTCCAATAAAACATTAAATATGTTTGCAAGAATGCCTACAAACATTGTTGTTTTGGTGTCACCAATACCTCTATAGAGACTGGAAAAAGCAGTTGAAAAAAGTTGAACGCAACTGGATAGTACAAGAAGATTGAAATATTGCCGTTCATATTTCAATAACTCTCCGGTATGACCCATCACTTGAAAGATATTCGACGCGACAAGAGAAATAATCAGCAACAGTAAAGAAAAAAATATGCTTATATAGACACCCTGCCACATGGACGATGCGCATTCTTTGTATTTCTGGGCACCATAATACTGTGATACCAGCGCGGATAAAAATCCTACAATCCCAATAAAAATACTGGCGACTGTTGTAGCCAAATTACTTGCCGGCATAGTAGCAGCGAATTGAGTCAGACTATATTTTGCGACAAATGCCCGGTCAACAAATACCATTATATTCAGTGTAAACATGGAGAGTATCACGGGATATGTGATTCTGATAATATTCTCAAAAGAAACATGGTGTTCATTCTTGATGTTTTCGTTCAATTTAAGATCTCCAATCTGTATTGACTCAACTGTGAGCTTAGGAGTAAGATCCACTTCTAAACGCGCGAAACTTCTGTTACTCTTTGAGAATCTTTTCATCTATCCGGTGACGGTTTCTGTACTTGCATAAGACGTTTGTAAAGGCTCATCGCACACCCTCCGGCACCGCCAGCACCCATGACTTGTAATTTTCTGCTGGCGGCGCCGTATGGGCTCTTAAGTGCGACGATTAGATTTTTCTTAGTCCATACGGGTTTGCCCCATCTCCAAAATTGGGTATATATACTCTACATTCACTAATGTCATACTACTGCTAAATGTCAATAGGCTAAATGAAAAATCCCGGTCATTATATTTTGAGGTACCCGCAATGATGGCGTCCCCACCACCCTGGCCGCAACCAGAGCGGAACCATTGCCGCCCACGAAACCATCGTGATCTCTACCAGTAGCTTCCGCCCGGGGGAAGAGGAGTTTGCGGTGGACTTTGCTGTACCCAACGGGGCGCCGGGACCTTTCCTATATGCTTAAAAAATCCCGGATCATCAATCCGGGAAAATAGCGTCCAACATCGTAAAGACGTGTCTTAGGTCACGGAAAACGGACTCCTTCCAACCCGCTTTTCCTGGTATGGAATAGGTCAGTAAAGTGGTCTGGGTTGACTAGGCCATCAGTCGTCTATATCGCTAGTACTGGTATTCCTGCCAGGATTATCTTTCTCCGGCAGCCCGTTGTCATCCCTTATTTTGCACCCCGCCATTAAAAGAACCCTCTCGCGAGCAGGGCATTATAGGCGTAACCGAAGATTATAGCGCCTCCCCAGAGGATGCCGATCACGAGACCCACCACCCGCCAGCGGGCGATGGTGAGAGCGCCCACAATAGCGCCGATAGACGTACCGGCACCCGTAATCAGGAAGGCCATGGCTGAACCCTGGCTCATGCCGTTATCGATCAGCGATCGCACGAGGGGCATCGAGGCTTCGGTATTAATGTACAGCGGCAACCCCAGTGTGGCAGCCAAGGGTACTCCATACGCACGACCGCTGCCAAAGAAAGCGGTTATCCATGCCTCCGGAATCAGCCCGTTCAGCACATAACCGATGAAGGCAAACCCCAGGAAGAAGGCCAGCAACTGGCGGCCTACCAGGTAGAACTCCCTTAGCACGTCACGCCAGGAAACCCGTGGTGCCGCGTGTTGCGCACCGGCGCCATCTTCTTCCCGCGTGGCCGCGGAGTTGTCCAGCACGGACCTGAACCTGGCCTGATTGACCAGCCAGCCCTTCCGCTCCAGCGCGTACGCAGCCAAACCACCCAACAATCCCAGGACAACAGAAGCCCCAAAAAAGGCCAACGCGAAGGGCCAACCGAACAGACCGGCGCTATAAAACAGTTCCTGCGGGGAAGTGAGCGGGGATGCGACCATAAAGGCAACAATGGGCGCCCATGGCATCGTGTTCGCCATCATGCCCAGAATAACGGCTGTGGTACCACAAGAGCATAAAGGCGTGCTGACCGCGGTTGCCGTGGACACCAGTACACCGGTACCTTGTTTGCGTTTTAAAAAGCTCGCTACCTTGTTCTGGTCCACAAAAACCTTCATAAAAGCGGCTATCAGGGCGCTGACCGCCAGCAAAGGCCAAATGCCGGCAAATGTTTCCCACACGCGTACTAGCGCCTCTAGAATTAAGCTCCGGGCATAGAACAAGACCTTCGACCCCCATAATGTATAATTTTACTTAGGTGCATCCTACCGACCGTTTTCGTTAAGTCGTCGTGTTCGCTGCACTGCATTACCGTAGTCTAATGCGAATCCCTTTACCATCATTCTGCGGGCTATATAGGGCATGATAGCGATGACGGGGCTTGCAACAGTTCCAAGTGTTTGCGCACCGCTATCCTTTCCCACATGGCGATCCAGGGATCCACCTGGTACTTGGGCGGGTAAAGCAGCCCGTAGTTGGGAATATCCTCTGGTTCCACCCCTGACTTCAGCAAAGTCACGAGGCGTTCCTGCCGCTCACTGATCACGTTCAAAAAGCGTTCCAGCCGCCCTAGAAATACATCCCGGGAAACCATCCCGGCCTGGTGCCCGGTGAGAAACCACCCGGCGTCCAGTTGAGCAATCCGGCGCGTTGATGCGATGAACCCGGCGATGTCCCCGTCGCTGCCGGCGTACCACGGCCCGAAGCCGGTCAAGTCTATATCTCCGGTGTACACCAGGCCTTCATCGGGGAAGTAGGGGCAGCAAAAACCGCGAGTGTGGCCGGGAGCAGGAACCATGATCACGCGGGCGTGACCGATTTGCCATTCCTGGTCGTAGGTATAAACACGAGCAGGGGTCCGCGTTGACAGCCACCATTCGTGACGGTTGCATGGCGAAAATGGGCACTGCGAGGTGTGTGGGCTGGCCACGCTGCTGATCCAGCAGGCGACACCGGTGTCGCCGTATATCTCCTTGATGCCCAGCCATTCCCCAACCCGGTTCAGGTTCGGAAACGCTTCAACCTCCAGGGGATTCATCCATACACGGGCATCGGGGAACAGGTAATTCCCTGAAATGTGATCGAAGTGGTAGTGGGTGTTAATCACCAGATCTACCTGTACATCTGCTGTAGCAGCCCGCAGGGCCTCCGGTCCGGCCCCTGGGTCCACCACCGCCACCGTATCGCCGCCATCCACCAGCAGTGATGTACAGGTGGGGAATTTACTCTGATTGGGTCCGTGTATCACCCGGACGTGTTTAAACTTTACCGTCATGCCTCTCCCTCCAGGATTATTACCGCCATGGCATTTTCGTCAGCAGTGGTATGTACGGGCCGTTTGACTCGATGGGGGAGCATGGTGTACTGGAAAAGATGATCGGCCAGGGTTAACACCTGGCCCTTTCGTGCTGTCCCGGCTACTGATCAGCCATGTAATCCTCCCGGAGTGGGGAGAAGGAGTTGATGTCCACTGTTTCTTCAAGGGCAGTGGCCTGGTGAGGGACGTCAGGGGAGATCACCAGGCTATCCCCGGGCTTCAATATGTGTTCGACCCCGCCTACCACGTATTTCAGACACCCCCGCTCGACGTAACTGGACTGTTCATGAGGGTGCCGGTGTAGGGGGATTTCTGCCCCGGCATCAAAGGTGAACCTGACCACCATCAGCCGTTCGCCCGTAGCCAGGGTCTCCCTGGTTACCCCCGGAAGAACTGTCACACGGATCGAAGTTGTGGAATTGGACAATTTGCTCCCTCCAAAAGGTAAGTAATATGTCTTTTGATTCGGTTTGGCCAACTATTATTATCCAAGTACGGGCTAAACAAGAAACCTGCTCCCTAGCACTTACGCCTCTTGTGTCCCTTCGCAGTAGCAGATGCAAAACCTCGATCAGGTCAGCGCACCCAACTTGGACAGGTGTTGCCGGCATGCCAGCTTGACCCTGTACATGCGGGACTTGACCGCGCTGACCTAAGTACCTAATTACCCGCGACCTCCTAAATCCAGTCAGGTTCCACAGCACCAGCATTTTTTATCCATTTTCCTGTTTACCTCCGTTTTGCCATTTCTACTTGTACACATAAACATACCGGCATATTCTCTCCAACGCAAAGTGTGAACCCTTTCTTTTCACGGTCACCCCCCCCATGCTATCTTTTTGCCAACCCTGCCGGGATACCCTTTCCAACTCCACGTTCCGAAATTCCATCATTTTTTCCAAATAATAGTGGTTTGTCATATTAAACCCTCCACAAAAATACTTAAATAGTTGAATATTGCAAGTAATTGCTTGCAATAACCTTCTTAAAAGGGAGGAAGACAACAGTTCTCCGAATTAAGCATTGCCCGGTTCAGTAGTCCAATTGCCTCAATAACTGTTTCTTTTTCCCGAGGGGATAGGTTAGAAAATATTTCCTCCAAGTACGCGTTCAATCGTTGGTCAATTTGTTCTTCAACTAATTTGCCCTTATAGGTTAAGGACAATAAATTTGTGCGCCTGTCCTCGGGGGATTGAACCTTATCCACCAACCCTTTCCTTACCAGGGTCTGTACCTGTCGGCTAAAAGTTGTTATATCAAGGCCTAGAGTTTCAGCCACCTGCTGCATTGAGGGGCGCCCCTGGCGTTTGATTTCGTATAAAATATGACTTTGAACAAGGGAAATATCAAGGGGTTTGCATTTACAACAGCTTTTATTCAATAGACCAAACCTGCGGGTAAATACTTGAAACAGTTCCCTCTTGTCAACCATAGGCTTCACCTCAACTTATTAATATCATATTTGCTTGCAATTTGCAAGTATTATTTTGCTCATTGATCAGTCTGGTGAAACCTGCGGTTAGCGCCGGCTGTAAACATTCACCCCTGAAGCGGGTAATCTCTAGCGGGGAGATTACATCACAAAAACATCCTGCGTTAATCGGCTTCAGGCGCCCCCGACTATCACCCTTCTACCCGGCGCATGAAAGAGTTTTTGCAGTTCTTCCGCCTCGCCGCGGCTCATTTCGGGGACCGGCAGGGGGTGCAGCCCTGAATGGATACTTGCGAGTTTATTTTCCCCCAGCTTATGGTAGGGAAGCAGATGCACTTCCTTTGCTTTGATTTCGTTTAAGAAATCCGCCATCAGCTCCAGTTGGGCCGTTGTCGTGTTGATTCCAGGAATCAGCGGTAAGCGGAATACGACTGCCTGCTTTTTTGCCATTAACTTCCGGGCATTGCTCAAGATCAGGTCATTACTCACACCAGTGTGTTGTTTGTGCAAGGCCGGATCAATGCTTTTGAGATCCAGGTAAAAAATATCCACCAGCGGGGTTAACTGCTCCAACTTCTCCCAGGCCACCAGGCCGTTGGTTTCCAGCACGGTATGCAACCCCTCATCTTTGCAGGCCTGCAACAGGGCGTACAGGAAGTCGTACTGCAGGGTGGGCTCTCCCCCGGAAATCGTGACTCCGCCCCCCGAACGCTCGTAAAACTTACGGTCGCGCAGCACCTGCGCCAGCACATCCTCGACTGTCAGATCCTCGCCGATCAGTTTCAGGGCGGCGACGGGACAGACCCGGGCGCACTGGCCGCAATTGTCACAGCGTACCCGGTCAATCCGCTCCGCGCGGGTCAAGTCGATGGCCCCCCGCGGGCACGCTGGCTGGCAATCGCCGCAACCGATACATTTTGGGGAGTAGAAAGCCAATTGCCGGCGCGGTTCAATTGATTCCGGGTTTTCGCACCAATCACAGCGCATCGGGCAGCCCTTGAGAAACACGATCGTCCTGATCCCGGGACCATCATGGACGGCATACCTTTGGATATTAAACACCTTGCCCGTGATATGTCCAGCCATTTTAACCCTCTTTCCTTTACGCTTGGATAAGTCCCGGTGGGGGCGTTGACCCGCCCCCACCAGTTTTTTTCATAGCTTTACCAGGCAGTTAGCCCGGGTGACGCTCACGATCGGCTCCGGTACCCAACCGTTCCCGCTACAGGCTGGCGTATTCGGTCCGGGCGATGAGTTCATCCTGTGTCATTGGTGACAGATCAATAAACCGGGCGCTGTAGCCGGCCACCCTGACGAGCAAGTCCGTGTACTTTTCCGGTTCGGCCTTGGCCTTTTTCAACGTTTCGGAGTCGATTACGGTCAGCTGCAGGTGTTGCCCATGCAACTCGAAAAAGTAGGTTTTGACCAGCTCCTTGAACCGCTCGATGTTTTCCGCTGTTTCAAACAGCGAAGGATGGAACCGCATATTGACCGCAATACCCGCGGCGGCCTGCTTGTGATCAATGCCGGTAATTGACTTGATCGCAGCGGTCGGGCCCTGGCGGCTTGCTCCGGTCGCAGGCGCGCCACCGATCGCCAGCGGGAATTTAGCCGGCCGGCCGTCCGGCGTCGCCGCGCTGACCGCGCCCGCCAGCATGTGCAGGGTGGCTGAAATCAGCCCCGGCACAAACTGACCGCCCCTGAAAGTCTTGTGGCGTGTCACTTCGTCATGGTAGAAAGCAAACAGGTCGCGGGCAATTGCATCGGCAAGATCGTTGTCGTTGCCATATTTGGGCGCCCGGGTCAGCAGTAACTGTTGAATCTTTTCGTGACCCGCATAGTTGGCGCCAATAGCCCGGGCCAGTTCCTCAAAGGTCATTTCACCCGACGTGAAAACCAGGTGTTTGATGGCAGCCAGGGAATCGACGATATTGGCAAAACCGACGAAATTCATCCCGGTGAAGTTATTCCGCCCGCCGCCTTCCTTGATGTCTTTGCCTGTTGCCAGTGGCCCTTCCACGAAAGCCGAAACCAGGGGTTGGGGCAACAAATCCTTGTGGGCAGCGTCGCCTTTGTGCATGATCTTGACCAGAGTACTGATTGCCTTGCTCAGTTCATGCTTGAAGGCCTGGTAGAATTCGTCGTAAGACTCGAAGTTTTTGCCGGATAGCAGGACACGCTCCAACACCTTGGTACTAAAAACGTGAGAACCGCACATGGGGCCGTAAGTGCCCCGTGGGAGAATGGAAACACATCCTCCGACAGCGTAGTCCCGCGCATCAGCAAGGTCCACGCCCCGGGAGGTCAAGGCTTCGATGTTCACCTCATCGTTGAACACCGCGATCACGTTACTGCCGTCGGTCATGACTTTGATTACCAGATCAAAGAAATCCTCCGGTGTCTGTTCATGGAGCCTGACCATCACGTTGGGTTGAGTGGTCCTTAGCTGGTCCATGGTGGACAGGAAAAGGTGGCTCAGCTCGTTTGTGGCATCCCGGCCCGTCTCGTCAACACCACCGAGGGTAATGTCCAGCCGGCCGGGGTTGCCGTCGACTCCCAGGGCCGACATACCGTCCATGAAGTGCGTGATGGTCGAGGACTGGATATAAAAGGCCTCGATCAATTCCCGCGCCCTGGCCTGATCGGTCCTCCCGGACGCCCGGTCCGCCGCGTAGAGGAGGTATAGCAGTTGATCCAGCCGGCCGTATGGTATCTCGTGCCCGCCATCCGCCAGGTCCAGCAGGAGGTGCGCCAGGTAGACCATCTGGAGGCCTTCGTGGAACGTGGCTGCCGGCTTGTGGGCTAGATTGGACAACACTCCGGCGATTTCTTGCAGTTCCCGGGAACGGTCGCCATCGGCGCGGGCGGCCTGGGAGCGGGCCTCCGCCGCATACTTCAGGATCCAGTCCTGGGCCGCGGCAAGGACGATTTCCACCGCGTCGTAAAAATCAATCTGCTCCTGGCCCCTGGCGTCCGCTACAGCCGCCGCCCGCCGCCGGCGGGTGTCCTCCAACAGCCCGTCCAGGCCCTGCGCCAGTACCCTCTGCATGTCGGGGTAGAAAAGATGGAGGCCGAAACCGAAATTGGAGTTAACCACGGTAATCGAGTCATGCAGCTCGCGTTCATCCGCAGTCAGGCTGTTGACCATTTGCTCGTGAGCGGTTCTGCCTACCCACGCAGCGGCGATTTGCTCCAGTTCTTTGGCTTCCTCCGCGGAGACCCGGAAGTGATGCGTAAAACGTTTTTCCATCGCCTTTAACTCGTTCATCAACCACTGCGAGCGGACCTCCGGATAAACGGCCGCGCCCCTGAATTTATCCGTCGCATGCCCCACGATTAATTCGTCATCGTAAATTACCGCCGGGGTGGCTTCCAGGGTATCTTTCAGGGCCAGCGCCCGCTGGATGATCAAGGGCCTGTCGGCGTACTTTTCCCTGGCTTCGGTAAACTTCCGCGCCCGGATCACGCTGACTTCCATGGGGGTGTTGAACAACCTGCTGCACAGCCTTTCGATGCGCTCCGTGGAAGCCACGTAATTGGAGTTGGTATTTGGCAATCTGCACGTTGTCATGAAATTATTTCTCCTCCTTTACCCGCCGCCTTAGCGGGGGGGATGTTTAGTTGTGATTGACAAGACTTGCAATATACAAATATGTGGATTAAAAAAAAACGCTGTTGACAACACCCCTTTTCCATCCCTACAGCTTGCAGCAATAAACATGGTTTCGTTTAAACCAACCAGTTTGGGAGTGACTTTGCCTGTTTTCTTTACTGCTATGAATTTGGTAAATGACCTGGCTCAATTTTGCTCAGAATTTGTTCTCGCGTGGGCTCTTCCCGTAGAAATTCAATGCTCCCGTTAATGGCTACCACCGGCAGGGTGGAAATAATTCCGGAGGGTCCCGGTGGCAAAAACTTGTTGAGCCCTTTTTCCCTGATATATCTCGCCAGCGCAGCCAAAGCCGTCCACGATTCCTCATCACCGGTGCTTAAATTGTAGATGTAGATTTCCAATTCCTCCGGCAGTTCTTTCTTCAAACCGGCCAGCATCACCGTAAGCTGCTCAGCGCGTGCAGGGTTGCAGCAAGACGCCTGAAACAATTCGATTTTGGTTTTGCGCTCCACCATCAAAGACACACCCCCTTTCTCACATCAATTTTACCTGCTGAAAAGCCTAGTTGAATAACTCAGCGCCAAGTTTGCGCAAGGCTTCCTTTCCGATAATTTCCTTGGAAAGCATGGATAGTCTTTTGATGGCGATGTCGTTGAATTTGATTTCCGCCAGGTCGACAAATCTATCCTGGAGATGGCGAATATCCTTAAAGAACTGGGAGGAATTGTTTACTTCCTCTTCCGGAAGGATCTCATTGATCACCAGGGCGTCTGACTTGAACCCTACCTTGGTGAGCGCTTCGATTAATCGCTCGCTTTCAAATAGGGGCAGGCGTCTCGGGTGCATGATCAGAACATACTTTGTCTGGTCAGATTTCATCAGGTTTAATGCTTGCTCATTTTCCTTGATCATTTGTTCCAGTACGGTGACGTCAGCTTCTTTCCCGGCTTTCCCGGCGAGTTCGGCACTGGCTTTTTTGGCCTGGATCATTCCGTAAATCTTGTCTGCTTGCTTCATCGGGTACAGGATTGTCTCCAGTGAGTGCCCTCCGGGCGCCGTGTCAAATACCACAGCCTGGTACTGGGTGGTGTTCATGAACTCCGTCATGCGGTTCCAAGCGGCTGTTTCGCAGCAGGGGTTCTGAGTATAGTGCTCTTTGATAAAATCCAACTCCGGCACTTCGCCTAAAATACTTTCCATAATCCGGACCTGGCGGACCTGGTGCTGCATGATGTTTTTATCCACATCCGTGTTCAGGACCCACAAATTATCCATTCCATCCACCGGAGTGGGGGTGACGTCAAAACTCTGGCCAAAGATGTCGTCCTGGCTGCGCTGGAGGTCTGTGGAAGCCAGCAGGGTTTTATATCCCTGGTCCGCCAGCCAGACCGCGGTCGCCGCCGAAAGCGTGGATTTACCGACGCCGCCCTTCCCGCTGAAGAAGATAAACCTTTTTTTACCGTTTTCCGGAACGAATTGATCCTTTAAGTTTTTGGACATTTTACAGTTACCTCCTAATCGCAGTGTTTTGTTCTGAAAACAGGACATCGTCATTTTGCCTCCCTCCCTCAAGGCAACTGAAACCATGATCCGACGCGCGATATGACTTTAGTTAGTTTAGTACCGGTCTTTTCTCGCTAACAGCAGACAATTTTGTTCATTGCTTCCGATAAATAGGTCAGACTCTCAACCACCTGTTCGTGCTTATCTTCGGGTATCAAACCTAAGACCGCCTGAAAATATAATTCCATACCCCCTTCTATTTTTTTAAATGCTTCATATCCCGGCTCCGTAAGCCTAATTGTCACGTATCTCCTGTCTTCCGGGTTAATGTTCCGCTCTACCAGGTGATCATTGACCAGGTTGCTGATAGTTCTACTCATGGTACTGTTATCAAGATTCAACGTTTCTGCCAGTTCATTCAGAGAAATTTCTTCGGCCCGGCCTATACTGGCAATGGCATAGCACTGTGCAAAAGTTATCCCGCAGCATGAAGCCACGGTTTTTTCCGACAAACCCAGTTTTTTAACGATGTTCCGCGTTGCCTCCCACAGTTTTCTTGCGTTACTGTTGGCAGTCAATTCTATATCACCTCCCAATGTGATTGTAGCATACATTAGTTGTTATTTACAATAGTTTCATCATGATAAGATTAAGAAACTTGTACTACCCTACGTAGTAACGTAGATTATCTTTACAGACTGAGTCGCTTGTCAGCTATTCCCAACCTTTTGGCGGGGGTTCACCTCGCTTTTTTGCTTCTGATGCCTGCGCAGATGTTATAGCTTTCTTTTGCTGTCGCAGTATTCGTTGTAGGCGGCTCTCTATGATTTGGAGTGGTCAATCTTGCAGAGGAAGTAGTTCGTGTTGCCGTCACACACCTCCTGTCTGAACACCCTAAGTACGCTGTTTTTTTCTCACGGTAATGGCTACACCAGCGATTTCCGGAAGCTGGCAATGCTGAGTGAGAAGATCACCAGGGAGAAGGCCGACAGGGCAGCCGCCTGGGGCCAGAGCACATTCAATCCTACCCCCTTGAGGAATACCCCCAGGACGATGTCCATGTAATACCGCAGAGGACTTAAGTACGACAGGTACTGTAGAACCATGGGCATGTTCTCGATGGGTACCATGGTACCGGAAAGGTACATCACCGGGAATAACACGAAGAAGCTCATGAGCAGCACCTGCTGCATGTTCCGCGCCAGGGTCGCCAGGTACACGCCGATCCCCATGGAGGCAAAGAAGATCAGGGTGGAGAGCGCGAAAAAGAGGAGCAGGCTGCCCTTCACCGGCACATGGAAACCGAAGACCGCGACGAATACCCCCACCACCAGGCCAACCATCTTGATGATCCCCATGGGCAGGATCTTGGCCAGCACCATCTCGCCAGGGGTAATGGGGGTAACCATCACCTGTTCCAGGGTGCCGGCTTCCTTTTCCCGCACCACCGCGCCCGCCGCCAGCAGTACACCGGTCATCAAAGCCGCCACAGCCAGCATGGCCAGCAGGTTGAAGTGAGTGAACTCCAGGTCGGGGTCATACAGCGCCCTGATGCTGCTGGTGATGGTGGGAAGTCCGGCTTCTTCAACTTTTGATAGGCCCACCCGCTCCAGTTCGATGGCCCGGGAATAGCCGCGGACAATCTGGACGGCATACCCGAGGGCCACGCTGGCGATCTGCGAGTTGGTACCGTCAGCCAGGACCTGGACCTTGGCCGGCACCCGCCTGGCCAGGTTGTCGGAGAAGCCTGCCGGCACCACCAGGGCCATGGAAACATCCCCCCGGTCCAGCAGGCGGTCCAGTTCCGGCTCGCTCAACGGGTAATTGGTGATGCGAAAGTTGCTGGTAGCCGCGAACTCTTCCACCAGCGCCCGGCTGGCGGGTGACCGGTCCAGGTCGTAAACCGCCATGGGCAGATTGTCGACGTCCATGAACAGGGCCCACCCGCAGAGGGCGATCTCCATGAAGATATAGAGGATCAGGACCACCAGCACCCTGTCCCGGAAAAACTGGGTAAACTCTTTACGTGTCAATGAAGCGATTCTTGTAAACAACCGATTCCACCCCTCCTACCCCAGCTTTTTCTTGAACCTTGCCGAAGCCAGTCCCACTACCGCCAGGGTGTAGACTAAAAGCCATGTCACATTGGGCCACAGGTACCCGAGGCCAACGCCCTTCAATGCAATACCCCGGGAAATGTCGATAAAGTACCTGGCCGGGAACAGATAGGTATACACCTGGAAACCCTTCGGCATGTTGAAGATGGGGTAGATAAAACCCGAAAACAACAGGGACGGCATCACGGTCAGCACTAACGCCATCAGCATGGCGGCCACCTGGCTGCCCGTAACGGTCGAGACCAGCAGGCCGATCCCGACGGTGCACAGCACGTAAATTACCGCTATCACCAGGAACAGGGGCATGCTGCCCACAAAGGGTATCTTGAACCAGAACAGGCCCGTGAGTAAGACTACCAGCATCTCCGCAAAGGCAATGACCCCGTAGGGAAGCAGCTTGCCCAGGATGAATTCATAGGACCTGATGGGAGAAATCATCACCTGCTGGATGGAACCCCGCTCCTTTTCCCGCACCACCGCCATGGCGGACAGCAGCGGGGGAAAGGCCATCAGGATCACGGCGAACAGCCCGGGTACGATAAAGTTCTTGCTGGCCAGGGAGGGATTGTACCAGACCCTGGGTTCCGCCAGCACCGCTTCCTCCCATGTACCCAGTCCTTTTCGCTCCACCACGGAAGCCACCAGCCTGCCCGCATACACCTCGTTAATAGCCTTGGTGTAGTTGATGGCTACCTGGGCCCGGGGAGGGAAAGAACCGTCCACCACTATTTGCACCTGGGCTTTTTCACCCTTTAACAGCCGCTGGGAGAATGCCGGCGGGATGACCAGGGCCGCGGTGACCTCCCCCCGGTCCATCAGGTCATAAATTTCCTGGTAACTTCCGACACGCTGTTTGACCTGAAAATACCTGGTATTGACATAACTGCTGACATACTCCCTGCTCTCGGGAGACATGTCCTGATCCCATACCGCCAGTTGGATCTTCGCCACGTCCAGGTTCAAGGCATACCCGAACAGCAACAGCATGATGAGAGGGAGCAGGATGGCGATCCCCAGGGTATAGGGGTCTCGCCTGATCTCATTCACTTCTTTTCTTAAAACCGGCCACACCCGTCTCAAGAAGCCTTACCTCCTTCCGCCAGGCGCCTGTCTTCCGCCTCAATGAGGGCCACGAACAGGTCTTCCAGGGTGAGGGGCACTTTTTCAGCCCGGCGGACCTCAAAGCCCCCTTGCCGTAACAACCCGATAACCTCGGGGGCGACTGTTTCCACGTCATCCACCAGCAGGTGCAGGGTACTGCCGAACAGGGCCACGTGGGAAAACCGCTCCTCTTTGCCCAGGTAATCCATGGCCGCCAGGGGGTTTGGGGTCTCCACTTCCAGCAGTTCGCCGGCCAGGTTCTGTTCCTTCAGCCCCCCGGGGCTGCCCAGGGCGATGAGGTTTCCGTAGTAAATCAGCCCCAGGGTATGGCAGTGCTCGGCCTCGTCCATGTAGTGGGTGGTGACAAAAACCGTCACTCCCTGGGATGACAGTTCGTAGATCAGGTCCCAGAACTCCCGCCTGGCTACCGGGTCCACCCCGGAGGTGGGCTCATCCAGGAACAGCACCTGGGGCTCGTGCAGGATGGCGCACCCCAGGGCCAGCCGCTGTTTCCAGCCGCCGGACAGGTCCCTGGCCATCACCCGCTCCCTCCCGGTAAGCCCTGCCATTTTTAACACCCACTGCTTGCGCCGCCCTCTCCTTTCTCCTTTCAGGCCGTAGACCCCGGCATAAAAGTCAATGTTCTCTTCCGCCGTCAGGTCGTTATACAGGGAGAACTTCTGGGACATGTAGCCGATGTGGGGCCTGAGCAGGTGCGCCTGTCTGGCGATGTCGAAACCGGCCACGGTGGCCCGGCCTGCCGTGGGTGGCAGCAGGCCGCACAGCATGCGGATAGTGGTGGACTTGCCGGAACCATTGGGACCCAGGAAGCCGAAGATCTCTCCCTTCCTGACCTTGAAACCGATCTCGTTGACCGCGGTGAAGCTGCCGAAGCGCTTGGTCATGCCTGTTACCTCCACCGCATACTCGCTGGTTGCGCCCTGTAAGCCAGGTCCTGTCTCATCCGCAGCCTGCTTCACCCGGGCCGGCAGCCCCTGGTCGAGGGCAGGCACGGCCACCGCGGACACGAAGATATCCTCCAGGCTGGGTTCTACCCGGCGGATTCCCGCTACAATAATCCCCCGGTTCTCCAGGTATTCCCGGATCGCCGCCTGCTCTTTCGCTGCGTCCGGTACCACCAGGTGCAGGTCCTCGCCGAAGAGCTGCACATGTGTGTAACCACCGTGCCCCTTGAGTACCGAGGCGGCCTGGCGGGGCGGCCTGGCGGTAATGGCCAGCAGGTCGCCCGGCAGGGTTGCCTTCAGCCCCCGGGGAGTGTCGCAGTTCAAGATCCGGCCCTGGTGCATCATCGCCACCCGGTCACACCGTTCCGCTTCGTCCATATACGGAGTGGACACAAAAATAGTGATCCCTTCGGACAGGAAGTCGTATACAATCTTCCAGAAGTCGCGCCGGGAAACCGGGTCCACCCCGGTGGTGGGTTCGTCCAGGAACAGGACCTCCGGCGAGTAGATAAGGGTGCAGCAAAGGGCCAGTTTTTTCTTCATGCCTCCTGACAGTTTTTCCGCCGGCCGGTCGATGAACCTGGCCAGCCGGCTGAACTGCAGCAGCCGGGCTTTACGCTCCCGCCGGACAGCGGCGGGCACCTGGTAAAGGTCGGCAAAAAAATCGATGTTCTCCCCTACCGTCAAGGTGCCGTACAGGCTGAAACCCTCCGACATGTAACCGATCTTTCCGCCCAGCCGCTCCGCCTGCCGGACGGCGTCCACCCCCGCCACGGTGGCGCTGCCGGAATTAGGGGTTTTAATCCCGCACAGCATCTGGATGGTGGTGGTCTTGCCGGTGCCATCCGGTCCCACCAGGCCGAAGATCTCCCCCTTTTTTACCTGCAGCCGGATACCGTTCACCGCCGTGTTCTTGCCGTACTTTTTCACCAGGTTGTCGGTCACGATTGCGTACTGATCCATGGCTTAAAGCCCCTCTTCCACCAGGATCTCAGCGTTAGCGGGCATGCCCGGTTTCAGCAGGCCCTCCGGGTTGGCGAGGCTGATCTTTACAGCGTAGACCATTTTCGCCCGCTCGTCCCGCATGTGCACGTTCTTAGGCGTGAACTCCGCCTCCTGGGAGATGAAGGTGACCTTTCCCTCGATGGGCCGGTCGGGGTAAGAATCGATGAACACCCGGGCGGTCTGTCCCAGTTTCACTCTCCCCAGGTCCTGACCGGGAACGTATACCGTCAGTTTCAGGTCATCCAGGTCGACCAGGCGCACCAGCGGGGTACCCGGGGCTACCAGTTCGCCTTGCTCCACCAGTTTATTGATCACTGTTCCGCTGAGGGGAGCGGAGATGGTAGCCTTGGCCAGAAACGCCTCCGCCTCGGCCAGCACCGCCCTGGCCGTCTCCTCCTGGGCCAGGGCCGCCTGCAGGGTGGCTTCCGCCTGGGAGAGGTAGGCCTGCACCCCCGCTGCTTCCTTGCGCTGGATACCGGCATTCAACTCGCCGGTTTCCGCCAGCTTCAACGCCGCCCTGGCCTGTTCCAGCATCTTCTGGGCTGCCTCATACTGGGCAACAGCCACCTGGTAGCCGCTCTCCACCGCCTTGAACTGGGATTCAGGCGCGGCTCCGTCCCGGTATAGACTCTGGAACCGCTCGTAGTCATCCGTGGCTTTTCCCAGCGCAGCCTCGGCTTGTTTCAGGTTGGCTTCCGCCGCCCTCACCGCCGCTTCGGCCTGGTCCACCTGCCCGGCCGATTGACGGTCAGCCAGGTCCACCGCCAGGCTTGCCTGCTCGGACTTGATCCGCATCCCTTCCACCGCCGCCCTGGCCTGCTCCACCTGCCTGCCCGCCGCCTCCACCCGGGCGCGGGCCTGCGCCACCCTGGCCGCCAATTCCTCGGAACCAATCCTGGCCACCAGGTCTCCCTTGGCCAGCCTTTGGCCTTCCTGCACCATCATGCCAACAATCTGGCCGGGGATCTGGGAACTCACCACCACCTCGGTCCCCTCGATGCTCCCGCTGCCCTCCACCACACCACGCCGCACATCTCCCTTGGGCGCGAAATTGTACCATCCCCAGACCCCCAGGCCAACAGCCAGGACCAATCCCAGGATGGCAAGGCCCTTCCGCCCGCCCGTCGCTCTCTTTTCCAGGTTTGTTACTGACATTAGAAAACCTCCGTTCGCACAAGTTTGCTAATGGTGTTAAAGAACCTCAAGGTTATTGCGTCTGACCGGCCTGGAGAAAGAATACCCCGGCTTCCAGCTGGGCCCTGGTCACCCGGTACAGGTGCAGAGCTTCCGTTGCCTTGACTTCAATCTGGGTGAGGGCCAGGGCCGCGTCCCGCACCTCCAGCCTGGTAGTAATGCCGGCCTGGTAGCGGACCCCGGCGAGCCTCAGGTTTTCCCGGGCCAGGTCCAGTGCTTTCTGGTACGCCTGGTAGTTGGCTCTGGCCAGTGCAAGGTTTTGATAGGAAGTCTTGACCTTCAGTTCGAGTTCATCGGACAGCTTATCCAGCAAGATCCCGGCGGCCTGCACGTCGTACTGGGCCTGCTTGTATTTGAACACGTTGGGGGTATAAAACCTTTTCACCTGGGCGAAGTTGGCTTCCGCCACCGCCAGACCCTCGCGGGCGGCCACCACTTCCGGCTGGCTGTCCAGCGCCCGGAGGTAGGCTTCCTGTTCCCCCGCTCCGTCGAACTCACTGAAAACGGGTTGATCCGCCAGTTCAACCTGATAGTCCAGGGGAAGCCCCAGCACCCTGAGAAATGCCCACTTGCTCTGCTGGTACTCGTTCTCCGCGCTGGTCAGCTCGGTGGCTTTCGCAACAACATCCACCTCCGCTGCCAGCAAATCGTTTTTCGCCACCGTGCCGGCCTTCACATGGGCTGCCGCCTGCTCTCCCTGGGTCACGGCCCTATCCAGCGCCTCTTTGGCCAGGTCCCGGGCCTTCGCCGCCTTCTGCGTCTCGTAGTAGGCCTGCTCCACCATCAGGCGCAGCGACCTTTCCAGGAAATCCACCTTTTGCTCCGCCGACTTCACGTCAGCCTGCGCTTTTCTGGAGGCCACGTACTTGACCAGCGCGTAATCGAGGCTGGTGACCCAGTCCTCTTCAATGTCATCGGCGGCAAACTCCGCCTCTGTTAAGGCCACCCTGTCCTTCTCCAGGGCCAGCCGGGCCAGGGCGAGGTCCTGGTTGTTGCCCAGGGCATAGCGCACGGCTTCTTCCACGGACAGCGCCGCCGGCAATCCCTCCGCCGCAGCCGCCGGAAAGGCCAGCGTCCATAACAGCAACCACACCACAACAGTTTTAACCAGTACCCTGCTCTTTCTCAATTGTCTCCCTCCTTATGCTGTAACCGTGACTATCCTTTATCACTGCCTGTCACATCGCCCCCCGGCCGGTTTTTGCTTTTGGCTTTTAGCTTCATGTCAACCGGTTCTCAAGGCTAACCCCATATCAGCCCAACAGCCCTCGCATTTCAAAAGCGGTCAGGGTATCCACCACGTGTTCCACGTCCTGTTCCCCCTTGATCGCAAACCAGTAAAAGGCCACCTGCTCCACCATCCCGATCAGTGACTGGGCAAGGATTTCGGGGTCTATCGGCCTGATGAGGCCATTTTGCACCCCCAATTCAACGTACCTTTCCATCCATCCTGTTATTTTCCGGTAGAATTCCAGCAAAATTGGCCTGATTTCTTCGACTCTTACTCCTTCCCGCAGGAACATGGTAAGCAGCTTGGCGTTTTCCCGATAGATGCGGAAAATGTTGACGTAGATACCCCTGACATGCTGCGTATAATCCTCTGCTGTCTGTAAAGAAGGAATATCCTGTTCGTTGAAGCCGGCAAACAACTCGCTTACTACGCGGTCCACAACTTCCTTGAAGATAGCCTTTTTGCTCGGAAAATATAGGTAAAAAGTCCCCTGGGCCACCCCGGCCCGCTTCACGATGTCGGAAACGTTAGCCTCATGATATCCCTTGTCGGAAAACACCTGCGCCGCCGCACCCATCAGCAGGCGTTTTTTGTTTTCCCTCTGGTAGGTAGTCATGATTCACCTCCTGGTGACTGACGTGTCAGTCATGAGTTTTTAATTTCACCTTTCTTCCACCCCACTGACTGACATATCAGTCATTGATGTTCAAAAACTTACGTTTGCCCGACTCAATTCTTACATGGTTATACCCCTTCGGGGTATGGGTATCTCCCAATATTATCTTCTCCCGGTAACTTTTTGTCAAGCCCCTTTTTAAAGCCACTTTTTAAAGTTCCCAAGATAGCTTTTTACGGAATGAAACCATCCATAAATCGATCGTAAATGGGTTTCGTATTGACTAAATCCCAACCCTTTCGGGCTATGGAAAACTATTATGCCAGCAGGATATACAGTCCGCTTACAGGGTGACAATATCATAGCCCGGTGACAATTATTTGAAGTTTTAGGTTGCAGTTATCTCGTGGACAGGTTAAACTAAATTTGCGCTATCAAGAACCACGAAGGGAGTGTACATGCATGGGAAACCAATTGAAGATTGGTGAATTGGCTGGGGAATTGAGTTTAAATCCCAGAACTTTGCGTTATTACGAAAGCATTGGCTTGCTGGTACCGTCTGGCAGGGCAGCAAACGGTTATCGGATTTATACGGAAAAAGATAAAAGTACGCTCCAGTTTATTCTGAGAGCGAAACGATTCGGACTTTCCCTGGAAGAAATAAGGTTGCTACTGGCTCCAGCCCATCAGGGCCTCTGCGAAACGGTGCAGAACCAGACTCGCGAATTCTTATCCCGGAAGATTGATGACATCGACCAGCGGATTGACGATCTGCAACTATTGAAAAAAGATCTTTTACAATTCCTGAAGGAATTTGAACGCGAAAAAGTAAAATCCCACGAAACGTCCTCCGGTTGCCGTTGCCTTTCACAGGGAGTCTTATAAGTATCCTAATTCGTGATAAAGCGAAAAACCGCCAAAACAACTGGCGGATTTTTTTGTGGGTGCCAATATCCCGCTTGACATTCCATTTAACTGGAAGGTTTATAATGACCTCACAGCCTAATTCTAGGGCTTTGGCGCACCTACAAGAGGCTAGTGTCCCACGTGAAAGAAGGGAGGGTCGCAGGATGCAGAAACCGGTCTGTGGTTGCGGGTGTAACGTTCCATCCAACAAGGATCAGCAGGAGTCGAAAACCAACCAGCAATCCAATCCTAAAGAGAAGAGGTAACGGGGCAAGGAGGTAAACGATCTCTTTGAAGGTGCGCCACTCTTTTACGGAGGTGACGTAAATGCAAGCAGCCAACAAGGAGGAACTGGCATTGCTACGGTCAGTGGCCAATAAAATCGCCCGGGAAGAATTGGCCCCCGAAGCAAGTTGGCGGGACCTAAACTACTCCTTTTCCCGGGAAGCCTTTGATAAGCTGGCTAAGGCCGGCTTCACCGGCGTGCTGACCCCCGAAGACTACCACGGCTCCGGTGGTGACTTGACTTCGTTGGTCATTGTTCTTGAAGAGTTGGCCCAGGGCTGTGCCTCCACCGCCCTCAGCCTGCTGGCCCATCTGGTTGCCGCCAAGGCTATCACGGAGCTTGGATCCGCACAACTAAAGACCAGCATCCTCCCAGCCTTGGCTACCGGAGAAAAAATTGCCGCTTTTGCCGTCCATGAGGCGGCATCCGGCGCCGTGGCAGGGGCCATTCAGACCCGCGCCGACCTGAATGATGGTCACTATGTTGTCAATGGCAGTAAGTTTTTTGTTACTAACGGCGGCGTCGCCGACCTGTTCATCATTCTTGTAAAAACGGATGTGAGCAAAGGGCCCGAGGGTACTTCATTGCTCCTGGTTGAACGAAAGACCGCCGGGTTAACTGTTGGACTTCAGGATAAGCGTATGGGGATGAACGGCACCGCCAGTGCCGAGGTTGTATTTGAGCAATGCCGCGTACCAGAAGGCAATCTGCTGGGAGAACCGGGGAAAGGCGTCCATTTGGTGGTATCCTTGGCCACGAGGGTAGGAATGCCCGGTATGTCGGCCATTGCTCTGGGATTGGCCCAGGCTGCAGTGGATCGTGCTATTAGGCATAGCAGGGAAAGGACTATCGCGGGCCAACCAGTTTCGACGCAGGCAGCAGTCCAGTTTCTGGTAGCCGAAATGGCCGCCACTGTCGAGGCGATGAGGGCATTGCTCCATTATTCACTCCAAGAAGACCAGCCCCTAACCTCAATGACTGCCAAGCTATTCATTACCGAAAAGGCTCTCGAGGTAATAGACAAGGCCTTACAAGTCCATGGTGGACACGGGTACAGTCAAGAAATACCCATCGAAAGGTTTTACCGTGATGCCCGAGGTCTTAAACTTCACTACATGACTTCAGAAATTCTCAAAACCAACATAGCGAAATCCTTACTCGGGTGATGACAAATGGGCACCAGACATCACAAAGCATTGTGGTAGTTCTGGTGCCTCATTACAATTACTGCGAAAATAGCAGTTTCTAATCAGACCCCCACGCGCCTGCGGCGCCACCATCAGAGGAACGAAAATGGTTCATTTTCAGGGCAGTATCTGCCGCTTGCATTTGGGCATAAGTCATGAAAGCCGTCGCGCCGTAGTTCCTTCTTGTCGGCAACATCAGCTCCTCAGGGGGATAAGCCATTTGATTGTAGCCCCGAAACGAATAATAAGGCATGGTGGCCTTGGCGCCGCCCAGCGATGGGATTGCAGACTTGAAAAGAGGCCTAGCCACCTATTTCTTTATAAACTGAGCGAGCCTCGCCCGGGCTTCGGCGAAGTCCCCCAGGCTCGAATAACCGTATATCGTCTCCAGCCTCAGCGCGTCGTCCAGCGGGCGTCCGATTATTTCAAAAATGGTCTCCTTGGCGGATCGAACGGCATTGCGGCTGTTGCCCCGTATCATGCGTGCAGTCTCCTCGGCGGCCCGCATCAGTTCTTCCGGCGGTACGACGCGGCTGACCAGTCTAAGCCCGAGCGCCTCGTGGGCCGAGACCTCCCGCCCTGTCAGGGTGAGATCGAGGGCCACACCGATCCCGGCCACCGCCACCAGGCGGACCAGGCCGCCATCAGCTTGGTGCAGGCCATAGCGCACCTCGAAGACACCGAATTTGGCCTTTTCGGAAGCGATGCGGATATCGCAGGCCAGGGCAATTTCCAGGCCGGCGCCAATGGCGTAGCCGTTGATCGCGGCAATTATGGGCTTGTAGATACGGTGCTGCCCGCGAGTCAGCCCACCGCCGAGGCCATGGGGGATATTCTTGCGTATATCCAACATGTTAGCCCCCTCCCACTGGGGAATGAAGGTCTTCAGATCGGCACCGGCGCAAAAAGCCCGCCCGCTACCGGTCAAGATGGCCACATCCACTGCATCGTCGGTGGCGAAATCCCGCCACACTTCCTCCAGTTCCGTGTTGGTGGCCGCGTCGATGGCATTCATCGCCTCGGGGCGGTTGAGGGTGACATAGGCCATACCATCGCGTTTTTCATAGAGAACATTGCTCATAAGAATGTACCTCCTATCTCCCTTCCAAGGGGACATCGTTATAGTTGTGGTCCAGCTTGGCCTTGGCGATGGTCAGTCTGGCGTGGGCCACGGTCTTGCCGTTCATGCTGCAATGTCCACGAAAGACGCCGACCCCGGGGGAGAAGCGCCGTACCTCCAACCGTAGGGTGATGATCTCCCCTGGTGGAATCGGTGCGGTTAGACGAATCTTGAAAGAAGAGACAACGGTAATTTCGTCCTCTGTTAGGGCGCCGTTGGTGATCTTGAAGAATACGATGCCCAGTTAGGTTTCCAATCCCAGCGCCCGTGCCGCCAGCATCACATTCTGTATGAACATGCCATAGTCCACCCAGGAGCCCGTGGCAAGGTCTTTGTGAATGAAGAACAGCACTGCGACCGGCGCACCGGAAAAAACGATAGTAGTACTGGTAGTCCGGGTGTTCCCGGATACCCTTCTCCCGGGCTTCCAGCAGGGCACTGGTGATACGGGCCTAAGTGAGCGCATCAGGTATTCGTAGTAACCTTCCTCTTTTACACCTCCCTGGGTCAGATTAATAGGAGATCATCTTTTTTGTGTGATCCATGTGCATTATGGACTTGTCTTGGTAATAGCGCTCCAGCTTGCTACGGTGTGGCGTTGCATGGCGGGAAGTCCAAACTCTTGTCAGACTTCGGTATCATTCCCCACGTTGACCGCGGTGATGATAACTTCACGGCGATGCGTTAAGGCATATCTTCGTGACGATGTTGCCGGGACTGATAGGCGAACCTGCCCGGGTATCGCCGGGACGTTCAAGGCCTTTAACCAGTCAATACTACGGCTTGCCAGCACTTCTGATTCCAGCTTGCTACGGCTGAATTCCTTCTGCATGCCGGCAATCGGAGACCGATTTCACCCGTGATTGCAGTTCTTTCGAGGGTCCCAATCATACTCCATGTATTTTGATACGTCTAAGGCTAGATCGCTCCCGTAGATTTTCCCCAAAACGTAAAGGGACATGTTAATGCCTGCGGAAACACCGGCGGCTGAAATAATTTTCCCGTTGTCGACGAACTTCTTGTTCTTAGTAATCCTTACACTGGGAGCCGCTACTAACAACTCATTAAATGCCGTGTGATGAGTGGTGGCCGCTAACCCGTTAAGCAACCCAGCCTTGGCTAGCAGCAAAGCGCCTGTGCAGACGGAAAGCAGCAATTCAACCTGGTCGTGCATGTCCCTAATCCATTGCACAAGCCACGCATTTTTCATCACTCGTCTTGTTCCATTACCGCCTGGAATGATTAGCACATCGGGGAGTGGGCACTCTGCAATACTGTAATCAGGAATAATCTTTAGACCTTGATTGGCTTTGATCGGTTCAGAAGTTTCGGCTACCGTGTATACGTTTATCAACTTGGTAGCCTTGATGTTATTCGGCCCGTTAAAGACTTCGTAAGGGCCGCAGAAGTCTAGTACTTCAACATCATCGAAGATGAGAATAGCCACGTTGTTAAGACATTTCTTTTTGTTTTCACCCTTTGAATCAGCTTTTTGCTGACCCTGGCGGGATACCTTTTCCAGCTCCGCTTTCCGGAATTCCATCATTTTTTCCAAATAATAATGGTTTAGCATGGTTAATCCTCCCTTGGGGCAATACTATACGTACAGTTCCTCCGCGATTACATGCTGAGTATTTCTTTAATTATTCCCGGTACTTCAAAGGGCAGTTCCACCACCCTAGCGCCTGCTTCGACCAAGGCGTTTACTTTACCCTGATAGGTTCCCATCCCCCTTTCGATAATCGCTCCCGCGTGTCCCATCCGCTTTCCGGGTGGCGCACTCTTACCGGCTATATACGCTACCACTGGCTTGCTCATTTCTTTGATATACAGGGAAGCCTCTTCCTCGGCGTTGCCGCCGATTTCACCGATCAAAACAACCGCCCTGGTTTCGGGATCTTGCTCAAACTGCTTTAATACGTCCACAAATGTAAGTCCCATAACCCGGTCGCCACCCATACCCACAACAGTGGACTGACCGATGCCCTGGGCGGTAAGGTTGCCGACGATTTCGTAGCTAAGGGTCCCAGAGCGGGCTACAACGCCCACTGGTCCAGGGATAAAAAACTTATTGGGGGGAATGCCCAGCTTGCATTTGCCGGAGGACACGATGCCAAATGTATTCGGGCCTATCACGGTAGCGCCTACACGTTTTGCATAAGCGACAACTGCCATTTCATCATGTACCGGGATATGCTCGGTAACCACCACAACAATCTTGATGCCAGC
Organism: Clostridiales bacterium PH28_bin88; assembly: GCA_000987045.1. GTDB lineage: Bacteria > Bacillota > PH28-bin88 > PH28-bin88 > PH28-bin88 > PH28-bin88. The sequence continues at coordinate 19,765 of LAKY01000052.1, read as the reverse complement.
TTCCAGTGCTTCTAATGCAGCATCTTTTGCGAAAGCAGCCGATATAAAAGAGACGGACGCATCAATTTGGTGGTTTTCACAGGCCGTTTGAACGGTGTCGTATACGGGTATCCCCTCAATGGTGGTGCCGCCCTTGCTAACGGAAGTGCCGGCGACAATCCTGGTGCCGTAGGCGAGCATTTGCTTTGTATGGAAAAGGCCCTGTTTGCCGGAAATGCCCTGGACCACTACGTTGGTATTTTCATCAATAATAATAGCCACCTTCACCACTCCTTTTTGTTAATACTCTCCAGGAGCCGTAATAGTAACCTTTGAACTACATGCTGATTGTTATACCTGCACCTTTTGCCAGTTCGACTGCTTTCTGGGCGGCATCCTGCCCATTCTCCCCTTGGGCACTGGAAGACCGAATTTGGCGAATAATTCCTTGCCCATGTATTCAAGCATTTTCATTGACTAAATCTCTCCCCCCAATAGGTTGTGCCAACAGGCTACTTTCCGAAAAGACAACGATCAGAAATCAGAACCCCGAGGACACAAGAGAACTCCTCATCTAGGCTTTCCCCGATCAGGTCTTCTAGTTCGACATATAGGCCGTTAATTAAATTGAATTACCCATTTTCCACAGGCCCCTTTTACCCGCAATGGCTATTGCTTGTGGGTTTCGTCCAATTGGGGCATCAGTTTTCGACCTACCTGCGCCAGACTCCGGTTTAGCCGGGACTTTACCGTGCCGACCGGGATCTCCATCATTTCCGCTATCTCCAGGTCATCCAGATCATGAAAGAATTTCAGCACCAGTACCTGCTGGTGGGCTGGTTTGAGGGAAGCAACCATTTCGCGTACCCGGGAGCGTAGCTCACCCCGTTCCGCGTCTTGTTCCGGAAGAGGGAAACCGGAAAAGATTAGCGGGACTGCTTGCCCCAGTTCCTCCGGTTCGCCTACGGGTACGATGTATTTTTCCCTCCGCAGGAGGTCAAGAGCGTTCAGGGCAGCTATTGAGCTGATCCAGGCGCCGAACTTTTTTGGCTCTTGAAAGTTGTCGAGACGTTTGAAGGCCTTGAGAAAAGCATCCTGAACCGCGTCCCTGGCCTGTTGCTGATTACGGGTGATCAGGTAGGCGCTGCGGTAAGCATCCTCATAGAACAGTTCGAACAGTACCTGGAATGCCTTTATATTTTTCTTTTGGGAACTCATCACAAACTTGAACATATCCATGGGACACCTCGTTGTTCCCTACTGTAAACACTAGGACAATAGTTGCCTGCATGAAGGCCGTAGGCTTATCCAGGTGTTGAATCTCTGAAATGAAAATACCTCCGGTTGGACCGCCGCCAATCGAAACAAACGCTTGCTGCCCATCTTTTCATGTCGAGTCCCCCCTTTTTATTTTGTTATAGTAATTCAGCTAGAATTTTTGTCTCGGCTTAATGCTATAAAGATGATAAGCGCCAGTAATTGGAGAACAGCCAAATATCTATAGACAACAATGTTGTCACCTTCAATCAACGGAGTAATGGCAGCCCCAGATGCACCGCCCAACTGACGCGCTAATCCAAAAAAGCTGGAGGCCTTTGCTGAATCCTTTTCCGAAGCATTTTCCATGCTACCAACAGTTAACGGGCTAATAGTCAAACCAAATCCCACGCCCATGACTACAAAGAGAGCCATTAACGTGATTGTTGCACTAAACATTTTCAAAGAGAGAAGCGCCAAAGCAATCATCAATATTACGGACCCGGCTGTAACGGGAATCCTGTAACCCTTCTTGTCAGTCAAATACCCTCCCAATGGCGAAGCAAGTAATAACGCTAAGGGGAACCCCATGGCAAGACTTCCGGTCTGACTGGTGGACAAGTGGAAATCCCTGATAAGCTGCAAAGGCATCATTATTCCCAGTCCGCGAGCAATAAAATTTTGACATACAACCACGATAATTACCGCTATATAGGTGGCCTCTTTATAAAAAGGACGACTTTCAGTATCTTTTAAGGCTGTTGGTTTCGTTTCATGTTTAACTGAAGTATTGGACAGGCATACAACTGCTGTAAACAGGGTAATGACCGCTAAAGGTAGAGTTAGGATAAACAGGCCCCTGTAGTCAGTGATTTCTAACAGATAACCGCTAAGCGGCGGCCCCAACAGTAAACCGGCTGATGCGCTGGCGCTTAATAAACTCAAGGCTTTACCACTTTTACCCGCAAAGTTTTCTCTAATCATAGATGCTCCCGCCGGAAAAACCGCGGCAGCGCCGGTTCCTTGCACGCTGCGGGCAAGCACCAAATATGAAAAGGAATTAGAGATGCTCGCCATTGCAGTTCCCAGTGCAAATAACATCATACCAATCACGAAAATCCTTTTTTTGCCCCACCTGTCGCTTAAAATGCCGGCCACCGGCATCAGCGTTGCGTATAACACCAAATATGCAGAGACTATCCATGCGGCAACAGCCTGTGATACGTGAAAGTGTTCCATGATTGACGGTAAGGCAACATTTAACATACTGGAAGAAAATACGGTCAAAAAAGTCGCAAAACAGGCGGTAAAAAGGAATGTGCGCATAATCTCACCCGACAATCACCAAGTATGACGTACCGCTACACCCCTCCATGCAGGTGGGTAGAGCCGATTGGCCTTTCGGTAACCTCGCTGGAAGGCCGGCTTCCAACGCCATGCAAGATCACCACGACACCTTGCCCGCCGTCCACAAGCACGCGATCACCAGTGCGTAAACGCATAGTCGCGTTGCCGCAGCCAACAACCGCTGGGATGCCCAACTCGCGAGCAACAATGGCCGCGTGGGAGAGCGGCGCTCCCACGTCGGTGACGATTGCTGCCGCGCGAGGAAAGAGCGGTGTCCAGGCAATGTCTGTCTGGGAGGTCACCAGGATCTCGCCTTTCCGCAGTTGCTCTCCTTCCTCCGGGCGGTCTATGCGGCGAACCACTCCCTCGATGCGACCCGCGGATCCTGCCGAACCGGTGATGACCTTACCTTTCGCGTCACTGGAATCGTGCGTGGGACTGGAGGAAGGCGCGGAAGCATCGTAAATGTCATGGCGGCGGTTGGGGTCCGCCCCCCACCGGAACGGATCGAAGCGGCCGCGAATAATCGACGGGTAGGTAGGCAGAGCCAAGTACCTTTTGTAGGTTTTCTTCCTGGCAGGGATATACTTGACTGTGATATCGTCGCCTGACAGGACGTCCAGCACTTCCTCGATGGTCAAGAAAAAGATGTCGTCCCCAAGGCCTGTCAACTGCCCGGCGCGGAGGGCGAAAGCGCGGGCAACCCAGCGATCGCGCACGTATTCTGAACGGACAGCTTCGCGCAAGCGGGCCCGGGGAGCCGCTTCCTCAATACGGCGGCGCATGCCGCGCGCTTTTTGCGGGTGGCTTGCCTGAAATCGATTCCAGGTGACAGCAAACTCAGTGCGCTGTTTCGATAGAAGAGCTTCCACATCCACTGGAGACTTCCTGAACTGCGCCAACTGTTCATCGAGCCAACCCGAGTCCTCTGCCGGGCGAGGGACGGAAAGCTCGAACTCATTCGGTCCCCGGTGGCCATATCGAGCAATATAATTTGCACGATCCATCTCCCCGCGCGCCAACTTGGCTATTCCCAGGACAGGCCCAAGGCTTGCTAATAGGTCTGAGCTGTCTCCTCTTAAGCCCGTGCTGGTGCTCAAGCTTGAGAGAAGGGTATCCGCGTCTTCCGGTCCGACCAGTCTGGTTAAATCGCGGCGCAACTTCATCGTATGGTCTGCGAAATGAGACACGCTGCCCATCACGCTCCAAACAGTCTGCCTCAAGTGATGTCCAATCTCGTTTTGCCACAAGGACCGCAGTTCGGCCTTGTTGTTTGTCTCCTGGATCTGTGCCCGTATCCGCTCGCACCACACTGGGTTGGCTGCCAAGAACCGGGGCAGTTCCCGGACCGCCCTTTTTTGCTTCATTTGCATTTTTACAAGGTTGGGAAGAATGGATACTATGGCCCATTTGGGCAGCGGTAGCACCGGGATCTCCATCCCCTCCGGAATCCGTGTATACATTGTACCTTCCAGAACCTGCAGGGTACTTTGCCTGCTCCTTCCCAAAGCACGCAAGACCGTGGCGAAGATGCTTATGTTAAGATATGGCCGGCCACCAATATTACCAGAAGCTTGATACCCGGGCAGTATCTTCCACGAGTCGAATATAGGCTGTTGTACAGTCCACGAGAGAGGTGTCATCACCTGGGTTACTGCTTCACCGAAATTAACGTTTGACCACAAGTAATCACCGGTCATACTGTCGTTCCACTCGCCGGTGGCGGGATTATACCCGGTCAGCGTTGTGATCGGCCGGGACTGTAATACGTATAACTTTCCGCTGGCGATAGCCCACTCGATGTCCTGTGGACAGCCCAGTTCCTTCTCCAGCCGGCTGCCCAGTTTATAGAGCTTCCGGGCAAACTGTTTCAGTTCCGGTGGCCCGTCGTAGCCGGTTTTTCGCCAGGGGTGGGTTGATCGCCTCAGGGTGAACGTGTAAGGTTCAACCTGGCCCGACACCAGTTTTTCGCCCAGCCCGAAGACAAAGTTACCTGTCATCACAAGACGGCTACCGGTAACCGGGTCTGCCGTGAACAGTACTCCCGAGATATCCGCCCGGGCCAACCGCTGGATGACAACAGCCACATCGTGGTGAGTCGGATTGATGCCTTTTGCTTCGCTGTAAGCCCGTACCCCCTCACTATGACATGACCGGCGCACGGTTTGGATGGCCTGCCGGATTTCACTGTCAGCGCGAACGTCCAGGATCGTTTCAAACTGGCCGGCAAAGGACGCCAGGGACGAATCCTCGCCCAGGGCGGATGAACGGACAGCGAAGGAGATTCCCTCCCCGGCCTTGCGCATTTGCAGTAAGCATGCCTGGACCTGCGCCCAGGCTTCCGGCCTTAACTCGTCGTTTTCGAAGGCTGTTGGCATCACGATGAAGCCGTCGGGCACCAGGTAGCCCTTCTGATAAAGGTACGCCAGTGTCCCACCTTTGCCTCCGGCTAAACGGTGTTGCTCGGACCTCAATTCGCCGAAAAAACAGACCAATCGTTTCATCGCTTGGTCCTCCTCCCTGTACCGTGTCGGGCAGCTAAGTTGTAGTAAACTTCTGCCCATTTTGCTTACAAATATGCTGAATGACCTTCTTTCCGGAAACCGCGTTGGCAAACAAAGCGCCGGCTGAGGTAGCCCAGGCCCCCACGAAATAAAAGTTGTCAAGTCCGGGCACGGTCATTCCGCTGGTGCTGGACAGGCTGCTGATAATGTTAATCTTCTTGTTGGGAAAATTGGCAAAACCATGGGTGCCGCCCATAAAACGCTCCCAGGTCAGCAAGGTGGGGACGTCCACCACCTCGACCTGGTTTTTGATTCCATGAAAATAGTTTTCAAGCAGCTCAATCACTTGTTCTGCCACTTTTTGTTTCTCTGCCTCATAGCGCGCCCGGTCCCGCGCCAGTTCCTTCCAATAAGAATACCGCGATACCAGTTCGACCTTGATGACTCCCTTGCCCTGAGGCGCCATGGTCTTATCAAAGCCGTAAAGCTGCATCTCCAAAGACCGGGTTTCATGCCCAGCGATGGTTACAGTCTTCTCCAGCAGCATCACCAAACTGGACGGCTCCTTGGAAAGATCGCGGGCAACCCCCAAGAAAACATGGACCGCCCAGTTGGTTTCGTCCGGGGGAGCGGAGCAGTATTCTTTAAGGCGCGCGTTAAGAAACTGTCCCTCCAGGAGATCGAGCAGCGTCTTCCGGCCGTCGGCGTTGGAAATGACGGTATCACCATACTCTTCACCACCGCCGGCCAGCTTAACGCCTACGGCCTTGCCGTTTTTGGTGAGAACCTTGGTTACTTTTTGGCGATAATGAATCTTGCCGCCTAAATCCTCGTAGCGTTTGGCTATCGATCGGGCAAATTGACTACTTGCTCCGATTGGCCATGCAATATCCTTGATATAACCATAGGCGTGTTTGGACAGGTGAACAGCAAAAGGCATGGAAGGCATAGAATACTCAAGTAAAGGAAAAGCCCTTTGCAAAAACGGGTCAGAAAACTGTTTGGCAAAATCGGCCATGGTGAGCCTGAACCATTTAAACGTTTTTAACAATGTCGGGGACACCCGCAAGATATCCCGGGCTTTTCCCGACGTCAACTCGCCCAAAAGATCTTGTTTCGTAAAGGATTTAATCCCCTCAAGATACTGATGTATAAGCTTTGCGTCCTGTGGGGCCAAATCCCGCAAATGTTCAGCCAACAGGTCCAGGTCGTAGTAATCATAGAAGATTTTGCCCTCGGGAGAAACAACACTGACACATTCTTTGGTGTACGCCAGTTCCCGCGGCATCGCCCCCATCTCTTTCCAGAGCCGATGAATCTTGGTTGTTGGAGCACAACCCATCAGATGGTGGATGCATGCATCAAAGGTGTAGCCGTTACGTTTCCAGGACGCACACTGCCCGCCGGGCAGGGAATGCATTTCAAAAATGCGGGTTTGGAATCCGTTCATTTGGCCGTAAATCCCTGCCGCCATGCCACCCATCCCGGCTCCGATAATAATTATTGATTTTCCCACGGTAATCCCTCCTAATCAGACGTAACGGTCACCGTCCCGGCATCACCATCTACCACCAGGCGCTGGCCGGTCCGGACCGTACGTAACAAACCAGGGATGTTAACCACCGCCGGCAGGCCGTATTCCCGGGCCACGATCGCCCCGTGCGACAGGTACCCGCCCACCTCCATGACTACGGCGGAAGCCCGGAGGAAGAGCGGGGTCCACCCCGGGTCCGTCGATGGCGCCACCAGCACGTCGCCTTCCTGCAACAGGTGCCCCTCGCGCGGGTGCCGGATAACCCGCGCCACCCCGGTGGCCCGGCCGGCGGACACACCGATCCCGGCGAGCACGTTACCATCGCCAGATGGCACGACGGACGGCGGGACAACCTCGCCCGGCATTGCCGCCGGGTGCCCCTCGGCATCGAGAATATAAACATCCGACGGCTCCTCGGCCAGCCAGGCTGCGTCACGGGCCTTCCGGTCGGCTACCAGAGCTCGGGCCCCCGTACCGTCCCACTCGTCCCGCAGGTACATCTCCAGCTCGACCCAAGCCAGGTGGAACACATCTGTCGGGTCATCCAGCTTCCCGGCGGCCACCAGGCGGCGCCCCATCTCCAGGAAATGGCGGCGACCGGGCTCGGCAATAGAGGCGAAGGCTGATTTAGCCGCCTCCCGCAGCGCGGCACCCTCCTGCGCCTTGCCGGCGAGCCAGCGTACTAGTGGCCTGACATACCAGGGCAGCCGGGTCAGCTCCGCCTCGCCCGCAGCCCGGGCTGCCCGTGCCATCTCCCTGGGGGAATGGGTCTTGCCCGATTCCAGCAGGTCACGTACCTGCTCCAGCAGATAGGTGGGGTCCTCGTTCCAACGGGGATTGGCGATTTCCCCCTCGTAGACCGCCCGGTGGCCAAACTCCTCCAGGAATCGTTCCAACTCCCGGCGGAAGGGTGAGCTGGCTGGCAGGCTCCGCCAACCCTGCGGGTCCAACGGGTGGCGGGTGAGGTACGCGGCCGCTTCCGCATCGGTTCGGGCTACGGCGGCCAGATCGTAAAGGCGATAGCCGTGCTCTGCCGTGGTCACCTTGCCGCTGCCTGCCAGCAGGGCGCTGGCCATAGCCTGCGCCCTGCCGGGAGCGAACTTGCTCAGCAGATCCATCAGCCTGGTGGTCCAGGCGCCGGCGTTCATGTTGGCGGCCTGGAACCGGGGGCCGAAGTCCCGGGTCAGCTCCGCGCGTTCGATGAAGCCTGCCAGCAGTTCGAAGGACGTCAGGCGGGATGATTCATCATCGCGGCGTTCGCGCATCGCCTGCCGGAACTCAGCGATGCGAACGGGTAACTCCTTCATCTGCCGCCGCAGCCAGAGGATGAATCGAAGACGAGTCCGCATGCGCCGGTGCCCCTGCGGCCCCTTGAGGGGTTCCAGCGAAGGAACGGGAATCGGCGGCTGATGGCCGCCAAGCCCCTTGATGAACTCGGAGGGCAGCAAGCCAAGGGCATCGTACATGGCCCACTGCATGGCGGTGAGGTCAAAATAGGCCCGGCCCGAGAAGCGGCGGAGCACCTCGAGGCCCGGGGGTACTGGATACCCCACCATCGGCAGATGGCTATACATGATGTGGGTGATTGCTGGCTTGATCAGGCTCCAGCTCAGGGTCGACTGCAAACCGGGCACGGCCTCTTTGAGATTGGCGTTGGACCAGATGACCGGCAGTTTCTCGGCGCCTGGGAAGGTGACCAGGGGGAGACTGGTGACGGGGCGGGCCTGGAGAAGCCAGAACCGGTCGCCATCGAAGGCCCACTCCACGTCCTGGGGCAACTGGCCGTCGCCCAGGGCCCAGTGCACCCGTTCCGTCAGCCGGGCCAAGGCGAGCGCCTGCTCATCGGTCAGCACCCGGTCAGACCGTCCCCCGCGGGTGTGCAGCGTGAGCGTGAGTATACCATTCTCCTTATGCACGCTGATCTCTTCGGGGTTGACGCTACCGCTAACCACCCCCTCCCCCAGCCCCGGCGCGGCACTGATGGTGATCAGGTCGCGCCGGCCGGTCCGGGGGTCGCAAGCGAAGGCCACGCCCGCCGCCGCGGGCGACTCTTCCCCCGGGCGGGTGACCATAGCGCAGATGACCACGGCGCAAGCGACCGCCTCGTCGCTCAAGCCCCGGTGGCGCCTGTAGGCGACCGCCTGGGGCGTCCACAGCGAGGCGTAACATCGCCGGATTGCCGCCATTATGGCAGGCAGGCCGCGCAGGTTGAGGAAGCTCTGGTGAATCCCTGCGAATGAATGCTCGGTACTGTCCTCGGCCGTCGCACTGGAGCGTACGGCTACCGGCCTATCCGCCAGGCCGGAGTGGACCATGAACCGCTCCAGAGCGGCCAGGGTCTCCGGGAACAGCTCCGCATCCGTGATCGCTTGCTGCAGGCCGGCCAGTTGCCGCACCGCTTCCGGCGAGGGCACATCCCGGGCGCCGATCGCAGCAGCCTTCCGGCTGATCTCCCGCACCGGGGTCTGGTCCATGAACCTGTTGTAGGCTTCCGCCACCAGGACACCGCCCACCGGAACGGGGAAGCCATACCTATGTAGGCGACCTAGGTTCCAGCCCTTGCCGCCGCAGACGGCAGGTCCCGCCACAACCGCACCTTCCCAGTCAAGCATCCATGTTGACTGCATTGTTGCTCCCTCCCTGTGTCCTTCTCCCAGCGCCTTGCAAATACGCGCCATTCATCATCCTCTTGAATAGTTTCATCTTCACATAACCCCCGCCGCCTCAACAGCTAGAACTACACACCGATGTCATTCCATCCACAGAGGTATTCTCCCGTCATTTTTATTGTACTGGAATTGAAGTCCCATCCTCATGAAACACCGCCGTTATTTCCGCTGACTACGGTAAATTGTCCTTTTTTCAACCTCCTGTGGCGTTTTCGACGCTTATAACAGCTGGAATGCCTTAATCCCTGTCAACTCACGGTTTACTCCTCCTTGTGCGGTGTCAGGTCTCGAATTAACGTCTGCAGCGCCCAGGTGATCGCATTAGCCGTCTCTTCAGCGGTGAGCCCGAAACGCTGCTTGAGGGTTGCCCAGGTCAGGGAACTGTGGAGGTGGCTGATTATTGCGGCGGCCTGCCTGGCAGTTTCCGGATCCAAGTGGGGAGCGCTTTTTGCGATCAATTGTTGGACCACCTCGTCTCGTTGGCGCCTGCTTTGGGGCTGAATATTACTCGCCGCCAATGCCATGGTGAAAGCCTGAAGGATAGTCGCCTTCTCCTCGATTATTGCTACTGTCTTCCGCGCCATAGCAGGAATCTCGTCCAATGAGAGCGGTTTGAAAGGAGACCTTTGATCCATGATCTCCGCCGCCGCTTCGTAAAGAGCCTCCAGAAGTGATTCCCGCGTTGGAAAGTGGCGGTAGACCGAACCATATGAGACACCGGCGCGGTCCGCCACTTCCTTCACAGTGAACTCAAGGATGCGGCCTTCGCTAATAATCGCCGCGACAGCCTCCAAGATGCGATCCCGGGTAATCCCCTGCTGGTGGCTCCGCAAGGGGCTACTGTAAGTTCGACGGTTAGATTTTTCTTCGGCCATACGGTTTTGCCCTCATCTCCCAATATTAAATATAGGTAATCTATATTTAATATTGCCATACTATCACGTAATGTCAATAGGCAAAATGAAAAATCCTGGGCCTGCTTTTCGAGGTACCCAGGGTTTAATGGTTAGTTTAGGTATAAGCCGGATTATTCGGTGGGTTATAACCCACATACTAAGCTACGACGTTTTTTCATACAAGTCAATGCCGCTTTAAGCGCCCTTCCCCAGCTGGCGCCGGGAGTACCATCGCTGAACCCTCCAGGCCAGTGCACCCACCACTGCCAGTACCACCGCAATGGGGAAGAAACCGAAAAGGAACACCACCAGGGTGCCGCCAAAGCTCAGCAGCCCGTTGATGCTGCCCACCAGGGCCTTCAAGCTTCGCTGCCAGACGCCTTCCAGGTCCTTGGCCTGCACTTTTACCTGTTCTTCCGGTACAGCCCGCAGGCTGAGGTTGATAGTGGAGTACTGGACACGGTCCTTCAAGAAGTTCAGTTCCCCGGTATTCGCCTCAATCTGCCCCCGCACCCGCTCGATCTCCCGCTCTACCTTCAGGATGTCTTCCACCGTCTTGGCCTGAGCAAGGATCTGCAACAGGCGCTCCTCCTGGCGTTTCAGGTTGGTGACCCGTGCCTCCAGGTCCAGGTAGTTCTTGGTTACATCGTCAGTATAAGTACGTTTGCTCAGGACCTTGCCCATCTCCAGGATTTCCGCCAGCAGGATACCGAATTTGTCAGCCGGGACCCGGAGGGTCATGTTGGCGTTTCCGTAACCTTTTTCATATCCCGACAGGGAGCCGTCCGCCACCAGCCCGCCCAGGGATTCCACCCGGATCTCCAGCCGGCGGGTGGTTTCCACCAGGTCTGTGACCTCCAGGTTCACTTCGGCGTTCTTGATCACCTTGCGGTCATGAAACCCGACTATTTCCGCAGCCAGGGCCACCCCGCCAACGCTTCCTCCCCTGTCCTGGGCAGAACCTTCTTTGATGTATTCTGCTTTGTCACCGTACGATGCTGGAGCGGAGGTCGCCCTTTGGGCAGCTTTCTGATTGCCTCCGCACCCTGCCAGCACGGCTATGAGGATGATTAAAACAGTTACACCCAGTAACAATCGCCTTCGTTTACCCATAACCTTACCCCCTATCGCACGCAAATTTTCGGGCCGTATTTCAACTGTCAATTACTAGACGTATCGATCACAGAAAAAGTTCCCGGTTTTATTGGCTGAAAACCGGGCCTCGTTCGGCGCAAGGGAGGTTGAATGATAATCCTATCCCTGCCTAAAACGGGAGTGGCAGGGGGACCGGCGCTGTTTCACCCGCTCCTTTACGCCCGGGCGCAAGGTTGATAAAGATCTTTCCTTCCCCTGTCCACACACCGCTAAGAGAAAGACCGTAAGATTCCATCTCTTTCGGTGCTCCGAAAGAAAGGTCATAACCGCTGAACAACGAGGCCAGTATCCCTTCTCCCAGGGTTACCTCTTCCACCTGTAATTCCACGGGTTCCAGGCGCAGGCGCGGCCCTGCCGCTGTCAACCGCCCGGTCAAGCGGTAGGGAACTTCCTTACCGCCTGCCTGGCTGGAACCCGATACCACCACCCCTTGCGGCACGATCCGGTAAGTAACCCCTGCCAGCGAGGGGTCCGCCGCCCCCAGGGTCCTGTTCAGAGTATCCTCACCCACTTCCAGCCTGATGCCTCCGGTTCTGAAGTCCAGGTCGACCTTGTCCGGTGGGATTTCCTGCCATGGCAGGCCGGCGAAGTGGCTCAACAGGTAGTGCAGTGAAGGAAGGGCTTGTGACCAGTGCTGTTCAAGCTCCAGCACCCGGCTTCCTCCCTCCATTGCCCTGGCCGCAGCCAGGGCGGCCTCCTTTTCACGGATTAGCACCCTGAGGTTTTCCGCCGCCTCTCCCGCCGACCGCTCTTTTTCCCGCAGTTCGGCTTCCTTTATCGCCAGCCGCTCTTCCCGCAGCCGGCCTTCTTCGATCAATCCCTCTACTTCGGCCAGGAGGTCGGTGTGCTGCCTGATCAGTAGACCCAGCAGCCGCAGACGGGCCAGTAAGTCCACCATATCCTCGGATTCCAGGAGTACTTGCAGGTAGGACAGCCTGTCTCCCTCGTAGTAGAAGCGGAGCAGCCGGGCCAGTATAACCCTTTTGGCTTCCAACTCCCGGCGGGAACGGTCTAACTGGGTCCGGTTGGCTTCTTCCTCCCTGCGGATGCCTTCTATTTCCCTTCGTAGTTTGTCCTGCCTGGCGTTGGTATCCTGCAGTCCCAGATCCAGTTTCAATAATTCCGCCAGCAGGCCTTGCTGGAGTTCGTTTAATTGCGATGGTTCCATCGGAGCCCGCGTTGGAGGGGCACCTGCCCAGGTGACCCCCGCTACTCCAGCCAACCACGGCAGGATGACCGCAAGCATCACCACAATTAACTTCTTTTTCACCAAGACGTTCGGCATCATACCACTCCCGATTTTGGGTCGCACGCCTTAAGATAGTTCTACAAATTGGCAACAAATTCCTGCCGCGAAGACAAGCCTGAGCCCACTTCATGATTGGTATTTCTATCCAGCACAAATTCGTCTTGACACTGGCACCACCCGGGTGCTACCATCCTACTAGAAACAAAGCCGGAAGCAGGTGGAACCCTTTGAGCATCCTTCCCAAGCTGTTGGGTCTTATAGCTGTGGCTCTTTTTGTCAACGTACCCATGGGTTTTTGGCGAAAGTCCGCCCACAAGTACTCCGTCAACTGGTTTTTAGCTATCCACTTGACCGTTCCCCTGATTATCTTGATGCGCATGGGAACAGGCATCACCTACGCGGCGGTACCGCTTTTGATCCTGGCCGCTCTAATCGGGCAATTGCTGGGAAGCTTCTGCTACCGGTGGGCAGACCGGACCGTATTGGCCAACCAGCAACGGAGCAATCGATAAGTACTGGTTTCAGTTCTGGAAAAGAAACAACAGGGGTGGATTTAAGCAAATTCAAAGCCCGGCTTAATGCCGGGCTGCTTATTAACGCTGCGATTTTTAGCCTGCACAAAAGATCGAGGAATTGGCAAAGCCAATTCCAACGACTTCTTGCATCTTACCTCCGGCTTCCTACCTCCTGGTCAGGACGCTGCCGAGACATCCCCTAGATAGGCCGCCCTGACCTTGGGGTCAGCCTGCAGTTCCCTGGCACTACCCGACAAAACGATGCGGCCCGTTTCCAGTACATAGGCGCGGTGCGCCACCTGCAGGGCCATAAAGGCGTTTTGCTCAACCAGAAGGACAGTAGTACCCTGTTTATTGATATCCCGGATGATCTCAAAAATCTCTTCCACAAGGATGGGGGACAGGCCCATGGAAGGCTCGTCCAGGATCAGCAGGGAGGGTTTGGACATCATCCCCCGCCCCATGGCCAGCATCTGCTGCTCGCCGCCGGAGAGGGTACCCGCCATCTGGGTCACCCGCTCTTTCAGCCGGGGAAAGCTCTTGAAAACCCGCTCCAGGTTGGCCTGGATCTCCTGTTTATTCGTCCGGGTGTAGGCCCCCATGATCAGGTTTTCCATCACCGTGAGGTTAGCAAAGATCTTGCGCCCTTCCGGAACATGGGAAATGCCCATCCTCACAATTTGGTGGGCGGGAACCTTCTTGAGCTCTTTATCCCGGAAAAGTATCTCACCCTTTTTGGGACGAATCAGGCCGGAGATGGTGCGCATGGTAGTGGACTTGCCTGCTCCGTTAGCCCCGATGAGGGTGACGATCTCGCCCTCGTCCACCGTGAAAGAGATGCCCTGCAGGGCCTGAATAGCCCCGTAAAACACCTCCAGGTTCCGGACTTCCAACATCACGCTCCAGCCACCCCCTTCCCCAAGTAGGCTTCCAGCACCTTGGGGTTATTGCGCACTGCCGCGGGGTCACCCTCGGCGATCACCTGGCCGAAGTCCATGACCACTATCCGCTCGCAGAGGTTCATCACCAGGCCCATCTGGTGCTCGATCAGCAGTACCGTAAGCTGGAACCTTTCCTTGACGAACCGGATAAGTTCCACCAGCTTGGTCACCTCGTTGGGGTTCATGCCCGCCGCCGGCTCGTCCAGCAAGAGCAGCTTCGGATCCCGGGCCAGGGCACGGGCGATCTCCAGCCGGCGCTGGTCACCGTAGGCCAGGTTGGCGGCCTTGTCATTTTCCCGGTGGATGAGGTTCATGGTGCGCAGGAGGTCTCTGGCCTTCTCGGTGATGCGCTCCTCTTCACCCGCAAAACGGGGAGTGTGCAGCATCCCGTCCAGCAATCCGTACTTGATGGTCGGGTGGCAAACAGCCCGGACATTGTCCAGTACCGTCATGCCTCTGAACAGCCTGATGTTTTGGAACGTTCTGGCAATACCCCGGGCAGATACCTTATACGGAGGTAGGCCCAGAATGCTCTGGCCCATAAACTCGATGGCGCCGGAACTGACGGGGAAGATGCCCGTGATGAGGTTGAATACGGTGGTTTTTCCCGCACCGTTGGGTCCGATGAGGCCGACGATCTCCCCTTCCTCCAGGGTGAGGTTGAATTCGGAAACCGCCTTCAAGCCGCCGAAGTTTTTATTCAGATCCTTAACCGCCAAGACGGGCATGGGACCCCTCCTCTCTGGACGCTGCCTTGCGGGAGGCCTGGGAAGGAACCAGGATCTTCAGTTCCTTGCCGCTAAACAGCCCCTGGGGCCGCAGCAGGATGGTGATAATGAGGATGAGGGCGTATATAACGCCCCGGTAGTCCACAAAGGCCTCGCCCAGGACGATACGCAAACCCTCCAGCAAGAAAACCCAGCTTACGGCGGTAGCGATGGTGCCGCTCATGCTGCCCAAACCGCCCAGGACCACTATCAGCAGGAAGTCGAAGGCCTTTAACCAGTCAAAGCTGGTGGGATGGAGATAGGGATAACGGTGGGCGTAGAGGGTGCCGGCGAAGCCGGCGAGGGCACACCCCAGCGCGAAAGCCATTACCTTGTACCGTGTGGTATCGATACCCATCACGTCGGCGGCGATCTCGTCCTCCCGGATAGTGACGCAGGCCCTCCCGTAGCTGGAGGTGATAAAGTTGCGCACCAGCAAGATGGCGAGTACGGCGAAGACGAAGATCAGGTCGAAGTTGATGACCTGGGGAACCCCGGTCATACCGGTAGCTCCACCCAAGGGAGCAAATACCTTGTTGGAATTGTCCATCGCTACCTTGACGATGATGCCAAAGCCCAGGGTGGCGATGCCCAGGTAGTCGGACCGCAGCCTGAGGATCGGCAGGCCTACCAGCAGGGAGACTACCGCCGCCATCAAGGTTCCCGCCACCATGGCCAGCACGAGGTAGCCCGCGTCTCCATGGCCCCATACCTTGCTAATCACACCCGCCGTGTAGGCGCCGAGGCCGTAAAAGGCCGCATGGCCGAGGGAGAACTGCCCGGTGAAACCGTAGATAATGCTAAGGCCCAGGGCGCCGATGGTGGTGATGAGCGCCTGGTCCAGCACCCGCTGCCAGTAATCATTCAGCATGCCCGTTGAGGAGCCTACCTTTACCAGACCGTAGAAGGCAAGGGCTATTACCAAAATTACTACTGTATTACCCGCGTTTTTCAACCGAAAATTTTTCATAGTTCTTGTCCATCCTTTGCCCATTCTAAACCTTTTCGGGGCCGGCCTTGCCCAGCAGGCCCGCAGGCCTGACCAGCAACACCAGGATCAAGATGGCGAAGGCGATGGCATCCCTCAGTTGGGACGAGATAAAGGCGGTCGTAAGGATTTCCACCTGGCCCATGATCAGCGACCCCAGCACCGCCCCGGGAATGATGCCGATACCCCCCAGCACTGCTGCCGTAAAGGCCTTCAGGCCGGGCATGATGCCCATAAAGGGCTGGATCTGGGGGTAGGCGACGGCAAACAGCACGCCGCCGGCAGCCGCCAGGGCCGAACCGATGGCGAAGGTAATGGAAATCACTGTGTCCACGTTGACCCCCATCAAGCGGGCGGCGTCATGGTCGTAGGAAACGGTCCGCATGGCCATCCCCACCTTGGTACGGTAAACCAGGAACTGGAGGAAGACCAGCAACACGATCACCACCACCATGATCATCACCTGGATGTTGGAGATATCCACGCCGGCGATGTTCCACGTTACCTCTTGGATGGGGCGCTCCACCACGCGGTAGTTGGGGCCAAAGGCGAACTTCAGGCTGAAGAAGTACTCCAGGAAAAGGGAAACCCCCAGCGCACTGATGAGGGCCGCAATCCTCGGCGCGTACCTTAACGGCCGGTATGCGACGCGCTCAATAGTGACCCCCAGGATGGCGCAAAGGGTCATGGCAACCAGCACGGCTACCGGAAGCGACAGGCCCCAGTAGGTAAAGCCGAAAAAGCCCAGGAAAGCACCCACCATAAAAACATCGCCATGGGCGAAGTTGATCAGCTTGATAATCCCGTAAACCATGGTGTACCCCAGGGCTATAAGGGCGTATACAAATCCGAGCTGGAGACCATTGAGGACCTGTCCTAAAACATCAGTCAATGCAATACCCCCCAAGGTCAACTAAGATTAAAAGGGGAGGGGTCGGTAGCACCCCTCCCCTACCCAAGGTTACGGGTTAACAGTGGTTACGAACTTTTGTGCCCCATCCTTGATCTGCAGGATAGCAGCCGCCTTGACAGGGTTGCCGTTCTCGTCGAAGGACAGGTTGCCGCTTACGGCCTTGAAGTCCTTGGTAGCCTTCATGGCTTCCTTGATCTTCGCGGGATCGTTGCTGTTGGCCGTCTTGATGGCGTTCAGCAACAAGTTGGTGGCGTCATAAGACAGGGTAGCGAGAGCATCAGGCACTGAACCGTACTTGGCCTTGTACTCCCCAACCCACTTCTGCACTTCGGGCCGGGTATCTTCGGGAGAATAGTGGTTGGTGAAGTAGCCGCCCTCCATGGTCTTGAAGTCCAGTTCAGAGGAGTCCCAACCGTCGCCGCCCAGGAACGGGGCCTTGATGCCCTTGCCGCGGGCTTGCTTGCCGATCAGGCTGACCTTCTGGTAGTAGTCGGGCAGGTACAGCACGTCGGGATTCAGCTTGGCGATCTTGGTCAACACCGCGGAGAAGTCCACGTCCTGCTGCTGGTAGGCCTCAAAGGCCACAACCTTGCCGCCCATCTTCTCGAAGTTCTCTTTGAACACCTCAGCCAAGCCCTTGGTGTAGTCGTTGCCCTGGTCGTACAGCACGGCGGCGGTCTTGGCCTTCAGGGTTTCGGTGGCGAACTTGGCGCCCACCAGGCCCTGGAACGGGTCGATGAAGCAGGCGCGGAAGACGAAGTCCTTACGCTTGCCGCCGTCCACCGTCACCTTGGGGTTGGTGGCGGTGCTGGTGATCTGGACCACGCCGCCCGATTGGGCCACTTCGGAAATGGGGATGGTGGCCTTGGAGGTCACCGAACCGACAATGGCCTGCACCTTGTCCTGGGAGACCAGCTTGGTAGCCACGTTGACCGCCTCGGTGGCGTCGTTCCGGTCGTCGGCGACGACGTATTCAATCTTGTAGTCTCCCGCTTTGAAGCCCGCTTGCTCGAGGGCCAGCAGGAAGGCGTTTTTGGTGGACTCGCCGAAGGTCTTCACGTCGCCGGTCAGGGGTCCAATGAAACCGATCTTAATGACTTTTTCCGCCGGAGCGGGAGCCGGAGCGGGAGCCGGAGTAGCCGGCTTGGGCTCTTCCTTCTTCTGGCCGCAACCGGTCACAACCAGCGCCAGTGCCAGCAGGACAACCAACAGCACAATACCCGTTTTTCCACTGAGCCGCATTAAATTTTCCCTCCCTAATTTATCCTGGTACTCCTGTACCCAATCCTGGAATGTGACAAACCTTTCTACCGATACCTCTTTTTTGTGCTTCCGCACGGTTGCAAGCAGATACAGCAGTCTTGATGCCAACCTCTGGCCTTCTCGCCCGCTCCCCACCCCCCCGTGAAACGGTATAGGCTTCCAACTTACTATTGAAGAACTTCACAATAATAAACAATAAAGGTGAAGTCCCAAAGTTGGTATGACTTGTATGTTCCCGGTATTTAACCCAGAAACAAGCGTATTCTATATTCGGCATGGACAGGCGTATTCCTGCCGGATGTTAATATGTTGATAAAAATTATACGCGTTTCGGTTATTAACCTAGAGATCATCCGGTCAACAAAGATAAAAACGCCCCCAACAACAGGTTTAAAACTCCGCTGCCGAGAGCGCCGTTGCCCTCACCCGCCAAAGTCGGCGTTGCCTAGGCTCGTCTATGCTCAGTCTCGTCCGATGTTAATTTTAAACCTGGTACCGCCGAAAGTCAAGCCCATCAAGCGCAGTGCTGACGTATGATTTTATTTCAAAACGGTTTAAGGTGTACAAATCAGGCGAACAAGCAGTGAGGGTAAAAGTCTAAGACGGAGAAAATTCTCTCTAAACCCTGATAGGGTTCCGGGTGGAGAAATATTGGGTAAAAAGGGCGCGGCAAAGTAAGCCACCCTTTGTGAGGGGCTTGGAAGAAGGGAATTTAATTACGGGCTGGCGTAAGTATTAAAGGGCCATCCGTAATCTAGGAGCCCGGGTGCAGAGAGCCAACAGTTGGTCCCTATCCTGTTTGGCGAATGCTTCATCGCCAGCAGGGTTCTCACAAAACTCCGTGAGAAAGGGGATGCTCACCCCCTGCGGACCGACCAATACAGCTTCCAAAACATAAGCTGCATAAGATACCTCCTCCCCGTGCTGACGATGCAGGGCCTCGGCGGCCCATTGCCACCGGCGAGCTAACTTCTGGGTCCCATCGATGGCTACCACATATTGCTTGTCCACCAGCAGTGCTCGCAGCCGCCCCTGACGAAGGAGACGTTTGATTGTCTGGATCACCACTTCCTCCAGTTGGGCCGGGTCAATCTGCTCCAGCAGGCGATTGACGGTATCCATATGGGGGATACTGGCGATCTCCGGAAACACCTCCCGAAACAGCTCCCAAAAGGTTGGCCGTGTTAGTTCCCGGTTGGCTTCCCTCCGGGAGGTAGCGGTAATTGAGCTCGCCATACTGGCAATTGTCCTTCCAACGCAGCTTGCCGCCGGTCTGCGCCTTCCTCTTCACTGCAGGTATAAGCGTTCTTGCGATTAGGGAGGGTTGCCGGATGGATGGCCTCTGGATTCCGTAAAGCCATATCTATTCCTCCAACTCGTCCAGAGTCTCCCCAGGTTGCGGAAATGGTTCCACGAGACGCTGGCGCCAGTTACGCACCAATGGGTATACCCAAATCGATTTGACCGATGCTTCATATTTCTTAAAGGTGTCCTGGCGGCCTCTGCCTGTGGTCTGGCCAATTTCAATCCAATTGGCCGCCCGGTAACAGGTGCCTTTGTATTCGGGTTCGATAAAGGTCTCTAAGAGAACAGGTTCATACCCATAGCGAGCTTGCCAATCCGCACGAATTCGGCGGGCCGCCAAAGCAAGGGCTTTACTCGCTAGATGAGGGATACGCACGCCCGGCAGGATCAGAAACCGCGTGAAATCCAAACCTTTGGATTTCAACCGTTATCCAAACAAAAATAAAATCCAAACCTTTCAGAACAAAGCCGCGTAATCAAGCC
>LAKY01000058.1 GCA_000987045.1 Clostridiales bacterium PH28_bin88 | reverse complement strand
GCGGTCAACCGGTCCAGCTTGCCCTGGATGTCCTGACCTGTCTTGTACTGGACGCGGGCCAGCTTGTTGAGTGCGGCCTCGATTTCAGCCACTTGTTCGCGGTTTCCACTGATCTCTTCCCGTAGAACGGCTATCCCTTCGCTCACCTGGGCCGACTGTTCAGCTAAGTGTTCCAAGATGGCCTGATCCTTTTTTCTCTTTTGCCAAAACAACCAACTCAGTTTGCAAAACCCCCTTTGATAGGTGAAAATTCGACAGGTTCGCTGGATAACCTGTCAGTCCAACCGTGAGTCAGTGAAATTTTTTACGCAACTGCGATCTGGGCGATCTGTGGTGTGCTTAAAAACTGCCTGGCAACGGGCTTTGCGTGACTGCCGGTAAGCGATAAGGGTTATTAAAGAGACGGCCTCCAGTACCGATTCGCCCGCAACGCGATAAAAAAGAACCGGACTGCTGTCCGGTTCATAAAAATTGCTGCAGTCAGGCAAATGCAATGACCGGAGCATTCACCAACTCAGTGGACTCTTCAATGTTCAGTATTCGACAGGGTGTCAAGGAATAGATGAAAGACCCAGCAACCTGAAGTGGCGGTCGAAGGTAGCAATACGGGGAATGCCTGTTGCCTTAAGATAGCTGCGGTCGTGGGGCAGATGTTGTCGGAGGTTGACCGCGAAATTGCCGCAGGCACGCCTATGCGGGATTTTGAGGACGCTTTTGCGGCGATACAAAAGAGGATAGATAATGAGTAAGAGAATCGTATTATCTGAAGCTGCCTATTACGACATTGACAGCATGTTTGCCTACATCTCTCAGGACAGTAAGCAGGCAGCCGTAAAATTGCGGTTGCGCATCTATGAGGGTATCAAGAAGCTGGCAGACTTCCCAGAGATGGGGCCGGTTATCCCTGAAGAAGACGCGCCTGGTGCGCAACGTGGATACAGGCGCACTGTAGTAAACCCGTACATTGTCTTTTACCGGGTATTGGAGGATCGCATTGTAATTGCCAGAGTCTTGCACGGGCGGGAAAACTGGTTGCAATCCATATTTGCTATCCTCGACGAAGAATAACACCGCAGGATCAAGTCGCTGAAACCCTGCGGTTTTTCAATTTCAATTACAGTCTTCTCCTCCCATAACCGGGGCGGCGGTGGTACGGGAACTAAAGCCGCCGGCAGGAAGCGGGAGTTTGCTTTGCGGCTGGCGGAGCGCAAGAAGAGGGTGCCGTGGAGTGCGCTTTACCTGCGGTCCTGGCGGCGGAGAAGGGGCTTAACGAACCGCGGATGCCCACCGTTCCCGGGATGCTTAAGGCCAGGAAGGCCAAGGACGGTGATAGATGCCGCCAGCCTTTGGGGTGGCGGGGATCCAGTCCCGCCCCAACGGGTAACGCGACTGGCACCGGCCAAATCCCGCCGTTCGGCAGCATCTGAGGCCGGAAGAGCAGCAGCGGACAGTAAGTGACTAAGTAAAGAGAGGATTGAGACGGCCGGGGGATGGCGATTGGCTGCTTGATTATCCTGGCGTTGTAAGATATAATGATGCCATTAAATGGATGGACCCGGGAGAGACGGGCCTGTGAGGTGAGGTCGGTGTCCTTGAGGCAAAAGTTTGACATGTTGCTGGGTGAAATTTTGGCCCACTGTCAAGCTGTGTACGGGGAACGATTGGTTACCTGCGCTGTTTATGGCTCGGTAGGCAGGGGGACGCCCAGGCCGGATTCGGATGTTGATTTGCTGGTTATCGTTGACGACCTGCCCGCGGGGAGAGTGAAGAGGGTCCAAGAGTTTGAAAAAGCCGAGGAGAGAGTGGCTCCGTATTTAGAGAAATTGAAGTTTGAGGGGTTAAGTACCTGCTTGTCACCCGTCATCAAGACGCCCGCGGAGGTGAAGGAAGGAAGCTTGTTATTCCTGGACATGCTGGAAGATGCCAGGATATTATATGATAAGGGTGATTTTTTCGCTTCTTACTTATTGCAACTTAAAGACCGTCTTGAGCGGCTGGGCGCGGTGAAATTTAGGCGGGGAAACAGCTGGTACTGGGTGCTTAAACCGGACTACCGTTTTGGGGAGGTGTTCCGTATTTGATCACCAATGTTTCACTGGCTCACAGCTATGTGGTGAAGGCGACGAAACGGCTCAAGGCCTTAAAGGTTCTTTTCGATGAAGAAGCCTATTCGGATGTGATCCGGGAAGCCCAGGAGATTGTGGAACTCGCGCTGAAGGGGATGCTGAGGCAGATAGGCGTGGAACCTCCCAAGCAACATGATGTGGGCCAACTGATTATCGAGTTTAAGGATAAGTGGCCGCCCGGCACGGCCGAAGAAACCGGACGTCTGGCGAAGATATCCAAGTGGTTGCGTAAAGAAAGGGAGTTTTCCTTTTACGGCGATGTAGACTTTATCCCTACCCTGGAGTATACCAGGGAGGATGCCGACAGAGCCTTGAAGGATGCCGTATTCGTTGTATCCGTGGCACAGAGAGTTATACCTTTGGAGTGAAAAGCCATGAGCGGAATGGTGGTGGCCGTGCGGGAGTGGGGGCGGTGGCTCAGCTACTGGGCGCCTGCCCTGGTTTGGATGGGGATTATTTTCTTCCTTTCCGGCAGGACGGCTGACGAGCTGGGGGGATGGTTTCCCTTTTTACCGGACTTGAACTGGGGCCACCTGGTAGGCTACCTGGTGCTGGCGGTCTTGGTCCGGTTTGCGCTCAAACGGACAGTGGCGACTCCACGACCGGGAGGTTGGGCGGTATTGATAGGTGTGCTTTATGGTATCTCCGATGAGTTTCACCAGTACTTCGTGCCTTCCCGCAGCCCGGACGTTAAGGACCTGGCGGTGGACGCCGTGGGCGCCCTCCTGGGAGTCTTGCTGGTCTCCTGGCTGGAAAAGAGAAATACACGCGCGGTTTTCATACTGGACAGACGCCGCTGACGGACGCGGCGTTTTTTTATGAACATTAATTGTTGCTTTGGCCGGTGACCCTTAATGATCATGTTGTTAAAATATTTTTTTCTTTTGATAAAAGCAAATGGAACAAACTGTGAGACTTCTGCGTCTAAAAAATGGTATACACCGTTAGGGCAGCCGTAAATTGCGGCACCCATCAGATAATGAAAATGGAAGCTAGTGTGCAGGCGGCGCTCGGGATTTCCTGGACGGCGCATTGGCGGAGAAAGTTCAAGAACCGCAGGCGGCTGAGGAATAGCCACGTCCATTGTTTGAGGCCGAAGGCCGAGTTTTGGACGTGGCCCGAAGACGCCGAGGTTCATTTCAAGTATACCGGAGACTCGCGCCGGGAAGGAAACCCGAGCACAAGCCGCCAACCGATTTTTAAACAAGAGTAAAGGTTCTGCGAGGGGGTCAGTTGGCATGCGATTAACCGGTTACTGAAAGGATTTTCTGATAAGCCCACGAACTATCTAACTAACGAGCCTGAATGTTATAAGGAGTGATCCCGTTTGCCATTACTTGAACTCAAGGGGATTACGCGCCAGTACAAGTCGGGGCAGATCCGGGTTGATGCCCTTAAAGACATCACCCTGACGGTCGAGCAGGGTGACTTTATTTCCATCATGGGACCCTCCGGATCCGGCAAGTCCACTCTTTTGAATGTGATCGGCTGCCTCGACCGGCCGACATCGGGTACATATGAACTGGCCGGCCAGCGGGTGGAAAGGTGCAGCGACAGCCGGCTGGCGGACATCAGGAACCGCTTTATCGGCTTTGTGTTTCAGAGTTTCCACCTGCTGCCGGACCTGGACGCCCAGGCCAACGTGGAACTGCCGTTGATTTACCGCGGGATGGGCGGCCGGGAACGCCGCCGCCGGGCGGTGGCGGCCCTGGAAGCCGTCGGGCTGGCTGAGCGGAGACGCCACCGGCCGTCTCAACTTTCAGGGGGCGAGCAGCAGCGGGTGGCCATTGCCCGGGCCCTGGCCGGGGAGCCGGCGGTCATCCTGGCGGACGAACCCACCGGCGCCCTGGATTCCCGCTCGGGCCGCAACATCATGGCTATTTTCCAGCGGCTGAACCGTGAGCAGGGTTTGACCATCGTCCAGGTTACCCATGAGGACAACATCGCCCGCCACGGCCACCGGGTGATCCACCTGCTGGACGGCGAGATGGAGCGGGAAGAAACCCTGGAGCAGTCCCTGGTCGCGTGGCGGGAGGAAGCGGCCGTCAGCTTACAACCGGAGGTGCAAGAGAAGTGATCCAACGTATTTTCATGATCGTCCTGATCCTTGTCGTTGTCTTGGGGGGCGGCTACTACGCCTACCAGCAGCTGGTTCCCCCGCCGGAACAGGAGGCGACAGGGCCGGTTTACTCCACCCAGCCCGTCACCCGGGGGGATATCTACGTGGGGGTGGACGTGACCGGTCCGTTAAACCCATCCCGGGGCGGCGGCCTGCAGGTGGATTACAGCCGCGGCGCGATGGGTGCAAGCAGTTACATAATCGACGCGCTCCTGGTGCAGGCAGGAGATCCGGTTTACCAGGGCGAGGTGGTGGCCATCCTGGCTTCACCGGACCTGGAGACGAGAATCAAGAGCCTGGAGGAGCAGATCCGGGCCAACCGGCAGTCCCTGGCGGACTTGATGGATGTCCCTGTTGATCAGGTGGACCGCATCGACCCCGCTAAGGGCATTACGCTGCGCGCCCCTATTGACGGCCGGGTGGTCGGGTTGACAGCCAAGGAAGGGACGAAAATAGAGCAGGGGGTTACAGTCGCCCGGATAGTGGATGATTCCCGCTTCCGGGTGATCGCCAAGTTTACCCCTGGGGAAATCTCCCAGGTAAAGGTGGGCGACCGGGCGGTCCTGCGCTTTCCCCAGATGGAGGGATTAGTGAAGGTTGAGGTCACGGACGTGAACACCAACCCCATCCCGGAAGACGTGTCCCAGTTGACGAGCGAGTTTTCCTCGTACGGCAGCAGCGAGTCGGAGCAGTACGAGTTTGTTTACTGGGTGACGCTGGAAGGGGAGAACACGGGTCTCCTCCGCCCTGGAATGCAGGCGCGGGTGGGAATTCTCCGCAGCGCCGACGTGGATGAAACCAATGACACCGCCCTTGCCATGGATGCCTTCTGGACACGGTATTATGCCAGTATCGAGGGGTTTGTCCAGGAGGAGCGGGTTTATAACAAGGCGGACGCCATCGCGACCCGGGTTTACGTAAAAGAGATGCAGACGGTGAAGGCCGGTGACCCGCTGGTTTCCCTGGCGGGAAAGGAAGCCCAGCAGGACATCGAGGCCAAGCTGGACAAGATCCGCCAGCAGGAAATGGAATTATCCGACTTGATATCGCAGCAAAACAAGCTGGAGATCCGGGCGCCCATGGACGGCATCGTGGCTAACATAGAGAAGCAGGCCGGCCAAACGGTAGGGCCGGGCGAGTGGTTCGGCTATATCTATAACACCTCCGACATGCGGTTATGGGGCCAGGTGGACGATGTGGACGTACTGCTGGTACAGCAGGGTGCGCCGGTGCAGGTGACCGTCGACGCCCTCCCCGGCAGGACTTTTGAGGGTTCGGTAGAGATGGTCGACACCATGGGATATGACCAGAACGGGATCACCCGCTTTGGCGTGAATATCAAGGTTGTGGGGAGTGTGGAACTCAGGCCCGGCATGCAGGGCAAGGCCCATGTCAAGGCGGGCAGCGCGACCGGCGTGTTGCTGGTCCCATTGGAGGCCATCTTCGAGGAGGATGGGCAGTCAAAGGTGGAAATCCTCCTGCCCGACGGTACGACCAAGGTGGTCGCCGTCGAACTTGGCTTGATGAACGACCGGGTGGCCGAGGTGAAAAGCGGGTTGGAAGAAGGGCAGCTGGTGATTACCGGCAGCACGGCGGATCTCCTCCCCAGCCAGCGTATCCAGTCCAAGGACGCCTTGCTGCCGGGTACCCCGGGGGGCGACAAGGACCAGAACGGGTCTTCGAATAACACCGGGAACAGCGGTGCCGGTGCGCCGGGTTCCAAGTAAGGGGGAGGCATGATGCGGGTTCTCAGGTGGTTTTACTCCCGCTGGACGCGGTTCTGGTTCAGCGCCCTGATGGCCGGGCACGGCGTGCTGGCCAACCCCTTGCGCTCCGCCCTGACCATCCTGGGCGTGGCCATCGGCGTCGCCTCGGTGGTCAGCCTGATGGGTATCGGCGAGGGGGCGCGCCAGTCAGTGGTACGGCAGTTTGAAAGCCTCGGCTCCGACGTGGTGGTGATCAAGGCCCATGAACCGGCGGTGGAGTTTCAACCCGAAGAGGCGGCGGAACTGGTGGAGCGGGTGCAGGGGCTGCACCTGGCCACTCCCGTCGTGCAGACCAAGGCGGCCATGCGGTGGCGGCGGGCCAGGGGCATCGCCGACCTGGTGGGGGTTAACGAGCAGTTTCCCGAGGTGCGGGACCACCCACTGGTGTCCGGCCACTTCTTCACCAAGTGGCACGTGGAGCAGCGGTCGCCGGTGGCAGTGCTGGGCTTTAACGTCGGGGCCGGCCTGATGGGCGGGCGGGACCCGGTGGGACAGACCTTCACTCTCGACGGCACCACCTTCAGGATCGTGGGGGTGCTGGCACCCAAGGATAAGGGCCAGGGCGAGGGCATCGACGACAAGATCCTGATCCCCTACACCTCGGCCCAGCGGATCGCCAAGAAGAAGACGGTGGAGGAGATCTGGGCCAAGGCGGGATCATCCCAGGAAGCGGACCTGGCCGTGGTCCAGTTGGGCCGCATTTTCCGCCGCAAGCTGGGCCTGGACCAGAGCGCGCCGACGCCGGTCTCGCCCGGCGGCCAGGAAACGGGAGGCCCGGCGGCTGAATTTGGCGGTAAACCTGTACCCACCAGAATAATGAGAGGATCCACAAAAGAAATGATCACCAAATCCGCCGGCCCGCAGGGTCCGGAACAGCAGCAGGCACCGGGCCTGGCCACCGGGAAGGACCTGATCACCATCACCAACCTGAACCAGCTGGTGAATGAAGCCGACAAGGCCAACCGGGTGATGACCCTCCTGTTGGGGGGAATTGCGGCGGTGTCCCTGCTGGTCGGGGGCTTAGGGATCATGAACATCATGCTGGTAGCGGTAACCGAACGGACCAGTGAAATCGGCGTCCGCCGGGCTCTGGGCGCCAAGCAGGGGGACCTCCTGGCGCAGTTCCTGCTGGAAGCCCTCTACCTGAGCGGCATCGGCGCCATCGCCGGCGTGGCGGCGGGTATCTGGGGTGTGAACGTCTTTTCCCAGTACGGTTTCGAGACGGTCATCAGCCTCCAGGCGATTGAGATTGCCAGCGGCGTCGCCCTGGCGGCCGGCCTCCTGTTCGGCGTCTACCCCGCCATCTCCGCCTCGTCGGTGCCGCCGGTGGAAGCGCTGCGGCGTTAAATAAGGACGAACCATGAAGGATTTTCCACCGGGGAGGTAGAAAAGAGATCACAAACGAAAAGCGAGGGGTGTGATGCTGTGCTGAGGCTACGGAGGCTGGTTGGATTTCTGACCCTGATTTGCTTGTTGATAACTTTCATCAGTCCGGCAGTGGCCGCGTCCGTATCGGTAACGACGCTGCCTGCCGGCGTCTTCCTGGATGTCCCCGCGGGCCACTGGGCGGAAAAGGACATCGCCAAAATGAAGGCCAAGGGGGTAGTGGCGGGGGTAACTTCCGACTTCTACAGCCCCAACAGCACCGTTACCCGGGAACAGCTGGTGGTGATGCTGCTCAGGGTAATGGACATGGTCAAGGACTCCTGGGGGAAGCAGATGCCTGCTTCGTTTAAAAACCCCGAAAGGGTCAGTTCGTGGGCCAGGGACCAGGTGGCCTACGCGGTGGAAAAGGGGATCATCGCCGGCCAGGACCTGGAGAATTTCAGGCCCGCTGACGGGGCGAACCGTTACGAGGTGGCGGTCTTCATCACCCGGGCCATGGGTTTGGAGGCGGAAGCGGCCGCCCTGTCCAATACCGTTCTGCCGTATACCGACGCCCGAAACATCCCTGCCTGGGCCGTCGGGTATGTAGCGGTGATGCGGAACAGGAACATCATGTCCGGTAACAGCGACGGGAGCTTCGGGGCACTGAATGCCGTTACCCGGGCGCAGGTGGCGTCCATCATGGCCAGGGTCGACGGGCAGGTGAAGAAACTGGCTGCCGCTGAAACCAGGGGTGAGGTTTTCTCCGTAAGCCCGGCGGACCGGTCTCTCATCCTCACCCTTTCCGGCGCCGTGTCCGTAACCGTGCAGGTTGCGACGGATGCCCTGATTTTTAAGGATAACAAGAAGGTTGACCTGCTGCAGCTCCAGCGGGGCGACAAGGTGCTGGGGGTGCCCGGCGCATCGGGAGCGCTTTCCTACGTAGAAGTGTTGAAGCCGGAGGACTTCACCTTCAGCGAGGTGACAGTCAAAGGGGTGATCAAGAGCGTCACCACCACCGGCCTGGCCTCGGTGGTGGTGAGCAGGACCGAAGGCGGGGAGACGGCGTTTTCCCTGGATGCGGCAACCCAGATTTATGCGGGCACCCAGCGGAAAGCGGTCTCCGACCTGGCTGCCGGGCAGGAAGTCGAGTTGATCACGTCAGGCACGAAGGCGGTACGCATCGACATCCTGAACGTGGAGCGCCAGGTGGAGGGTACACTGAAGAGCGTCGATACCACCGGCGGAAGCCCCAGGATTACCCTGATTATGGCGGACCGGACGGAATCCACCTACTCCCTGGCGGCCGGCGGCAACATCTTGCTGGACTGGAAGAAGGTCACGGTGCAGGAACTCTACCCGGGCCAGAAAGTGGAGGCGACCGTAAGAGGTACCGCCATTACCCTGCTGCAGGCCACCAGCATCGAGTGGGAGTTAACCGGGACGCTCCTGGGTGTTTCCTTTGCTCCCCGGGAAGCGATCCGGGTGGAGAAGAAGGACGGCACGGTGGAGAGCTTCCCGGTAGCCGCCGACGTGAGGGTGCGGCGGCAGAGCAGCACCGTTACCCTGAGGGATATCTACTCCGGGGATGAGGTGGAACTGTTACTGAAAAACGGCACCGTCACCCGGATTTACGCCAGCCAGGTTGATAGCGAGGTTAAGGGGCGCATCCAGGCCATTACCCTGGCGACCAACCCCAAGGTGACCATCGTACTTTCGGACGGGACGGAAAAGACCTACACCCTCGCCTCCGGCGCGAAGATCAGGAGGGGCAGCCAGTATATCCAGCTTTCCTCCGTCCAGGTCAACTCCCTGGCCACCCTCAAGGTCTCCAGCGGCTTTGTCACCGAAATGGACGTGGAAGTCCGCACATCCATGGAGTACATCATCGGCGCCATCGAGAACATCAATTCCACCGCCAAGGTGCTGGTCATCCGGGAGAACAATACAAACAACCTGAAGGAGGTCTACATCAAGAGTTCCGCTGATTTTATCAAGTTCGGGTACAGCCTTTCCTTCAGCGGGCTCAAGATAGGCGACGAGGTCATCGCCGTGGGCAAGGTGGAGTCGGGGATCTTCATGTCCTCCCTGGTGGTGGTGGTAGCCTCTTCCGAGTCCTGACCGGTGTTGACCGGCTGACCAATCCACACTGCTATTACGGAGTTGGTGAAATTCGCACAGGGAACCAGGCCGGAAGAACGCGTGTTCTTCCGGCCTATTGATTCTGGTATGCATGTCAGATATAATGATACCAATAAATGGTTTGTAAGAAGGGGTAATAAGGGCGGTATCGGATATTCCGCTGCACCGGGACACACCCCTTGAAACTTCTTTTTCAAGGGGTGTGTTTTTTGTGCGCTTTTTTGATAAGGTCCCACCTTGTAACGAATCTGTAACGCCAAGTTGATAAAATACCAACCGGAAAGGCTCGAAAAAGGGACGTTATTCTTAACTTGACAAATAAATGAGGGAGGGTTTTGGGTGAAACAACAAATATTGTCTGAAATCAGCAGTAAACTATCGACACTGGGAATACCTGTGCAAACCGGAAATGGCGCTGATATTACCATTAACACTGAATTTCTTGATGCGGGCTGGAGCACAGGAAGTAAAAAAATCAGCTATGAAGCCTCGGTTTTTGCAAACGAGCAGGACAATGTGATTTATATGTATGAAAAAACAACTGAGGTAGGCCACGGGCTATCGTTTGGTGGTCATAGCGGCTCATCTTTTCAGTCAGGAAAAACGCTATTTCGCAAGGTGAAAAGTGTCCAGTATGGTCTTGACGGCAAGGCGTATGAATATACCCTTGACTTAGGCGCTATTCCAAAGGCGGTCAAGGAAACTGCAAGGCAGTACGGGTGGAAGTTTAAGACGGTACTCAGCAAAAATAAGGCAATGTATCCGGCGGGATATGTGCCGGCACCTATTCCGCCGATAATGGAACAATCGCAACAACCTCCGCAACCGCAGGCAGCAGGCTTTTGCGGTAATTGCGGTATGCAGCTTGTGGAAGGCGCGAAGTTTTGCGATAAATGCGGTAAACCGACTGGTGCTATAGCACAACAACCACCTGCCACGCCACCTGTTACGTCTATTCAACCGCCACAATTTCAGCAGCAATCACAGTCACAATACCATAATCCCCAGGGTGCGTTTTATGCACAAGCAAAAGCCCCCGCGCCAAAAAGCAGGGCAGGAACATTGGGTCTCATTGGATTTATCGTTCTTGGTGTGATTACCGCACTGATATTTTCGCTCATGTCTGTAAATCTTGTAGGTTGGAGTATTGGGGCAATCATCCTTGCAGGTTTTGGGTTTTTGCAGAGGAAACTTGCTAGCAAAGGATGTTTATTGAGTATTGTTTTATGGATATTGACGGCTGGTATATTGTTATTGACATTAACTTCCGCATCGTCACCGAGTGGTGAAAAAGGCGGTGCGGACAATAGCAATTTTTCCGCAAAATTACCTTATGAAAAGAGCTTTACTCTAAATGACGGAAAAAGCATTGGAAAGGTTAAGTTGTTTGTTTCGGACGGAACAGGGCGTTATGCGAACAACAAAGGTGAAGTTATATTAGAGTTTTATGTAAAATTTGATACAAGCTCACTACCGGCAGATTTCAAAATGAAAGACGAACAAGCAACAGAAAAAAATGCGATGGGTGGCCCTGCGTTAGACGGTTTAATTATGGCGGTTTCTTCTGAAACAGAGGCATATCATACAACGGGACTGAGTTACGCACAAGCAATATATAATAACGGGAATATAAGACCGTTTCTAGAAACTGAAGGCGCAACAACTAATATCAGTGCCGCAAGAATTAAAGAATTGGCGGAAAAATACCCTAAGATGCAAGTCCTGACATATAATCAAAATGAAGTTGGTATGACGAAAAACGGGGACACTTGGACTACTCATGGCGAAAAGGCATTCGGCTTACATCCCCCTGTTACAGAAGGAAATATACCTTGGGATGACATTTTAAGAGATTTAGGGTTAAAGTAAAAAATTGAAAGGTGGAAAACAAAATGAAAAAACTGATAACACTACTCCCCATATTAATGGCGATAACATTACTTTTCTCCGCTTGTTCCGACAAGCCGGCAGACATAAACTCACAAGGTAACAATCCAAATTCACAAACCTCGCAACCAGCAAGTGAGTCGGAGGACACAACAAAATATGCTACCGAAATGTGGGACAGCGCCAAAATGAATGGACTTGAACCGCCAAAGGCAGACATAAATAGCGAAGTCCAAGACACAGGGCTTGTTAAGTATGGTTTTAGCAATATGAAGAAAGCAAATGCGGAAAAATATGTTGAATACTTAAAGAAAAGTGGATACACCGTGTCGCCTGTGGAACTGAACTCAACAAATTATCGTGCTGCAAACGGCGGTTATGAAGTAATTTTTAAGTACAGTACTTATGATTCGGACGGAAATGGCAGCGGGGAAATTCAAATGGTGAAAAAGTAAATGCGGAGAGAGGGTGTTGATGTGCGAGAATTTTTCACTTCCACCGAATTTGAAATAGTAGTAGAGTAGAAAAAAGCCGTGGAGGGGTTAATCCTTCCGCGGCTCTGCTTTGTCGCTTACCAGGGTAGCTTGTTACGTTTCTGTAACGCCGGCTTGCTATCATGCAAAAAGAACTGGCCCCGACCCATGTGATTGCAGAGGGGGTGTGCCGTATTCAAAAATACAACCGCAAGGCGGTCTCCTTCCTGATCAGGCTCTGGTTTGGGCCGGATGAAGATAAGAAAGACTGGCAGGGAGAAATCCGGCACATCCCGTCCGGCCGGAGCGGCCGGTTTGCCGGACTGGCAAAGCTCTACGCGCTGCTGGAGCAGTGGCTGGACGAGGAGCAAGATAATAAACCACCGTGAGACGAAGAACGGGAAAAATAAGTGTTAAAGGGTCGGGCACCTAGCATTACTCATTTTAGGCAAGGGGGAAAACGCAGTGACTGGTAAAAGAGCATGCGACAGGATGGAAAATGCGGGTTGGCGTCAAAGACTTGTCTTGCTGTTGGGCTTTGGTGTTATCTTTTGGCTGGCGCTGGGGGGCGCGGGATTGGCCCGGGCGGAAGACCTTGGCGCCGCAGCCGCGCCGGGTGCCGGGGCTGTTACCGGTGACCCGTTTGAAGACGCGATTATAGCGGCGGTGGTTGAAGTGGTGCAGGGGCAGGCGAGGGAGATTGCTCCCCAAGTCCAGCGAAAGTTTACCTGGGAGACAAGAGGATCAACTTTGACGTGAACCCCCAGAACAGGAACGGGAGGCTCTTAGTGCCGTTCAGGGCCATCGCCGAGACCCTGGGCGCCCAGGTCGGGTGGAATAACGCCCTCAGGCAGGTGGCCATGAAGAAAGACGATCAGGAGGTAGTCTTGACCCTGGACAGCGATACCGTACTGGTGAACGGCAACGCGGCCACGATCGACGTCCCCGCCACCGTTGTCGAAGGCAGGACCCTGGTGCCGTTGCGGTTTATCAGCGAGACCTTCGGGGTTAAGATCGACTGGCAGCCCGACTGGAAGATGGTGACCTTGACCCAGTAAAAAGAGGGCAACGGCATGCGATACGACCAGGGGACGGCACCCGCCACGCGTATGCGGGGCAGTGGTAGTGCTTGATGACTACCATGTGGTCGCCGGCACGCCGGTGGTCAACGAAACGGTGCATTTCCTGCTGAACAACCTGCCCCCCAATGTTCACCTGTGCCTGGCGGGGCGTCACCAGCCGCCCTTAAGGGTGGAACGCCTGGCGTTGCAGGCCCAGGTGCACGATGTGGGACCCCAGGAACTTGCTTTTGAGGTGGAAGAGGTTAAACAGCTTTTAAGCAGGGTGAATGGCGGGTCTATCGCGCCCGGGCTGGCGGACGAGATTGCCGTCTCAACCGAATGCTGGCCTGCCGGGGTGGTGCTGGCGGTGCAGTCAGCCCGCAAGGGCAAAGGAATCAGGTTTGGCAGAGGAGTGCCGCCAGCTTCTGGCGGAGAATCACGGTTATATACCCTGTTTTATGATTTATAGCGAGGCGCTGCTGGCTTTCCGCACCGGCGGGAGCGGCAGGAAATCAAACGGCGCCGCTGTTGCCCGGGCGTGGAAGCAGGGGATGCGGAAGGCGCCGCCATGGCTCACGAGCACCTGGTGGAGTGTGCGGAAAAGCAGGGCAATCGGCCCTGCTGGAAAACGCACTGCAGGACTACTTGTTTTTCTGCCAGGACGAAGAGGGATGGGAGCAAAAAGGGATTAAGGTGGTAGAGCGCAGGCCGAAACCCTTTACCAGGCCCGTCGTTTCTCTGGGAAAAGCGGAAAAAGTGGGACGTAACCAGCCCTGCCCATGCGGTAGCGGGAAAAAATACAAGAAGTGCTGCGGAAAGGCATACGCCTGGCCGAGGGGGCCTGGAAAGATCGCGATAATGCCAAGTGCGCGGAGTACACGGCTCACCACATCTGATGAGCCGCTTGTTATCTTGGGAGGGCTAGGGTTGCTTATCCTTAACTCCTAGATATTCTTTCAAATATCTTACAACTCTAAGGGAAATCAAGCAGCCCGAGAAATCGCCCTCCCCCGGCCGCCCGGTCATCTCTTTCTAAGGTTCTATCGACAGGATCTTTACATAGATATCATCCAGCCAGGCCGTAAAGCTCGTTGACCCGATGGCAAAAGTCCAACGAGGGTAGACCTGGTTAACGGGTATGCCGGTAATGTCCAGCGTAATTTCCCCAAGTACATTGCCGTTGGCGTCAACTTCCTGCAACCTGGCCAGGTTATGGGGTTTGTCCACCACTATTTGTACCCGGTTTACCACCCTCATAAAGCCCAGGGAAACCGTTTCCGTGCCGTCAACCCTCTTGGCCAGGTAGAACGCCCAACCGCCCCCGGGTTTCGGGCTTTTCTTCAGGTATATACTGTTTTGGGCCGTGGAAGCGTCGAATTCCGTGGGGCTTCCCACAAGTCCCGAGCGATATAACAGTGCCTCTCCTTCATACCCGTAATTGTGGTTCAGGCCAAAGGCGATAACCCGGTCGCTGATGTCCACCGGAGCGTCATGGACGGGGTAAACCTTTAAGCCCGAGACATTAGGACCGGCCTTTTGCAGTCTTTGGTTGCCAAGGCTGTAGGCCCAGTTTTCGACATTGACGTTCGAGCCGTAATTCGCGGTGTCAAAGGTTTCTTTCAGGATGTATGGGGCAACCACCATCAAGGTTTTCGTTGAGACAGTACCCAGGTAGTCCGCTCCGCCCACGTAGGCGGCCTGGATCAAATACTCGCCTGAAGCCAGGTCCACCGGTACGGCGATGTTAGCCCTGGCCACCCCCAGTTCCTCCCCGGATGCTCCCGTATATACGGCCGCCTGCACCGAGGGTGTTAGAGCCGAGCCCTCAGCAGTTAAAAGTTCGAAGGTGACCTGCCTGCCCCCCAGCAACTCTTCCGATAAGGAATCCCGCAGCACCGCCTCCAGTTGGACTTCCGAGCCCGCCAGAACGGTATCCGGAATTGAGCCCGCAATCGTCAGGGCGGTCTGGCCTCTGGCAGTGGTAAGGCTGAAGGCGTAAAGGTCCGCCAGGGCGTTCCCCGCACTGTCTTGCACCGCTCCCGCAGGTATGGTGACGGTATAGGTGGTGCCGTAATCCAGGTCCGAATCAGGATTGATAGTGAGCGCATTGCCGTTCAGGCCGTAAGTGGCCGCAACCACTGTTTCTCCGGCCTGAAGCGTGATCCCATTGAAGTTTTCACCCGCCTGCACTTCCTCGCTGAAGGTAACGGTGATGGTCTTGTCTTTTGCCACGTCCACTTCGTCCCCGGCCGGGTCGGTGGAGTCCACCCGGGGCGGGGTGGTGTCTATGGTGTACGTCTCCGTGTAGACAGCGGACTGGTTTCCTGCCCGGTCCACGGCCATGAACTTCATCGTCGTCGTTTCACCGGTATTGATCGGCCCAGTGTACAGGGTGCCGCTGGTGGTCGGGTCGGACCCGTCAGTGGTATAGTAGATCGCCCCCGGTTCGGATGCCTCCAGTATGACTTCCAGTTCCGTATTGTACAGGCCGCCGACAGGGCCGGCGCTCACCACCGGGGGCGTGGTATCCGGCTCGGGCCCGGTGATAAAGCTGAAGGTATAGTCCCCCACCAGCTCATTACCCGCCAAGTCCCTCACCGCCCCCGCCGGGATGGTGACGGTATAGGTGGTGCCGTGGGCCAGGTTGTTCACCGGGACAAGGGTGAGGATGTTATCGGTGATGCTTCTAATTACGGTAACCGCTTCATTGTTGTTGTCTTTCACCACGATACCAGGGTACGTGCTTCCTTCCCCTACCTTTTCCCCAAAGACCACTTCAATGATGGGGTTAACAGCCACACCCTCCTCATTATCCACCGGGCCGGTAAAACTCACTCCAGGTGGAGTAATGTCTGCGGGAATGACCGGATCAGGGTCAGCAGCCCTGCGTTCCGTCGCCTTTTCTACCGCCCTTTCCATCTCCCTTAACTGTTGGAGCACTTCCTCCAGTTGGGCCAGCAGGTCGGCTGGTTTTTCAACTTCCGCCTGAACGGCGGGCATCACCGGTAACTCCGGCGGTTCTCCCGCTCCCCCCGCTTCGTCTTTATCCTCTCCGGGCGGCAGGGGCGCGACCGGCGGGAGGGCCTTAGGCATCTCCGGGGCCTGCTCTTTGATTCCCCGGACCGTCTCCAGCACCCATGCCTTATGAACCACCCATGCCATTTTCTCCTCAAAGGGCACCGGGGTTGGAGGCGCCGGTGTAACCCCGGCAGCGGTCACCCGGGCCTGCTGACCGGTAGCCAGGTCTAGCTTCCCGCCAGCGGCGCTTATCTGGGCCGCTCCCGACAGTATGTTGGTGATCTGGTTCGCCGGAGTAACCTGGTTCATCCAGAAGGTACCCCCGATACCCACTTCCCCCCATGGCATGCTGATCTTAACCCGCTGAGACATAGTCCCCCGGTAAAGGCTCCGGGGGGCCAGCCCACCAAACACCTGCCCCCTAAGGAGATTAATCTCTAACCCTTCCACCGCGCTCCCCGCTCTCCCGTCAGGTAGGATGAAGATGGACCCGTCCAGTTTAACTACTTCCAGCTCGGTTCCATTCCCCAGTAATAGAGCGGTGCCGTCCTCAAACTGGATTTCCGCCCGGCCGTTGCCGCCCGTTACTACGGTATCCCCCACTTCCAACAATACCGGGCCTGTCACTCCTTCTTTTTCGCCGCCGGGCCTTTTAACGTAGGTTTCCCCTTGCTGAGGCACCAGTTCTGCTTTGAGGGGAACTCTCCGCCACTTGTCGCTGATGGTGGTTAAGAGGGCCAGCACCCGGTAAAACTCTCCCCGGCTCATGCCCCAATTGGCATGAAATAACCCGTCTTCATCCACCCCTAACAGGCCTGCGTCCACAAAGGTATTGGCGGAAGCCATAGCCCAGGAGGAAACGTCACGGGTGAGCGCAGGGCCTGTCCAACTCCGGTTCTCCCCGGATAACCGGTGGAGGAGCAGGGCGGTCTCCGCCCTGCTGAGAGGCTCTT
This sequence comes from Clostridiales bacterium PH28_bin88, assembly GCA_000987045.1. Taxonomy (GTDB): domain Bacteria; phylum Bacillota; class PH28-bin88; order PH28-bin88; family PH28-bin88; genus PH28-bin88. Next base: position 227,617 of record LAKY01000058.1, on the reverse strand, counting down.
GGGGGCGGAAGGTCCCGTCGGGGTAACCATCCACCAGACCGGCAGCCGCAGCCGTTTCCACGTAGGGATACAACCGGTGGTCGGGTTGTACGTCTGGAAAGGTCGGCCGGTCCGGAATGCGCGTTGAAAGGTTGGCCAGCATCACCGCCATTTTGACGGCTTCCGCACGTGTAATGGTCTGCACGGGCTTGAAGGTGCCGCCGGGATATTCTTCGACAGCTCCCCGATCTATGAGGAACCGCACGTAGCGGTAGTGCTGGCTAAAAGCCGGAAAGTCGAAAACAGGTTTGCCACCGACCGCGGCGTAGGTGACTTTAGCGATAGTGGGAGTCCAAAAGAGTATGACTACCAGAGCCAGGACCCACGCGATGACCACTACCCAACGCTTGCTAGCGCTATACTGCACAACACATCACACCCCTACCAGGGCAAGTCACAAATGGCATGTTTCGCCATAAGTGGAAGTATTCCTGCCTTGTTCGGGTGATTTAGCCGAAATTTTGTCACAAAAACTGTTTTACTAAGCAGTTCGTCTTCCCAGGGTCCCTTTTCTTGACATCGCTTTACTCTGCATGATATGCTTTACTAAATAAGAATTGTAAGAATAGGAGTGCGAATGCATGGAAACCCGCATATCTTCAAAAGGGCAAATAACTTTACCCTCGGAAGTTCGGCGACAGCTGAAGATTCATACCGGCGATGCCCTGGTAGTAAAGGCCGTGGGGGAAAACAGCGTTGTGCTGGAGGTAAAAAGAAAGGCTTTACCCGGAAGCAAAGTAACAGCGGAAGACATAATTCAGGCCACTGCAGGCATGTGGAAAGATCGAAACGACTTTGATGAAAACTTTATCAGGCGCATCCGGGAATCTGACCACAAGCGCCTAGAAGGGCTACTCAATGAATAGCATTCTCATCGACACCGATATAATCATTGATCACCTCCGGGGATTTGAGCCCTCTACCACTTTCTTACGACGGGTTTTTCAAGGCGAGTATATAGGTCAAGTGTCTGTTCTTACAGAAATGGAACTGTTCGCAGGCGCGATGTCAAGAAAGGGTGAAAAGCAGGCAATAGAGAACCTACTGAGGTGTTTCACCTCTATTCCAGTCTCCTCTAGCATTGCCAGGCGAGCCGGTCAACTCTTACGGAACTACAGGGATAAAGGCCTTGCCCCCGTTGATGCCGTCATTGCTAGCACTTGTTTAGACCTGAATGCCATCCTGGTCACTAAAAACGTCAAGCACTTTTATCTTGTTGAAGGGTTACTGACTTTAAATCCTTATCCTAACGAGTCCACCGTGTAGGGGTCGTTCTGGTAGATCAGGTGCCCGCTTTTAATAATGCGGAAGGCGAGAATACTGGGCAGTGTATTCAAAACTACCAGGTCGAAGTGATGGCCGTCCACAGGCGATAAACGGTTAAGGATTTGGCTGGTAAACCCCATTGTATTCCCTTCCCGGACGGGGTGTTAGAGGCCTGCACACCAGGCCGATAAAAGGATCGAAGAGAAGTTTCGGGTCAAAATTCACTGGACCGGTACATTTTGAAGGCCCCTAAAAACTTATCGTTGCACGAATGTTACTGTAGGTAGGTGATTACCTGGTGCAGGACCGACAGCTGAACTACCTTCTGGAAAAGGCGAGGGCCGGAGACGAGAAGGCCCGGGATGAGCTGCTCCAATCTCACCGGGCTTACATAGCAGAAGTTGCAGCTACTTACTGCGGCCGCAGGCTCTACTGGCAAAACGACGACGAGCTTAGCGTCAGCCTGCTGGCCTTCAACGAGGCCATCGATACCTTTAACCCCTCGGCCGGCAAGGAGTTCCTGAGCTATGCCCGGCTGGTGATCAAAAACCGGCTGATTGACTATTTTCGTAAAGAATCACGACACCGCCACCTCTCCCTGGAGGGACTGCATGACGATGACGAAGGCCTTCCCCAGTGGGAAGCGGATACCGCCTGGAGACAGTACCACGCGGAAGAGCTGGCCCGCGAGCGGGCGGAGGAAATGCTCCGTTTCGACCAGGTTTTACGAACCTTTAATCTTTCACTTCAACTGCTGGAAATGGCCTGCCCCAAGCACCGGGATACCCGGGAGATGCTGGTGCAAGCCGCCTGTGTACTGGCCCGGGAAAAGGACTTGCTGGCCTATGTGAAGCGATACAGGCAACTCCCTCTCCAGGAACTCTCCCGGGCCACCCGTCTCAGCCGGAAGGTGTTAAAAAGGGGACGGGCTTACATCCTGGCGTTGACCCTGATCCTCACCCTGCCTGAATTCACGCACCTGCGGTCCTTGTTCTCGCTGCCACCGCCGGCTATCGCCAGCGCTGGCCGAACGGGCATGCCAAAACTGCCGTCCGGCTTTTTAAGGGGAGGTGACCCTCGGTGAGCAAAATAAAGGGGTTGGTAATCAAGACGGAAGGCCGCCACATGTGGGTCGCCACTGAAGACCGGCAGTTCAGGCGCTACCCCCTTCCTCCCACGGGGGCTGCCATTGGCCAGGAGGTGTGGGTTGAACAGCCCGTAGCCGCCGTTTCTTACTTTGTCTACCGGGGAGCCCTGGTGGCGGGCCTGGTGGTAATGATATTCCTTGGAGCGTTCCTCTGGCAGTTGATGCCCGGCGGCACCCCGGTAGCCTACCTGGCCATGGACATCAACCCCAGCCTGGAAATCGCTCTGGACGGCGCGGGCAAGGTGCTGGAAGTGGAACCCCTGAACCAGGACGCGCGTTCGCTGGTAAAGGGCCTTTCTCCCCGGAAGAAAGAAGTCTATTCCTTCCTTGACGAGATCATCCAAAAGGCGGAAAACTCCGGTTACCTTAAACCCGGACAGGACAACCTGGTGCTGGTGACCATCATCCCCACCAGGGACGGAGCACCTGTCCCCGTAGAAGCTGTCAGGGTAAAAGAAGTTGTCCTCAAAAGCCTTGATAACCGGAACGTCCAGGGCAAGGTCGGCATTCAACAAGCCTCACCGGAGGAACGCATCAAAGCCAGGGAGGCGGGAGTTTCGGTAAACAACTATCTGCTCACTACCAAAGCGGCCGAAAAAGGGGTTCTACCAGACCCCAAGGTAAAAGAAAAAACCACAATACAGGAAATCCTTAACCTCCTGTCTACCACCGGCGTTCAGTTGGACCAGATAATGGTTGAATTCGGTGTCACCGCGGGACCCGGCAAAAATCAGCCGTCACCCCCCAAGGAGACCCTGGTTGACCCCGGGATAGCACCGCCCGGTCGCACTCCAAGCGCCACGGTTAACCCCGAGCATCGAGAGAGCGAGCGAGAAACACTTGCGCCTGTGGATGAGGACGAGGACCCAGCCGGGGACGACGACCGCCTGCCAGAGCAGGATGAAGAAAGCGGCATGGAAAGTAAAGAAAAAGTTGATGAAGCGGATCAGGATGAGGGTGAGGGTGACGATGCGGAAACCGGCGAAGAAGATACCAGCATAGACGATGATCAGGACAAGGCCATAGGTGAAGTGAACGACGATGAGCCGGCTACCCGTTTGCCCGGTATCATCCCATCTTCCGATTCAGGGACCGGCAGTAAATCAGACGACAATGACAAAGACGACGACGCCGGGGACCAAAGCATTAATCGTGATGACAGCAAACCCAATAATTCTCCGAAAGAAGAACCGGGCGCAGAAGCAAAAGAAGATGTGGACAGTGATAATGGTGACGATGAAGAAGCTGATGCCAAGCGACCAGGATAAGGATTCTGGCCATGAGGACGTGAATAATTAAATTTTTTCCGACCTGGTCCCCCAAATTTCTTTCTCCCCGCGCACTAACCAGTGAAAGCCAAAAAAGGCGAAAGGGGATGTTAAGGTGTTCAAGATGCGTAGCAAAAAGTTGCTGGTTCTGTTGGTAATGGCCGTATTTCTGGTTGCGATTTACTCCGTGGGAGGAGTCGCAGGCGCCGCGGGAAGCGATTTGCCGGCGCCGCCCGTGGCAGCGGACGCCAGCGATGACACACCAGGCGCCGGGGAAGCCCAAGACCGGGATGACGAAAACGAGGACGAGGATACGGACGAAGATAGTGACCAGGACGAGAACGAGGATATAAACGAGGATGAAGCTGAAGAGCAGGACGAAGTCGTAGAGGAGGACCAAGAAGCAGACGAAGAAACGGATGAAGACTTTGACCTGGACGAGGAAAAGGACGAAGACGCCGAGAAGAAAGCTGGAAAAGTTCAGAAAGCCCAGGAAGACCTGGCCCAAGCTCTAACTAAACTGGCACAAGACCCTAACGATAAGGGTACTTACAAAGACCTTGCCAAGGCCTATGCCGCCCTGGGCCAGTGGGATCAGGCCAAAGAAGCGGCCACACAACTCCTGGCTATAGACCCCGGCAACGAAGACGCCGGTATATTACTGGCGGTAAGCCTCTACCGCCAGGGGGATCCAGAGGGAGCGATGCAACAGCTCCAGGCCATGGCCGCTCAAAAGTCGGAGGACGACGATGTGTACGAGTTGCAGGGAGAACTCCTGGAACTTCAGGGAGAACTGGATAAGGCGCTGGAGAAATACGAACGGGCCGCCGGTCTTAATCCCAACGACCCGAACATCTTCACCAAGTTGAGCAAGGCTTATCAAAAACTGGAGATTGAAGGAATCAAGGTCTTTGTCAACGGTAGCAAGCCGCAGTTCGACGTCCAGCCGCAGGTCGTGGATGGGCGCACCCTGATCCCCTTCCGGTCGCTGGCGGAAAGTCTCGGCGCCCAGGTTACCTGGGACGGAGCGACCCGCCAGGTAACGGTAGTGAAGGCGGACATCACCATCCAACTCACTGTTGACAGTACGGTCGCCATGGTTAACGGCACTCCCGTCAACCTGGATGTACCTGCTACCATCACCGGCGGCCGGGTACTGGTACCCCTCCGGCTCCTTGGCGAGGGACTGGGCGCCAAGGTCAAGTGGGACCAGCAAAGCCAGATGGTGATAGTGAGCAAGTAGAAGGTAGAAGTACGGATCATCGAAGGGATACCGACAAGAGGTATCCCTTCGATCTCTTCCCGCAGGCTTGTCCCCCGGAGAGGGAGAAACGCCTGGAAGACCGGTCTGCGCTGGTTTTCGCCCTGCTTACCTGCTTGGAGGATAGCGAAGTCAATCCGGTATGGGAGACGATCTGCCACGTTTCCGTCAGTGAAGTTGAAGTAGAAGACGAAGGGAAACGGACAATTGGCCACCGGGCAAATACCTTATTGAGCTGTACCGCAGTGGAGAGTTGGTCACTTCCACTGAATTTGAAATAGTAGCACAGTAGAAAAAAGCCGTGGAGGGGTTAAACCCTTCCGCGGCTCTGTTTTGCCCGTTAGGGTGGCAACCGCGGGAAGGGGGAAGACCAGGAGAAGTAAGCGGAAACCCGCAAGGAGGGATGCCCGGCTGGAAGATGGTCACCATGGTACAGTAACACGCGGGCTGACAGCGTAAAATTGAAGGGGGGAAATTATTCATGGAGTACGAAATTACCGGCGACACGCTGCCGGTGGTGATTTGTAGGATGAGCCAGGGGGAGAGCGTGTTTACCGAGTCCGGCAGCATGGGCTGGATGAGCGCCAACCTGGAGATGAGCACCAGCAGGAGCCCCCGGTCTTGCTTGCCCGGTTCCCAACTGTACCAGCCGCCCACGCCGATGGTGCCGGCGCTGTTGACGTTGCTCTGGACGTTTTCCGGCCGGGTAAAGGCAATCACCGGCCCGGTGTAACCGTAGTCAGTCCTGAAGGTTCCCGTCGCCTCAAAGGTTACCAGGATGTCGGAAACATCGAAGTCCCCGCGTGTAATGACGAAGTCGTTGTGATATAAGTGGGTACCCGTGCCGGTGTAGCTGAGGGTATCACCACCGGCTGTCCAGGGGGATTCCCCCTGCTGCCTGGCGTCATCCGCCGTCCCGCGCACTGTCCACTCATCCCACTGCACGCTCGCGCCGGTACTGGCCGGCGGCGGTTGCGGGCTCGGGGTTTCCTGAGCGGTTGTCTTGATCAAGACGCGCCGGTTTTCCCCATCCCAGCCTACCTTGGCGCCCATGGCCTCGGCCACGAAACGGACGGGCACCAGGGTGCGTCCCTCCACGATGACGGGGGGGACGTCACCCCTTATCTCGCGCCCGTCGACCACCACCCTCAACTCCCCGCTGCCCGGCGGCACCGCGGTGGGTGATTTTCCCTTGGAGGTGACAATCACCGATCTGTCACTGTCCCGCCACTCCACCTTGGCCTGCAGTGCCTGGGCAACGAAACGCAAAGGCACCATGGTCCGCTGGTTGATGATCTGCGGCGGTACATCCGACGCTACCGGGCTGTCGTTCACCTGGATGCTGATAGGGGGGGCCTGCTGGGCCGCCTGCGCCGGCGGTTGAGCAGGGGGCTGCACGGTATTGTTCTCCACCTTGAGGTTGCTAGCCCCGCTGGCCAGGCCCTGGAGGGCTTCCCCGATCAGGTCGTCATTCCCGTAGTAGGAGATGTCCCTTATTTCTCCGATGGCCTGCCCCAGCCGCATCCGCTGGGCCTCGGTCTGGTCCGGGGCCAGAGCCCTGGCCTGCTCCATCATGTCGTCAAGCCGCTGTACTTCCTGGCCGTGCTGGTAAGCCTTGCTTTGTAAAGTGGATACCGCGCCGGCGTAACGGGTTGCCGCGGCCAGCTTTCTTTTCAGCGTCTCTTCCGAGTAATCGGTAAGGGCCAGGGCGCCTGAGATGTCCGAACCGCTCCCCATTCCCAGCGCCGGGGCCAGGTCTTTCAAGATGTTGAGCAGGCCGGTCAGGTCCTCGTGCAGTAATGAGACGGTATAGTTCTGGCCCCAGCCGGTCTGGGCCTGGTCTATTCCCGCCTTCCACCTCAGGTAGTGCTGCAGCCGGGCGTTGACCGTGACCAGCTTGCTGCCTGTGGTATGGGGATCGAACTGCCTGAGCAACTGGTAGCCGGGCCGCAGTTCCGCGACTTTGGCTTCCACCTGCTGCAGGATGGCGGCGGCCCCGGATGCCGAGGCTTGTTTCTCCTCTTCCTTTGCCCGCTCCTCGGCCAGGACCCGGTCCCGCTGTTCCTCCAGCGCCTGGATGACGGTAGACTTGCTCCTGATCAGGGCGTCCAGGTACCGGGAGGTGGTGATGTACCTGTCGGTGTCCAGCGCGCTGCGCAGGCTAAAATCCTGGTGGTCCGGCAGGCGGCTGTCACTGGGCAGGAACAAGTACAGGTCCTTATACCGTGTGTATGACTTCCAGAGCTCCGCGTCGTTGAAGTAGTCACTCATCTGCCGCACGTAATCGCTGCAGCGCTGGATGGCGCTGTCGTACTGGTCGCTGGCCTTTTGGATGACGGCGTCCATCTTCTCCCGGCTGGCCTGGTCCTCAAAGGTGAAGTAGAAACGGCCGGTGCTGCCGGGTTGATCAACGATGAGGTCCCGAGGATCGAAGTTGTCTTTGGCGAGTTCCGCCTCAATTCGCTCTTTCTCCTTGCCCCGGGCCGTTAAGTAAGCCAGCGCGTTTTGGGCCCTGGGGAAAGCCTGGCTCCATTGCCGTTGCAGCATCTGGTTCCACATGACCCTTAAAGGGTCCTGGTCATACAGCGAGCTGTTAAAGTAATACCGGAGGGCGGGTGAGCCGACCCCGGCAACGCTGGCGGCGTATTCGGACAGGGTGTAGGCCGGCCCGCCTCCCTGGGCGTCGACGATGCCGTTGCTGGCCAGGGCCTGCTGGAACAACCCCTCTGCCTGCTGGATGATGCCCTCGAGCCTGGCTTTCTTCTCTTCGTCTTTCATGCCCTCGTACCAGCCCTCGTTATATACCGGCAGTACCGGCACGGGGGTGAAGTCCACGGTGATCTCCCCGCCGTCGGAGATGACCTGCCGCTGGATGGAGACGTCCATACTTGTCTTGGGATCCGGCAGGTAGGCGGTAATGGCCTGGGCCAGCTTGCCCAGGTATCCCTGCGCCCGCTCGATAAGCTTCTCCGCCTCATCCCTCAAGCGCCGGGAGCCGATCTCCACCTTGCTCGCGGGGATGCTGCCCCCGGGGCCCACCAGGTTTAACCGCAGGGTGGACTTTTGGGCGCCTTTACCAGCTTCCATTGGCTTTTGCCCGGTAATCGAAGCCGATCCCAGGTCGATGGAGTAATGCCCGTCGCTATCTCTTTTGAAGCGGCCAGGATTGAACAGTTCCTCCCCGGTAAACCTGAAAAGGGAGACCTTCCTGCCGTCCTTGTGCTGCAGGTAGCCGGCGTAAGTGGCGTTGGCCAGAAACATCCTGGCCAGATCGGACCAGGAGTGGTAGCCGGTCTGCATCTCACCGTTTAAACCGGTGAAAAACACCTGCCGCCGGGGGTCCGCAGCGGCGGCTTCAATCTTGATGGGGTACCCCGCGGCGGGCCTCCCCTGGTCATCGACGAGCTTGAAGGTCAGCCGCAGTTTGGTACTGGCGCCCGACGGCAGAGAGGACAGAACTGCTTCGTACCTCTTCAACCTGTCGTACGCCCGGTCCACCCCGCCGTCCAGCAGCCTTAGCGCCCCGTCGATGCCAAGGCTCTTGTGGAAGGAATCCAGGCTCTCCGGGTCGTCGAAGTTGTAGATCGAGGTCCAGTTTTCTCTTACACCCAGCAGGGCGTTGCTGGTTTCCGTCAGCGAGCCGTCCCCGCTGAGGGTTCTCAGCAGGATGTACTGCATCAGGTAGGCTTCCCCCTCGGCCCGGTTCCCCAGGCCCGGGAGGGGGACCAGGCCTTTTAAAGCCTGCAGCGTCTTGTACTGGAGGTTCTGGTTGACGTGCACCGCCTCGTGCAGCAGGACGGCCTCCTGGCTCAGCATGAACTTCCGGTCCGCCTCATTTTTCTGGCTGTCGCTCATCCCCGGATTAACCCCCGCGCCAAAACGGTCCCGGCTGAAAAATTCATCGGAGAGGTAGATCGTCGACCCGCCCGTTTTAGGATAGTGCGCAGTCCCTCCCAGAACGGAGGAACTGTACTGGTAGTCCATGCTGTCGAGGGTGGTCACCAGGGTCTCCATGGACTCGTACAGCGCCCCGGCGCTGCTGTCGTAGTGCCGGGAGATGTAGTTCAGTTTCTGCATCTTGTCCCGCAGGTCGCTGATGAGCTTGCTCTTGGTGTTCTGCACCTCCTGGCCGGCGACAGCCGCCAGGGCTTCCGGAGGTCTTAGCCCTGCCGGGCCGGTCAGGAGACCGGTACAGAGCGAGACCAGCACCAGAAGGGACAGGGTTTTTCTCATGACTTCCCACCTCATGGTCTTCCGCATCCTTTCGTTTTTTTTTTACACCGAGTCCTCGTGGCCGCCTAGCCGGCAAGCCGTTTACGGTAGTAAGTTATCAAACCGGCGTTACAGAAACGTTACAGGACGGCGGTGCAGGGGTGCGGATGTATAGTCAGTGGTCCGTCAGGGATGTTTGATCAAAAGCAGGAGAAAAAAAGAAGGCATAGAAAATAATTCATGTAACTTTAACAAAAGACAAAAGGGGGGAATACCATGCGCCTGCGTGTACCGGTGGTGGAGGCCAAGCTGTACCCGCCTTCACTACCCCCGGTGATGCTGTACCGGCAGCGTTACCAGGAGCTTTTCGACCTCACAGGACGACGAGGACACCGCCGATGGGGTGCGGGAAGAACTCTGGAGCCTGGGCGAGAAATATGACTCCGCCTACTTCAAGGCATACGCCGAGCGGGCCAGGGCCTTTTCCCACTACCAGCGGGGCCGCCTGGACCAGGCCAGGGAACTGTTGCAGTCCTCCCTTTACTTTTTCGAGCGGGCGGGAAACGGCGCCATGGCCAACATTACCAGGCTGGACCTGGCCCTGCTGGATTCCCACCGGGGCCACGCCCGCACCGCCCTGGACGATGCGCGCCGTGCCCTGGACACCCTGCGAGCCCTAAACTGCGGGCAAGGCCTGGAGGAACTGGGGCATTCGATCTTTGGCGCGGTCGCCCGGGAGGCGGGGGAACTGGACCTGGCGGAGCGGCACCTGCTCAACTCGGCCAAAGTGAGCAAGCGCAAGGGGGCCAAGCAGATCTTGACAGGCGCCTACCTGCACCTGGCCCAGCTTTACACCTGCCGCAACCAGCCCAGGCAGGCCGATGACTACCTGGCCAAAGCCCTGGCCCTGGCCTCCCGGTACAGCTACCGCGTGTTCTGGGACTGGCACCGCCCCACGGTGCTTGCCCAGTGCCTGCGGGCGCTGGAAACGGGGATTCACCCGGGTTACGCCGAGTACCTTTTAGGTTACTGGTTCGGTAACGAGGCCCTGGAGCCGCTGGCGGCCCTGGCGGAAAGGGTCCAGGGCGCGCGGCGGAAGGAGATCAGGGCGGTGATGGCCAGGTTGAAGGGCGAGCCGTGGCCCGAAGAAACCGGGTTTACCGGCGCGGGGTCTGGCGTGGAGCTGCCGCCCGCCGGTATACCCGGCATCCGGATCAGGTTGTTCGGCAACCTCGAGGTGGTCATAGACGGGGTGGCGGTGCCGGAAAAGGCCTGGCAGACTCGCAAGGTCAAGACCCTGTTCAAGTACCTTGTGCTGCACAAGGGCCGGCGGGTAACCCGCGAGCAGTTGATGGAACTGTTGTGGCCGGAGGCCGAACCGGATTCGGCGGCGGTCTCGCTGCGGGTTACCTTGAGCCGGCTGCGGCGGGCCTTAACACCGGCCGGCGTAGAGACGAAGGGGAAGACCCCTTTCTTCGGCGACGAGCGCGGTACGATCTGGTTTAACCCAAATAAAGACTATACCCTGGACACGGAGGAATTCGATCAAAAGGTAAAAATGGGCCTCATGGACCTGGAGAGCGGCAACGAGGCGGGAGCGCGGGTGCGCCTGGAACAGGCCCTGGAACTGTACAGGGGAGACCTGCTGGAGGAGGACCTGTACGAGGACTGGGCGGCTGCCGAGCGGGAACGGCTGCAGCTGATTTACCTGGATACCCTGCAAACTCTGGCCCGCCTTTATACGGAGGCCGGCGCGAACGCGAACCACGACCGGGCGCGCGGGTTGCTGCAGCGGGCGCTGGTGGTCAACCCCTACCGCGAGGAGACGTACCTGGCCCTGATGGAGTTATACCGGTCCGCCGGTCAAACCGGCGAGGCCCTACGCCTTTTTGAAAGGTGCCGGAAAGTGCTGGCGGAAGAATTCGGTGTCCAGCCCGGCCGGGAGATGTTAAAACTGGTGGAAGAGATCAAGATAAGTGGCTAAGAGGAAGTGAGAAAGCGAGGTGAACCTATGCGTAAAATCGAGGCCGTCATTCGCCCGGGCAAACTGGAACCGGTCAAAGAAGCCCTGGGGCGTTTTGGTATCCACGGTATGACAGTAACCCACGTAACCGGCTGCGGCCTGCAGCAGGGGAAGACGGAGTTTTACCGCGGAGCTACCTATACGGTTAATTTGCTGCCTAAAGTAAAGCTTGAAATCATTATTGGGGATCACGATGTTGATGAGGTAGTGGGTATCATTAGTAAACACGCTTTTACCGGGAATGTTGGCGACGGCAAGATCTTCGTCTACCCGGTCGAAGACGCCGTTCGCATCCGTACCGGTGAGCGAGGAGACGACGCCATATAGCTTTAAAGTGTGCCATGTTTCCGGCAACCGCAATCCGGACCACCCCGGGGACTTGATACATAAAGATGGTTGAGTAACCGGCGGGCCGCGGGGATCATTTCCCGCGGCCCCTCTATTAAAAAGAATTTGCCGGCATGACTGGCTTAGAAAAACGTTTTCGGGTACACTGTTTCGTGGGTGATTAATTTGATTATCTTCTTTGTCATATCCGGCTTGCTGATCTTGGCCCTGATCCTGGTAGGGATAGTCCGGCACGACGTGGTCAACCTGACCCTGGAAGAAGCGCGGACGATTGCCGCCCGGGAAGCGGAGAAACACATCCAGCATGAGTACTGCCGCCATACCCACGGTGCTGCTAGACTCTCTTGGGTGATCAAGGGTAACGACCTACATCGGGCCTATGAAGTGGAAGAGTATTTCTGGAGCCAGCATGTAATCGAGGATGCCAAGAGCATAGTGTTCCGGGTATTTGTGGATGCCAAAACGGGTGAAATCCTGGAGGCCAAGGTGGTAAAAAACGCGTTGTAAAAGGGGATAGAGGCAACTTGTGACAATTGGTTGAATCCTGAGGTGCAGCGGGAATCAATGCCTTCTATGAATTTCCTAGGGGAAGAGGAAATAAGGGAGGGCTAGTGCCCCCCCTTACCCACGCATTTTGGACTGCGCGCACAGGGCTGCTCCCAGCGCTCCCGTAATCTGGGGGCGGTCCGGAACCAGCAGCTTCTTGATTCTGGTATATTCCCGCAGCAGTTCACTCATTCCCGGTATCTCCGCAACTCCGCCGGTAAACACGACATCGGGGACTGCCCCGATCCTGGCTACCATCCCACCAATGCGCTCACCGACGGAAAAAATGACCCCCTTGGCGATGCCCTCCACCGGCTGTTCGCGGTGCACGAGAGAGATGACTTCTGATTCGGCAAAAACGGTGCACATGCTGGTGATGCGGATATGGGAACGTGCCGTGATGGCCTTTTCCGCCATTTGGTTTAAAGTCAGTCCCAGCGCCCGCTCCATGGTTTCCAAGAACTTGCCCGTCCCGGCGGCGCACTTGTCGTTCATCAAAAAGTCCGCTACCTGGCCGTTTTCCCCCAGCCGGATCACCTTGCTGTCCTGCCCGCCGATATCGATGACGGTACGGCACTTAGGAAAAAGGAACCTGGCCCCGGTGGCGTGGGCCATAATCTCCGTTACCATATCGTGAGCGAAGGCTGCTCTGGCGGCGTGGCGCCCGTAGCCGGTGGTAACGATCCTGTCGTATTTTCCAGGGTTCCCGATCAACTGCCTGGCCATCTGGATGGGATTATGACCGCTGTCTGCCACCTGGTGCCGTGTTATGTTTGCTCCTTCCATTTCCACCAGCTTGATGGTCCTGGAACCGATGTCCACACCCAGTACCGCCATGGGTTACCTCAGCATTTCCAGGAAGGCCTCGACCCGCGTGCGCACCTGTTCGGCGTCGCTGCCGCTGTAATCGGTTTCGATCATCATCACCGGGATGCCCTGTTCTTTGAGGGCCCGTTCCACTTTCCTGTATTCCACGCTGTACCCGTGGCAGAACTGCAGGTTGTAATAAATGACCCCGTCTACCCGGTACTCCCGGGCAAGGCGTTTAACGTCGTCAATCCGGCCTTCGTTGGGCGTAAAGCAGGCGCAGTTAATTTGCATGTACCGTTCGGCCAGGGCCTGCACCTGTGCCTCCAGGTCATTGTTGACCGGTGTGACCAGGTTCTCGAAATACCTGGTACCGGTGCAGGTTTCTTCGCACACTACCGCGGCCCCGGCGGTTTCGATGATGTGGTGCGGCTGCCAGTTGGGGATAGCCTGCGGGGTCCCGGCAATCATCACCCGGGGGGCGTCTTTGGGGAATACCCCTATACCGTCCGCTACTCGCCGCTCCAGTTCGTCGCAGAGTTCCGCGGCCTTGGCGACAAATCGCGCGGGGTCATCGAAGAAGGCTAGTTGGGAGATGAGCAGGCAGTCTTTACCGCTGATAGGCACGGGGCTGGCCTTCCTGGTATTGTAAAGCCGCTGCAGGACAGTACGTCTTTTGTTGATCAGGTCAATCTTTTCCGCCAGTTTACTTGCGGTTACCGTGTTACCGGTCACCGCCTCGATTTTCGTGATCAGGTCTTTGATTTCCCCGGCCCAGGCCGCGGTATCCTTTTCCCGTTTCATCTGGGGTAGATTCATCACATGTACCGGGATGTGCTCGTTAAGGATTTCCCAGCACTTCTTTTTCCCGTCACAGGTAGTCTCTCCGATGATCAGGTCGGCGGATTCGAAGTAAGGGCAGGTGAGGCTGGTCTTGGCCCCGACAATGGCCTTGATGAGGGGGCAGAGGTTGCGCGGCAGGTACTGTTCCCCGTCCGGCACCCAGAACTGCGACCCGGCGCACAGCCCGACGCCGATGGCCCCCGCCGCCTGAATGACCTCGTCGGGGGAGAAAACGCAAAAAGTGCCTACTACCTTACCACCGTTTTTCCGGTGGTCAGCCAATTCCCGCACCCGCAGGCCGTGGATCTCAGACACTACGAAATCGTAGTAAGCCATGGCCTCGGGTCGATTGGGCTGTGCAAGGAACATTTCAGCGTACATGGGACCCAGGGCGGCCATCAACTGGTCATGCCGGTCCATATCCAGGCCCAGCGATTCCCAAAGAGACGTGTAATTGGACATACTGATCCTCCCTCGTAAATGTTAATTGATGCTAAATGCCAAAGAAGTTCTACCATCGAATAATAAATACCTTTTATAGCTATGATAAAATATTACATGGCTTTAACAATGGGAAGATAAAGGGACTTTATCATGGCTGCCGGTTGTTGAGTTCTTGGGCCGGGGAATGTTAACCTGAGCATGTACCCTTGCGCTTTTTCCGTTGCTTACATCGACCGGTTAGCTTAAGAACGAAAGGCTGTCCATCAAACTTCGCTGGAGAATACACCCCGCGAATTTATTCATACGACATGAAAGGACTGGCATGTATTTTGCATAGCAAAAAGATTGGAAGGGTATTGGCACCGTGAGCCTTACCAGTGATGAAAAACGGAGGTGGTTGCTGTGGTGGCACAGGATAAGGAATTGCTTGCAGGGGAAGGAGGAATCGGGAAGGTGGTGATAGAATATTGCAAAAATGGCGAAAGAAGTAGAGTGTTAATGGTTGGCTTTAACGTTTAGACGAGTTGATGGGAGTGATTTGCTTTCCTGACAGGCCTAAACCGGGCATGGGGAGGTGGTAAGGCGCGTTTGCGTGGGGTTTATAACAGGAGGTTGAACATTCCAGTACCCATTTGGTAAACACTTACGAGGAAATTCACCTTACTGGCTATCCCTTTCTTTATCCTGGCCGGCATTATCATGGAAAAGGCGGGTATCTATCGCGAACATCATGCCTGGACCTGCTCAGCAGCCCCAATATTTGAACCGGTTTCGAGCTGGCTTCCGGGGGAACCCTTTTTCTGGATGAGATCGGGGATATGCCGCTGGAGCAGCAGGTAACCCTGCTCCGGGTGCTGCAGGATAAGCAGGTTATCCGTGGACTTTATTCCCACCCTCGAGTATTCCAAAGAAGATGCTGAAAGAGCGTCGTCGCACAGAGAGTTATTCCTTTGGATTAGGAATAGCTTGGCGGCACAGGCAGGACAAAAACTTATACGAAGTATTCGAATTTTGCGCCGGGAAACCGGCTTGCCACCTGCTCCCGGAAGAAGGATTCCAGCTCGTTTAGGGTCTCTTTTGGATATACATACTTGCCGTAGCCGAACTGGCCGAACTTGAAGGTTCTGCTTTCTTCGTCCATGGGGAGGGAGGTCTCCGGGAACAGTTCCAGGATGGTGTCTTTCGCCCGCCTGGTGAAACGGTGGGTGACAAACTCAAAGGTCAGGTCCGGGTGCGGGCAAAAACGCCCCAGTTTTTCAAAAAGCCGTTGGTACTCCTGCCGCCAGCCATTTCCCGCCAGTACCGGGGCTACCAGGAAGCCCAGAGGGTATCCAGCCTGGGCTACTTTCCCGGCGGCCTCCAGGCGGTCGTCAAGACCGGGAGTGCCGTGCTCGTGTTCCACGATGACCTCCTCCGCGTTGACGCTGAAGCGGAAACGGGTATGCCCCCGGTGCTCCAGGCCCAGCAGGGAGTCCACCTCGGTGAACTTGGTGACGAACCGGAACCTGGCGGCCTCCTGGCCGGCGAAAAAGGAGATTATCCTGGCCAGGGATCCGGTATAGGGTTCCACCGGGACGGGGTCGGAGGTGGCCGAACCCTCGAATACGGTTTGTTCCGGTAGACGTTCTTTAATGTATTTGGCGGCAGTATCCAGGATCTCGTCGATATTGACATAGACCCGGAGGTAGGGTTTCTGCCCCAGGTTGGTCATCAGGTAGCAGTACTCGCACATCCCCGGGCAACTGGTGGCGATAGGTATCTGGAAATGGGCGGAAGGGCGGCAGGTCTGGAAGGTCCTGCCCCGCCGCACCCCCACCACCAGGGTGCGCTTTGCTTCCCGGAACCCCTGCTGCCGCGTCCTGGCTTGAATGCCGGTCACCCTGTTGTGGGAAGAGGTGTACCCGATTTCCACCTGCTTTTCCCTGAACAGTACGAGCAGATGCCGGCCCAGGGGATAGTCCAGGGCCGCCGGCTCAAAAATCACCCGCTTGGGGACGAACAATTCCACCACCTCATTTCCCCCATATTTTCTACCATAGGGACCCAGGTTCATACTGGCAGATTTTCTGGTTGGGGCCTTTTCCTGTCACAATGCGGATATATTGCTGACCCTGGAGCAAAAGGGCGGTTTCTATCAAACCTATTTACCCCAGTTGCATATTCAGACAGTATGAGCACATCCCGAAGTTATGTGTTCCGTTCTAGGTGTTACACTGCCGTCGTCCCGTGCTGGGGCGGCGGTTTTTTGTATTCCTGCTTCTTGTTTCTTGCTTCCTGCTGCTTGTTTGGGCACAACCGGCTCGGTTCCTCCATAATCTAGTATCAGGGCGGCGCCTGCCGCCAATTGGATGATGGGGGAATGGGTGTGGAACTGATTGACGGGGTTAAGACCAAGCCCCTGCGGGTAATCCCTGACGAGCGGGGCAGGCTGATGGAGATACTGCGGGCCGATGACCCGGTATTTGAGAAGTTCGGCCAGGTCTACCTGACCACCGCTTACCCCGGGGTGGTGAAGGCCTGGCACTACCACAAGCGGCAGACGGACAATTTCGTGGTGGTCAAGGGGATGATGAAGGTGGTGTTGTACGACGGGCGGGAGGATTCTCCTACCTTCGGCCGGGTGAACGAGTTCTTCCTGGGGGAACATAACCCCGTGCTGCTGCAGATCCCCAGGATGGTGTACCACGGGTTTAAGTGTATCAGCGAGACCGAGGCGATGGTAGTCAACCTGCCCACCGAGATGTACAACTACCAGGAACCGGACGAGTTCCGGGTGGACCCCCATCACAATGATATCCCGTACGAGTGGACCCGGCGGGACGGCTGAATTCGGTCGTCGGACGTCAGGTAGCGGGTTATTTGCAAGCAAACTTCAGCAGGAGGTGGGACAGTGGGCAATGTGGTACTGGTTACCGGGGGTGCAGGGTTTATCGGTAGCAATTTCATCCGTTACCTGCTTAAAGAGCATCCCGGATACCAGGTGGTCAACCTGGACAAACTTACCTACGCGGGGAACCTGGAGAACCTCAAAGAGGTGGAGGACAATTCCCGTTACCGGTTCGTCAGGGGGGATATCACCGATAGGCTGCTGGTCCACCAAATCGTCTCCGGCGGGGTGGACGTGATCATAAATTTTGCCGCTGAGTCCCACGTGGACAGGAGTATAGAGGACCCGGCCGTTTTTGTGAAGACCAACGTGGAAGGCACCCAGGTACTGCTGGCCGCAGCCAAGAAGTACGGGGTGCAGAAATTTGTCCAGGTTTCCACCGACGAGGTTTACGGTTCGCTGGGAGCAACGGGGTATTTTACCGAGGAGACGCCGATCAACCCCAACAGCCCCTACTCGGCCAGCAAGGCGGGGGCGGACCTGCTGGTGAGGGCGTACTACCGGACCTTCGGCCTGCCGGTGAACATCACCCGCTGTTCCAACAACTACGGGCCTTACCAGTTTCCCGAGAAATTGATCCCTCTCTTCATCACCAACGCCCTGGAGGATCAACCCCTGCCCCTCTATGGGGACGGGAGGAACGTGCGGGACTGGATTCACGTTGAGGACCACTGCCGGGCGGTGGATCTGGTGGTACACCGGGGGAGGCCGGGGGAGGTCTACAACATCGGCGGGAACTGCGAAATGGATAACCTGGCCATTACCAGGGCCATCCTCCAGGAACTGGGGAAGCCGGAGTCGCTGATCTCCTTTGTCCGGGACCGTCCCGGGCATGACCGGCGTTACGCCATCGACGCCGACAAGATCAGGCGGGAACTGGGATGGAGTCCCCGGTACACCTTTCCGGAGGGCTTACGGGAGACCGCCCGCTGGTACGTGGAGAACCGGTACTGGTGGGAAAAAGTCAGGTCTGGGGAGTACCAGGACTATTACCGGCGGATGTACACCGGGAAGTTGGGAGATGCGAAATGAAGGTACTGGTCACCGGGGCCGGGGGGCAGTTGGGGCAGGAACTGGCCTTGTTGCTGAAAAGCGAGGGTAAGCGCGAAGTGGTCGCCCTGGGGCGGCAGGAACTGGACGTGACCCGCCCGGAAAGCCAACAGGTGATCCGGGAGATCAAGCCCCGGGTGGTGATTCATACGGGAGCCAACACCGATGTGGACGGGTGCGAAAAAGACCCGGAGAGTGCCTTCCGGGTTAACACCCTGGGTACCAGGAACGTGGCGGTAGCCTGCCGGGACGCGGGCAGTAAGCTTGTGTACCTCAGTACCGACTACGTGTTCAACGGGCAGCAAAGGGTACCCTACAACGAATTTGACCCCACTGAACCCGTTAATGTCTACGGTCGTTCCAAACTGGCGGGGGAGCACTATGTCACTTCCCTGGCGGAGCGGTACTTCATCGTCCGTACTTCGTGGTTATACGGCCGGTATGGCGGGAACTTCGTCAACACCATGCTGAAACTGGGCCGGGAGCAGAAAGAACTGGCGGTGGTAAACGACCAGGTGGGGTCCCCCACCTACACCCTGGACCTGGCCCGGGTGATCCTCGAACTGATGGACACCGAGCTGTACGGGTTCTATCACGCCTGTAACGGGGGCAACTGTTCCTGGTTTGTGTTTGCTAAAACCATTTTCCAACTGGCGGGTATGGACGTCAACGTCAAACCCACCAGCACGGCGGAACTGGGCCGCCCGGCCCCCCGGCCGGCCTTCTCGGCCATGGATAACCTCTGCCTCCGGCTGGAAGGCCTTGAACCCCTGCCTCCGTGGCAGGATGCCCTGGGAAGGTATCTTGCATCCCTGGATTTAAAGGGATGAGGTTAACCTTTAGGTCTGATTGCCTGCGCGACCGTCGCCTCTTACCGGGGCGGCGGTTTTTGTGCCCGGTTAAAGGCCGCGCCGGGTGGGTCCAGGTCTTCCGGCAGGCCGGCTCCTTGCGGGGCGACTTTTTCCTTTATTCCCGGCTCGCGGTAAGATAGGGTCGAGGCAAACGGAAAGGAGGTGACGTAGATGGCCATCCTGAGTAACGCCCTGGGGACTGCCCTGCGCCTGGTGGTGCAGACCGGCGCCGACGCTGCCGGCAACCCGGTCCTCAAGAACCGCTCTTACAACCGGGTGAAGCCCGGCGCCGGCGACCAGGCCGTGTATGACGCGGCGGTGGCGCTGGCTGGCCTGCAGCAGTATCCCCTGCAGGCAGTGGAGCGGGTGGACCAGAGGTCCCTGGTCCAGGCGCCCTAAGTGAGAAGTGGGAGGTGGGAAGTTGGAAGTGAGAAACCGGAAGGAGGTGAATACCGTTGATCACTAAACGTTTGGAGATGATCTTTGTGAACGCCGCGGGGCGGAACACCACCATCGCGGTGGTGGATCCCAGGGACGGGTTGACCCCCGCCGAGGTCCAGGCGGCTATGCAGGCCATCCTCGACAGCAACGTATTTGAAAGCACCGGCGGCGACCTGACGGCCATAGTGGGGGCGCGTATCGTCACCCGCCAGGTCGACGACCTGCTGGTGGCTTAAACTACCGGGGAGTTTGGGAGGGGGCAGGCCCTTGCAAAGTGACCTTCTGGGCCCGCCCTCGCCTTTATCCCTTAAAAGTTAAGAAATGAGGTGATACCTGTGCATCCCCAAATAAGTTTTATTCCTTTTAACAACCCCCGCCGCCAGAGGTGTGACTGCTGCGACCGTACCCAGCCCCTGGAACAAAAAGTCTTTCTCTTGATGGGAGGGGAACTGGTCGGTGACCTGGAACTGTGCCGGCCGTGTGCCGAGGTGCTGGCGGCCCTGATGGGAAAGGTCTCGGAGGACGGCGGCTGGACTGTCGAACAGGAGTGGCGGTTTGGGCAAGGAGGTGAAAACCATGGAAGAAATCCTGGCCAATCTGGGTAACTACGGCTTCCCCATGGTAGTTGCGGCCTACCTGCTGGTGCGGGTTGAAAAGAAGCTTGACACCCTGACCCTGGCCATCAAGGACCTGCAGCAGGCCATCGGGTACCTGTATACAGGACTGGCCGGACCCAACCCCACACCTCCGCGGAACGTTAACGCGATTTTATCCCGGCCGGGTAGCAGCCAACCGTGAAATTAGTGGTCAGTGGCCGCACTAGTAAAGGAACATCCGGAACTGGTGACTAGTCTATGATCACTAAACCGGACAGGTATTGACTACCGAACACATGTTCGGTATAATTAGGCTGTACTCGGAGGAGGTGGCTAAATTGGAGAAGGTGGACCTGGTGAAAAGGTGGCGGGACATCAACTACTTTGGTCCTGTCTACGGCCAGCACGGGGGGAACTGCACGGAGTTTCTTTTTACAAAAGGTGAGCGGGTGATTGACCCGCGCCGGACCAAGACGGTGCTGGCAGCCCTGGCCCGGGTGTTTTCCCGGGACCTGGTGGCCTTGAGGGAGAACTGCGGGCGGGAACTGGGCCGCCGCCAGGCGGTGCCGCTGCTTTTGGACCAGGAGATGGTATTGATACCGGTCAAGGCGCGGGGTGGGGTGGATAAAGACCAGGGGACCACCGGCTACGCGGTACTGGGGAAGGTGGCCGCGGTGGAGCCGGCAGCGGGAGAGGGTAACCGCTCTGTGACGGTTTTCGCCGACGGGACCAGGATAACAACCCTGTACTCGCTAAATACCTTGCGAAGCCGGGTGCAGCAGGGGAAACTGCTCACCGGGGGATACCCCTTTACGCAGGGTGTTTATTCCCAACTCCTGCGAGAACCGCCAGAATTGGCGCCCGGCCGGGTGGTATACCTGCTGCAGTTGGCCGAAGGGGTGCCCATGGCGCCGCTTTTACCGTTCGTCAGCCGTCGGGTGCCAGGAGTCAGGAAAACCGGTATCAGTCACCGGTTGACGGGCGGCGGGACCCAAATCAGCCGCCGGTTGTCAGGCGACGGGAATCGGGAAAACCAATAACTGTGAATAATTGATGCCATATTGTCGCTATTCAAGTATT
Organism: Clostridiales bacterium PH28_bin88; assembly: GCA_000987045.1. Taxonomy (GTDB): domain Bacteria; phylum Bacillota; class PH28-bin88; order PH28-bin88; family PH28-bin88; genus PH28-bin88. Next base: position 206,508 of record LAKY01000058.1, on the reverse strand, counting down.
CAGGAGTCAGACCCCCACGACGCCTGCGGCGTCACCATCAGAGCATGAAAACGACGGAGCCTATTTTCAGGGCAGAATTTAGAATGATTCCAGACGATAAACCGTTCACCCATTCTGACTCCTGTGTGACGCCATATCTTTGTCAAAAAGGAGATTCGGCGTATGTGAAGGAGAAAGGAATTAACGTGTCGAACTAATACCCATCTGCCCCTGGGCGGGTGGAATTTTTTTGCACAATTGGCATCAACCAGGCTAAGCCAATCGATGGGCAAGTCTTCTTTAGTGCCAGCCAAATCTTTTATTTAATTAAGGAGTTGACGCGTATGAAGCGTAACAGTGTGAAAAGGCGCTCGACAATGCTGGCGTTGGCGTTGTGCCTGGTCCTTTTATTGGCTTTACAGGTGGCGCTCCCGGGGGTGTGGGCGCAAAATCAAAGCAGCGGTGACAGCAGCCTCATGGAGGAAGTCAAGGCCTACCTGGAGGCCTTCTATGTTAACGACCTGGATGCCGGTAAACTTGAGGGCAAGACGGTGGACGAGGTAATCTCCCAGGTGGGAGACCCTTATACCACCTATTTCCTGCCCAAAGAATTCGACCGCTTTATTGAGTCCGTTAACGGGACCTTCGGCGGGGTGGGTATCCAGATCGAGCAGGTAGGCGACTACGTAACAGTGGTGGCGCCGCTCAAAAACACCCCCGGGGAGCGCGCGGGTGTCAAGGCCGGGGATAAGATCATCGCGGTAAACGGCCAGTCGCTCATCGGGTCCAGCGCCGACCAGGCGGCGGCCCTCATCCGGGGTGAGCCGGGTACCCGGGTAACCCTGCGCATCCAGCGGGATGAGGTGGCGGAGCCCTTCGACGTGACCATTACCCGGGAAATGATCAACGTCCTGGGTACGGAGTGGGAGGTGCTGGAAGGAACGGTTGGTTACCTCAGGCTGCATACCTTCGGCGAGACCACCGGAGACGAGGTAAAGAAGGCGCTGGACGAACTGGCGGCCAAAGGAGTGAAGTCCCTCATCCTGGACGTGCGGGGTAACCCCGGCGGCATGCTGGACACGGCGGTTGAGGTGGCCGGCAACTTTATCCCTCCCGCGCCGGTGGTACACGTGGTGTGGAAGGACGGTAAGGAAACCATCAGCGCCGAGAAGACAGCCGGCCGGCCCTTGCTGCTGCCGCTGGTGGTGCTGGTGGACGGAGGCAGCGCCAGCGCCTCGGAAATCCTGGCCGGGGCGATCAAAGACTGGGGTATGGGAAAAATCGTGGGGACCACCACCTTCGGCAAGGGATCGGTACAGACCCTGTTCAAGCTCTCCGGCGGCGGGGTGCTGAAGGTGACCACCGCCAAGTACCAGACCCCGTCCGGCCGGTTTGTGGACGGGGAAGGGATTGAGCCGGATTACCTGGTGGCGGGGGAAGACACCCAGTTGGACTATGCCCTGGAGCTTTTGGGGGTGGACCGGGAGCGGCTGGTAACCCTGGTGATCGACGTACCCCGGGCGCAGGTGGCGGGCAAGGAAGTGCCATTGGAAACCCCGCCTTTTATCGACGGGGAACGTACCTATGTACCTCTAAGATTTGTCAGCGAGGCGTTGGGGGCGGTGGTCAGCTGGGACCACGAACAAAAGCTGGCCACTGTACGGCTGGGCAAGACCCGGGTGGAACTGGTGCCGGGCCAGCCGGAGGCCCGGGTGGACGGGGTGGCTAAGGCTTATGACGTGCCCGCCCTATTGAGAGAAAACGCGGTGTTCGTACCGCTCAGGCTGGTGGCCGAGGCCCTGGGGGCGAAGGTGAAATGGGAGAACGATACCCGGACGGTGACCATCACACAATAGCGTTCAAGAGGCAAGAAGCGTTCAAGAAGTATGAAGCGTTCAAGAGGCATGAAGCAAGATGCGGGAAGCAGGAATAAAAGAAGGAATTGGCGCGGCCAATTCCCACGAACAATCTTGCCTCTTGTTTCCTGCTTCCTGCCTCCTGGATACGTTTTCAATTGGTACTTTAGCAGCCCATCCGCTATAATTGACAGGACAGGCCCGAGGCCTGGCAATCCATATCAGGGGGAAGATACATGGCGCGTCAGTGGTATGCCTATACGTTGGTGGCCATGGTGGCGGTGGCGGTGGCGCTGGCCGGTTACCTGGGCTGGCAGCGGCATCTGGCGGAGCGGGAGAACCGCCAGGTAGAACTGGCGGTGGAATACGCGGAAGTGGTCAAACTGGCGGAGCGTTCGGACCTGGAACCCGCCCAAGCGCTCCGGCGGCTGAAGGCAGCCGGGGCTACGGCCGTCCTGTTCAAGGAACAGGTGCTGGCAGACCTGGAGGGGCGACAGGTATGGGTCAAGAGCGGAGAAGAACTGCTGGCCGAACCGGCCTTCGCGGGGCTGGCCGGAGAGATAAAACCCAATTATACCTACCTTTTAACCCGCTACCCGGATATTCAGGAGCGCGCGGCAGCGGCCCTTGAGGTGAAGTCAAGGGACGGGGTGGCCCAGCGCCTGGATGTTGACGGCCGATTATTCCTGGTGGGCACCTTATTAACCCGCGGAGAACTGGCTTCCATCGGCCTGGGATTCCCGGATGCCGACCTGGACCTGGTCACTGGAGAAGGGATGCGCCTCATCCTGCAGGTACGCTCCTGGACCCCGGTGCGGGAGGGTTCCGTTGCCCAGGTTTTCCAGCCGCTTTTGCGGTACCGGGAGCACATTTCCACCCTGCTGTTTAACGACTACATGCTGCCCGGCTACCCCAAAGGTACTGTCGCCCTGGCGGAACAGGTGCAAAAGCTGGGGGTGCCGGTGGGTCTGGTGGAATTCTTCCCGCAGAAAGGGCTTAACGAACTGGCCCTCTCCCTGGGCAAAGACGCGGTCAGGCTGCACAGCATCCCGGCCAGGGAGATGGGAAGCATGACTCCCCAGCGGGCGGTGGACCGTTTCGTACTGGCTGCCACCGAGCGTAACATGCGGGTGCTGTTTGTGAGGTTATTCTTAAAAAGCGATTCCCCTGACTGGATCACCTCCAACGAGGAGTACCTTTCAACCCTGCGGGATGCCCTGGCCGGTGAGGGCTTTGTCTTCGGGCCGGCGAAACCCTTCAGCGGCCTCCCGAGTTCCCGGATTTACCTGATGGTAATGGGCCTGGGGGTAATTGCCGGCGGTATGCTGCTCATGCGGGCCATCGGGCTGGCTGCGGCGGGCCTGGCGCTGGGCCTGCTGGGAGCCCTGCTGTGGGCGGCTTTGCTGGCCATGGGGTACACCCTGCCGGGGGCCAAGTTGATGGCCCTGGCGGCTTCGGTGGTTTACCCCACCCTTGGGGTGATGACCTTCCAAAAAGAAAGGGGATACACGGCCATGGGATCCGCGGTGCGGCTGGTGCTGGCATCATCGGTTTCCCTGGTGGGAGCGGTCCTGGTGGTGGGCTTGCTGGCTGATTTGAGCTTTATGCTGAAGATCAACCAGTTCAGCGGTGTCAAGGCAACCCACGCGGTGCCACTGGCGCTGCTGGCCTTTGTTTACACCCTCTGGCCCCTGCGGGCCCGGTGGATGGAATGGATCAAAAAGTTCCTGGATACACCCATCACCATGAGGTACATCCTGTTAGGGGCAGTGGTGGCGGCGGCGGCCGGCATCTTCCTGACCAGGACGGGGAATGACGGGACAGCGCTGGTCAGCGGGTTGGAGTTGAAGATGCGCTGGTTCCTGGACCAAACCCTGGCGGTCCGCCCCAGGACCAAGGAGTTTTTAATCGGCCATCCCTTCCTGATGCTCTCCTTTTACATGGGTTACCGGCACCGGCGGCTGCCGCTGGTGCTGCTGGGGGCGATTGGCCAGACCTCCCTGGTGAACACCTTCACGCACATTCACACCCCGCTCACGGTTTCCTTGTTAAGAAGTGTTAACGGGCTGTGGGTAGGAATACTGCTGGGCTTGCTGCTGATCCTGGCGTACCAGGGGCTGGAGAGGGCGGTACGGCGGCACGTTCCTTCCGCCAGAAACGAGGCGAGGTACCAGTGATGCCTACGATCGTGATTTCCGGCTATTACGGTTTTAATAACGCGGGGGACGAGGCGGTGCTGTACAGCATCGTGCGGACTTTGAAGAAGCAGCGGCCCGGCGCCCGGCTGGTGGTACTGTCCAACGACCCAAAGCGGACTGCCCGGGCTTACGGGGTGGAGTCGGTAAACCGGTGGAATCCCTTTACCGTGCTGCAGGCGCTGTGGGAGGCCGACCTGTTGATCAGCGGCGGGGGGAGTCTTTTGCAGGACGCCACCGGCCCGCGCAGCATCCTGTACTACCTGGGTATCGTGTGGGCGGCGAAGCTCTTTGGTAAGCCGGTAGCTATTTACGCCCAGGGGATCGGACCGGTGAACGGAACTCTCGGGCGGAGACTGATCCGCCGCATTGTCAACCGGGTGGATGTGGTGAGCGTCCGGGACGCCCGTTCCCGCCAGGAGCTAATGGAAATGGAGGTAACCAGGCCGCCGGTGCACGTTACCGCCGACCCGGTGCTGGCCCTTGACCGGCGGGAACTGGACCTGGAGGCCGGGCGGGAACTCCTGCTGCGGGCGGGTATCGTGCCGGGAGATGACGGGCGCATGTCCCCGGTGGTAGGCGTCTCCGTCCGCGAGTGGCAAGGCCTGACCGGCTACCGCGCCGCCCTGGCCCGGGCCTGCGACGACCTGGCCAGGCAGGGGTGGCGGGTGTTGTTCGTGCCCATGCAGTTCCCGGCGGATATCGTGGCCAGCCGGGAGGTGGCCAGGCAGATGCAGGAAAAATCTTATGTGCTCAAAGAGAACTGCAGCGTATCCAACTTGATGGGCCTGATCGGCAACCTGGACCTGGTCATCGGCATGCGGCTGCATGCCCTCATCATGGCCGGGGTCGCCCGGGTACCCATGGTGGGGATTTGCTACGATCCCAAGGTGACCAGCTTCCTTAAGCAGGTGGAGCAGCCATCCGCGGGTAAAGTTGAGACCCTCACCTACGAAGAAGTGCGGGACGCGGTGCAGGGGGTGCTGGCCCAGGGGGACGAGGTGCGGCAGCAGTTGGCGGAGCGGGTGGCCGAAATGCGGGAAGAGGCCCGGGAAAGCGCCAGGCTGGCGCTGGGGTTGTTAAAATAATGGGAATGAAATAAGGGAAATACCAGGGGGATCCTGAAGGGATCTTCCTTTTCTTGTGCAGGAAATAAGGCCTATCATCTAGAACTAACTGGTAATTCATCACGATGTGTAACCCGTTTGTAACCCCGGTGGCTTATAATAAATTTTATAATAGAGATTCAAGCGCCGCTGGGGGGAGGAAGTATTGTCTAAAATTAATGTGAACGGCATCCAACTTTATTACGAGGAACACGGGGCCGGTGAGCCGTTGCTGTTGATCGAGGGGCTGGGGTACGCTACCTGGATGTGGTACCGGCAGGTACCGGACTTGAACCGGGAGTACCGGGTCATCCTCTTCGACAACCGGGGGGTGGGGGAAAGCGACAAGCCCGACCTTCCCTACACCATCGAGATGATGGCGGCGGACGCGGCAGGGGTTCTCAGGTCGCTGGGTATCCGGCGGGCGCACATCCTGGGAGTTTCCATGGGTGGGTACATCGCTCAGGCCTTCGCCAGCCAGTACCCGGACCTGACCCACACCCTCACCCTGGTGTGCACCTCTTTCGGCGGTCCCAGGGCGGCGCCCATGCCCCGGTCGACCCTGGACGCCATGACCAGGGTAACCGGGCTGACCCCGGAAGAAGCCATTTTACAGGGGATGTCGGTGGCCTTTGCACCGGAATTCTTCTCCAGCCACCAGGCGGAGGTGCGGAAAATCGCGGGCTGGCGGTTGGCCAGGCCCACCCCCAGGTACGCCTGGGAGCACCAGTTCAACGCCGTGGCCCGGGCCGACCTGGAGGAGAGGACGGCGGGCATCCAGGCACCCACCCTGATCCTGACGGGTGACGCCGACCTGGTGGTACCGGCGAAGAACTCCCGGCTGCTGGCGGACACCATTCCCGGGTCGCGCCTGGTGGTCTTTCCCGGGGCGGGGCACCTGGTGTTTATCGAACAGGCAACAGAATTCAACCGGGAGGTGCTGGCCTTCCTGGGGCAGCACCCCATGCCGGCATAAGAGGGAAAAGACGGGAGGTGGGATAGCGTGCCGGCCCATGTGATCCTTCTTCCAACCAAACTGGTGGCGCCCAAACCGCGCAGGGACTGGTTGCCGCGCCCGAAACTGGGCGGGCGGCTGGCAGGGTTGCGGGAGTACCCCCTGACCCTGGTCACGGCAGGGCCGGGGTACGGCAAGAGCACCGCAGTGGCGGCGGCGCTGGCGGAGATGGCCATTCCGCACGCCTGGTACAGCGTGGGGGAGGACGACGCCAGCGGGTACGTTTTTTGCTGCTACCTGGCGGGGGCGGTTGAACAGCTGTTTCCCGGCGCGGGAGCCGAGGCCGCGGCCTTACTGGCGGGGCGCGAGGGTTCCAGGCCCTGGCTGGCCGCGGCGGACGCCCTGTTGAAGGCCCTGGCGGTCCAGTCGCCCCGGGACGCGGTACTGGTGGTGGACGACTACCACCTGGTGGCCGGCAACCAGGAGGTGGAAGCGCTGGTAGGCCGGTTGCTGGCCTATCAGCCGGACTGGCTGCACGTGGCGGTACTTTCCCGCGCTCACGTGGACCTGCCCGAGGTGGCCCGGCGGCGGGCCCGCGCCGAGGTGCTGGAGGTGGACGAGCGGGACCTGGCCTTTTCGCGGGAAGAAATGAAAGAGTATTTCGATAAAATGCATAGGTACGCCCTCAACTCCTCCGATCTGGCCCACCTGGCCCGCATCACCGAGGGATGGGTGATGGCCCTGCAGCTGATCGGCCAGGGGGTCGGCGGGGGAACGGTAAACCTGCCGCTGGCGGAATCCGCCGGTACCCTGGAAGCCCTCTTCGAGTTCCTCGCCCGCGATGTGCTGGAAAAACAGTGCCGGGCCATGCAGGGGTTCCTGCTACAGTCGGTGGTACTGGACGAGATGGACCCCGGGTCCTTGCGGGCGGTGCTGGGGGACGCCTACCACCCGGACCTTTTGAAGAAGCTGGACCGGTGCGGGTTGTTCGTGGTCAACCTGGGCGACAACGTCTTCCGCTATCACCACCTGTTCCACGATTTCCTGCGGCGCGAGGCGGCCGCGGACGCCGGGACCTGGAAAAGGCTGCAGGACCGCGCCGCCGACTATTACCGGTCCGAGGGGCTGGCGGAAAAGGCGGTGGAACACCTGCTGCAGGCCGGGCGGGAGGAAGCGGCGGCGGGGCTGCTGGCGGAAGTGGCCATGGAATGGGTGCAGGCCGGTCGCTTCCAGACCCTTTTCCGGTTTCTGGACCGCATTCCCCGCCACGCGGCGGCCCGGCAGCCCTGGCTGTTGGTGGCCAGGGGCGAGGCGAGCCGGCTGGCCTGCGACTACCAGGGTGCCCTGGCTTGCTACGTCGAGGCCGAGGCCGCCGCCGCGAAAACGGGAGAACGGCTGGGCCGGAGCGCCGCCCTGAAGGGCATGGCGGAGGTGTACCTGGACACCATCCATCCGGTCCTGGCGGAGGAGTACCTGCGCCGGGCAGCCAAGGCGCTTACTGAAAGGGACACCCAGGAAAGGGCGGCTATTGTCGCCTTGATGGCGGAAAACAAGATCAACCAGGGGCAACCTCGCCATGCCCAGCGCTACCAGCGCCTGGCCAAAGAGATGCTCCACATGGCCAGCAGGGGCGACCCGGACGCCCGGCTGCTCTTGCGGACCGGCCGGCTGGAGGCGGCGGTGCGCCTGCTGGAAAGGAAGGCCGACCAGGAAAGGGGGCGCTACCACCCGCCGCGGTCTTTCCGGGAGACCCCGCTGCTGCTCTCCTTGTGCTACACTTTCATGGGGCGGCAGGAAAAAGCACTGGCAGCGGCCCAGGAGGGGATCCGCATCGGCGGGATGCTCAACTCCCCCTTTGTGGAGGCCATCGGTTACGCCCGCCTGGGGCATGCCCGCCAGTTGGAGGAACTGTCGCCCAACAGGGCGTTGGAGTGCTACCACAAGGCGCTGGAGATCAGTGACCGCCTGGGGGTGGTGCGGGGCCGTACCGAGGTGATGATGGGCCTGTGCCTGGTGCACGGCGCCGCCGGGGACTGGGCGGCGGCCGAGCGGTGCGGCCTGGAAGGCCTGCGGGTGGCGGAACAGGTACGTGACCGGTGGTTTGCCGGTATCTTGAGGCTCTGCCTGGGGGCGGCGGCGGCTTCCTGCCGCAAGCCCGCCCTGGCCGAGGAATACCTGTCCGCTGCCGGCGAGCAGCTCCGCCGCAGCGGGGACAGCCACGGGCTGGCGGTCACCCGGTGGTGGCTGGCGCACCTTTACCACCATGCCGGCCGCCGGCACGAATTCGCGCTGGCTGCCGGCGAGTTGCTGGACCTCTGCCAGAACCACGGCTACGACTTTCTCTTACGCGAGCGGACCCTGCTGGGGGCCCGGGACGCCCGCATGTCCGTTCCCCTGCTGGTGGAGGCGCGGCGGCGGGACATCAGGTCGGACTGCGCCGCCTGGCTGCTGGAGAAGTTGGGTGTCTGCGACGCGCTGCCCCAGCCGGGGTATACCTTGCGGGTGCAGACCCTGGGGAAGTTCAAGGTCTGGCGGGGCGACGCGGAGATAACCGCCCGGGAATGGCAGCGGGAGAAGGCCCGCCAGATGTTTCAACTGTTTTTGACCAGGCGGAAGGGGCTGCTGCACAGGGAACAGATCATGGCCCTGCTGTGGCCTGACGCCTCGCCCGAGGTGGCCGCCAGGGATTTCAAGGTAGCCCTGAACGCCCTGATGAACGCCCTGGAGCCGGACCGACCGCCCAGGAGCGGCTCGTCTTACGTGTTGCGGGAAGGGTCTACTTACGGTTTCAACCTGGCCGGCGGGTACTGGCTGGACGCCGGCGAGTTCGAAAGCCTGGTGGCCAGCGGCCAGGAAGCGGTGGAAACGGCGCCCGACCAGGCGGTGGCCTTTCTCCAGCGCGCCCTGGAGCTTTACCGGGGGGACTACCTGCAGGAAGTGCTGTACGACGAGTGGTGCCTGGAGGAGCGGGAGCGCCTGGCGGTGATGTACCTCAAGGCGGCGGCCACCCTGGCCGGGCTGCTGGCCAAAAGAGGGGACTACGCCTCCTGCATCTCCTGGACGGAAAAGATCCTGGCCAAGGATAACTGCTGGGAGGAGGCCTACCGTCTCCAGATGCTCTGTTACGCCCGGCTGAACAACCGGGGGATGGTGGCCCGGGTGTATGAAAAGTGCGTGCAGACCATGCAGAAGGAACTGGGGGTAACCCCATCCATCCACACGGCAAAACTCTACCGGAAAATCACCGGCGCCGGCCAGGCCCGCGAAGGCCTGTAACCCGCCTGCAACTGCCAGGTAACCCTGACCTGCTACCATGGGGGTGAACAACAACCCCTGGGGAGCAGGCTTTTTATTTTAGTGACTAGTGACTAGTGATTGGTGGCTAGTGACTGGTAAGTAGGGAAAATGGGTTGGGGGTCAGCCGGGAAAGAGAGCCCTCACGTGCTTACGCGCTTCCAAGTGGGGTTATACCGGTTGGAGACGGTGGGGGGGGGAGAGGGGCGTGGCGTTATCCCCGGAAGGACAGGTGGAGTCGTTCCTGGTGCGGGTGGTCCGGGAGCCGGGAGAAGGGCAGGGTGCCTGGCGCATTCAGATGCGGCACATCCAGAGCGGTGACTGCTTCCACTGCCTGGACATCCAGGAACTGCCGGCATTGCTGCGGCAGGTGCTTGAACGGCATCACGGTGCTAAGCTCCAGGGGTACGAAAGAACCGGGACAGAGAAAGAAAGCAGGTAATGAAACGTCGCCAGTAAGGAGCATGGCTCGTTTTAAAGTCAGAAGTCGGAAACCTGAAAGCAAGAAACCGGAAGCAAGGTGCGTGATTGCTTGTTGGAATTGGCTTCGGTAATTCCCTCCTCAATTATTCCTGCTTCCTGCTTCCTGCTTCCTGCTTCCTGCTTCCTGCCTCTTGATTCCGACTTCCGACGACCGAATGGAGGCGGAGGGCATGAACAGAGAGATACCGGTGGGGATATTGAGCACGGGGACCTACATTCCCCGGCACTTTCTCTCCAGTACGGAAATCGCCCGCCTGAGCGGGCTCTCCCAGGAGATTGTCGAGCAGAAGCTGGGGTTCAGGCGGAAACCCGTGCCGGGCCCGGAGGACCACACCATCGAGATGGGCATCAGGGCCGCGCGGGAGGCCATCCGCAAAGCGGGCAGCGACCCCATGGAAATAGACCTGGTGATCTATATCGGTGAGGAATACAAGGAACACCCGCTGATGACTGCGGGGATCAAACTGCAGGCAGGGGTAGGGGCACACAACGCCTGGGCTTTTGACGTGCAGATGCGCTGCGGCACCATGGTGATGGCGTTGAAGGTGGCCAGGGACCTGATGCTGCAGAACCAGGATATCAATACGGTGCTGCTGGCCGGGGGGTATCGCAACGGCGACCTGATTGACTTTAAAAACCCCCGGGTGCGTTTCATGTACAACCTGGCGGCGGGCGGCGCGGCGGTGATTTTGAAAAAAGGTCTCGCTGAGAACGAGGTGCTGGCCACCCGGGTGCTTACCGACGGTTCGCTGGCCGACTGCATTGGGGTGACCGCCGGGGGGACCAGGGTGCCGATGACACCCGAGAACGTGGCCCAGGGGCTTTATACCCTGGACGTGTTTGATCCCGATGGGATGAAGGCCCGGCTGGAAGAGGTGTCCATGCCCAACTTCCTGCGGGTCATCCGGGAATCGGTGGCGGCCAGCGGTTATAGCCAGGAGGATATCGATTACCTCTGCATCCTGCACATGAAGCGGTCGGCCCACGACTACATCCTGTCAAGACTGGGCCTCCGGCCCGAACAGGCCATCTACCTGGAGGATTACGGCCACCTGGGCCAGATGGACCAGGTACTCTCCCTGGAGCTGGCCCTGGCCTCGGGGCAGGTGAGGGACGGCTCCCTGGTAGTGATGGTCAGCGCGGGGATCGGGTATGCCTGGACGGCCACCACCATCCGGTGGGGCAAAAACGGTCGACCGACGACCGTATTGACCGACGACTGACGACTGAATTGACTGACGACTAATTGAGGAGGAATGGCAGACGGTGGATGTCCGTGAAGCGTACAAACGAAAACTGATCAGCATCCCGGAGGCGGTGGCCATGGTCCGCACGGGGGACAGCATCGGCGTGGCCATGGCCGCCGCGGAGCCGCCGGGGATGTTGTCCGCCCTGGGCACCCGGCGGGACCAGGTTTACGGAGTGCGGGTGTTTTCCGCCCTGCTCCTTAAGGAGTATGACTTCTTTCTGGACCCCTCCATGCGTGGTCACTTCCTGCTGGAGAGCTGGTTTTACGGCCCCAGCGAGCGGAAGGCCCACTCCCTGGGCACCGTTTCCCTCATCCCCTCCCACGGCCGGGACTGGGGGTGGCGCAAGGCCCTCTACGACCCGCCGCGCATTTTTTGGGGCACCGCCTGCCCGGTGGACCGGCACGGCTGCTTTTCCCTATCCCTGGGCGTGGGTTACGAGCAGGCCTTGATCGACGCCGCCGAGGTGGTGGTGCTGGAGATCAACCCCAACCTGCCCCGCACCTACGGGGACACCATAGTGCACATCAGCCGGGTGGACTACGTGGTGGAGAACCCGCAGCCGCTGATGGAGATCACGCCGGTGGAACCCTCGTCCGAGGACATGGCCATCGGGAACTTCATCGCTGAACTCATTGAGGACGGCTCCACCATCCAGTTAGGGATCGGGGGCATCCCCAACGCCATTGCCGCGTGCCTTACGGGGAAGCAGGACCTGGGGGTGCATACCGAGATGTTCACAGACGGCATGGTGGACCTGTGGCACGCGGGGGTCATCACCGGGCGGAAGAAAACCCTCTGGCGGGGGAAAATGGTGGGCAATTTCGCCCTGGGCACCAGCAAACTCTACGACTTCATCCACGAGAACCTGGCGGTGGAGTTCCAGCAGGGGCGGGTGACCAACGACCCGCACATCCTGGGGCGGAACTACAAGATGGTCAGCGTCAACACCGCCCTGCAGGTGGATCTGACCGGCCAGGTGGTTTCGGAAAGCCTGGGACACCTGCAGTACAGCGGTACGGGCGGGCAGGTGGACACCTCCACCGGCGCCCAGTTCTCCCCAGGCGGGAAGTCCATTATTGCCCTGCGTTCTACCGCCAAAAACGGCGCCGTCTCCACCATCGTCCCGGAACTCCCGCCGGGGGCCAAGGTTACCCTGACGCGTTCCGACGTGGACTACGTGGTGACGGAGTACGGCGTGGCGCACCTGAAAGCCCGGAGCATTGCCGATCGGGTAAGGCAACTGGTCGCCATCGCCCACCCCGACTTCAGGGAAGAACTCCGGCGGGGGGCGGTGAAAAACGGGCTGACGCTCCCTGTACCCGGTGAACAACCCGGGAGTGTCGCTTTTTAAGGGGAAATACTGCCAGCGGGGAGGTGGAGGAAAAGGGAGAACGGCGTGGAAATGAAAGGGTAGGGAGGAAAGAATTTTGGGTAACGAGACCAGAGCGTTCTATCCAAAAAAGGAGGGGATCCCGTTGTTAAGGTTTGTCAGTCGTGGAATGCTGGCGATGCTCCTGGTCCTGGCGCTGGTGACGGTGGCGGGGTGCGGGGGCAAGTCGCCCGCTCCTGAACAGCAGCAGGCTCAACAGCCGAAAGAACCCATCAAGATCGGCATCGCCACCTCGCAGACGGGTGCGCTGGAGGCGTACGGCAAGCAGAACCTGCGCGGTTTTGAACTGGGCATCCAGTACGCCACCAAGGGCACCGGTGAGGTAGCCGGGCGGCCTATCAAGGTGATCATCCAGGACACCGAGACCAAGCCGGAAGTGGCCAAGCAGAAGGCCCTGAAACTCCTGGAAGAGGACAAGGTGGACGTGCTGGTGGGCAGCGCCAGTTCCGCCGACGCCTTGGCCATCCTGCCCCTGGCGGAGGAGTACAAGCGGGTGATGGTGGTGGAGCCGGCGGTGGCCGACGCCATTACCGGCGCCCAGTGGAACCGGTACATTTTCCGCACCGGCCGCAACTCTTCCCAGGACGCGGTGGCGGGAGCGGCGGCCATCGCGGGGCCGGGAGTTAAGATCGCCATCCTGGCGCCTGACTACGCCTTCGGGCGCGACGGGGCCAAGGCCTTCAAGGCCGCGGCGGAGAAACTGGGAGCGCGGATCGTGCTGGAGGAGTTCCCGGACGCCAAGGCTACCGACTTTACCGCCCATATCCAGCGCGTCATCAGCGCCAAGCCGGACTACCTGTTCGTCATCTGGGCCGGGGCCAACACCCCCTGGCAGCAGATCTCGGACATGAAACTGCCTGAGAAGGGCATCAAGCTGTCCACCGGCGCGCCGGACATCGCCGCCCTGAAGACCATGTGGAACGTGGTAGGCATGGAAGGATTCAGCGTCTACTACTACGAACTGCCCAAGACCGCGGTCAACGACTGGCTGGTGGCTGAGCACAAGAAGAAGTACAGCGAGCCGCCCGACCTCTTCACCGCCGGCGGGATGGCCGCGGCCATGGCCATCGTGCAGGCCCTGGAGAAAACCGGGGGCGACACCGATACGGAAAAACTCATCAGCGCCATGGAGGGTATGACTTTCGACACGCCCAAGGGCAAGATGACCTTCCGCAAGGAGGACCACCAGGCGCTGCAGGCGCTGTATGCCATCAAGCTGGAGAAAAAAGAGGGCGTGGACTGGCCGGTGCCGGTACTGCTGCGGGAGATGACTCCCGAGGAGACCGCCCCGCCCATCCAGAATAAGCGGTAGGTTAGTGACTGGTGACTGGAGGAGGAGACTATGGACCATCCCATTATCGAGACCAGAGAAGTGACCATGACGTTCGGCGGCCACAGGGCGGTGGACCGGGTTTCCCTGGAGATCCGGCCCCGTACGCTGACCTCCATCATCGGGCCCAACGGGGCGGGCAAGACCACCTTTTTCAACCTGCTCAGCGGTCAGCTGAAACCCACCGCCGGGAGGGTGTTTTACCGGGGGAAAGACGTGACCGGCCTGCCGCCCCACTACCGCACCCGCATGGGCATGGGACGGTCCTTCCAGATTACCAACGTGTTTCCCCGCCTGGCGGTACTGGAAAACGTCCGCCTGGCGGCGCAGGCCCGGGCGGGGGTGCACTACAACCTTTTCAGGCACTACCGGGACTACCTGGAATTCGAGGAAAGGGCCATGGGACTCCTGGAGGTGGTGGGCCTGGGGGAGAAGGCGGCGCAGCCGGCGGCCAACCTGGCCCATGGGGAGAAAAGGAAGCTGGAACTGGCCATCCTGCTGGCCCTGGAGACGGAAGTGCTGCTGCTGGACGAACCCACCGCCGGCATGGCGGTGGAAGAGGTGCCGGCCATCCTGGACCTCCTGGCTCGCGTCAAGACGGCGGGGGACAAGACCATCCTGCTGGTGGAGCATAAAATGGATATGGTGCTGTCCCTGTCGGACGAGATCGCGGTGCTGTTCAACGGCCGGCTGCTGGCCAAGGGACCCCCGGAGGACATCATGCAAAACCAGCAGGTGCAATCCGCCTACCTGGGAGGGATGGCCTGATGCTATTACGAGTTACGGGAATGCAGACCTTTATCGGACAGTTTCACATCCTGCAGGACGTGAACATGGAGGTCCCCGAGGAACAGGTCACGGTCATCCTGGGCCGCAACGGGGCGGGCAAGACCACCACCCTGCGGTCCATCATGGGGCTGGCGCCGCCCTCCCGGGGAGAGATAGAATTCATGGGCCGGAAGATTAGCGGCCTGCCGCCCTATGAAATCGCCCGCAAGGGCATCGGGTTCGTGCCGGAAGACCAGGGCATCTTTGCCGACCTGACGGTGGACGAGAACCTGCGCATCGCCATGCGGAAAAACGACGCGGACACCTTCCGCCGGCTGGAGTTCGTGCTGGACCTCTTCCCCGACCTGGGGGGCAAGCTGGGGCAAAAGGGGGGCAGCCTGAGCGGGGGCCAGAAACAGATGCTGGCCATCGGGCGGGCGCTGGTGAATGACAACCGCCTGCTGCTGGTGGAC
Organism: Clostridiales bacterium PH28_bin88; assembly: GCA_000987045.1. GTDB lineage: Bacteria > Bacillota > PH28-bin88 > PH28-bin88 > PH28-bin88 > PH28-bin88. The sequence goes on along the minus strand of LAKY01000058.1, from coordinate 191,429 downwards.
GAACCCAGCAAGGGACTGGCCCCGATCATCGTGGGCAAGCTGGCGGAGGCTATCCGGGAGATCAAGCGGCGCACCACCGTGGTGCTGGTGGAACAGAACTTCGCCCTGGCCTCGGCGGTGGGGGACCGGTACTACATCCTGGACGACGGTCATACCGTCCGCCACGGCGCCATGCGGGAACTGGTGACAGACAAGGAGATGCAGCTGCGCTACCTGGGCATCGGCGCCAAAAACGGCGCGGCGGCGCGGAGGTGAAATAGCGGTGGATGTACTTGTGAACCTGACCTTGAGCGGCCTGTCCACGGGGATGATGATCTTTCTGATCGCCTCCGGGCTTTCCCTGATCTTCGGCCTGATGGGGGTGTTGAACTTCGCCCACGGCACCTTGTTCATGTGGGGCGCCTACACCGGCGTGTGGGTGTACGCCCGGACCGGGAGTTTCGCCCTGGCCATCCTCACGGGCATGGCGGCGGGCGCGGCGGCCGGCGGAGCGGTGGAGGCACTGACCGTCCGCCGGGTGTACGGCAACCACGTGGCGCAGATCCTGGTAACCACCGGCGTGATGCTGGTGATGGCGGAACTGGTGAAGGCGGTCTGGGGGCCCAACATCGTGGCCGTGCCGGTGCCGCCGCTCTTGGCCGGGAGCTGGGAACTGGGCGGAGTGGTGGTGGTGAAATACCGGGTATTTACCATTCTGGTAGGGCTGGTGGTGGCCACGGCGGTGCATATGGTCATCACCCGCACCCGGGTGGGGATGATCGTGCGGGCCGGCGTGCAGGACGCGGAAATGGTACAGGCCCTGGGGATCAATATCCGGCGCGTCTTCCTGCTGGTGTTCATGGCCGGCGCCGCCCTGGCGGCCCTGGGCGGGGTGATGATCGGCCCGGCCCTGGGCTCGGTGAACCCCGGCATGGGCCTGGACTACCAGATGCTGGCCTTTATCGTGGTGGTGATCGGGGGACTGGGGAGTTTTGTCGGGTCCGCCCTGGGCAGCGTGCTGGTAGGGCTGGCGGGGAGTTATACCGCCTGGTTCTACCCGGACGCTTCCCTGGCGGTGAACGTGCTGCTGATGGCGGCGGTCTTGCTGGTGAAGCCCCGGGGACTGTTCGGGATGGGAGGGTGAGCATGTGCAGCAGGTAAGAATCCGGTCGTACATCTCCGGTAAGGCGGGCGCCGGGCGGGTGGCAAAGCGGGCGATGTGTGCCCGCTGGGCGTTGCTGCTGGCCCTGGCGGCGGTCCCGGCGCTGACGGAATCCCGGGCAACCCTCAACCTCCTGACCCAGATCTACATCATGGGCGTCTTTGCCATGAGCTATGATATCCTCCTGGGTTACACCGGCATCGTTTCCTTCGGCCACGCCATGTTTTTCGGCGCCGGCGCGTACGCGGTGGGACTGATTATCCGCAACACCCAGCCCACCCTCGGGTGGCTGGCCCTGGCGGTGGCCGGGACCCTGGTCTTCGCGGTACTGCTCTCGCTCGTCATCGGCTACCTCTCCCTCAGGCTGAAAGACGTCTACTACGCCATGATCACCCTGGCCTTTGCCGAGCTGTTTTTCATCATCGCCGAAAAGTGGCGCGGCGTCACCTACGGGGCGGACGGTTTCAGTTTCCGGGTTCCACCCTTCTTGCAGGACCGGCTGGTCTACTACTATGTGGCGCTGGCGTTCATGGTGGCGGCCCTCTTGCTCTTGCAGCGCTTTATCAACTCCCCCGCCGGCCGGGTGCTGGTGGCCATCCGGGAGAACGAACGGCGGGCCGAGGGCCTGGGATACGACGTGCTGCGCTTCAAGCTCATTTCTACCGTGGTGGCCGGGGTGGTGGCCAGCCTGGCCGGCATCGCCTACGCCCTGTACATGCGCTTTGTCAGCACCGGGGTGATGTCGGTGGAAAAAACTATCGACGCCCTCCTGATGACCATTATCGGCGGCACCGGCACCCTGTACGGCGCCCTGGTGGGTTCAGGAGTCATCCACCTGGCCCGGGAGGGTCTCTCAAACCTGGCCGGGGTGCACCCCCTTTTCGAGCGGTGGTACATCATCTTCGGCCTGCTGTATATCATGATCGTGCTGTTCATGCCGGCGGGTATCGTGGGAACCTGGCGGCGGGTATCCGCCCGGACCGCGGAAACCTTCGCACCCGAAAGGAGAGATTGATGTTGAGACTGAAAGACAAGGTGGCTGTCATCACCGGCGGCGCCAGGGGCATCGGCAAGGATACGGCGCTCCTGTTCGCCCGGGAAGGGGCCCAGGTGGTCATCTGCGACTTCGACGCGCAGGCGGGAGAGGCCACGGCCGGTGAGTTGAGGGAACTGACCGGCGCGCTTTTCTTCCAGGTGGACGTGACCAGCCGCGCCGGCGTGCAGGCCATGGTGGACGGCGCCATGGCGCAATTCGGGCGTATCGACGTGCTGGTCAACAACGCCGGCATCACCGCCGACGCTTTCCTGACCAGGATGACCGAGGAGCAGTGGGATAAGGTCATCGCGGTGAACCTGAAAGGGGTGTTCAACTGCACCCAGGCGGTGGCGCCGGTGATGATGGAGCAGGGCAGCGGCAGCATCATCAACGCTTCCTCCGTGGTGGGCGTGTACGGCAACGTGGGCCAGACTAACTACGCCGCCACCAAGGGCGGGGTCATCGCCATGACCAAAAGCTGGGCCAAGGAACTGGGCAAAAAGGGTATCCGGGTCAACGCCGTGGCTCCCGGCTTTATCATCACCGACATGACCGCCATGGTACCCCAGAAGGTGCTGGACCTGATGAAGGAGAAGACCCCGCTGGGCCGCTGGGGCTACCCGGCGGACATCGCCAACGCCTACCTGTACCTGGCCTCTGACGAGAGCAGCTTCGTCAACGGCGTGGTGCTCCAGGTGGACGGCGGGCTGGTGATTTAACCACCCGCTTTTTCTAATGATGGCGGGAAACATCCCGCGGCCGGAAAGCCGGATTCCGGGGAAGCAGGCGAATAGGACTAAAGCCAGCGGAACGCTGTCCTGGATCGAGCAACAGATGGCTCAATAGCTATTCCAAAGTCAATGTTGGGGCGCTGTCCCAAAATTAAACCAAAAAGATTGTGAATCAAGATGAAGAGAGGGAAGTTCCGGAAAAGACCTTCCCTCATAATTTTTCCCCAATGTTTGTACCTTAGTTTGGTGGTGTGGGTCAGTAGACTAACTACCCAATAAATGGTATACTAGAGGATAATACAGGACAAGCGATAGAGCTTTCCGGGGGTGAAACCATGAACCATGCTAGATACTGGATTGATGAAGCAGCGGAGAGTTTAAAGACTGCGGAGGTTCTTTGGAACGGTCATCGCTACCTAGAATCAGGGTTTTTTGCTCATCTAACGGTTGAGAAGGCGTTAAAGGCTTTTTATGTAGAGCGCCGGGGCGGCATCCCGCCGAAAACCCACAACTTGATTGTACTGGCCCAACAATCTGGTATTGATGCGGAATTGACAACTGAACAGTTGGAAATGATAGCCGATCTTGCCCCATTGAATATCGAATCCAGGTACCCTCAGGATCGCGAGAAGATCTTTAAGTCTACCACGCCGGATGGATTCATGAAGTATATCGAGAATGCGAGGGAAATACTAGGATGGATAATATCCAGGCTCAGTACCAGGAATGGATAGATAAATACTTACAGGCAGTCTCCCGGGTAATCCCTGTAACAAGGGCAATTCTGTTCGGTTCTGTGGCAAAGGGAATGGCCACTGCTGACAGTGATATCGACCTGGCCATTATTTCGCCGGTATTTGGGCATAACCCGCTTAAGGATAGGCAAATCCTTTACCGGATATTAATCAGGTCGGGAATACCGGGGATTATTGAGCCCTTCCCATTGGCGGAGGCTGATTTGGATCCTCCGCGAGATTTTTTCGTAGAGCAAATTCTAAAGGAAGGTATCCCAATAATGTCATCGCGCTTGTGACGGCAACTTATAGCAACTCAACTTAAACTTAAGGAGACATGGGGAGACATGATAGTTTAAGTTGAGACTGGTAAAATATGTGAGACATGGGGACGGTTCCTCGGAGACATGGGGACGGTTCCTCTGTCTTGATAGTTTAAGTTGAGACTGGTAAAATATGCTTGGGTGGTGCGCCATGAAAAATGCCAAGGCATCAGAGAAAAAGAAGCAAAAGTAAGCCCGTTAAATTTGGCGGAAGTCCAACAGATATTTATAACCTAACTTTTGAGTAAAACCGTTGTGGCCGCTGAACCCCTGAGAATTTCGTTGATTGGTTTGAGAAATTCTTTCTGCATTACATCTTCACTCTCACCAGTATTCGTGATAGAATACAGATGGGAGGTGTTACGAATGCCTTATCACGAGATTCCAGTCGAAACCAAAGTTAATGCAGTCATAGACCATATCAGAGGTCTTAGGCCATCGGAAATCGAACGAAAGCACCATGTCGACCGTGATTCGCTACGGTTGTGGGTCAGGAAGGCGAAGGTCGCGATTGAGGCTGCGCTTACCCCAAACCCAGGCCGGCCTCCAGTAAACTATGCAGAAACAAGTAGCGTCCCATCACAGAAATCACAGAAATTGGACGTCGCCGAGCCAGCCCAAGCCTTCCCGTCAAGCAGGACTGCTTTGCCCGAGCAATGTCCGCTTTGCGGCGGCAGCCGCCTGGTCAGGAACGGTTGTTACCCCACCGGCGGCAAACGGACGCCTTTGGAACGGGTGCAGCGATTTGTTTGCCGGGATTGCGGGGGCAATCTCTACCAGCCAAAAAAAAACTCCAGCGGAGCCTGCCCCGCTCCTGGGTTGCCTAAGCGGAAGAGAAAACCTCCGGCCGGCCGCGACAATCAGGGTTCTTCCCTGCCATGACTTGGTCGGCTCCGCGATGCTTTGCTGTTTCGCGGAGTTCCTAAAAAGGGCCGGCGTGCCGGAGATCTTGGACCAGATGTTGACCCCCGTGCGTAAGATCGTGTCATATACCGCCACGGATTACCTCTTGACCTTGGTATTAAGCGTGGCGGTTGGCTGCGATTTCAACGTGGCCATTAATCACCTGCTACGGCCTTACCCTCAAGTGGCGCGCTTGCTAGATATGCCAGGCTTTCCGGAACAGTCCTCGGTCAGCGGGTTTTTGCATACGCTGAGCGCCGCGAGCCTCGAAGAACTGGATTTGGGAGCCTCGAAGAACTGGATTTGGTAAGCCAAGAATACCGGCGCTTGTTCGGCATTTCCGCCCATGAAACGGTGGTGGACCTGGACATTGACGCCACTGGCTTTACGGTCTATGGCGCCACCTACCAATGCGCCGCCAAAGGATATTTCCCCAGGCAACGGGGTCAAAAGGGCTATCAGCTTGGTTTGGTTAGCGCGGCGTCCAGCGGCTTAAAAACAACTCCCCCGCCTGTGTGCTGCTCACACACGAAACCTATGAGCAAATGATTGAAACCATCGAAAACTACCGCTTGCTTGTAGAGGCTGAAAAACGCATGGAAAACGCAAAAGCAGAGGATTTTATTCCGGCGGAAAAAGCCATGCAGGAGTTGGGCATCAGTGAGGTGGAATTAAACGCTACAGACGTGGACCTGGAATAGCATGTGGAAGGTAGAATATTTAAGGGACGCACTGGAGGACATCAAGAAGCTTGACCCGTCACAGCGGTTCAGGTGGTGAAAGCCATCAACAAGGTGGCAGTCAATCCACTGCCCCAGGCAGAAGGCGGCTACGGCAAGCCCCTGAGCAACAAAGGCGGCATGAACCTGGCAGGCTACTGCAAAATCAAGCTACGCCGACGGGATGATCAAGGCCGTTAACTACCCCAACGGCCTGCGCACGGAATACACCTACGAATTTAGCAAGTATGTAATTTATATTTAGAGCTATTTATACAAACAATGGTATAATATTGATGAACAAGTGCTACAAAGGTGGTGAATTATTATGAGGTGGGAAGAAGTAAGAAAAATTTATCCTAATAAGTTTGTGAAAATGCAGATTTTAAAGTCAAACATACAAGGGAATAAAAGATATGTTGAAGATATGGCTGTAATTAAAGCATTTGATGATAATAAAGAAGCGACTAGAGAATTGGTAAGAGCTAAGGATGACATCATAGTTTATCATACAGGTAATGAAAAAATTGACATAGAAATTATACACAACGTCTTAAATAATTGCGCATACACGACAGTTGTCTCGTTTGGTTCGACCCAGCACAACCAGACAAATAGAGTCCGCGAGTCCATTAATTCAATCATTTAGCGCAGATAAATATGACGCTATGTATAAGAAGATTTTTGGGTACAGAGGGGTAGGTTGATGGAAATTCAAGCAGTATAACTTAGCATTCACGGCTTTACTGCGCTTCGGACTAACTTGCTTCACTGGGGATTTCCACTGTTTGTATATATAACCTTAAGGAATTGATGAAGTTTAAGGGAATTGTGGTAGAGACTCCCGAGGGGCTGTTGGAAAAACTACGGATTGGCGGGTAATATAATAACGGCAGTGAGTGGGAGGGGTGCTTATTACCGGACCTCTCCCCTTATTTTTTAAGGTCCCGCGAACTATATTAAGGAACATAAACCGGGGGAAAGTCGTCTAAACTTACGAGAGGCAAGAGACAAATGGAGGGACATCATGCTAATACCCCGAAAACGCATCATCACATCAGTTGTTTTAGCCGGTTCCCTGTGGTGGGGGAGTGCCGCCTGGCCTTCGGAGGCGCTGCCTCCCCCCGCGGAAGAGATGAGAGCGGCCGAAACGCCGGCCGCAGTGGAACAGGCACCTTCCCTTCCCGTACAAGCGGAATTATCCTTCCCGCCACCCAACGCGGCGGGGATTGCCTTGCGCGTCCGGGAGGAGCGGGAAGTGGCTCCGGGGGTACTTTACCGGGTGGTAGACGGCATCAACCGGGAGGGGCAGCCGCTGGTGGTCCATGTGCTGGAAGCCGACTTGACTAACCCGCTGGTGGAGCCGCGGCCCGTGGTGGCAGCCGGGGGGGTGGGCAGCAGGGAATCCCTTGCCGGTATGGCCGGGAGGTACGGGGCGGTGGCGGCCATTAACGGTGGGTTCTTCAGCAGCGCCAACGGTCTTTCCTTGCCGGTGGGGAATCTGATGGTGGACGGGCAGGTACTGGCCTCTTCCCCCATCCGCCGGCCCTCGGTGGGCATTACCAGTGGGAAGGAACTGCTGTTCGGCTATTTTGACGCCGCCTTGGAGGTGGAATTGCCGGCTGAAGACCTGGCCTGGCCCGTGGGGCGGGTTAACCGCCCCCTGGGCGGGAAACAGCCCGTCCTGTACACCCCCGAGTGGGGGACTAACACCGGCACTCCCGCGGGGACCGTTGAGCTGCTGGCAGAGGCCGGTGAGGACGGGCAGGGCCGGGTGGCAGGTATCAGCCGGGAAGGGAACTCTCCCATCCCTCCCGGCGGGTTCGTACTGGTATTCCCTGATGCAGCGGACCTCCCGGAGAACGTGAAAACCGGGGAGTGGGTGCGGGTGAAACAGACCTACCACCGCCTGTGGGAGGGGGTTGAGCACCTCTTGACCGGCGGCCCGCTGCTGGTGGAAGAGGGACGTCCGGTCCTGCAAGCGGAGGCGGAGGGGTTCACTGGTACCACCCTCGGGCGGAACCCCCGCACGGCGGTGGGACGCACCCCTGAGGCTAGGGTGCTGATGGTGGTGGTGGACGGGAGGCAGCCCGGGTACAGCGCCGGGGTGACCCTGGAAGAACTGGCCTACCTGGTGGCGGACCTGGGGGCACAGGAAGCGGTGGGCCTGGACGGGGGCGGCTCCAGCCAGATGCTTATCGGGGGCGAGGTTGCCAACCGCCCCTCGGAGACTTCTCTCCGGACCGTCAACACCGGTTTCGTGATCCTTTCCCAGATCCCCGTTTACCTGGATGGTCGCCGGCTGTTCTTCGATGTGCCGCCCCGCCTGATTGAAGGGCGGACCATGGTGCCGGTGCGCGCCATTTTTGAGTCGCTGGGCGCGGAAGTCACCTGGCAGGAAGAGACCCGCCAGGTACGGGCCACTGCCGGGGGCCGGGAGGTGCGGCTCACGGTGGACGACCCGCGGGCCGAGGTGGACGGGGTGGCAACTACCCTGGACGTGCCCGCCACCTGGATAGACGGGCGGGTGCTGGTGCCTTTGCGGTTTGTGGGAGAGGCGCTGGGGGCGCGGGTGACATGGCGCTCCGACCCACCCATGGTGGAGATCGAAAGCCCCCGGGGCCGGGAGGTAGGGGTTACCGGGTTGCGTCCGGCGGTGCGGGTAGAGGATATCCACCTGTATGCCCGGGGTGATGCCGCCGAGGCAGAAGAGGCTGTTTATTCTCCGCTACCCGACCCCCGGCACCAGCGGGTGGTGGCGGAGTGGCTGGAGAGCAGCACCACCGCCCACCCCAACTTCTTAAGCCCCCTGCCGGGAGGCGGGATCCTGGCGGTGCTGAACGGGCACACCGGCCCCTCGGTGGTGGAACTGGACCGGCAGGGACAGGTGGTATGGTCCTACGGCCCGGTGCAGGCCAACAGCGCCCAGAGGCTGCCCAATGGCAACACCCTGATTACTGAATCCGGCGCCCCTGGTGAACCCCTGATTCCCCGGGTAGTGGAGGTCAATCCCCAGGGTGAGGTTGTCTGGTCCTACTGGCCGGGCACCCGGGCGGACGCCCCCCGGTACGCGGAGCGCCTGCCTGGAGGGGATACCCTGATCACCACGCCCACCCGGGTGCTGCAGGTGAACCAGCGCCGCCAGGTTTTCTGGGAGTACGGCGAGGGGTTCTTGAACGCGGTTCAGGCTACCCGTCTCAGTAACGGTAATGTCCTGGTGGTGGACCAGGGGATACGCGGCGGTGCCCGGGTGCTGGAGGTAGATGCCGCGGGGCAGGTGGTCTGGCAGTACGGGGACGGGACTTACGGCGGGGAAATAAACCAGCTGCGGCGTCCAACCGCCGCGGTGCGAATGGAGAACGGAAACACCGTTATCGCCGACGTGGGCAGCGGGCGCCTGCTGGAGGTGGACCTCCGGGGCAAGCTGGTGCGGGTTACCGGGTTTGACGAGGTGCTGTCGGCGTTGCCGGTGATGAACCGGTGGTACGCCCGGCCCCTGGCGGACGGGGGTGTTATCCTGTCCCTGAGCTTCACCAGCGGCCGTTCCACCATCCTGCAGGTGGACGGGAGGTCGGTGCGTTCCTACCTGGACGGGGAGTGGCTTTTCACCGAATCCCTGCCGGTGACGGAGGGCGAGGAGGTCCTGGTGCCCGCCCGGGAGTTCGCCCACGCCCTGGGGGCGGAGGTGCATTGGGACAGTACGACCAGAACCCTGACCCTGGTTGGTACTTCCACGGTGGTGGCGGTACTGGGAGAAGTGGAAGCTTACCTGGACGGCCAGCCATTACAGCTGGCGGTGGCGCCCCGCTTATCCGGCGGGCAGGCCCTGGTCCCCCTGGCCATGTTAACCGGGGCAACCGGAGCGGAAGCCGCGTGGGACGCCGAAACCCTGACTATTACCATCAAAAAACCTGCGGAAAGCGGGCTGGCAGCCCCGGCGCAGCCATAAACATAAAGGAGAAGTCAGAATTCCTGGCCTCCCTTGCTGATCCATAAAATATCCAGTTCGCCTGCAACCTTTATGGCTGGACAAGCTATTAGGGTGGGGCTGTTTCCCGAGCGGAAGCATGGGAGCACTTGCATCAGGCCTCTTGCTTCCTGTACAATACAGGGGATGTGGAAAATTTCCGGGGAGAGGGAACCTATCGGCGGTTTGCGGCGTCTAATAGTTAGTCGCGGTCGGATCGGGGGTGCTTTTTCCCCGGGTAGGGGCAGGATGCCGGATGGATATTGAAGCTAAGACCTCTGCTGCCGGGGAGACTGTGGCCCGGGCTGCTGTGGTGATCATGGTGGTGACCCTCGTGAGCCGCTTGCTGGGCTTTGTGCGGGACGCGGCCATCGCCGCGGCTTTTGGCGCTACCGGCGCCACCGATGCCTACCTGGTGGCCTATACCCTGCCCAATTCCCTGCAGGCGGTGCTGGGCGTCGCCTTTGTGACCGTCATCGTGCCGGTGGTGACTGCTTACCTGGTGCGGGGACAGCGGGAAGAGGGCTGGCACGTGGCCAGCGCGGTGTTAAACTGGACGGGGCTCGTATTGGCTGTAATGACAGCGGTGGGTATGGGGCTGGCCCCGTGGATGGTAAGGCTTATTGCCCCGGGTTTTACACCGGAAGAGGTGCTCTTTACCACCCACCTGACCCGCATCATGTTCCCTTCCATTATCTTTATGGGCACCGGCATGTTCATAAGCGGCATCCTTAACGCCGGGAGGTTTTTCACCGTTCCCGCCATGGCTACCGGGGTGGCCAATGTGGTGATCATCCTCGCGGTGCTGGCGCTGGGGCCGCATTTTTACATGGAAGGGGTGGCCTGGGGAACCCTGGCGGGTTTTGTGGGGTTCCTGCTGGTGCAGCTTCCCAACCTGAAGGCCATGGGGTTCCGCTATTCCTTCACCTTTGACCGGAAGCACCCGGCGGTGCGGCGGGTAGCTCTTTTGATCGGGCCGGTATTCCTGGCGGTGTCGGTAAACCAGGTGTACCTGGCGATGAACCGGTTTTTTGCCTCCGGCCTGGAGCGGGGACTGATCACCGCCCTGGACCTGGGCAACCGGGCGCTGAACCTGCCCGGCATCTTCGTTTACGCGGTATATACCGCCACTTTTCCCGCCCTGGCGGAGCAGGTGGTACGGCGGGACCGGGAGGGGCTGACCCGTACCCTTAACCAGGGACTGGGCATGATGCTGCTCGCCATCATCCCCGCCTCCGTGGGCATGATGGTGCTGCGGGAACCGGTGGTAAGCCTCCTGTACCAGCGGGGGGCCTTTGACCAGCAGGCCACCTGGGCTACCGCCACTGCTCTCTTGTACTTCCTGGTAGGCTTTCCCGCCCAGGCGGCCAACCAGGTGCTCAACCGGACCTTCTACGCCATGGAGGACGCGGGTACCCCGGTGAAGGTGGGCCTGGTATCGGTGCTGTTGAACGCCGGTTTAAGCCTGGCCCTGCTGCCGGGTATGGGGCACGGGGGGCTGGCCTTATCCAACTCCCTGGCTGCCATCGCCAACACCGTCATCCTGTTGCTGGCCCTGAGAAAACCGCTCCCCGGCGTATCCCTTCCCCGCCTGTTTGTTTCGGTGCTCCGGGTAGGGGTCGCTTCCCTGGTGATGGGAGCAATCACCTTCCTGGGGGCGGGCTGGCTGGAAGGCATCCTGGATACCGGACGGCTGGGCCAACTGCTGGTGTTCCTGGCAATTACTGTCGCCCTGGGAGCGGCGGTCTTCATCGCGGCATCCCTGGCGCTGCGCGTCGAAGAGGTCCGTTCGCTGCGGCGGTTGATACGGCGGGCGCGTTAACGCTGCAGTATTTCGGTTGCCAGTGTTCCCGCACCTCCCGGACGTACAGTTCCACATTTTCCGGCGTCATCAGATCGGGGTGTTCCTCATCACTCCATGCACCGGCGCTGTCCTCCAGGGCTTTGCGGGTTTTGGCTTTTGCCACGTATTCCCGCATAGCCTCAGCTGCAAAAGCGCTCATATTGGACGGGGAGAACAACTCCCGAAATGGTTCTGGCATTGAGGTCTAAGTTTACTACAAAGCGGCAAAGCTTGTGCTGGAGGATTCCACCTGTTTTTGTCGAATGTCTTTTATGCTAGTTTATCAACTCGCTCAATGGTAGAGACCTGTCTACTTGGAGGTCAGAAGTCAGAAGCCAGTAACAGGAAATAACAGGTACGAAGTAAGAAACAGGAAGATAGGTATAGGATGGAATGGGCGAAGCCAATTCCCACAAGTAGTCCTGCCTCCTGCGTCTTGCCTCCTGCCTCTTGAAACGAGGTGCCGCAAAGTGCTGGACATCGAGGCCATTCAGGCCATCATTCCCCACCGCTACCCCTTCTTGCTGGTGGACCGTATCCTTGAAGTAGAAGCGGGTAAGCGGGCAGTGGGACAAAAAAACGTGTCAGCTAACGAACCCTTTTTTCAGGGGCATTTTCCCGGTCACCCGGTAATGCCGGGAGTACTGATCCTCGAGGCCATGGCCCAGGTGGGGGCGGTGGCATTGTTGCAGCTACCCGAGTACCAGGGAAAAATCGCCCTGTTTGCCGGGGTGGACAATGTGCGGTTCCGGCGGCCGGTGGTTCCCGGTGACCAGCTGCGCATGGAGGTGGAGATCCTGAAACTACGCGGCGGAATCGGCAAGGGACAGGCCAGGGCTTATGTGGGGGATACCCTGGCAGCCGAGGGAGAACTGCTGTTTGCTATAGAGAAGTAGCAGAAAAGAAAAGTACTTAAAAATTATTTAAGTGATAAAAACGATTATGGTTGTATTTGGCTTCTTTTTCCATTAAAATAGTAATGGTGCGCATTTCAAGGCCCTTTAGAAGGAGTGGAGAACGTTGCTGTCCAGTATCCCGGCAGCCCTGCTGGCCGCCTTTACGGTTGTATACCTGCTTACTCCGCAGATCAAGAAACTCGCTATCCGGGTGGGGGCCGTGGATGCTCCCAATGAACGTAAGGTTCACGCCCGGCTGATGCCCCGGCTAGGGGGGTTGGCCATTTACCTGGGCTTTACTGTGGTGGTTCTGCTGACCCAGCCCCTTACCCGTTCCATGTGGGGCCTGCTCCTGGGGGGTACTCTGATTACCCTGGTAGGGGTGGTAGACGACATCAAGGGACTTTCACCAAGGGTGAAGCTCCTGGGGCAGGTGCTGGCAGCCCTGGTACTGGTGGGTTTCGGGATTCAGGTCAAGTTTATCACCAACCCCTTTGGCGATATGTTTTTCCCGGGCCGGTGGGGCATCCCGGTGACGTTGCTGTGGGTGATCGGCATGACCAACGCCCTCAACCTCATTGATGGCCTGGACGGGCTGGCGGCCGGGACGGCGGCCATCGCAGCGGTGACCATGGCGGTAATAGCATGGCTGGAAGGACAGGTGCTGGCCTCCGGTGTTGCCCTGATCCTGGCGGTAAGCGTCCTGGGCTTTATCCGGTACAACTTTAATCCCGCCCAGATATTCATGGGGGACAGCGGGGCCATGTTCTTGGGGTTCAACCTGGCGGCGCTGGCCATCATGGGCCTGACCAAGGGAGCGACGGTGATCTCCCTGTTCATCCCGGTGGTGATCCTGGGTATCCCCATCATGGACACCTTCTTTGCCATCGTGCGGCGCTTCTTTAACCGCAAGCCCATCTTCGAGGCGGATAAGCACCACCTGCACCACTGCCTGCTGGACATGGGGCTTTCCCACCGCCAGACGGTGCTGGTGATCTACCTGGTGAACATCTGCCTGGGCATCAGCGCGGTGCTGCTCACGAGACTGACCACCGACCAGAGCGTTTTAATGCTCACCGGCCTCACCGCCCTCATCCTGCTGGGGGCTAACAAGGTGGGCGTTGTGCGGGGGGTGTCGCTGAGGGGGCAGCGCCTCAAGCGGGAGGAGCAGCAGAAGGAATTCTTCCGGGCTTAAAAGGGTGCTTTTTGCGGGAGCAAGAATCCAATCGGGGCGCGGCTTCTTGGGGCCCGCCTTTAGTTTTTTACGTTGGGAGGAAGGTCACGTTAGATGTACTATAATAAAGAAGAACTTGAGAGACTGAGAAAACAAGGGGAAGAAAACCTAAAAAAGATGGAAGAAGAGGCTAGAGGAGACAAATACGAATCGGAAAATGGTATTCAAGTCATTTGTGGTCACTGTAAAAACGATTTTTTCCATAAGGGAAATGCTTTATTAAATACTAGAGGGTTAACTTTTCTTGACTTAGACTGGTTGAATCAATCAGCAACGACGTTGATATGCACTCGTTGTGGATATGTTCATTGGTTTGGTAGGGAAGTAAGGAAAATATAAAATATTACACAGTTCTCTAACAGCAGGGGATGATAGCATTGATACGCAAGGTAGCATTCTTTTCTGGAATCATGGCCCTCTTCTTGCTGGGTTATGCGGCGGGACGGGCTGTGGAGGCCCAGCCGGGCGGCCAGGCGCCGGTGCCCGGTTCCGCCGGGGACCCGGTGGTGTCTCAGAGTTATGTGGAGAAGGCGGTAGCGGAGGCGACCTCCTCCCTGCAGGGCCAGGTAGCCGGCCTGCAGGCCCGGATCGAGGAACTGACGCGGGTGATTGCCGTGCTGGAAGCCCAGCAGGGTACTAACACCCCCCTGCCCCAGCCGACGCCCCAACCCCAGCAGCCCAAAGTCACACAGGCCACGGTAACCGCGAGTTCCGCCAACGTTCGCACCGGACCCGATACCAGCTACGCCAGGGTTGTTACCCTACCCCAGGGAGCGAAAGTAACGGTGTTGGAGGAGCAAAACGGGTGGTTCAAGATCAAGACGGAAGACGGCAAGACCGGCTGGATGCTGGGGACGCTGCTGAAAATCGAACCTTAGCCATGCCGGAGATTGACACACTGGGAGATGCCCTGTCCGGGCGTCTTTTTTTTAAACTTTGACTTCCGGACGATTCCCTCTAGCTAACTTGTGGAACCCGGGACAAATGGCCCGATTTTTACAAGTCAGGAAGGGATTTAACCCGGGAAGGTTGAATTTTAATGCGTACCAATCAAAAGCTTTAGATTAAATGGGTGGGAGGTGGCGGGCGGTCTAACCCGCCCGGGTAGGATGGGGTTGGCAGGTATTTTTATCACGGCGCTGGTGGTAGGGCTTACCGGCGCCATGATGCCCGGGTCTTTACTGGTGGTGACGGTGGGAGAATCCGCCAAGCGCGGTTGGGTGGCAGGTCCCTTACTGATATCAGGCCATGCAGTGCTGGAACTGGTATTGGTGATTTTATTGACCACGAGCCTGCAGTCGGTACTGGCGCAGGGGGGTGTGGCCGGGACCATCGGGGTGCTGGGCGGGTTGGTGCTGGCATGGATGGGTTACCAGACCGCCAGTAGCGCCCGCCGGGGAGAGGTCTCCCTGGAGGGGATCAAGAATACGGAGTCCGCTGCGGCGGAAGCCGGCAAGACAAGCGCCGGGCGGTACACTATTCCCATAGCGGGTATTGTGGGCACCGTATCCAACCCGTACTGGCTGCTGTGGTGGGCAACCATCGGTGCGGGATACGTTATCTTTGCCCTGGAAAACGGGCCGCTGGGAGTGGTGTCCTTTTACCTGGGGCACATCACGGCGGACTTTTCCTGGTACATCCTGGTCGCGGTGCTGGTGGCGACGGGTAAGCGTTTTGTTTCTGACCGGGTCTACCGGGGGGTCCTGATGACATGCGGCGTATTTTTAATAGCCCTGGCGGGGTATTTTATCTACTCGGGTTGGGGGCTGTTGTTTGGATAAAGAAGGGTGCTCGTGAAAATACCTTTTGAAATTGTATTCAATGCCTTTATGATGGGCCGCGACGCCGGGGGAACCGGCAACCGGCCCTGTTTTCTTTTATCATATTTTTCGCCTGCTCGGAAAAATTAACCTCAGTAAGTAGGAAAGGAGCAGGCCAATGGAAGGCAGGACCAGAACAGTTATTCTCGGAGCAGGGTACGCCGGCTTAAGGGCGGCCATGGAACTGGACCGGTTGCTGGGGGTCAGGCACCCGGGGAAGGAGATCACCCTCATCAACAAGCATAACTACCACCAGTTCATCACCCGGCTCCATGAGTCGGCGGCCCGGGGAGATACCGGCGACGAGGACGTGCGTATCCCCCTGGCCGAGATCCTGGGCGGGCGGGATATCCGCCTGGTAAAAGATACGGTGACCCGCCTGGACCGGAACCGCCGGCAGGTGGAGACAGAGGGCGGCGCCCACGGATACGACTACCTGGTCGTTTCCCTGGGAAGCCTGCCGGAGTTTTTCGACATTCCGGGGCTCAAGGAGCATGCCCTTACCCTGCGCAGCCTGAACACCGCCCGCATGGTACGGACCCATATCGAGGGCATGTTTGCCAGGTTCAAAAACGTGGTCGACCCCTGGGAACGAAACGGGTTGCTCACTTTTGTCATCGGCGGAGCGGGTCTTACGGGGGTGGAGGTGGCCGGGGAGTTGGCGGACTGGGTACCGGAACTTTGCCGCCGGTACGACGTCGACCCCTTGGAAGTAAGGATCATCAACGTGGAGGCGTCGGAGGACATCCTGCCCGGCTTTGCCCCGGACCTGGTGGAATACGCCCGGAACCTGCTGGGAGAGAAGGGGGTGCGTTTCGTGACCGGCACCCGGATAGCCAGGGTGAAGGACACAGAGGTGCGCCTGGGGAGCGGGGAGGTAATCCCCACCCAGACGGTGATCTGGGCCGGCGGCATCCGCGGCAACCCGTTGATGGCCGAGGCGGGACTGACCGTCCAGGGGCGGGGCCGGGCGGTAGTAAACGAGTACCTGCAGTCGGTGGACGACCCCCGCATCTATGTCACCGGGGACTCCGCCTTTACTGTTGACCCGGAAAGCGGGCGACCGTTGGCTCCCAATGCCCAACTTGCCATTGCCCAGGGCAAGGTGGCAGCCTACAACATCTACGCCGACATGAAGGGCCTGCCCAAGAAGAGGTTTCGCCCCCAATCGGTGGGTGTACTGGCTTCCCTGGGCCCGGGCAAGGGTATCGGTATGATCAAGACCGTACGGGCCAAGGGACTTACCGCTGCCCTGGCCAAGGAAATGGTCCCGGTGAGGTACCTCTACTCCTTGGGAGGAATCAAACTGTTGGCCAAAAAGATGCTATAAAAGACCAAGGGATTGATGGCGCCGCATTGCCCCCGGATGTTCCGTCCTGTTGACAAGAGAACATATGTTCTGTAAAATGATATCAGGGAGGGATTTTATGGCGGTGCCATTAATTGAGGTTTGGCGGGACATCAAGGCCATCTGGCCGGTAGAGACGGTTTCCGGGACCGTGGGAACGGACGTCTGGCTTACCGGCAAGGAAAAGTTGACGGACAGCCGCCCTGTGGCGCAGGTCCTTGAGGAACTGGCCGCGGGGTTCGGTAAGGACCTGGAGGAGATATCCCGGCAGTGCGCCATGCTAATGCAGCGGCCTGGCCCACTTCCCCTGCCGCTGCAGCGGGAATTCATGCTGCTGCCGGTCACCGCGGAGTTGCCCGGCAGGAAAAGATCCTGTGTGAGCGGGTATCTGGTTCAGTCCCGGGTAGTGATCTACGAAGCATCGCCAGATCACCGTGAGCGTACCCGGGTGTTTTTTGACGACCGGTCCTCCTTGCTTTGCCTTCAGGGGGTAGAGGGTATCCGCCGGATGCTGACCGACGCTGAGATTCTAAAGAAGGCTTTCTGGGGGCTATACCTGGTTTCCAGCGATCCGGGTGACAGGCTGAGTGAGCCGTCTTGCGGTTGGTGCCTGTGGTCAACCGAAGGAAAGCGGGTGGTCAACCTTGGTTGAGGCTGGAGAATTGCTGAAACAATTGGCCGTGAACTGCACGGTGAGAGACAAGGGCGTGGACCTGCTACGCCAGGCGGGCTCTCTCTCCGGGGAGGAGGCGGCCCGGGCGGTGCTTGCCTGGACCCGCCACCCGGACTACCTGGTACGGAGCCGGGCATGGGCGACCCTCTGCCGGGTAGCCCACCCGGCCATCATCCCGGACCTGATCAATTATCTCCGGGAGGAGCGGGACGAGGAGTTCCGGCTGCGCTGCCTGGATGTCTTGCAGTGCCTGAAGGAGCCGGAGACGGTGCCCCTGCTCGCTCCTTTTCTGTATGACCGGGACCCTCTGGTGGTACGGGGGACGGTCTGGACCATCGGGGCCATCGGCGGAGAAGAGGCTGCCGGGATGCTGCTGTCCTTCGGCGCCAGCCCGGCCGGGCGGCTGGTGAGGCGGGAAGTGGTCGGGGAGGCGGTAGCCTTGGCGTTGGCCGGTGTACCGGGCAGGGAGGAGGTCCTGGCCCGGGTGGCCGGGGAAGACCGGCGGGTGGCGCGTTACCTGGCGGACCTTCCCCTGGACCACGACGGCAAACCCCGCTTTTCCCTCTACCCGTCTCCGGACTATTTCCGGTTGCAGTGCCAGGCCCGGGAGGTAGACTACAAGACCTTCAAGCGCCTGATGGAATAACCAAACGGCTCACTTCCTCCAGGCATTTTGAATTTTGGTGGTAAGATGTTCTCAAATTTGCTATCATATAAACAGGTGCGAGAGGGGGTATTGTTATGGGGTCTCTTCGTGAAAAAATTAAAAGCGAGGTTGACCATCTTCCTGAGAAAAAACTTGAGCGGGTACTCGGATACCTTCAGGCCATTAAACACAATGATGAAGGTACTGAAGAAATTGATGTAGAGGCTTTGGCACAGGATGGGGACTTGATTCGTCAAGTTGAGGAAAGCCGGAAGCAAAAAGCCGAAGGCTTTGGATTGTCGGGTCAAGAAGGACTGACATTCCTCCGGCAGAGGATCAAGGAGTATGAACAATAAACTGTATCGGGTGGTTTGGACACCGAGGGCGCTTGATGAGTTGGCACGCATGTATGGATATCCACCGAATATTAAAGAATCGATTTATCGAGATTCTTTACGACGGCTTTCCTTTTGGCCTACTGTTCCGGCGAAACAAATACCTTATGGAGAGTTAATGGGGCTTTGGGTTAGACAGGGTAAATATGATGTGACGTTGATTTTTGAGGTAGAACACACTACAGTTTGGGTGATGGGTGTAAAACATAAGAGGCAGGATAAATATTGGCTTAACGAGTAAAGTCCATCGAAAAGAAGTATCCTGGCCCTCATCCCCGAGGGCAAGACGGACCTGGTAGGATTGGCGCTGGCGACGCTATTAATGGCCGGGCACTGGTACTTGCGACGCCGGAGTGAAAACATGGTACCTGTCGCGCAAAACAAATAGAAAAGAACTTTCTTGACATCCTGGTAAAAGGGACCCTGTGGGGGTGGCGATGCCGCCTGCCGCAGGGTAATTTGTTTTTTTATAAGAAAAATATCGCCGGTTTTCTACGGGTATAATAAGGTAGTCCAAAACGGGCCGGGTAGTTTAACTTGCCGGGTAAAGTGGCGGAGAAAGGAGTAAGTACGTTGCGGGAGTTGATCTGGGAAGGACTCGCGGTACTGTTCTTTGTGGTGTTCGGAGTGGGTGTGCTGTACTTGCTCGTGAAAAAAGAGCTGCTTTAGTTCGGTCGCCGGTCGTCAGGGAACAGGCCAATTCGGTCGTCGGACGTCAGTCGTCAGGCAGCAGGAGATAGACCACTTTGGTGTTTCTCCCGATTCCTGCTGACCGACGACTGACGACAGATACCGGTTTTCTCCCGACGACCGCTGACCGACGACTGACGACCGAATAGGAAGGGAGTGGAAGTAGTGACGGGAATCATCGAGGTAACTCTCCAGACAGTCTTGGCCTTCACCGCCATTTTGGTGTATACCAGGATCCTGGGTAAACAGCAGATCGGCCAGTTGACCTTTTTCGAATACATCACCGGCATTACCTTTGGCAGCATCGCCGGGGTGCTGGCCACCGACATCGGCCCCCAGAAAACCTGGCTGCACTTTATAGGTCTGACGATCTTCGCGACGCTGACCTATCTCCTGGGCTGGATCTCCCTGGTGAGCCGCCCCGCTCGCAAGATTATCGGCGGGGAGCCCACCGTGCTGGTGCATAACGGGATGATCCTTGAGGAAAACATGCGCAAGATGCGGTATAACCTGGACGAGTTGCAGATGCAGCTGAGGGAAAAGAACATTTTCAATATCGGGGACGTGGAGTACGCCCTCCTGGAACCCAACGGCAACCTCGCGGTGCTCCCCAAGTCCCAAAAACGGCCCCTCACTCCCGCCGACCTGGGCATTCCCACCACTTATGAGGGATTGCAGACCGAACTGGTTATGGACGGGGAGGTAATCCACCAGAACCTCCAGCAGATGGGGTTGGATGAACAGTGGCTGCAGCAAGAACTGCTGAAGCGGGGAATTACCGACCTGAACGAGGTGGTTTACGCCGCCTTGGACAGTAACGGTTCCCTGTACTTGGACGTAAAAAAGGACCAGATAGGTACGATCAGCGACATTACGGACATGCCGGGTTCATAAGGCAGGAAGCAGGAAGCAGGAGGCAGGAACGAGGACAGGATTCGGCCTGTTTTCTAGCGGTAGACGGCTGGCTGATGAATGTGGCGCGTTGACGGGTTTAGAAATAAGTGGTAAAATCTCATGGGACTATTGATAGGTAGGAGGGCTGTTTGTGGCAGGGATTTCTTTCGGAACTGACGGCTGGCGGTCCATCATGGCTGAAGATTTTACCTTTTCCAACCTGCGGGCGGTGGTGCAGGCCATCGCCGGCTATTTACTGGATGAGGGGCAGGCCTCCCGGGGCGTGGTGGTAGGCTACGATCGCCGCTTCCTCTCCGAGCATTTCGCGGCTGCATCCGCGGAAGTGCTGGCAGGGAACGGCATCCCGGTGCTGTTGACCGCGGAAGCCACCCCGACGCCGGTAACCGCTTTTGCCGTCAAGCAACACGAGACTGCCGGGGCGGTAATGCTCACCGCCAGCCACAACCCCCCAGAGTATAACGGTATCAAGTTTATTCCCCACTACGCGGGGCCGGCCCTGCCGGAGACCACCAAGGCTATTGAAGCGGGCTTGCACCGGGTCCTGCAAAACGGCCGGGTACGCCGCCTCAACATGGGTGAGGCCGAGGCGCAAGGCCTGGTGAAGAGAATTAACCCTGCCGGGGCCTACCTGGATCACCTCCGCCAGGTGGTGGACATGGCGGCTATCCGGCGGGCGGGGCTGAAGGTAGTGGTGGATCCCATGTTCGGCGCTGGGAGCGGCTACCTGGAAACCCTCCTGGGGGAGGCGGGCTGCCAGGTGGAAGCCATCCACCACCAGCGGGACCCGTTGTTCGGGGGTCGGCTGCCTGAACCCAATGAAGCTAATTTGCCGGAGCTGGTGGGGAGGGTAAGGGAGTCGGGGGCCCACCTGGGCCTGGCCCTGGACGGGGACGCGGACCGGTTCGGGATTGTGGACGCCGGGGGTGTGTACCTGACTGCCAACCAGGTGCTGGTGTTAGCCCTGTACCACCTGCTGCATCGCCGAGGCTGGCAGGGGCGGGTGGTGGCTCGCACGGTGGCGACCACCCACATGCTGGACCGCATCGCGGAAGAGTACGGGATGGACGTGCAGGAGACGGCGGTTGGTTTCAAGTACATCGGCCAGTCTTTGCGGGAAAAAGACACTGTGCTGGGCGGCGAGGAAAGCGGTGGCATGAGTATCCGCGGCCACCTGCCGGAGAAGGACGGGATCCTGGCGGCGGCGCTAATGGCGGAAGCCGTGGCGGTCGCCGGCACCACCCTGGCTGGGGTGATGGTGGAAATAGCGGGCCGCTTCGGTACCCTGGTCAGCAAGAGGCTGGACCTGCATGTCTCACCGGAAGACAAGCAGCGGGTGCTGAACTACCTGGCGGAGTACCGGCCGGTGAAGGTAGCCGGAGTACCGGTACTGGAGCGTATCAATGTGGACGGGACCAAAGTAGTAATGGCGGACGGGAGTTGGGCGCTGGTCCGCCCCTCGGGGACGGAACCCTTGTTCCGGCTGTACGCGGAAGCAAAGGATCATGCCCGGCTGGCCTTAATCCAGCAGGACCTGCGGCAGGATTTGGGGATTTAGCATTTATTTCCTGACGATGAAATAACAAAACCCGGGAGGGCGTTTTCCCACCCGGGTTTTTTCATACCTCTTTCATTGATCTTCAAAATAACGGCGATATTCCTCGGCTGAAAGGTCACGATAGCACTGCGGGCATAAATCTCCCCTACCGGGGACTGGGACGGGGTCGGCCTCCAGTACATGCTCCACCAGGCTAAGGGACTGGCCGCATCGCAGGCAGGAATCCGTTTCGCGTTCCATCGCTTTCACCCCTTCGTGATGATTCAACACGCTTTGAGCAATTATTATTATGCGTGATTTTTCTGGGGCCATACCTGTAGGTTGATAAAGAAAACTTGGCTTTCGACAAGCCTTTGGCGCAGACGGAAGCCTTAGTACTTATGCCAATGAAAGTTATACTTTCTGATGGTACGGAAAAAGACGCATAAACAAAACCGGTGTCGATGGGCTGGCAGGCAGCAGCCGGCTTGCATATGATGGTACCCCATACCGAAGGATACCGGACATGGAGAGGATGCAGGGTGGGAAATACTGGGGAAAGGGTGGAACCGATGGCAACCGCGGGGATCTTTTTGATT
This sequence comes from Clostridiales bacterium PH28_bin88, assembly GCA_000987045.1. Taxonomy (GTDB): domain Bacteria; phylum Bacillota; class PH28-bin88; order PH28-bin88; family PH28-bin88; genus PH28-bin88. The sequence goes on along the minus strand of LAKY01000058.1, from coordinate 169,282 downwards.
TTGGGTTTACTGGTTGGTTTAGTAGCGATCTTGCTGCTGAGGGAGCTAACCACCCTGAAAAGCCGGGGGGCTGAGCCGAGAGCTACCCTGATATTGGTCGTACGCAATTGCGAACAGTGTATAGAAGGGGTGCTGCGTCCTTTGCTAGGCGCCATGGGCTCTGGTGCTTTTGAGGAAATGGTAGTGGTGGACGAGAATTCTCATGACGACACCCCGGAGATAGCTGAGCGGCTTTTACGGCCCCACCTGGGAACGGAACTAGTGCGGGCTGAAGAAACCGCCGGCCCGCCGGGGGGGGACCACATGAAGCCGGGTCACAAGTATCCTCTCAGCCAGGTGCGGCTGATCGATATGAGGGACGCCCGTGAAGCCCTGGCAGTCCTACGGGCGCATCTTGCCGCTGCTTTTGGCAAAACCGGACAAAAGACTTCCGATCCAGGCAGGAACTAGTCGATTTGTATCGAAATAACTTCTTGACAGGAAGCAGAAGGCAGGGAACTCGAATCTTCAGGGTGCCGCTTTTGGGCTATTGTGAAGCGGCCGGCACCTTGTGAAAGGAATCACGTTGCCATGGACGGGAAGTATCAGCACACCAAGAGGAACCTGTGGCTGTTGACGGGTATTGCCAGTGTTCCCTTTGCTTTAATGGGAATCGGTACCTATTCTCGTGAGGTCCTCAAGCCGATCCTGGCCCTTGCGGCGCTGGTAGCGGTCTTTGACGGGTGGCTGGTCCCCTTTGTGCTGTTCAAGGGAGTAGCCACTTTGGCCAAAAAGGTACTGGTGATCGGGATGAACCTGTTCTTCGCCACCACCTGGATCCTTTTCACGGGTGGGGCGCAGAGCGTGTTTTTCCCCCACCTGTATTTCCTACCTCTGCTAGCGGTGACCATTTACGGGGGCTTTGTGGACGGAGTCGTCACCGTCCTCTTGATGGATGCTATCGCGCTGGTCATTTATTACCGGCAAGGTCTGGGGGAATCTCTCCATTTTTCTGATTTGGCGCAGGAATTGATTATCTTCCTACTATTAACTACGGTGATCAGCTACCTCCTGAAAGCTGAGGAACACTTTCGATCGAACAAGGAGCGCCTGGCCAAAGAACTACAGATGGCGTACGACGAGTTGAACTGCTCACACCAGCAGCTCAAGAGCCATACCCGGGTGATTGAAGACTTGAACCGGCAATTAGAGAAAATGGCGATTACCGATGACCTGACCGCCCTGTACAACTACCGGTATTTCCATACCTGCCTGGACCAGGCTCTTAACCGCCAGCGACAGGGTTACCTGTCCCTGTTGCTGGCGGATATCGACCACTTCAAGGAGGTGAACGATACTCACGGCCACGGCACCGGCAACGAGGTGCTGGTGCAACTGGCCAGGGTACTCCAGGACAACGTGCGGGAGAATGACATCGTGGCCCGCTACGGTGGAGAGGAGTTTGCGGTGATCCTGCCGGACACCGGGGTTGAAGGGGCCGTTCACGCGGCCGAACGGATTCGCCGGGCGGTGGAGACATTTAACTTTACCAGTGACGACGGGAACCGTGTGTTGCTCACCCTGAGTATAGGCATTTCCACCTTCCCGGATGACGCCGCCGGCAAGGACGAACTCATTACCCACGCGGACAGAGCCCTGTACCGGGCCAAGCACATGGGCAGGAACGGGGTATACCTGTACGATGGGACATGCCTCCCCTCACCGGATGAACAGGCCAGCCAGGAAACTTTTAACTTTTGACGCGAAGGCCGCCTTGGTTCAGGGCGGTTCTTGTTTCACCATCAGAAAGTATGCTTTCTGTGGCATAAGTGCAACTAAGGCTTCCGCCTTCGCCAAAGGCTCGCACCACAGGCATGCGACTAAGCCCATAAATGGGCAAGTCTTCTTTAACGCAAGCCAAGTTTTCTTTATATCAATACTGTTCCGATTTGATCTCCATGGTTTCCAGATTCGCAAGGCACTCCTCCACCAGACCGTCCACGTCCAGCGCCTGTTCGGTACGGTGGACCTTTTCCAACCGCGGGCGGATAGCGGGGTTGGGTGGAAGGAAAAGGGTGCAGCAGTCCTCGTAGGGGCGGATGGAGATATCAAAGGTATCCACTTGCCGCGCCATTTCGATGATTTCCGTTTTGTCCAGGGCTACCAGCGGGCGCAGCACCGGGAGGTTAACCACCTCGTTGATGGCCACCATACTGTAGAGGGTCTGGCTGGCCACCTGTCCCAGGCTCTCCCCGGTGACCAGGGCCGGGGCCTTTTCCTTTTCCGCCACCCGACTGGCAATGCGAAACATCATCCGGCGCATGACGGTTACGTACAGTTCTTCGTGGCAGTTCTTTTTAATCTCTTTCTGGATCCGCGTGAAGGGAGCCACGTGGAGGATGATCCTGCCGCTGTAGCGGGCTAACACCCGGCACAGGTCGATGACCTTTTCCTTTGAGCGCTCGCTGGTGAAGGGGAAGCTGTGGAAGTGGAGGCCGATGACCTCCAGCCCCCGCTTCATGGCCATCCACCCGGCTACCGGGCTGTCGATACCGCCCGAGATAAGCAACACACCCCGGCCGGTTACCCCGACCGGCAGGCCGCCGGGACCCCGGACCACCCGGGAGTAGACGTAAGCCTCCCGTTCGCGAATCTCTATCCACAGCACCCGCTGGGGACGGTGCACGTCTACGGTTATCCCGGTGAGGTGGGCCAGCAGGTAACCCCCTACCTCACGGTTAACTTCAGGCGAGGGGTGGGGGAAGCGTTTGTTGGGACGGCGGGTTTCCACCTTGAAGGTGGTGCCCGGCAAGGTGTCTTCCATTACCTTAAGCCCAGCCTGCTGGATGGCGTCCAGGTCAAGAGGGACGGCCACCGCCGGGCTGATGGACACAATGCCGAACACCCGCTGCAGCCGGTCGAGCACCTGGCTGTCGTCGCCCTTCAGTTCCACCAGCACGCGCCCGGAGGTCCGGGTAATCTCCCGGGGAGGGAGCCCGCCCAGTGCCCCCCTTATTCTACCCACCAGCCGATCCTCAAAGGCGGCCCTATTTTTCCCTTTCAGACCGATCTCCCCGTAGCGGACCAATACCAGATCGTACACGTAAATCCCCCTTTATCAAATTACAGGCTGCGCAGGTCCCGGACCGCCTCCGCCAGGCGTTCTACCACCATGTCGATTTCTTCAGGGGTGTTCAAGTGAGAAAAACTAAAGCGGATGGCCCCATCCAACTCCTTCTTTTTGAGTCCCATGGCTACCAACACATGGCTCGGGTCATTGCGCCTGGAGTGGCAGGCCGAACCGGTGGAAACATAAATGCCGTCCGTTTCCAGTGTGTGGATCAGCACCTCTCCCTTCACCCCGGGGAAAGAAAGGTTCAGGATGTGGGGCGCTCCTTGTTCCGGCGAGGGCCCGTTGAGCCGGGTGCCAGGTATTTCCCCCATCACCCGGGAGGCCAGCGCTGTTTTCAAACCACGCATATGCTCCAGCCCTTGGGACATCCGCCCCCGTGCCGCCGCGGTGGCGGAACCCAACCCCACGATGCCCGGGACGTTTTCCGTACCCGCCCGCAGGTTGGCCTCCTGCTCACCACCAACGAGGAGGGGTTTCAGCCTGACCCCCTCCCGGATAAAAAGCGCTCCGACCCCCTTTGGCCCGTGGATCTTGTGGGCGCTAACGGATACCAGGTCGATACCCAGGTCATAAGGGTTAAGGGGTAATTTCCCGTATCCCTGGATGGCATCCACGTGAAAGACCGGTTTGGGCTCCCGTTTGCGAAGAAGAGCGCCAACCTGTTGCAGGGGTTGGACTGCACCCACTTCGTTGTTCACATGCATGACGCTCACCAGGATGGTTTCCGGGGTGAGGGCTGACGCCAGGTCGTCCGGACTGATTTCTCCGGTCCTGTCTACCGGCAGGTAGGTGACCTGGTAACCCTCCGCCTCCAGCTCCTGGCATGCCCGGAGAACCGAGGGGTGTTCTACCACGGTGGTGATGACATGGTTGCCCCGGCGGCGGTGGGATAGTGCCACTCCCCGCAGGGCCCAGTTGTTGGCCTCTGTTCCCCCGGAAGTGAAGAAAATCTCCTCGGCTTTAACGCCCAGGAGCGAAGCTACCGCTGCCCGGGCCTGGCGCACCGCCCGTTCCGCGGCGACGCCCTTGCCGTGAAGCGACGAGGGGTTGCCGTAATTATTCTCCAATGCTGCCGATACCGCCTGCACCACCTCCGGCAGTGCCCTGGTGGTGGCGCTGTTGTCCAGGTAGATTTCCTGTTTCATGTTCCCGCAATACCTGCCTCTTGCTTCCCGTTTGGCGATTATTGTGCCCCCACAGATATTCTTGCATAATGGTGCCGGTTTAATATTTCTAGAAGCATAAATCCGTCCTGAAGGATGAAGGAAAATATTAACAAGTGTCGAACCAAGTAATAGGAAGTTCTATTCGGCGGGGAGAGGGGGATATCCTGCCTGAAGTGCTATATTTATGTAGCCTGGAACTCGACGGAATACCGGGTGGAACTTTCCCATGACCCTTTGCTTGACTTGAAGTTTCTAGCCCGGGAAAACGGCTACCAGCAGTTAGCCCTGCTTAGCTCGTCTCTTCCTATCGGGGAAGCCGCCTATCTGCTGGAAATGATAACGACTGCCAGGGAGAGACAGGGGCAGCCCTTTGCCCAACTACCGGCGGCAAACTCGGGGCCGGTGATCCGGTGGGCCGCCGGATGGGGACGGCGGATCCTGCCGGGGGCGGAAGCAGTGGTGCAGGCAAAACTCCGGATGGTGACCAGGGAGGCTCACCGCCTGGGGCTGCCTTCCTGGGAGGGCGGTGAGGTAGTAGGTTTGGCGGAAGCCGGAGCCGCTTCTTTGCCGGGGGAGGGGGACCTCAAGGCGGTGCGGGAAGCCCTGGCCGGGCGCATCCTTTACCTGCCTGAACTGGAACTGGCCCTGAACGAAGGGGGACGGTTCCCGGGGGTTTCCCTGGAAAACACCCTTCAGGTACTGCACCTGATGGGGGAGTGTACCCGTTGGCCGTCGGTGGTTTTCCGGAGTCCCTCACAGCGCCAGTGCCTGCGCTGCGGGGAAACCCAACAGGTGGAGCCAGCCTACTGTATGGACTGCGGCAGCCCGCGCTGCGCCTACTGTCCATCCTGTGCCATGATGGGAGAGTCCCGTCTTTGCCGCCCGATCTATGCCATACCCGGCCGCCCCGCCCAGCCGGACAACCCGGCAGCGGTTCAGGTGCACCTGGATTTTGCCCTGACCCCTGCCCAGCGGGATGCAGCGGCGGCGGTCCGCAGGTTTATCCACAGGGAAGGGCCGGGAGAATGCCTGGTTTGGGCGGCCTGCGGGGCGGGGAAGACGGAGGTGGCTTTGGGGGCCATGGCGGAAGTGCTGCAGCGGGGAGGGTGCGTTCTTTTTGCCATTCCCCGGCGGGATGTGGTGCAGGAACTGGAACCGCGGCTCAAGGCCGCCTTTCCGGGGGTGCGGGTGCAGGCCCTTTACGGAGGTTCCCGGGAGAAGTACCGGGATGCGGAGTTGGTGGTAGCAACCACCCACCAGGCCATTCGTTTCTTCCGGCAGTTTCCGCTGGTGGTGATGGATGAGGTGGACGCTTTTCCCTACCAGGGGAGCGAGATGCTGCACTACGCCGTGGAACGGGCCCGCGCTTCCGACGGGAAGGTGCTGTACCTTACCGCCACCCCGCACCGGGAACTGTTCAGCAGGGCTCACCGGGGCCAGGTGGAACTAGTGTACCTTCCGGCGCGGCCCCACGGTCATCCCCTCCCGGAGCCCCAAGTGGTAGTGGAGAGATCCCTGCAGCTCAAAGAGGGGCGGCTGCAGATCCCAGAGACGGTGCTGAACCTTTTGCACCAGAGCGTGGAAGGAGACCTGGCCCAGGTGTTCGTCTTCGTTCCAGCAATCCACCTGGCCCAGCGGGTGGGAGAGGCGCTGCGGGACGCAACCGCCATGCCCCCCTTCAACCATTTCACCGGGGACTGGGTGTACAGCAGTCACTCCCGGGACCCGGACCGGGAGCGGAAGCGGGAGCGGTTCTGCCGGGGAGAATTTCCCATCTTAGTGACTACAACCATTATGGAGCGGGGTATCACCGTCCCCAGGGTTAACGTACTGGTGTTGTTTGCCGAGCAGGACCGGGTCTTCGACGAAGGAACACTGGTGCAGGTGGCCGGCCGGGCGGGGCGTACCCAGGAGTACCCGGGAGGGCGGGTCTGGTTCGTCGGGTCGCGGGTGACAGCGGCCATGGCCGGAGCGGTGGAGAAGGTGCGGGCCCTCAACCGCGAAGCCTACCAGCGGGGATACCTGCTGCCCGGATATTACCTGGAGAAGCCGGCCTGGGTGGAGGGATAACCATGGGCTTTCTGGACTGGTGGCTGGATCTCCTCTACCCGCCCAAAGCCAAGTGTGCCCTATGCGGGCGGGGGCGGGCCGGCGGGGTGGACGAGGACCTGTGTATAGTCTGCAAGGAAGAATTGGCGGCCTGGCGACAGCAATTGAGACCTTGCCGCCGGTGTGGCCGGCTGGGGGCCGGGGAGGGTACCTGCCCGGACTGCCAGCAGGTACCACCGGCCTTTTCTTTGGCGCGGGCGGTGGGACCATACCAGGGGGTGATCAGGGAAGCGGTCCAGCGGCTGAAGTACGGGGGCGGCCGCCGTCTTGCCAAGCCCCTGGGGCGGATGATGGCAAAAGAGGTCCTGGGGGAGGCGGCCTTCGGGAAGCCTGAACTGGTAGTGCCGGTGCCCCTTTCGGAAGCCCGCTCGCGGGAGCGGGGCTACAACCAGTCGGCCCTCCTGGCCGCGGAACTGGCGATGGGGCTCGGGATCCCGTCTATGCCCGGACTGCTGGCCAAACACCGCGAGACCCTTTCCCAGGCCCGCCTGCACAGGCCCGAAAGGTTACGGAACCTGTCCGGTGCCTTTGTGGTACTGGAACCAAAAGTTTTGGCCGGGAAACAGGTGCTGCTGGTGGACGACATCCTCACCACCGGCGCCACAGCAGGCGAGTGCGCCCGGGTGCTAAAGGCCGCTGGCGCCTCCAGGGTGGTGGTAATCACCGTCGCCACCGCTTTATCGAGGGACAGTCAACTCTAATTACTACCGATCGACACGGGGAAATCCTTTTTATCCCATAAACGACAGATTTCTATACTATAAACGGATCAATCCACAGCAAAAACCATGATTTAGCAAGTTATAAACAGACTTATGCACATTATCCACAGGTTTTGCCCCCGGAGGAGAGTTTGTAACAGGGTGTTTTCGACAAAGACAAAGACTGCGGGCGAATGCGGTTTACGCCTCGTGGAACAGGAGGGTGCCGAATCCCACCGGAGCACGCGCATAAAGCGCAAAAAAGCTGCCAGGGCTTGCAGGCAGGTCTGTTGAGGGTAAAATGGGTACAATTGGGAGCTTGTACTAATATGCATAAGGATGTATAATAAATACGATGTGACCCAGGAAATGTTAGGAGGAGGACGAAAGGGATGAAGAAGAGAGGATTATTGTTGTTAGTGGCGCTGGTAGCCATCGCGCTGCTGGTGGTCACTGCCGGCTGCGGCGGTGGGGCCAAGGAACAGCCCAAAGCCGACAGCGCCGCCCAGCAACAAAGCCAGCCCCAGGAACCGCCCAAGAAAGAAGTCTTGAAGGTGGGTAGCGAAGCCGCCTACGCCCCCTTTGAGTACCAGGAAAACAACCAGATTACCGGCTTCGACATCGAACTGATCAAGGCCATCGCGGAAGCCATCGGCATGGAAGCCCAGGTCACTCATGTCGACTGGGACGGCCTTTACCCGGCCCTTAACGCGGGGACTATCGACGTGGTTATATCCGCTATGACCATTACTGACGAACGGGAAAAGGAAGTCGACTTCTCCGAACCGTACTTCCAGGCCCAGCAGACCATCGCTGTCAAGGAAGGATCAACCATCAAGGGAATGAAGGACCTGATCGGCAAGAAAGTGGGCGTCCAAATGAATACCACCGGGCACTACGTCGTACGGGATTATCCGGGGATGAAAGAGAAGGACATCACGCCATTCCCCACCACCCCCGATGCCCTGATGAACCTTGGCAAGGGTGTGGTAGCTGCTGTGGTTGCGGACGAGCCGGTGGTCCTGAACTTCATCAAGTATAACCCGGAGATGAAGCTGGCGACAGTCACCGATGAGTTCGAAAAGGAATACTACGGTATGGCGGTTAAAACCGACAACCCGCTGCGGGAAAAGCTTAACGAAGGTCTGAAGAAGGTTAAAGAAAGCGGCAAGTACGAAGAGATATTCAACAAGTACTTTGGGAAATAAGCCAAAAAATTTGACCTGGACAACGTTTACATTGTAAAAGTATAATGAGTGCGTAATATGTTTCTGTGGCATATTATGCATTCTTTTTTTGTGGTTTCTTTAATGCCTTGGAGCCAAGAAATTTATACCTGTGTTTCGTTTCTATTGAATTTTGTCCTGAATGATTGTTCATTGCCGTCAATTATTTTGGCAAGGAGATGGGTTGACTTGGGCACCTCGTTCCAGTGGAATTTTGTACGGGAGATCCTACCCCAATTACTGCGGGCCTCGGTGGTAACGGTGGAACTGACCGTCCTGGCCATCGCTATTGGCTTGGTGATAGGACTGGTGGTGACGCTGGCCCGGATGTCCAGATTCAAGCCTCTGGCTTGGCTGGCGGTGAGTTACGTGGAGTTTTTCCGCGGCACGCCTTTGCTAGTGCAGATTTTTATCATTCACTACGCCGTTTCCGACATTTTCGGCTACACCCCCGTCCCTTTCATCTCTGCTTTCGCCGCCCTGGGGGTCAACAGCGGCGCCTATATAGCGGAGATCTTCCGGGGAGGCATCCAGGCCATCGACCGGGGGCAGATGGAGGCGGCCCGTTCCCTGGGGATGAGATGGGGCCAGGCCATGAGGTACATCATCTTGCCCCAGGCCTTCAAGGTAAGCGTCCCCGCCTTGGGCAACGAGTTTATCGCCTTGCTGAAGGACTCTTCCCTTGTGACGGTCATTTCGGTAATAGAGTTGATGACCCAAGGCCGGATGATAGTGGGTGCTAGGCCGCGTTACACTGAGGTTTGGTTTACCGTGGCAATCATCTACCTGTTAATGACCAGGACTATCTCCCTGCTGGTAAACCGCCTGGAAAGGAGGTTGAAGACCGGTGATCACAGTGAAAAATCTCTGTAAGAACTTCGGCAAGCTGGAAGTGCTGAAGGGCATCACCTGTCACATCAACGAGGGAGAAGTGGTGGTGGTCATCGGCCCCAGCGGCTCCGGCAAGAGCACCTTTCTCCGCTGCCTTAATCACCTTGAGGCGGCCACTTCAGGTGAGATCGTGATTGACGGCATTCCCCTGACCGGCCGCCAGACCGACATCAACAAGGTGCGGGCGGAGGTAGGGATGGTTTTCCAGCGCTTCAACCTGTTTCCCCACATGACCGCCATGGGGAACGTGACCCTGGCCCCCATGAAGGTCCGGGGGATGACCAGGGAAGAAGCGGAACGGCTGGGGAGACAGCTCCTGGCCAAGGTGGGATTAAGCGACAAGGAACAATCCTACCCCGACCAGCTGTCCGGCGGCCAGCAGCAGCGGGTGGCGATCGCCCGGGCGCTTGCCATGCGGCCCAAGATCATGCTCTTCGACGAGCCCACCTCGGCCCTGGACCCGGAGATGGTTGGCGAGGTGCTGGCGGTAATGAAGGACCTGGCCCGGGAGGGAATGACCATGGTGGTGGTTTCCCACGAGATGGGGTTTGCCCGGGAGGTCGGGGACCGGGTGATCTTCATGGACGAAGGGCGCATCGTGGAGGAGGGCGTCCCCCAGCAGGTCTTCGGCAGTCCCCGCCACGACCGGACAAAGGCCTTTCTGAGCAAGATATTGTAGGCGTTTGACAACAATTGGGCAGAATGATATAATGAGGTCGCTTGTGGGTGCCTAGCCTACAAGGGAGTTAAGATTTTAGGAGGAATGGAAAGAATGCTAGGTAGGGTCAAGTGGTTCAATCAGGAAAAGGGCTATGGATTCATTGAACGGGAAGACGGAGGGGACGTTTTTGTTCATTACTCCGCCATCCAGGAGCAGGGTTTTAAAAGCCTGGCGGAAGGCCAACAGGTTGAATTCGACATCGTCGAAGGCCCCCGCGGACCCCAAGCAGCCAACGTTGTAAAAGTTTGAATCTGACATAGATTTGGATTTTGCAACCAACCCCAGCACCCCGCGGTGCCGGGGTTTTTTTAAAGTCTTGGAGCAGGATTTTTGCTCTGCCGCGGGAATACTATTAATAGGGTATATAGCCTGAAAGGAGAGGATGTCTTGATGAACCTGATCGTAAGAGGCAAGAACCTCCCCATTACCGACGCGCTTCGGGACTACGTGGAGAAGCGGGTGCGAAAGATGGAAAAATTCCTGGGCGCCATTGAAGAAGCCCAGGCAACCCTGACTGTGGAAAAGGAGCGCCACCGGGTTGAGGTCACCATCCCCCTGAACGGTTTGCTCTTAAGGGGCGAAGAAGAAACCGGAGATATGTATTCCTCTGTGGATATGGTGATGGATAAACTGGAGAAGCAGGTCGCCAAGTACAAGACCCGGCTTGCCAAAAAAGTCAAGGGCCGTGCTCTGGGTGAATTGGCGGTACCTGAACGGACCGTGGAGGATGAAGAGCCCCAGATCATCCGCACCAAGCGTTTTGCCTTTAAGCCAATGCCGGTGGAAGAAGCCATCATGCAGATGAACCTCATCGGCCACAGCTTCTTTGTTTTCTCCAACGCTGAAACTGAGGAGGTCAATGTGGTATACCGGCGGAAAGACGGGCATTACGGCCTGATCGAGCCGGAGTTCTAAAGTGCTGTAGAAAACAAACAAACTTAAGGAGGTCGGCCCGCTATGGCCGGCCTCTTTTGTATCCCATCAAAAAAGTATTGCATACATTTCCAGAAGAGAAGGAAAAGTGCAATACCTGTCGAATGTACTTGTATACAAACACAAATACAAATACGAAAATCTGCATAAAGCCAGAAAATCATCGGGGAGTGAGCAATGTGAGCGGGCTACCGAAGATAGGCAATCCGCGTTCTTTGTCGGAACAGGCCTACGAGGTGATTAAAGATGCGATCATCACCAACAGGCTTCAACCCAATCAGGTGTTGACCGAAGAGGAACTGGCCGCCCAGCTGGGCATCAGCCGGACCCCCCTGCGGACGGCCCTTAACCGTTTGGCCTTCGAGAAACTGGTGGAAGTTTCTCCGGGGCGCGGGGCTGTTGTGGCCAGGATTTCGCTGGAAGAAATCCACCACCTGTCGGTCATCCGGGAAGCACTGGAACCGCTGGCTGCCGGGCTGGCGGTCCCTCATCTCACCAGTGAACAGATTGACGGGTTGGAAGAGGCCCTGGAGCTGCAAAAGGCTTCCATCGAACAAGGAGACTACATGGAATACCTGCGCCAGGACTTGGTGTTTCATAACCGGCTGGCTTTTTACAGCCAGAACGGCCCCCTGGCCGAAATCATTGAGAACTTAAGTGTCAAGGTGCAGCGTTTCCTCATTCTCGCTCAAAACCTCACCCAGATGGCACCGGTCGCCTTGCACGAACACTATGCGGTTCTCGAGGCGTTAAAGAACCGCGACAGCGACGGGGCTGCGCGGGCTATGAAGGCACACGTGCATAACGCCTGCAAGCGCATGCCCAACGAGGGGCATGGCCGGATCACCGGTTGAGGAGGTGGGCCGCAGAAGGAGATATTTGTGTAAGGTCTTATGTGATCAAGCGAGAGGATCTAGAAAAAGATAAAAAGAAGGAGCGTAAAACATGAGAAACTCTAAACTGGTTGTTTTGTTGGTGGTTGTTCTCATGACAGCACTTCTGGCCAGCGGATGCGGCCAGAAACAGGCCGAGCAACCGGCCGATACCGGTAAAAATTCCGCGCCAGAGCAACCCATCAAGATCAAGCTGGCCTACGTGGTGCCGGAGACCCAGTCTACCCATATCGGGGCAGTAGAATTCAAGAAGTACGTGGAAGAGAAGTCCGGCGGGAAGTTAGCGGTGGAACTCTACCCCAACGGGCAACTGGGCAGTGACCGCCAGGCCATTGAGGGTGTATCCCTCGGCACCATCGAAATGACCATCCCTGCCGTAGCCCCCTTGTCGGGGTTTGAGAAGAAGTTCATGGTGTTTGACCTGCCCTTCCTGTTCAAGGACCGGGAAGCGGCCTACAAAGCCCTGGACGGCGAACTGGGGCAAAAACTGCTGGAGACTTTGCCCCCCCTTGGATTGCGCGGCCTGGCCTATGGGGAGAATGGTTTCCGGAACATAACCAACAACAAGGGTCCCATTTACGAACCCAAGGACCTGAAGGGCATGAAGATCCGCACCATGGAGAACCCCGTGCACATGGAGACCTTCAGGCTGCTGGGCGCCAACCCCACTCCCATGGCCTTCGGGGAACTGTACACCGCCCTTCAGCAGGGTACGGTGGACGCCCAGGAGAACCCCATTTCTTTGATCTATACCACCAAGTTTTACGAGGTCCAAAAATATGTCAGCAAGACCGGGCACGTTTACGCGGCCACCCTGGTGCTCATCAACGACAAGTTTTTCACATCCCTTCCCACTGACCTGCAGAAGGTGCTTAGTGACGGAGCGGTTGTGTTCCGGGATTTCCAGCGCCAGCTGGCTGCCCAGCAGGACACCGAATGGGTTGATAAGCTGAAGGAAGCCGGCATGCAGGTTAACGACCTGACTCCGGAGCAAAAGCAGAAATTCATTGAGGCCACACTGCCTGTCTACGACAAGTTTGCCCCGGAGATTGGCGCCGACTTGATCGAGCTGGCTAAAGCGGCCAACAAGTAATAACCCACCCGGCGTGCAGGATCCCCCGCTTCCAGCGGGGGATTAGCACGCGGATGATCCGTGCTGAGGGTCGAAGTGTATCTTTTAGAGAGCTGAACGGGGTGAGGTGGTACGGTGACCTTTTTAAAGAAAATTGACCTGTACCTGGAAGAGTACTTCCTGGTCTTGAGCCTGATGGTAATGGTGGCTTTGATTTTCCTGCAGGTGGTGCTGCGGTACGTATTCCAGTTTTCCCTCTCCTGGAGCGAAGAAATGTCCAGGTACATTTATGCATGGCAAATCTGGGTGGGAGCCAGCTTTGCCGTCAAGCACAGAAAGCACGTAAAGGTTGAGGCCTTCAAGAACCTGTTCGCCCCCGGCGTCCAGCGATGGATGGATGTCTTCGCCATTCTCTGCTGGCTGGCGCTGAGCCTGGTGCTGGTGAAGGAGGGGGCGCAACTGGTCACGCTCCTCCTGGCCCGCGGCCAGGTCTCACCTGCCATGCGCGTACCCATGGGATATGCGTACGCTTCGGTACCGGTGGGTTGCGGGCTGATGGCTTTTCGACTGCTGCAACAACTGTATGTAACTATAAAAACACCCCCCGGCGCTGTACGGGGATAGGGGGGATAACGTGATCTCATTTATCCTGTTTGCCTCCTTGTTTTTCTTTATCCTGGTGAACGTTCCCATTGCCGTTTCTTTGGGCCTGGCGGCGCTGATTATCCTCACGTTTTTCAGTAAGGTACCGGTGGTGCTGCTGGCTCAAAACGCCTTTACATCAGTGGATTCCTTCCCCCTGATGGCCATTCCGTTCTTTATGCTGGCCGGCTCCCTGATGAGCTACGGCGGGGTTTCTCGCCGCCTGCTGAACCTGGCCGATGCCATGGTGGGATTTCTCACCGGCGGGCTGGCCATGGTCACGACTGTTGCCTGTATGTTCTTCGCGGCGATTTCCGGTTCCGGGCCCGCCACTGTGGCGGCCATCGGCTCCCTNNCGGCAATTTCCGCGGCGGCGGGTTCCATCGGGGTGATCATTCCGCCCAGCATCCCCTTTGTGCTGTACGGCGTGGTTTCAGGGGCTTCCATCGGCGCCATGTTCCTGGCGGGCGTGCTGCCGGGGCTGTTGATCGGTTTGGGGCTGATGGCGACCACCTTCCTGATCGCCAAACGAAACGGTTACTCGGGGGCTCATGGGAGGGTCTCGCCGGCGCACCTGGCGCGCGCCTTCAAAGAGGCCTTTTGGGCACTGCTGATACCGGTGATTATTCTGGGGGGAATCTACGGAGGGGTTTTCACCCCCACGGAAGCTGCGGTGGTGGCCGTGGTGTACGGGCTGGTGGTCGGGTTTTTCATCTACAAGGAGTTGAACTGGGCTACCATCTACCAGGCGTGCAAGGAAGCCGTGCTGATCAACGGCTCCACCATGATTATCATCGGGCTTTCCATTTCCTTTGCCAACCTGATGACCATGGAGCAGGTGCCGGTGAAGATCGCCAATGCCATCCTGGCCTTCTCCCAGGACCCCCTGGTAGTGCTCTTAATCATCAACCTGTTTTTACTATTCGTGGGCTGCTTTATCGATACCATATCCGCCCTGGTGGTGCTGTCGCCCATCCTGCTGCCGGTGGTCACCAAGCTGGGGGTGGACCCCATTCACTTCGGGGTGATCGTGGTGGCAAACCTGGCCCTCGGGTTTGTAACCCCGCCCCTGGGAGTGAACCTGTTTGTGGCCAGCGGACTGGCCAATGTTTCCCTGGAACGTATTTCCCGCGCGGTCATCCCCTTGATCGTATCGCTGGTAATTAGCCTGTTGCTTATCACATTCATACCATCGCTGTCGCTGTGGTTGCCCAATACCTTGTTGAAGTAACCGGAGGGACTGATCGGGAAGAGGAGGACACATGTTGTCGGAGGTCGGAAAAAAGGTTGAGCAATTAACTACGGATTTGGTCCGGACAGCCAGTATCAACGGGACGGCAGGGGAAGTCCGCCTGGCGGAATGGATTTACAACTACTTGAAGGTTATACCCTATTTCCAACGCCACCCCCGGGATCTGTTCATGGAGGAACTGGCCGGAGACCCCCTGGGGCGCAAGAACGTGTTCGCCATGGTGCGGGGAACGAAGGGAAATTCCAAGAAGACGGTCATTTTGCACGGTCACATGGATACCGTGGGTGTGGACGACTACGGTGAACTAAAGGAATATGCCTTCGACCCCGAAGGCCTGGCGTCGGCCCTGGCCGGTGTTCAACTTTCCGGGGAGGTGGCCCGGGACCTGGCCTCAGGGGACTGGATGTTCGGCCGGGGCAGCAACGACATGAAAAGCGGGCTGGCGGCCCACCTCTATGTCCTGGAATACCTGGCGGAAAGGGCCGACCGGCTTTCCGGCAACGTGCTGTTCACCGCCAACCCTGTGGAGGAGAACCAGCATACCGGTATTATCGAGGCCCTCGAGGTGTTCAAACGCCTGCGGCAGGAGGAAGGGCTGGATTTTGTGGCAGCCATTAACGCCGATTATACCGCTCCCCGCTTCCCCGGGGACGACAACAGGTACGTGTACCTGGGGGCGGTGGGTAAACTGCTTCCTTCCTTCTACATTGTGGGTAAAGAGACCCACGTGGGGAGCTGTTTCGAGGGGCTTGACCCTACCATGATCGCGTCCGAACTGGTGCGCATGATCGACCTCAATACCGAACTTTGCGACGAGGCGGAAGGAGAGGTAACGCTCCCTCCCACTGTACTCAAGATGCAGGACCTGAAGACCCACTACACGGTCCAAACGCCTTTAGCCGCTTACCTGTACATCAACTATTTCACCCATACCAGGTCCCCTCTGGCGGTGATGCAGGAACTGAAGTCCCTGGCCCGCGAGGCCTTCAGCCGGACGCTGGAGGTGCTTAACCGGCGGTATGAACAGTACTGCGTGAAGGCCGGGTTGCCGTTCAGCCAACTGCCATGGGAGCCCCGGGTGCTGAGTTTTGCCGAACTCTACCGGGAGGTCCGGGGAATGGCGGGGGAGGCGGTAGACCGGCAGGTAGAGGAACTCGCCCAGGAGTGGCTGGAGCATCGACCGTATGATGAACGGGTGCTGTGCTTGAAGGTGGTTGAGATCGTCCACCGGATGCACCCCGACAGGAGCCCGGTGGTGGTCGTCTTTTATGCCCCGCCTTACTGCCCGCACGTGTATGTCAAAGGGGCCAGTCAACCGGAACAAAAATTGATCAGCTCGCTGGCTGGTATTGTGCAGTCTTTTTCCGAGCGTACCGGGCAAGTGATCAAATTACAGAAGTTCTTTCCTTACCTGTCTGACAGCAGCTACCTGATGCTGGACGAGGACGATGAAACCCTGGATGCCCTCATCGGAAACTTCCCCAAGTGGGATACGGTATACCCCTTGCCGGTCAAGACCATCAGGGAAATGAATATCCCGGCCATCAACATCGGCCCGTGGGGGAAGGATGCGCACAAGATGACGGAAAGGGTCTACAAACCGTATTCCTTTGAGCTTTTGCCGCAATTAATTCTGGAGGCGGCAACCGGCCTCCTGGAGATGGAATGAGATAGGAATGGGGTGAGCGAGTTGCAATTCGTCAGGGTAGATATGGCGGGTCTTGCCGTGACCATGGAGGAGACTCCGGCTCTTTACAGGGACCTGGGGGGCAGGGGGCTCACCTCCCGGGTCCTCCTCGACGAGGTGGATCCCACCTGTGATCCGCTGGGGGACGGTAACAAGCTGGTGATTGCCCCGGGCCTGCTGGCGGGTACGGTGGCTCCCTGTTCCGGGCGGTTGTCGGTGGGGGCGAAAAGCCCCCTGACCGGAGGGATCAAGGAAAGCAACGCCGGGGGGACGGTGGCCCAAAAGCTTGCCCGGCTTGGCATCAAGGCTGTCATCATCGAAGGGAAACCGGCGGCTGGACCGTACCTTTTGGAGATAAACAAGCGCGGGGCCCGGCTGGTGGCGGCAGGAGAGTACCGGGGCATGGGTAACTATGCCCTGATGGGAATCCTGCGGGAGCGGTACGGCCCCAGGTGCGGGTTTTTGACGGTGGGCCCCGCCGGAGAGCACGGCTACGCTCTGGCCAGTATAGCGGTTTCCGACCCGGAGGGACGTCCTTCCAGGCACTGCGGACGCGGCGGGATGGGGGCCGTCCTGGGCGCCAGGGGGATCAAGGTTGTGGTGGTGGACGACAGCGGGTGCGCCGGGGTGGATGTGGCCGATCCGGATTCCTTCCGCCGGGTGTCACGGGAGTGGGCCCAAGGTCTGGTCAAGGGGCGGAAAATCCTGACTGACTACGGCACCGCCAATCTGGTGCTGCCGATGAACGCCCTCGGCGGCCTGCCCACCAGAAACTACCAGGCAGGCACCTTCGAACAGGCCGGGGAGATCAGCGGCGAAAGGCTGCAGGAAGTTATTATCCAGCGCGGAGGTAAACCCAGCCACGCCTGCCACCCCGGGTGCGTGATCCGCTGCTCCAACGTCTACCATGACCATGAAGGCAACTACCTGACCTCCAGCCTGGAGTATGAGACCATCGGACTACTGGGCGCCAATTGCGGGATAGGCGACCTGGATGCCATCGCCCGGATGGACAGGTTCTGCGACGACTTCGGTATCGACACCATGGAGACCGGGGTTACCATGGGGTTGGCAATGGAGGCCGGGCTGGTTCCCTTCGGCAGTGCTGGCGGGGTTTGCGGCTTGCTGCAGGAAATGAAGAACGGGAGCGTGCTGGGCAGGGTGCTGGGCCAGGGTGCTGCCGTTACCGGGCGCGTCCTGGGCGTCAGGCGAGTCCCGGCAGTGAAGGGCCAGAGTTTGTCCGCCTATGACCCCAGGGGCTTGAAGGGTACGGGGGTAACCTATGCCACCTCTCCCATGGGGGCGGATCACACGGCGGGCAACTGCCTTCCCGGCCGTACCGGGTTTAGACCCGAGACGTCCGGCGGGTTCCCGCCCCACCAGGATGAAGGGCAAGACCAGCTGTCCCGCGACCTGCAGGTGATGACGGCGGTATGCGACCTGGCGGGCCTGTGCTTTTTCGTGGGGGTTTCCAGGGAAAACATGGATGTGACTGCTCAACTCCTGGGGGCGATACGGGGGAGCAGCCTGACCGGTGAACAGGTACTTGACCTTGGCCGGCAAGTCCTGGTTACCGAGCGCACCTTTAACCGGCTGGCCGGGATCAGCGAGGTGCATGACGACCTGCCCGAGTGGTTCCGCCGGGAGCCGCTGCCTCCCCATCACCTGACCTTCGGTGTGCCCCGGGAAAAATTAAGGAAAACACTGGAGTTTAAGGAGCAGTAAAACTACATGCAGACAGTCGGAGGTGTCGAACTTGTCAACGTTGTTTGAACGGGCGCAAAAAGTCTTACCCCCGGCGGCCGGCAGGGCTACCAGGCTGGGGGTTGTCAAGGCCGAGGGGAGCTACCTTTATGGTGAGGACGGCAAGAAATACCTGGATTTTGCCAGCGGGGTGGCGGTGTGTAATACCGGGCACACCCATCCCCGGGTGGTGGCGGCTGCCCGGGCGCAGATGGAAAGCATGGTGCATGCGGGCCATAATGTGGTGTATTACGAGTCCTACGTAAAGCTGGCGGAAAAGCTGGTGGAACTGACGGGCGGAGATACCATGGTCTACTTCAGCAACAGCGGGGCAGAGGCCAACGAGGGGGCCATCAAGCTGGCCAAATACGTCAGCGGGCGCCCGGCGGTGATTGCCTTTAAAGGAGGTTTTCACGGCAGGACCCTTGGATCTGTTTCCCTGACCACCTCCAACGCCGCTTACCGGAAACACTACGAGGGATTGCTGCCCAGCGTGTACTTTGCCGAATACCCGTACTGCTATCGCTGCCCGTTTGGCAGGGTCGACGCAACCTGTGCCATGGAATGCCTGGAGCAGTTTAACCGGATCTTCAAGCTGCAAGTGGACCCGGAGAGTGTGGCGGCAATCATCGTTGAGCCGGTACAGGGTGAGGGGGGGTATGTGGTGCCTCCTGTCGGGTTCATGCAGGGTTTAAGGCGCATTTGCGACGACCATGGCATTGCCCTGATCTTTGATGAAATTCAAACCGGTTTTGGCCGGACGGGTAAGATGTTCGCGGCCGAGCATTTCGGTATTCGCGCGGATATAACCTCTTTGGCCAAGGGTATTGCTTCGGGGTTTCCCCTGAGCGCCGTGGTAGGCCGGGCTGACCTGATGCGAGCCTGGCCGGCGGGAGCCCATGGCGGCACCTACGGCGGCAACCCGGTGGCGTGTGCTGCCGCCTTGGCGACGATCGAGTTGCTAGAAGAAGGCCTGGTGGAGAACGCGGCGGCCATGGGC
Source organism: Clostridiales bacterium PH28_bin88 (assembly GCA_000987045.1). GTDB lineage: Bacteria > Bacillota > PH28-bin88 > PH28-bin88 > PH28-bin88 > PH28-bin88. The sequence continues at coordinate 150,134 of LAKY01000058.1, read as the reverse complement.
GCATACCTGCAGGCCGGCCTGCGGGAACTGCAAGCCCGGTATCCGGTAATCGGGGACGTGCGGGGCCTTGGATTGATGACCGGTGTGGAACTGGTGGGCCCCGACCGGGAGCCCGACGGGGCGCTGGTTAACCGGGTACTGGCCGGGTGTCTTGAGGAGGGTCTGATCTTGCTGGGTTGCGGGGCTTACAAGAACGTAATCCGTTTGATCGCTCCCACCACGGTTACCCGGGATGAAATCGACCAGGCATTGAAGGTCCTTGCCGGAGCGCTTACCCGCGGTCTTTAGGCTGCGATACGGCCTGCTTACTAAGCAGGCCGTTAATTTATTTGCGAATAATAGATATTAATGAAAAGGCAAAAAAGGAAAAAAGACCCTTCGGGTAGAATATGTAGATCCGTGGAGCATAACCGGAGGGAGCGGGAGGCGTGACGGGTACGAGTCGGGTACTGGAGATTGAACAGGTCATCCAGCAGGTGCGGGGCGTGATCTCTGCCAAGGTGGTGGCCGGGGACGATGGAAGCATCATCGAGGTGCACGTGCTGGCGGACGCCACTCGCAGTCCCAAGCAGGTAGTCAGGGACGTGGAATCAGCCGTGCTGGTGCAACTGGGCATCCACCTGGACCACAAGAAGATCAGTGTGGCCCAGATCCAGGGGGAAGAGGCAGCGGTACTGGTTCCCGAAGCCAGGCCCCAGTTGGGGGGTATCGAACTCAGCACCAGCGGCATCCAGGCTGAAGCGAAGGTAACGGTCTTCTTCAACGGCGAGCCTTTCGAGGGAAAGGTCCTGGGACCGAACGTCGTCAAGAACCGCCTCCGGTTAGTGGCCATGGCCGCCCTTGGAGCGGTAGAGGCCTTCCTTGGGGGGACAGCCCGTTTCATGTTGGAAGACGTACAGAAGGTGTCTTTCGCCGGACGGGAAGTAATCATGGTAGGGGTTTCACTGGTAACTCCCAGGGGAGAGGATACCCTCCTTGGAACCGCCATGAGTTCCGGGGATGACAGAGAGGCGGTGGCGAGAGCGGCGCTGGACGCCATGAACCGGCGCCTGGCTTTACTTAAAAGAGATTAATATTTGAAGCCGGCAGAAATCACCTCAATGGTTAGTTTGTTGAAAAAATCTTTCAGCTGTAGCGGAAGCACGAGTGAAGAGGACCCCGAGCGGAGCGGTTTCCGGCCGATTTAGCGGTATCGGGCTGAGATTACCGCGAGGGGGGTCAAGGAGTGAGTAAGGTGTTAAAGGTTTTGGTCGCGCTGGTCAGCCTGGTATTAGCCGGGGGCGCGCACGTGAAGTGGTAAAATAGTTTCTGCCGGTCTTCAATTAAATTTGGAATAAGCTGTCTTTGGAGCGAGGCGAGGGTGTTGAAAGACCTACCTTACAAGGCACGTATTTTCATCTTGCTGGTATTTTGTTCAGGTTGTATTCTCGCCCTGAACCTTTTCAGATTAAGTATTGATACTCCGATCAATTGGGGCGGCTTTTTGCTTTTTTTAATTCTGACCGTACTATCGGATTCTCTCCCGGTATCCTTGCCCCGTGGCGGGCAGGTGACGGTGAGTTTTGCGTTGGTGTTTGCTTCAATCCTGCTATTTCCCCCTTTCGTGGCTGTTTTGGTGGCTATATTAGGAGATTTACTCAGCAGTAAAAGGGAACGTCCCTATCCTTTACACAAATACCTCTTCAACTCTGGACAACTCATACTAAGTGTAGGGCTGGCGGCACTAACCTACCACCTCCTGAACGGCAGATTGGAACCTGTTTTTATGATGGATCTCCTTCCCATCATGACTGCACTGCTGGTGGATGTGGGCATCAATATCGGCCTGGTGACCATAGTGATGGCCTTGGCGCAAGAAGTCTCTCCGTGGGCCATCTGGGCGACCAACTTCCGGTGGATGATACCCAATTTGATGGCCCTGGCTCCTTTGGGGGTGCTGATTGCCCTGGTGTTTCGGTCTACAGGCGGGTTTGGGGTATTACTCTTTTTCGTCCCTTTATTAATCGCCCGCCACTCATTTCAGTCGTATATGGACATGCGCCAGAGCTTTCTGGATACCATCCAGAGCCTGGCGGCGGCCATCGACGCCAAGGACCCCTACACCCGCGGCCACTCGGAGCGGGTGGCGCGGTATGCCGTGGCCATCGCCCGGGAAATGAAGAGGCCGGAGGATCAGGTGGAACAATTGCAATATATTGCGGTACTTCATGATGCCGGCAAGATCGGCATACCCGAAGCTATCCTCAACAAGCCGGGAAGTCTTGACAGGGACGAGTTTGCCCAGATGCAGCATCATGCCGCCATAGGGGCGGAGATAGTCGCCAACGTAAAAATGTTGGCATCAGGGGCGGATATTGTCCGCCACCACCACGAGAAGTGGGACGGTAAGGGGTATCCCGACGGCCTGGTGGGAGCAGCCATCCCGCTGGGGTCCCGCATCATCGCCGTTGCCGACGCCTTTGACGCCATGACCAGCGACCGCCCCTACCGTCCGGCCAGGGCACCGGAAGCCGCCCTGGAGGAAATCAAGGGGTGTTCCGGCAGGCAGTTCGACCCCGGGGTTGTGAAAGCCTTTATTAATGTGTATCCATCCCTTAACCTCTCAAATAAAGCAGAACAAAAAACTCTGGCGGAAGCAGCCGCGGCCAGGGAGGAAGTAGCCTCACACAGGCAGAAAGTACCAATCGAGCACGAGTGCGGCGATGACAGAATTTAGACAAAGGGACGGTGGGGCACTTGATCTTTGAGGCGGTGATTCTGGGCATTCTTGTAGGGAGGATTCGCGGTGGAAGGCTGCGAAATATCGGGTCCCAACCGATCAGAGTGCTGGTGTTGGCCTTATCAGCATATTTTATCCAGTGGTTTTTAAACTTCGCCATGGAACGGGGAATGACCCAGGTCATTTCCTATACCATGTACCTGCATCTCTTTTCCTATATCCTGTTATTTTTATTCCTGTTTGCTAACCGCAAACTTCCCGGGATGAAGATAATCGCCCTGGGTGTCTTTCTCAACTTTATAGTCATCGCTGCCAACGGCGGGATGATGCCCGCTAGCCTGGACGGGCTCGCGCCGGAGTATAAAGAATCGCTGCTGCAGGGTAATTTGGCCACTTATACCGTTATTGGCCCCGAAACCCGCCTGCCTTTCCTGGCGGACATCATTCCCATGCCTTTCCCGCGGGGTAAGATGATGAGCCCCGGCGACGCGGTAATGGCTTTGGGCATCTTCCTCTTCCTCCAGGGCGCCATGCAGTCCCGCCGCCACTACAAGCTCACCTCCCTCCGCTACCGGGTCTAAACAAACAAGTTCCACGGCGGGGATTTGATACCCCGCTTTTTTTCCAGGCAGCCGTTTAATGAAATTATGAATAGAAAGTATTGGACGACAGGTTTTGTCGAATTTTAGGTTACCTTGCTATATAATTTAGATAATAACATGCGGGGCTCTGCCTACCCAATTAGACGGTAGCAACAATCATGGGAAAAGACCATGAAGGAAGTAGGGGGAAGGATATGCCTTACAAAATTGCGGTTATTTATTCCGCCTACCCTGAGATGACCGAAGCAGCTTATGAATTGATTCAGAAAAAGGGATACCATGTAGAGGCAAAGGTTTGCGTTTTTGATCAAGCGGTGCAAGCCGCGCAACAATATGAAGCCGAAGGATTTGATCTGATTATCAGCAGGGGGGCCACCGGCACGCTGATCCAGCGGGCTGTGTCCATTCCCGTCATTTTAGTGGAAATAACCAATTTTGATATTCTCCAAACCCTGTACCGCGCCAAAAAACTCGGCGTTAAAATGGCGTATTTCGAGTATGTACATAACAAAAGCTACCATGATTTTGCAGCCATGCGCGAGATCCTGGGCTTGAATGAGGACGACCTGACTATCTATTATTATCAAAACGAGGAAGAACTAAGGAATAATGTTGCCCAGGCATTTGCCAGCCGCGCGAGCGTGGTGGTGGCCACCGGAGCCTTCGTGTTGGAAATGGCCAAGTTGCACGGGATGAAAACCATTATGGTCCATTCCACCAGAGAAGCTATCTACAACGCGTTCAAACAAGCGGAAGACATTTTGGAGATCTCCAACCGCAGCCGGGATGTTTCGGGCTACCTTGCTGCCATGATAGATCACCTGAATACCGGTATTATCATGGTTAACCGCGAAGGCTTGATTACCCATATCAATTCTGCCGCCCAGCAGGTGCTTGACATCGACCCGGGAGTATTATTAAGAAAAAACATTGCAGAGGTGCAGGTGCCGTTGCTCAAGGAGTTGACGGCGAAGGAAAACGGGTCGCTGGTTCGCGTGCTGGGCCAGCATGAGGTGGTCATCCATAAAGTCCCACTCAACTACCAGGACAGCGTCATCGGCACGGCCATCACCTTTGAGAACCGCCAGAAGATCCAGGTATTAGAGGACAAGATTCGCAAGGCTCTTTACACCAAAGGTTTGGTGGCTCGCCATACTTTCCAGGACATCATCGGAAGTTCGCAGGCCATCCAAAACAGTATCAACAAGGCCAGGAACTACGCCAGATCGGATTCCACCATTTTAATTACCGGAGAGAGCGGCACTGGCAAAGAGGTTTTCGCCAACGGCATCCATAACGCCAGCTTGCGGGCTCAAGGCCCCTTTGTGGCCGTCAACTGCGCCACCCTTCCGGAGAACTTGCTGGAAAGCGAACTGTTTGGCTACGAGGAAGGAGCGTTCACCGGAGCGAGAAAAGGAGGCAAAGCGGGGCTTTTTGAATTGGCCCACCACGGAACCATTTTCTTGGATGAAGTTTCGGAGATTTCCCTCTCCACCCAAGCCCGGCTGCTGAGAGTCTTGCAGGAGAAGGTGATCCGGCGCGTCGGGGGGGATAAGATTATCCCGGTAGATGTGAGGGTTATTGCGGCCACCAACGCTGACCTGCCACAAAAGGTCCGCGAAGGGAAATTTCGCGAGGACCTGTTTTTCAGGCTCAACGTGCTTAACCTATGCATTCCGCCGCTGAGGGAACGCAAGGAAGACATCCCGCTTCTCATCAGCTATTTCCTGAAAAAGCACAGCCCGGCCGTGAGGGTTACCGGTATTCCCGGGATTTTTATGGACAGGCTGAAAAAGTACCACTGGCCCGGTAACGTGCGGGAACTGGAGAATTTCGTAGAAAAATTTGCCATCCTGTCTCAAGACGCGTCAGACATATTTTACTTGCTGGAACAGCTCTACCTGGACCTGCAACACTTTGAAGGCCGGGAGGTTATCGAGGAGCCAAACACCCTTACGGTGGAGCTGGGAACGCTCAAAGAAATGGAACTGCAGCTAATTCTAAAATTGCAGCGGCGATTTGACGGGGACAAAACATCCCTGGCCCGGCTGCTGGGTATCAGCAGGTCCACCCTGTGGAGCAAATTAAAGGAATTGGAGGAATAAGGCTTCTCGGAGGCAACTGCTCAAACATGTCAAAAATCCCCGGAAAAACCTCGCAAAACTCCTGCCGTTGCGAGGTTTTTTCCTTTTGGCTGGCATGGCATTTGCATATGATCCGTGGTTGAATAACCGGCTGTGATGGGACGACCACTCTGAATCCTTACAGAAATGGAGGGATGAGTTTGCCAATAAACCTGGTAAGCCCCCTGCTATGCCAGGAGGAGATTGACCGGTTGCGGATTTATGACAATATCACCATTAGCGGGAAAATATTCGCCGGTCGAGACGCGGTCCTGCCGAAGCTGGTGAAGTATTTCCGGCATAACCGGCTGGCAGAACTGAACGTTGACCTGCGAGGGAGCGTGATTTTCCACACGGCAGTGAGTCCAGCGGGCATTGGCCCCACTTCCAGCAACAAGCTGGAAATTGAGGCCGCCATTCCCGACCTTTCCGCGGCCGGGGTCAAGATTCACCTGGGCAAGGGAAGCCTGGGCAAAGAAACGGTTGCGGCCTTGAAAAAGTATGGCTCCGTCTTTGCCGTAACTCCACCCGTGACCGCTCTTTTCTCCACCCTGATGGCGTCAAAGCGCATCGCCGCCTTCCCGGAGGAGGGGATGGAGGCGTTATTTGAACTGGAAGTGACAGGCCTTCCGGCGATTATTGCCATTGCTCACGGAGAATCCATTTTTAACTATGTTGACTGAGGAAGGTGAACCGGGATTGGCTATTACTTATCGCCAAGTGGTTGAGGCGGTGCAAGAGACCCTCATAGAGGCCAGCACTTGCTGGCGTGCCGACCAGATGCAGAAATACGCCGAGGCTCTCGCCCGGGAGAAGAGTGAACAGGCACGCTGGGTGCTGGAGACCATGATCGAGAATTTCCGGGTCGCTGCCCATCGCAAGCTGCCGCTGTGCGACGACACCGGCATCCCTCACGTATTTGCGGAGATTGGCGACGGGGCACAGCTCCCGCCGGGTTTTTTCGCCGCGGTAGAGGAAGGGGTGGTACTGGGGCTGCGCCGTCTACCAGGTCGTCCGATGGCGGTGTTAGGCGATGAAGTCCAACGCATTACCCAATCAGCGGGCTTGGCGGAAGACCCGGGCGCCCTGGCCCCAGCCCCCATCCAGATTAGAAGGGTGCCGGGAGACCGGGTGAAACTGACGGTATTGATGCTGGGTGGCGGGCCGGAGATCCGGGGGAAAACCATGCGGGTGTTCCACCAGCACTCTCTGGAAGTGGTCCTGGCGGAGATGGTCCGCTGGGCGAGGGAAGGGACCGCCAAGCTGGGTTGTCTTCCCTGCGTGCTGGCTTTCGGCGTTGGGCGAACCAACCTGGAGGCCGCTTCCCTGACGCTGGAAGCCATGAAGGATGGGGATTGTACCGTGCAGAGCCCGCTGGAACAGCGTATTACCGGGGCGGTCAACCGGTCGGGTATCGGTCCCCTGGGTTTAGGCGGGCAAACCACGGCGCTGGCTACCTTCGTCAAGGTGGGTCCGCAGCGGGCCAGTGGGGTGCGCATTATTTCGTTACGGGTAGGGTGTTGTTTTGACCCCCGCCGGGCTTCTGTTGTGTTTTAAAATCGAACGTTTCCTCGCGGTAGCAGGCGGCATTACTGCTGGCACGCTGTTCGAATATCGAACACAAGCTGTTTGATTTTTGAAAAAAGGGATGCCTTTCAGATTAATCGGGTAGGCTGGCATCGCCGGGGGAGGCGGGCAAAAAGAAACCTTTGCTGTTGGGGAGACCTGGCATCAATCTTGCGATTCAGGTACTGTGACTGAGGAGAGACGGTGGGGGAGGCAGCGAACATGACCAAACTTTTTGAATACCAGAGCAAGGAGCTGTTCAAGAGCGAGGGGCTTCCCGTATGTAAAGGCGAGGTGGCTGCGGAGGCCCGCCAGGCGGGGCTCATCGCCCGGAAGCTGGGGTGTCCCGTGGTCATCAAGGCCCAGGCGCTGATTACCGGCCGGGCCGGTCACGGAGCGATCAAGTTTGCCGGTACCCCTGCCGAAGCGGAGCAACACGCCGGAGAAATGTTCCGTTTAAGTTTTAAGGGCGCCAGGGTGGACAAGGTGTTGGTGGAGGAAAAGAAAGACATTGTCAAGGAGTATTTTGCCAGCGTCATTGTCAACGATGCGCACCGGGGGCCGGTGCTGGTCTTCAGCTCCATGGGCGGCAGCGGCATCGAGGAGTTGGCGCGGGAACACCCCGATAAAGTGGTATCTTACCCCATTAATGTCCGCGAGGGGCTGCACGAATTCGTGGCCAGGAACCTGTTGATCAGGCTGGGGATACCCAGCAAAGAACTGGCAGGGTTGGCTGACCTCCTGGTCAAGCTCTACCGGACAGCCCGCAAGTACGAGGCGCGGTCGGCGGAGATTAATCCCATTGCCCTGGCGCGGGACGGGAGGTTCTACGTCCTGGACGGGCGCATTACCGTTGACGACAACGCCGTTTTCAGGCACCCGGAACTGGGTATCGAAGTGGCCCGTGAGTTCGACCACCCGCCTACCAGGCTGGACCGGATTGCTTACCTGGTGGAGGCTAACGACTACCGGGGCACCTTTTACTTCATGCAACTGGAGACGGATACCAGCGGTGAAAGGCACATCGGTTTCCACGGTGGCGGCGGGGGAGGGTCCATGATGGCCATGGATGCCCTCCAGCGGGGCGGTTTCAAGATCCCCAACTTCTGTGACACCAGCGGCAACCCCCCTGCTTCCAAAATATACCGGGCGGCCAAGATCATCCTGTCGCAAGAAAACCTGGAAGGGTATTTCTATTCCGGCTCCGGGGTGGCTAGCCAGGAGCAGTTTCACACCGCCAGGGGGCTGGTGAAAGCTTTTCGGGAGATCAATCTCTCCGTGCCAGCGGTCATCCGGGTCGGCGGTAACGGTGAGGAGTTGGCCATCAAGATCCTGACCGAGTATACCCGGGACTTGCCCGCACCGGTGGAGGCTTATGGCCGGGATACCAGCGTGGATTATTGCGTTGACCGGCTACGGCAATTGATTGAGGAACAGAAGGCAAAGAAGGCCGGAAAGGCGGGTGGGGCCCGTGTATAAGTTCAAGACCCTGACCGGTGAGATCGCCATTGACACGGAAAAGTGCAGCGCCTGCCGCGCAAAACCGTGTATTGCCGCGTGCTTACCACAGATCCTCAAGGAAGAAAACGCACACCCGGCGCTGGTCATCGACCGGGAGGCGGCAGCCAAGGGCAAGTGTATCGAGTGCCTGGCCTGTGAGCTGGACTGTCACTACCAGGGCAAGGGCGGGTTGACTGTATTGCTGCCGCTACCGGAAGTACCAGCCTAGCAGCGCTGTGATGAACAGGGGGGTGAAGTGATATGGCGATCCTGGTGGACGAAAAGAAACGGGTGATTATTCAAGGGATCACCGGGCGGGAGGGTTCCGCCCGGGCCAAGTTGATGCAGGATTATGGCACCAACGTGGTGGCGGGGGTTACCCCGGGGCGCCGGGGCGAAGAGGTCCATGGTATTCCGGTCTACGATTCGGTGGCCCAGGCATGGGAATACCAGGGACCGGTAGATATCAGCGTCATCTTTGTGCCGGCCCCCCTGGTCAAAAATGCCGCGATGGAAGCCTTCGACGCCGGTGTCAAACTGGCGGTATTGGTGTCCGACCGCGTACCCCTTTACGACGCGGTAGAGATAGGCGCTTTTGCCCGGGAAAAGGGCGCGCGGTTCACCGGTCCCAACACCCTGGGGCTAATTAGCCCGGGCCGGGCGGTGCTGGGCATGATCGGCGGGCGCGCCCAGGCGGCCAGGGAGTGGTTCCGGCCGGGAAATGTGGGGGTCATCTCCAGGAGCGGCGGCATGACCTCGGCCATTTCCTATTACCTGTGCCAGGCCGGCCTGGGCCTCAGCACCATTGTGCACGTTGGCGGTGACGCCGTGATTGGCATGCGGGAAGCCGACGTGCTGCGAGAGTTTGAGGCGGACCCGGAAACCAGCGCAGTGGTGCTGTTCGGGGAGATTGGCACCAGCCAGGAGGAAGAAGTGGCCCAGTTGATCAAGGATGGCGCTTTCACCAAGCCCCTGGTAGCCTATATCGGCGGCCGGGCGGCCAAGTCAGGCACCCGCTTTTCTCACGCCGGGGCGATTATCGAGGGCGGGTTTGGCACCCACGCCGGCAAGGTAGAGGCTTTAAAATCAGCCGGGGCGCATGTGGTGGAAGCCTTTGGCGACATCCCCGCGGTGACTGCATCCGTGCTGGGAGTGCGCTGATAAATTTAGCAGCCCGGAGTACTCCTGGATTTTGACAGAAGTGAGGGGTTTGACACCATGACCGAACAATCGTGGCGGACCAGTATTACCAAAGTGGAGCCCAACAAGCTGACGGTTCGCGGGTATCGCCTGGACGAACTGATCGGGCGGCTTTCCTTTGCGGAAATGGTTTACCTGATCCTGAAGGGCGAGGTGCCGGCGCCGGCGGTGGCGAACGTGATGGACGCCATCATGGTGTCTTCCGTGGACCACGGGCCCACCCCGCCGTCTACCCTGGCGGCCCGGACGGTGGCCTCCACGGGTGCTTCCTTTAACGCTGCCCTGGCGGCGGGAGTGCTGTCCATCAACAGGCACCACGGCGGGGCCATCGAGGGCTGTATGCATGTCTTGCAGCGGGCTGTTGACCAGAAGCGGGCTGGCGGTCAAGATGCCGGCGAGGCGGCCGTCTCGGTGGTCAGAACGGCGCGCCAGGAAGGGCGACGGCTGCCGGGGTACGGGCACCGGGTGCACACCCACGATCCCCGCACCGCCAGGCTGTTCCAGGTTGCCCGGGAAGCCGGGGTGGCCGGCGAGTACGTGGAGATGGCTCTAGCCATCCAGGACGCCATGGCCCGGGAAACCGGCAAGGAACTGCCCCTCAACGTGGACGGCGCCATTGCCGCGCTGCTTTGCGAGATGGAATTCCCCACGGAACTGGCTAATGCCGTGTTCATTATGGCCAGAATAGCGGGGCTGACCGCCCATGTCTTTGAGGAAATTTCTACCCAGAAGCCCATGCGCCAGGTCAGCCCGACCGCCCACCAGTATGTGGGCCCGGAAGGCCGCAAGCTGGATGGCCGGTAGTATAAGCGGGTTTGTTAAAGGCCTTAATGACACCGTCAATAACGGGGTTTCAAATATTTCAGGCTAGCTGAGGAGGCAGGACAAATGATTATTTTAAAGAACGGCACGGTGGTTACCGGGGACGGTAAGACAGTGCTGGAGAAAGCCTCGGTGGTAATCGAAGGCGAAAAGATCATCGACGTGTTGGAACATCTTGACCCATCGGCGGAGAAATACGCTGCCGAGGTTTACGACTGCACCGGCCAGGCCATCCTGCCGGGCATGATCAACCACCACCAGCACGGGGTGACCTTTGGCCCCATGTTCGCCAGCGGGGCCGTTTCGCCGGGCCGGGAGCGCATCGTCGAACTGCTGGACCGCAACCTCTTGCAGGGTCACACCACCGTGATGAACGTGGACGGGTTCGTCACCATGGACGAGGTGAAGGAAACCCAAAAGGCCCACCCCATCCGTATCAAGACCGCCACCACCCATACCCCCGTCAACCTGGAGGCAGGGTTGCGGTGCGACGGGGCCGGCCTGGAGGAGAAACACCGCACCATGACGGTGGAGAAAATGCTGGAGGAAGGCGCGGTCTGCATCGGTGAGGTGGGAGGAGGACACACCCTGGGGGGTGGCGGGCAGGACTACCTGTACATTCCCCGGGCGGTGAAAGAGGTCACCGGCAGGGACATCAACTACCTGCAGGCGCGGGCGATGAAACTCTCGGTCCTGGGCCGCTATATGGAGGAGTCGTACTACGACCGTGACCGGGTGGCCCAGGCCCTGAAAGAAAACGACCTGGACAGCTTCCTCACCCCGGAACAGACCAGGGAGATCGTCTTGAAGACCACCATGGCGCCGGTAAAGGTAGCGCTGGAGGCCTACCTGGAATCCGCCAGGCTGGCCAAGCAACTGAATGTGCCCCTGGTGGCCCACAACGCACCAACATCCATGAAGGTGGTGCACGAAGTGGCCAGGATGGGAGTGCAGCGGTTCATCGCGGCCCACTCCAACTACCTGTTCACCATCGAGGAGTCGCTCGAAAACACCAAAAAGCTCCGCCAATACCCCGGGGTGATTATCGACGCCGCCGTGCACGACCCCTTCGGCGCCAAGCGGCTGGTGGCGGTTCCCGACAACCTGTTTGCCTTCTTCCGGGAAGGCCTGGCGGATATCATCTCCACGGACTTCGCCGCCGGCACCTTCGATTCCATGCTGGAGGCCATGCAGCACGGCGTGGAGCGGGGTCTCCTCAGCCTGCCGCAGGCCGTTGCCCTGGGAACCAAAAACGTGGCCGACGCCATCCCGGGCATCGCTCCCAACCTGGGACTGCTGCAAAAGGGTTATACCGCTGACGTGCTGGTTACCGCCTACCCGGAGGTTTCCCAGGTGAAGTACATCCTGATCGGCGGCCGGCTGGTGGCCAAGGACGGCAAGCGCGTGGCCTGAACCCAGTGTTAAATATTGCAAAATCGAGGAAACGGTCGATGTATGTCGAAGTTCATATTCGTGAGGTGTCTATTGGATGAAAGTTAAAAAGGTGCTCTACGCCGCCGGCCTTACCGGGTTTTACATGGATGACAAGGAGGCCATCCGGGAGGGCGCTGAACAGGACGGCTTTATCTATCGCGGTCAACCGCTGACCCCGGGCTTTGATACTATCCGGCAGGCAGGCGAGGCCGTCTCGGTGATCTTTGTTCTGGAAAACGGAGACATCGCCTACGGCGACTGCGCGGTGGCCCAGTACGCCGCCAGCGGCGGCCGCGAAACGCCCATGCGGGCCAGGGACCTGATCAACATCATCGAGCAGGAAGTAGTGCCCAGGTTCGAGGGTAAAGATCTGACCAACTTCCGGCGGGAAGCCGCCGGGTTTGATCACCTGCAGGTTAACGGGGAACAGTTGCCGGCGGCCATCCGGTATGGCGTGACCCAGGCCATCCTGGATGCGGTGGCCAAGGAGCGCCGGTTGACCATGGCCGAGGTGGTGGCGGAGGAATACGGCCTGGAACTGGTGCTCAAGCCGGTGAAGATCAACGCCCAGTCCGGCGACGACCGGTACACCAACGTTGACAAGATGATCCTGAAGCGGGTGGGGATGATGCCCCACGGGCTGATCAACAACGTGGAGGAGAAGCTGGGCAGGAACGGTGAGATCTTTCTGGAGTGGATCGCCTGGGTGAAAAACCGTATCCTGGACATCGGCGGGCCGGACTACCGCCCCACCCTCAGATATGATGTTTATGGCTGCATCGGCAAGGCCTTCAACAATGACCTGGACCGGGTAGTGGATTACCTGTTGCAAGTCGAAAAAATTTGCCAGCCCTTTGAGGTATTCATGGAGATGCCCATCGATCTGAAGACCAACCAGGCCCAGATGGAGGGGATGCAGTACCTGCGGAAGCGGCTGGATGAGGCAGGCTCCCAACTGAAGCTGATCATTGACGAGTACGCCAACACCTATGAGGAAATCAAGCAATGGGTCGACGCCAGGGGTGCGGACATGGTGCAGGTGAAGACCATCGACCTGGGCGGGATCCAGAACATTGTGGAAGCGGTGCTGTACTGCAAGCAGCACGGCGTCCTGGCTTACCAGGGCGGGACCTGCAACGAAACCGACAAGTCAGCCCAGGTGTGTGTCAACCTGGCCATCGCCACCCAGCCCTTCGCTATGGCCGGCAAGCCGGGTATGGGGGTGGATGAGGGCGTGATGATCGTCAACAACGAGCAGGAGCGGATCCTGGCCATCCTGCGGGCCAAGAAGGCGGGACTTATTTAGACTACTCCAACGGAAGGGAGGATGTGGCTTGGAAAAAGTGGGACTATTTACGCCGATCAAAATTAACACGCTAGAGCTGAAAAACCGCATGATGATGTCTCCGGCCTTCTCCAACTCGGCGGCCCCAGGGGGCTTTGTCACCGACTGGACCCTCAGGCACTACCAGAAGAGGGCGGCGGCCGGCGTGGGGTTGGTGATGGTGGAGCACACCAGCGTCAACGGCTATTACATCCACGGCGGCAACCGCTTGCAGGTTTCCACCGACCAGCACATCCCCGGCCTGGCCAGGCTGGCCAAAGTGATCAAGGACGCCGGCGCCAAGGCGGGATTGCAGATCGCCCACTCCATCCACGGCGTGGGATTAAAGCCGGAAGACCTGCCCAAGCGGGTGATCATGGAGATGATCCAGGAGTTTATCCAGGGCGCCCGGCGCGCCTACGAGGCCGGCTTTGATGTGGTAGAATTGCACTTCGCCCATACCTACACCATGGCGGACATGCTGTCCCGCCGCACCAACCGGCGGCTGGACGAGTATGGCGGTGACGTTTACGGCCGGATGCGGGCGCATCAAGAGATCATCCTGGGGATCCGGGAAATGATGGGGCGGGACGTGCCGCTGTTCGCCGTAATCAGCGCCGACGAGTTCATCATCGGCGGGAATACTCTGAAACAGACCCGCATCATTGCCCAGGAACTGGAAAAGTGCGGCATTGACTGCCTGGATGTGACCGCCGGGGTGCGCTTCGACGACGGCGGCCTCAAGGGGTACAGTGACCTGCGGGGCAAACCCACCGTGGAGTACCCGGACGGCCCCAACGTTTACCTGGCGGAAGACATCAAGAAATATGTCACCATACCGGTGATTACCCGCGGCAAGCTGGGTAACCCGGAGTTCGCGGCCAGCGTCATCGAGCAGGGGCGGGCGGATATGATCGCCATGATCAGGCCGCTATTGGCTGACGACAAGTGGGTTAAAAAGGTGCAAGCGGGCCGGCCGGAACTCATCAAGATCTGCATGGCATGTAACAACTGTTTGTACAAGCGCCGCCACCCGGACGACCCCATCAAGTGCATGGAACGGGAGTGCGCCCAGTGCCTTACCTGCCTGCGCAATTGCCCGTACCATTTGCCCTTCATCAACGAAAACGGCGTGCTGGAGTTCGGCAACGAGTGGTGCGACGAGTGCGGCATGTGCGCGGGGATTTGCCCGGCCCACGTGGTCAGATTCCATGCCAATCCCCAGTACGATTGGGTGGCCGACCAGGTGGCGCCGGCGGTGCAGGGGCTCAAATCCAAGGACCTGCGGGCGGTGGTCATCGCCTGCGCCTCCGGCCCCTACCGCTGCGACGACAAGTTTTTGGCTGACGGGCTGGCGCACAACGTGGCGCTCATCCGGGTGCCCTGTCCCGGCAGGGTGGAGACCTTGCAAATGCTCTGCATCCTGGAACTGGGGGTAGACGGGATCCTGGTGGCCGGATGCCGGCTGGAAGAAAACCCGGAATGCAAGTTCCGCCACCACCACCCCTGGGCTGCCCGCCGGGTGGCGCGGGCCAATGAAATTTTGCAGGAAGTGGTGCTTACCAGGAAGGTCATCGAAGAGGTGGAATTGACCGGCCTGCAGGTGCTGGAGCTGTCAGGGCTAACCCGGGACTTTATCAGCAGATTGAGAGCTCACAAGGAGGATGGTGGAAGCCGATGATCACGGGGAAAAGGAAACCGTTGACACGGATTTTCGACATGCTGGCGCCTTATGAAAGCGTGCTGGTTGTTGGCTGCGGCACCTGTATGACTGTATGCATGTCCGGCGGCCTGAAGGAGGCGGAGGAAACCGCCGCCGCTCTCCGGTTGCACCGGCAGCAGGAAGGGCGGCCGGTACAGGTCAAGGCGCGGGTGGTGGAGCGCCAGTGCGAGCCGGAGTTCCTCGAAACCCTGGATGCCGAGCTTGAAAACTACGAAGTGGTGCTCTCGCTGGCCTGCGGCATCGGGGTGCAGTGTTTCAACCTTTTCCGGCCCCAAAAACAGACCCTGCCGGGTCTGGATACCTGGGGCGCCGGCTACCCGGTTAAACAGGGATTCTGGCAGGAAGCATGCCTCTCCTGCGGCGACTGCGTGCTGGACCAGACCGGGGGTATTTGCCCCATCACCCGGTGTGCCAAGAGCATGCAGAACGGTCCCTGCGGCGGCTCCCAGAACGGCAAGTGCGAAGTGAACAGCGAAAATGAGTGTGCCTGGCAACTGATTTACGACCGGTTAACCGCTCTGGGTAAATTGGCGTTATTGGATGAGATCCGTCCTCCGAAAGACTGGTCCAGGGCGCATCATGGCGGGCCAAGAAAACTGGAAAGGGAGGACATGCAAATTGGCTAAGAGCAATCTGCAAAAAGTTCTCGAACTGGGGCATTTCGCAGTCACCGCCGAGGTGGGGCCGCCCAGGAGCGCCGATTTCAGTTCGCTCAAGCAGAAAGCGGAGATGCTGCGCGGCTATGTTGACGCCATCAACGTCACCGACAACCAGACCGCCATCGTCCGCCTGTCCAGCCAGTCCTGCTGCGGGGAACTGGCCCGCATGGGGATTGACCCGGTCTTCCAGGTGACCTGCCGGGACCGCAACCGCATCGCCCTCCAGAGCGACATCCTGGGGGCCGTCGCCCAGGGAGCGCGCAATATCCTCTGCCTGAGCGGCGACCACCAGAGCTTTGGCAGTGAGCCCCAGGCCAAAAACGTGTTCGACCTGGACTCCGTCCAGCTGATCAAGGTGGTAGCGGGCATGACGGAGGGGATTTTCGCCGGCGGTGACCGCCTGGAGGCCCCGCTGGAAGCCTTTGTGGGCGCGGCGGCCAACCCCTTTGCCGACCCGCTGGAGCTGCGGGTGAGGAGGCTGCGTAAAAAGATCAAGGCGGGAGCCAGGTTCATTCAGACCCAGTGCATTTACGACATGGACCGCTTCGCCAGGTTTATGGAGCAGGTCAGGGCGGAGGGGCTGGACCGGCAGGCCAAGATGCTGGCGGGCGTCACCCCGCTGAAATCCGCCAAGGCTGCCAAGTACATGCGGGACAAGGTGGCCGGCGTGACTGTCCCCGACGACGTGATCCGGCGTATGGAAGCCGCCCAGGATCCCAGGGAAGAGGGTATTAGGATCTGTGTCGAGACGATCCAAAAGTTAAAGGAGATGCCGGGCGTGGCCGGCGTGCACATTATGGCCATTGCCTGGGAGGAAGTCGTGCCCGAGATCGCGCGGCGGGCGGGATTGGCCCCGCGGCCATAAGTGTTGTGAACAAGTGCTTTGGGAGGTTAGACCCAGATGATCAGGGTTGACCAGGAGAAGTGTAACGGGTGTAAACAGTGTGAAATGAGATGCCCGCTGGGCGCCATCAAGGTTGTCCAGAGGAAGGCTGTGGTCCAGGATCACTGTTCCACTTGCCGGGCGTGCCTGGCGGGCTGCAAAACCGGCGCCCTCTCGATAGGTGAACCGGTATCCGGCAATGTGCTCTGCACCTACTGTGACGTCCGGTGCCAGGTCCCGCCTGGATATTTCGGGGCCTGTAAACGATTCACCAACGCGGATGGCAAACTGGTACGGAACAGGCCGCTGCAGGTGCCTGAGCGACTCCCGGTGGACAGGGAGAAAATCGCCATCAGCCGGCCGCTGATTACCGCCGTTGGGGCCGGAGCCAGCTATCCCGACTACCACCCGGCTCCCTACATAGTTCAAGAAAGAGTTGAGGACTTTGACGTGGTGACGGTGGTTACAGAAGCGCCGGTTTCGTACAGTTCCATGATGGTAAAGATCGACACCAACCTGCACATCGGTGACGAGGGCGCTCCGGTCAAGCGCGACGGGAAAGTGGTGGGGATGGTTACCGCGGAGCAATACGGTTCCCATATCCTGATCCTGGGGGGCGTCAACCGCGTTAAGGGGCCCCACGGCTTGACCGTTGTAAAGACCATCGCCGAACTGGGCAACCAGGAGCCGGTCCGCTTGAAGATCGAGGGTGGGGCCACCCTGGACTTGCAGGTGGGCAAATCGCCGGTAATTGATGGGGTGGAAGATAAGAAAATGCGGGTGGGTTGCGGCGGTGCTTGCTGCGCCCTGTTTGCCAAACCGCTATCGGAGATCGTGGATGAGGCGATTATCCTGGACCATCATATTACCGGGCTATTGACCCAGCGTCCTGCCGGGGCGGAACTGCTGCCTTACAGCGGCGTCGAGCCGGTGGGCCGGTTGACCACACCGGGCCGCTATTTCTTCGAACACGGTAACGGCTGGGGTGGCACTAACATCCAGGAGCCCAGGCAGGCCATCAAGTTCATTGACATGAGATACGCCCGGCCGGGCATGAAGATCCTGGTGGCGGAGACCACCTTCCGCAAGGTCGCCCTGTTTGTGGTCAATGAAAACGGTGAACCGGAACAAGTGCCCCTGACACCGGAAATCGAGGCCTGGCGGCAGGTGTTCGAGTCCAACTGTGAGGAAAGCCGGGTGGCCGCCATGTACTATGCGGGAGTGGGCGGCAGCGCCCGGGCCGGGGTGACGGTCAACCCCATCAAGCTCACCCAGGCCGTGCACCGGGGCGACGCGGTGCTTACCATTGCCGGCGCGCCGGCCTACGTGATGCCCGGCGGCGGCATCACCTTCCTGGCGGACGTGGAGCAAATGGTGCCCAAGCCCTTTACCTACACCACATCACAGGCGGTCGTGGCTCCCATTGAATACACCATTATCCGCAGCAAGTACGCGGAGATCGGCGGCCATATCAAATCCATCCGTCCCTTCAGCGAGGTGATCAAAGAAGGACGGTTCCAGTGGTACCAGAAAAGGTAAGCGCCTTCCGGGAAACGCACCCCTGTGGACTTTTCCGATCACGCGGGGAGGTTACGCGCATGACCGAGTTTTTATACGTTAACGGGGTATTGAGACCAGCAGGCGAAAACGCCCACAAGAGGCTGATTGACTTCCTGCGTAACGACCTGCGGCTCACCGGCACCAAGGAAGGATGCGGCCGGGGGCACTGCGGGAGTTGTGCGGTGCTCATCGACGGGAAGTTGCGACGGGCCTGCCGGATCACCGTGGGCCAAGCGGCAGGCAGGCATGTGCTGTCCATTGAGGGGCTGGGTACTCCCGAACACCCGCATCCCATCCAGCGGGCCTTTATGGAAGCGGGGGCGGTGCAGTGCGGTTTTTGTACCCCGGGCATGATCATGGCCACCAAGGCCCTGCTGGATGCCAATCCCCACCCTTCCCGGGGGGAGATCGCCCGGGCCTTGCGGGGGCACCTCTGTCGCTGTACCGGTTACGTAAAAATCATTGATGCCGTCCTGCTAGCGGCAGATTACCTGATGGGAGCGGTGAACACACCGGTGCCGCCGGGGGTACAGGGGGAGGGGTCCGTAGTTCGCTTAGACGCCCTGGCCAAGGTAACGGGCACCGCCGTCTACGGCGCCGACCTGGTGTTGCCGGGTACTGTGCACGTAAAGGCGGTGCGCAGCCCCCATCCCTACGCCCGGATCCTGGAAATCGATGCTGCTCCGGCGTTACAACTGCCCGGTGTCATCGCGGTATTCACCGCCCGTGACGTGCCAGGTATTAACAGGTACAAGCGGCAACGAGAGGACCAGCCGGTGCTGGCGGAGGATGTGGTGCGCTTCTGCGGGGAACCCGTGGCGCTGGTGGTGGCAGAAACAGAGGCAGCAGCCGAGCGGGGCGTCCAGGTGGTGCGGGTTGATTACCAGGTGCTGCCGCCGCTGCTGGACCCGGCGGCGTCGCTGGCTGCGGGCGCACCTTCCCTCCACCCCGGGGGGAACATCCTGGCGGAAGAACGGCTGGAGCGGGGCGATGTGCAACCGGCCCTGGCCCAAGCCGACCTGTTGATCAGGGAAACCTACCGGACCACCTTTAACGAGCACGCCTACCTGGAACCGGAGGCGGGCACCGCCTACCTGGATGAAGAGGGACGAATCGTGGTCTACGGCCCCACTCAGGCGCCCCACCACGACCAGCGGGAAATCGCCAAGGTGCTGGGCCTCCCGGCGGAAAAGGTGCGCATGCGCCAGTGTGTGGTGGGAGGAGGCTTCGGCGGGAAGATCGACATGTCCGTCCAGTGTTTTGTCGGCCTGGTTACCCACCTGCTCTGGCGGCCGTCGCGCATGGTGTACACCCGGGAGGAGTCCTTCCTGGCTACCACCAAGCGGCATCCCTTCACCATTACCTGTACCACCGGCTGCACCCGGGAGGGGCTGATCACGGCGCTGGAGATGGACATCCTGGCGGACACCGGGGCGTACGCTTCCGCCGGGCCGGGCGTCCTTACCCGGGCGGTGCTGACCGCCACCGGCCCCTACCGTATCCCCAACGTGCGGGTGCACGGGCGGTCGGTCTACACCAACAATCCCATCGCCGGCGCCATGCGTGGCTACGGCGTTCCCCAGGTGGCGTTCGCCCTGGAGTCGCAGATCGACATGATGGCCCAACGTCTGGGTCTTGATCCCATTGACTTGCGCCGGCGCAACGGGCTGGAGGGAGGGGACGCCACGGCTACCGGCCAGGTGCTGGGCAGG
Organism: Clostridiales bacterium PH28_bin88; assembly: GCA_000987045.1. Taxonomy (GTDB): domain Bacteria; phylum Bacillota; class PH28-bin88; order PH28-bin88; family PH28-bin88; genus PH28-bin88. Next base: position 130,307 of record LAKY01000058.1, on the reverse strand, counting down.
GACGTGGGGTACCAGGCCACCCTGGAGGCCGTGAAAAACTACTGGACCAGACCGTTGTCCCGGGAAGGAGCGCCCCGCATCCTGCGGGGGCGCGGGGTGGCCTCCATGTGGTACGGCATCGGCCGCACCAACTCGTCCAACATCTGCGAGGCGGAGATCGTTTTGACCACCGGCGGGCAGATCCGGGTTTATGCGGGGGCGACGGAGATGGGCCAGGGTTGCGGCACGGTACTGGGCCAAATCGCCGCCCGGGCACTGGGCCAGGATCTGGGCAGGGTGACAGTGGTGACAGGCGATTCCCTGTTGACGCCCGATGCCGATACCACCAGCGCCAGCAGGCAAACCTACATGTCAGGCATGGCAGTGGTGGCGGCGGCGCGGGAACTGGAGCAGGAGTTGCTGCAGCGGGCCAGCCGGGTACTAGACGTGGAGGCGGGCGCATTGGTGCTGGCGGATGGGGCCGTGGTGGCCGGGTCTGACAGGAGGGTGCGGGTGGACCTCGCTACCCTGGCCCAGGGCGGTGAACTGCGGCGGCGGGGCCGCTACCAATCCACCGCCACCCGTCGTAGCGAGGCCTCCGACGCCACCATCCCTTACGAGGTTTACTCCTTCGGCACGGAAATGACCGAGGTGGCGGTGGACACGGAGACCGGCCAGGTGACCGTGGAAAGGGTGGTGGCCGCCCACGACTGCGGCCACCCGGTGAACCCGCAAACCGCCGAGGGGCAGGTGGAGGGAGGCATCCTGATGGGGGTGGGGTTTGCCCTGAAGGAAAGGTTTGTCCCCGGCTCCACGGAAAATTTCCGGTCTTATCACATTCCCACTGCCGGGGAGGTGCCGGAGATCATCAGCCTGTTCGTCACCGGGCCCGAACCCTGCGGCCCCTTTGGGGCGAAAGGCCTGGGAGAATGCTCGTCCATAGCCATGGCGCCGGCCATCGCCAACGCCATTTTCGCCGCCTGCGGTTACCGCCCTAGAGAATTGCCTGTTTCCAGGAACGAACTGAAAGAGTTTATGGCGAGCAAACCGCTTTCCTACTATATATGATGGTTCGGATTCAATCCGCTTATATTCGTATGCCACTCCATTTTACTGATGCAAGCAGATGCCGTTAAAGTGGTCCAGGCTGCCATTACCGGTTCCATCGGGGTTACCGCCCTGGCGGGAGGCGTCATCGGCTGGTTTGCCACCCGGTGTTCCGCCCTGGAGCGAATCCTGCTGTTGTCCGCTGGCCTGGCGCTCATCGATCCTAATACCCTCACCGATGTGGTCGGCCTGGGCATTATTGCGCTGGTGTTTGTATACCAGAGAATCAGGAGCAGCCGCAGCCGGGAAGTGCCGGCGTAGGCGGGTTATCTTGCATAGATAGGCGGGAAGTTGGTAATAATGGAGAGTTTATACCACCGGGTATTAAGGCCTGGGAAGATACTGGTAGACCACGGCCCTGTCACCATGACCATCGAGGCGGCGGTTGGCGGCAACCCCCTGACGGAAGCGGCGGAAGCGGGTGCGCGAGTGGCGGTGTCCTTGCTGGGTGAACTGGCCGCGCACCTACATGTCGCCCGCCAGGCGGTAGGCCAACTTGACCCGGGACTGGACCATGCCTACCCGCCGGTGCTGAGCCGGATGGTGGCGGCGGTACGCAGGCTCGGAGAGGCGGACTTCACGCCCATGGCGGCGGTAGCCGGCAGTTTCTCCGACCTGGTCAAAGACGCCGCGGTCGCCGCCGGCGCCGGCAGGGTGGTGGTCAATAACGGCGGGGACATTGCGCTCCACCTGGGGGATGGTAGCCAGCGGTTCCGGGTGGGCATCATCAGCGACTTGGCCTCTGGCCAGGTGACCCATGCCGTGGACATCCTGCCCGGGCAGGGCATCCGGGGAATAGCCACCAGCGGCCTGGGGGGCCGCAGCCTGACCAAGGGGGTGGCGTCGGCGGTGACGGTGCTGGCAGAGGTTGGCAGCCTGGCGGACGCGGCAGCCACTGCCATCGCCAATGCCACCGATTGCCAGGACCCGGCCATTGAAAGGTGCCTGGCCGAGGAGCTGGATCCCTTGACCGATATCCGCGGGCACCTGGTCACCCGCCGGGTGGGCTGCCTGGGCGCCGCCGCTGTGGAGGCGGCGCTGTCCAGGGGCCTGGAGCGCTCGCGGCGGTTGTACCAGCAGGGCATGATTAAAGGCGTGGTGCTCTTTGTCCAGGGGCGGGCCCGCATGTGGCCCGATCGCCTCGCTTACACGCTGGAGCAAGCCGGTAATGGCCAGGCTGAGCCCTAGCAGCGCTGTGATCAGCTTCGCAGAACTGCGTCAGCCGGGTCTGCCCATTTCGGTCATCGGAAATCGGAGGTCGGACGCCGGAGGCTGATATCGTGAAAATCATACCCTTTTTTCTCTGACTTCCGGCTTCTGACGCCTGACTTCTGCATAAGACCTGGAGGTGACATGATGGAAAGAAAACACTCGGCGGTTGGACGGGACATCCAGTTCATCGATGCCCGGGAAAAAGTTGCCGGCCGGGCGCTGTACCTGGATGACCTCACCCTCCCCGGCATGCTCTACGGCAAGATCCTCCGCTCGCCCCACCCCTGTGCCCGGATTAAAAGCATTGATACCTCCCGGGCGGCGAGGCTGCCGGGGGTGAAAGCGGTGATCACGGCCCAAGACTGCCCGCGCATCAAGTTCGGCCTGGACACCCCTGACGTCTACATGCTGGCGGTCGACAAGGTCCGTTACGTGGGAGACGAGGTGGCGGCGGTGGCGGCGGTCAGTGAAGAGGTGGCGGAAGCGGCGCTGTCGCTGATCGAGGTGGCATACGAGCCCCTGCTCGTGGTGGCCGACACGTCAGCGGCCTTGGCGCCCGGCGCGCCCTTGGTGCACGACGACAAGCCCGGCAACATCGCCAAGACCTACCGCATAGAGCGGGGCAATGTGGACGAGGACTTCGCCGCCTGCGACTATGTCTTTGAGGAGGAGTTCAGCACCTCGCTGGTGCAGCCCTGCTACATGGAACCATTTGGCGCCATTGCCTCCTGGGAATCCAACGGCCGGCTGACTATCTGGACCGGCATCCAGGCAGCGTTCCACGCCAGGGCGGAGATCGCCAAGGCTTTGGGCATCAGCCCCAGTGACATTACCGTCAAGGTACCGTTCATCGGAGGCGGGTTCGGCGGCAAGATCTGGATCAGGAACTTTCACCCCATCGCCGCCGTACTGGCCAGGAAAACCGGCTGCCCGGTGAAAATCGTGCTGTCCCGCGAGGAGGAGTTCCTGGCCTCCCGCGCCCGGGTGCCGGCTGCTATCAAGTTAAAGCTGGGGATGAAGCAAGACGGCACCATGGTGTGTAAAGAGGCCAAAATCGTGGCAGATAACGGCGCTTACTCCTGGGCGGCTCCCAAGATCTTGCTGAACATGTCCATGCGGACCGACTGCCTGTACCGCTTTAAATCCAGCCGCACCGAGTCTACGCTGGTATATACCAACCGCGTGCCCACCAGCGGGTTCCGGGGCTATGGGAATGCGCAAATGCACTTCGCCCTGGAGTCCATGGTGGACATCTGCGCCCGCAAACTGGGGTTGGACCCGGTGGAAGTAAGGTTGAAGAACGCTGTGCACCAGGGCGACCGGACCCTGCACGGCTGGAAGCTGCGCAGTTGCGGCCTCAGCCAGTGCATCGAAAGTGCCTCCAGGGCCATCAGGCAAGGCCGGCTGCCCAGGGAAGACCGGGGCGGCCGGATCAGGCGCGGCACCGGTATGGCCTGCATGACCCACGTTTCCGGTAACCGGGGCGGCAATAACTTTGACGGCTCTTCCGCCATGGTGCGTTTCCAGGAAGACGGCAAGGTGCTGGTCTATTCCGGCGAGAGCGACATGGGCCAGGGCGCGCGCACGGTATTCGCGCAGATTGCCGCGGAGACGCTGGACCTGCCCATGAGTCAAGTGATCGTGATGCCGCTGGATACCGATGTCAGCCCGTTCTGTTACGGTACCTATTCCAGCCGCGTGACCACCGTGGGCGGCAAGGCGGTGCTGTTGGCCTCCCGGCAGGTACGGGAACAGTTGCTGCAACTGGCGGGCAAGTTGATGGGCGAACAACCCGATCTGCTGGATATCAAAGAAGGTGTAATCTATGCCCGGCTGGACCCAGGCAAGCAGATGACCGTGGCGGAGGTCTGCCGGGCGGGCATCAGGACCAGGGAAGCCGCCGGGCTGGTGGCATACGTATCCTACGACCCGCCGACGGAAGGAACCGACAGCAACTTTTACGGCGACTATTCCAGCGCGTATACCTACGGGGCTCACGGCGTGGAGGTAGAGGTAGACACCGAGACGGGAGAGGTGAAAGTCCTACGGGTGGTGGCGGCCCACGACGTGGGGTTTGCCATCAACCAGCAGGGAGTGCGCGGGCAGATTACCGGCGGTATCGCCCAGGGCGCCGGGTGGGCGCTTTACGAGCACCTGGTGCACCAGGACGGGATGCCCCAGAATACCAGCCTGAGCAATTATATCATCATGACCATCAAGGATATGCCACGGGTTGAACCCATTATCGTGGAAACCAACGACCCGGTAGGACCTTACGGCGCCAAAGGCGTCGGTGAACCCACGCTGATCCCGGTGCCCCCGGCCATCGCCAACGCGGTGGAGGATGCCATCGGGGTACGCATCCGGGACCTGCCCATCGCGCCGGAGAAGGTATTCTGGGCGCTGCACCCGGAACTGAAGGAGGCGGGAGCATGAGTGTACAGGCCTATTTGATGCCGCGGACCACGGAACAGTGCCTGGCGGAGTTGGACCGTTACGCCGGTGAGGCCCGCCTGATCGCCGGCGGCACCGACCTGATGCTCTGGATCCAGCGCAAGCAATACAGCCCGGCGGCGTTGATCGACGTGACGGGCATCAGCGAGTTTCGCCGCCTGGAGGTAACCGGGGGGGAACTGGTCCTCGGCGCGGCAACCACCCATGCCCAGGCAGTCGTGCATCCCCGGGTGCGGGAACTGGCGCCGGCACTGGCGGAGGCCTGTGCCAGCGTCGGGTCGCCGCAAATCCGCAACCTGGCCACAGTGGTGGGTAACGTGGTCAGCGCCCAGCCGGCGGGGGACGCGGCGGTGGCGCTGGTAGCGCTGGGGGCGCAAGCGGAAATCGCCTCCACGGCGGGCCGCAGGATGGAAGCGGTGGAGGCGCTTTACGCGGGGTTTGGTCAAAGCAAGATTGACAGTTCCCGGGAAGTGGTCACCCAGCTCAGGTTGACCCTCCCCGGGCCGGGCAGCGGCAGCGCCTTTATGCGCATCGCTCCCCGCAACGCCTTAGCGTTGCCGGTGATCAATACGGCCGTGGTGGTGCACACGGCGGCCGGCAAGGTCACGGCAGCCCGCATTGCCATCGGGCCGGTGGCGGCGCGGCCCTTCCGTCCCCTGCAGGCTGAATCCGTGCTGGCCGGCGCGAGGGTTGACGATACAGATGCCATTGAGGCGGCAGCCCTGGCGGCCAGCCGGGAAGTCAACCCGCGGGACAGCTTGCTGCGGGGTTCGGCCGCTTACCGGCGCCAACTGGTGAAGGTGCTGGTGGGGCGCGCGCTCCGGGCCGCCCTGCAACGGGCCACCGGACAGGCCAGCTAATTTCTGCCGGAGGAGGTTAACCATGTCAACGTCTTATTCCCAGGTTTTACGGTTTACCCTGAACGGTGAGCCGGTAGAGGTGGCGGCCGGCCCGGCGGAACCGCTGGTGGAGGTGCTGCGGAATAAACTGCGGCTGACGGGTACCAAAAAGGGATGTGGCGAGGGTGAATGCGGCGCCTGCACGGTGCTGCTGGATGGGATGCCCGTCAACTCCTGCCTGGTGCCGGCCATGAAGGCCCAGGGGAAAACGGTGGTGACCATCGAAGGGCTCAGCGCTTCCGGCGAGTTGCACCCCATCCAGGAGGCTTTTATCGAGGCGGGAGCGGTGCAGTGCGGCTTCTGCACGCCGGGCGTGGTGTTGTCCGCCAAGTCCCTGTTGGACCGGGAAGAGCTGCCGCCGGATGAGGAGATCAAGACCGAACTGTCGGGCCACCTCTGCCGCTGTACCGGTTATATTCAGTTTGTGGAGGCGGTCAAGATTGCCCAGCAAAGATTACAGGGCATGGGGGGTAGTTAGTAATGGCCATCCGGTTGAGCAAGGTGGTCAGCCCCAACACGGGGTATGCCTTTGAGGTGGCCAAAGGCGAGTACGTGCGGGTCCAGGGAACCACCATCGTGGATTTTGTCGCGTTTAACCGCCATAACTTGCGTGAACGGTTTGATCAAGCCAGGAGCAAGGCCAACCAGGGCAAAATTTTCATCAGTACGGGAGACCAGTTAATTTCCAAGTTTAATAATACCATGATGACTATCGTTGAGGATACTTTTACAGAGGGCCACCACGATTTGCAAGAAGGGATGTGCAGCCGGCGCAGGTATGAACTGGTGGCTGCGCGGGGTGACTTAAGCGAGACTTACAAGCGGCCGATCAAGCCGGACGAAATACCTGACCACGGCTGTTGGGAAAATCTCTCCTCAGCGTTGGAACCGTGGGGTATCGCCCCGGAGGATATCCCCAGCCCGTTTAACCTATTTCAGAACATGACTATTGACCCGGTTACCGGAAAAATGGAGCACACCACAATCCGGCCCAAGCCGGGGGCATATGTCCTATTTAAGGCAGAAATGGATCTGCTGGCTGCATTCAGTGCCTGTCCCGACTTCATTGTCGGAGGAAAAGAAGTGATAGTTTTCGTGGAAACAGAGAGATTGATCGGGTGATGGGGAGCTATTCATCTTAATTGGAAAGTCGCTTGCGAAATGAGGTTTCGTATATGTGGTCGAGTATTCCGGAAAGCCGATGGTTTAAACTTCATGATGGTTTAAATATGCATTATCTTGATTGGGGAAACGGCTCCCGTTTGCCGGTGGTGATAGCCTTGCACGGGTCGTTAACCACCTGCCGGATGTGGGATTTTATGGGGGAACGCTTGAAGGGTAAATTCAGGGTGATTGCCCCGGATTTGAGGGGATTTGGGGATAGTCAGGCTAATCCTGTGACCTGTTTGGCAAATCAAATGGTTAAAGACCTTTACGAGTTTGTAATTCGTTTGGGATTGACCCCCTGCCATTTTATGGGGCATTCCATGGGGAGCAGAGTTGCGGGGAAACTTGGGGTCCAGCACCCCGAATTATTTAAAACTTTAATTCTTGTAGATACCAGCGATTTTGCCATTAGCGACGATAGAAGGGGAAACCCTGAATTTCTTGCCAGGCGTCCAGACAGCTTTTCTTCTCTCCAGGACGTTATCAGTTACTTGCGTACCCATGAGGGTGAGCATTGGCCCGAGACATTTATCTTACATCATGCCCATGCTATGACAGAACAGGATCAGCAAGGGAAAATTCGCCATAAGGTACCTACTGCGGTACTTGTTAAAGTTCGGGAGTCGATTAATCCAGACTTTTTCCCGTTTGCTTACAAAATGTCATTTCCCACGTTAATTATGCGGGGGGCGGATAGTAACGTTCTAAGGTCCGAGGAGGCACAATTCTTAGCCAGAATGATCGAGCAGAGCCGAGTTGTTGAAATTCCACGAGCAGGTCACTTTATCGTTCAGGAACAGTTTGATACTTTTTATAGATATGTTGAAGAATTTCTCTCATCTTTTGAAGGCATGACAGCGAATGAGTCAATATCCGGGACCGGGGTATGAGATTTGTGGTGTAATACTGTAAGAGTTCCCGGAGGGGCTGGAGACCGGGAGAGAAGTAGGTTTATAGTCTGGGGGTGAAGGTTTAGATGTTGCCAAAATTCGAATTGATTAAACCACAAAGTTTGCAGGAGGTTGTTGACAGCTTAAACCGGTGGGGAGAAGACGCACGAGTGTTGGCGGGCGGGACGGATGTCATAGTTCAGATGCGGGAGGGCAAAAGCAAACCGAAGTACTTGATTGACATTAAAGGGATCGCGGAATTAAACGGCATTCGTTTGGTTGACGATGCTCTGTGGATTGGTTCATTAACCACCCATCGGGAATTGGAATGCTCAGACACAGTCCGGAAAAAGTTTCCGTTGTTGTACGACGGGGTAAGTAAAGTCGGCTCGGTTCAAGTGCGGAACCGGGGTACAATAGGCGGAAACATTTGCTCCGCCCTGCCTTCGGCAGACAGCGCGGCACCTTTGCTGGCCTTGGATGCTGCTGTACGCCTGTACGGGCCGGAAGGCGGACGGGAACTGCAATTAGCGGACTTCTTTCTTGGGCCGGGCAAGACAGCCTTAAAGGTTGGCGAGATCTTGACCCAAATCATAGTGAAACTGCCCGTAGGTAATAGTAGTGGGGCTTACTACAAATATGCCAGACGAGAGGCCATGGACTTAGCCCTTTTGGGAATAGCCATTTATTTGGAATGTGAAGACGACCTATCCACTTGTCGGGAAGCAAGGATTGCTTTGGCCACGGCAGCTCCCACTCCTATCAGAGCCTTTCAAGCAGAAACGGCGCTAAAAGGGCGGCTTTTAAGCGAAACGTTACTCGAACAAGCAGGTGCAATTGCTTCGGATGAGGCCCGGCCGCGCACCAGCTGGCGTTCTTCAGCGGACTTCCGCAAGCATCTGGTTAAGGTCCTAGTTCCTAGGGCCGGCATGATGGCGTGGGAACGCATCAAGCAGCAGGAGGCCGATTAAGTACGGTTCTTGCGAAGGAGGAGTGGAGATGCAGGTGGCAAGTATAACCGTAAAGGTAAACGGGGTCGTGCATACTGTCCATGATGTACCGGTGAACCGGACACTCTTAAAACTTATTCGTGAAGACTTGGGGCTGCTCGGGACTAAGGAAGGTTGCTCGGCGGGTGATTGTGGAGCCTGTACAGTCCTACTTGATGGAAATCCGGTGAACTCCTGCCTGGTACTCGCAGCGGAGGCTGATGGAAAAGAGGTTGTTACTGTCGAGGGGTTAGCCCAAGACGGGCAACTACATCCGTTACAACAGGCATTTATTGATGAAGGTGCCGTACAATGTGGATTTTGTACGCCGGGGATGCTCTTGTCGGCTGTGGCTTTGTTAAAGGAAAACCCATCCCCTTCCGAGGCGGAGATCCGGCAAGGAATAGCCGGAAATTTGTGCAGGTGCACCGGCTACGTGAGAATAGTCAATGCTATTAAAAAAGCAAGCATGACGATGAAGTAGCCATAGGGAGGTGATATTTCATGATCATTGGTCATTCGGTTAAGCGTGTTGATGCCTTGAGTAAAGTTACAGGATCATCTGTATACGGGGCTGATGTTTTTTTACATGGAATGCTGCATGGAAAAGTCTTGCGCAGCCCATATGCTCACGCCAGAATTGTTAAAATAGATATTTCCAGGGCTCGCGATCTACCGGGCGTGCGGGTAGTGGTTACCGGGGAAGACCTTCCAGGTGTAAAGGGTGGCGAAGCTGTTCAGGATATGCCCTTTCTTGCTCAGGAAAAAGTCCGTTTTGTTGGTGAACCCGTTGCTGCGGTTGCCGCGGAGGATGAGGAAACCGCAGCCATAGCCTTGGGGCTAATTAAGGTGGAATACGAGGAATTGCCTGCAGTTTTCGATCCGGTACAAGCAATGGAAAAAGGAGCTCCACTCATTCACGAGGGGCTGGAAAATTATCACCGTATCCCTGTGGTGAAGCCTGTGGCCGGTACAAATATTATCACGGTGGATGAGTATACCAAGGGTGATGTCGATCAAGGTTTTCGAGAGGCCGATTATATTTTCGAAGATACCTTTCGCAGTCACACCGTACAACATGCTCCATTGGAACCCCATTCGGCAGTGGCACAAATTGCGGTAGATGGCAAAATCACCATTTGGGTGCCGAATGACAGCCCGCACAGGTTGCGGAAAGACCTGGCGGATGCTCTACACATTCCCCTTACCCAAATCAGGGTCATCTCAACATATATTGGCGGCGGTTTTGGTTGTAAGGGCGGGCTGAAGGTAGAACCAATCGCCTATCTGTTGGCGAAAAAAGCCAACGGTCGTCCTGTCAAGATAGTGCTCAGCCGGGAGGAAGAATTTCAGGCTATGCTGGTGCGGCACGCAACGGTTACCACGATTAAGACAGGAATTAAAAGGGATGGCACGCTGGTAGCACGAGAGGTCAAGGTTGTATGGGATACTGGTGCCTACGCTGAAAAGGGGCCGACTGTTTGCCGGCAAACTACCGCCACTGCCGCAGGCCCGTACAAGATTCCTCACACCCGTTTGATTGGATACTGTGTTTATACAAATAAAATTGTCGCCGGAGCTTACAGGGGTTACGGCACCCCACAAGTGGCATGGGCGTATGAATCACAGATGGACATGATTGCCAGGAAACTGGGTATCGACCCGTTGGAATTAAGGCTGAAGAACATCATTCGTGATGGAGATATAAATCCTTTTGGTCAGAAAATGTCCAGCGTTGGGGTTGAGGAGTGCCTTCACCAAGCAGCTGACGCAATTGGCTGGGGAACACCTAACGTAAACCCTGCTGGTGCGGGTGGCAAAAAGAGAATAGGCCGTGGGATTGCTTGCGGTAGCAAGAACACCAAAACCCCTTCAGGTGCTGCTGCAGTGATGTACCTGAACCAAGACGGCACTATAAACGTTTTAACCAGTACAGTTGAGGTGGGGCAAGGGTCTACAACGATTATCGCCCAAATCGCGGCTGAGGTGTTGGGAGTTCCCGTTGAAATGATCAACGTGTCTACCCCGGACACGGATTTTACCCCCTTTGATGCCTCCACTACATCCAGTAGAAGCACTTTCCACATGGGAAATGCAGTTAAAATGGCAGCGGAGGACCTGGCAAGGCAGCTTTGTGAAATCGCCGCTGGTGTCTTTGGGTGCAGTCCGGATCTGTTGGAAGCCGCAGGAGGGATGATACGACCTAAAGGAACCATAGATAATGTGGATATTCCTCCTATTTCGTACTATGCTTTAATGAAAAAGAAGTACCGCGCAGGGGGCACCGTTACAGGGCATGGGTTTTTTTACCCGGAGTTTGAGCAGGAAGGTACTTTTTCCGCCCACAGTGTTTTTTGGATGTACACGGCAAACGCTGCCGAAGTAGAGGTGGATATGCAAACCGGAAAGGTCAGGGTTTTGCGTTTTGCAACAGGCCTTGATGTTGGAAAGCCCATCAACCTACAAAACTGTTTGCAGCAGTTGGAAGGTGGAGCTGTTCACGGCATTGGGACGGTACTGACGGAAGAAGTGATTTTTGATCAGAAAGGGCAGGTGCTTAATCCCAACTTCCACGATTATAAAATTCCTACGGCAATGGACGTACCTGAAATACTTCCCCGCATCGTAGAGGTACCGGACCCTAACGGGCCTTTTGGGGCAAAAGGGGTGGGGGAGGTAATCACTACTCCTACGATGGCGGTTATTGCCAATGCTATTGAGGATGCTGTTGGAGTGCGCATTAAGGACCTACCGATCACCGCAGAAAAGGTACTCCAAGCAATAGAACAAAAGAAGCAGGCCAAGGGCTAGAAGATAGGAGGTGATTTAAGGCGGTTTAGTCGTGATTGTCTCAAGGCGCAGAGATGAAAGAAAATTATTTCAGGAGGGGATTAATGTGAAGTTTAGTAAACCATTGGCGTTGTTAGTGCTAATTCTGTTTAGTTTGACTTTAATTGCTGGTTGCGGCGGTAAACCTACGCCGGCTGACAAACAGGATTCGCAGGAACAAAAAGCACCCGCGGCGGCTCCCCAACAGCCGGAAAAGATTTCTATGGCAGCCGCGCCTCCTGGTGGCAGCATTTATGTTGCTTCCAGTGCTATAGCCAAAGTACTAAAAGAAAAGCTGAACATTGAAGCATCGATTGAGGCAACCGGCGGGACAGTACACAACTACCAACTGGTGAACAAAGGAGATTCGAAATTGGGGTTCACTTTGACTATTGATTCTCAGGACGGCTGGGAAGGCACCGGGAAATGGACCAACGGCAGTAAATTCCAGGATGCCAGGGCTTTGGTCCCCTTGTATCCGGTGTTCATGCAGATGATCGCTCGGCCCGAGGCCAACATCAAAACAGCTCAGGACCTCAACGGGAAAAGGGTTTGGCTGGCAAATGCGGGCAGCGGTCATGACAGCAGTTGGCGCTTGTACTTCGACAACATGGGGATAAAACCCGCCGCCATTGTTAACACAGCTCCTGCAGATGGGTCGGATATGTTCCGGGACGGCCGTATTGACGCCATGGGCATGATCAGTACTGTTCCCGTCGCTACGTTTTCCGATCTGGAAAGCACCAACAAACTTGCTTTTGTATCCATTCCTCAAGCAGAGATAGAGGCGTTCATGGCTAAAAACTCGTTTGCCAAACCTGGTGTCATTAAGGCGGGTTCGTTCAAACAGTTAACCGAAGACATCACCACAATAACCAGTTACATGTTTTTAATTACCAATAAGAACACAGATGACGACCTGGCCTATCGTATCACTAAGGCTGTGCTTGAAAATAACCCGGCTCTTGTGGAAGGCTACAAAAAGCTGGTCGACGCAAAAGTTGAAAATGTTGACAAGCTGAACATCACGTATCACCCAGGTGCTGTGAAGTACTACAAAGAGAAAGGAATAAACATTCCCAGCAATCTGCTTCCGTAAGTTTTGACCTTTGGGCAGCAGGCGGGGGCCACAACTTTACTGGCTGCACACCAATCCGCCTGTTGCCTATTCCTTAGCAGACACTTACTGGAAAAGGAGGGGCATTATGGGTCTTATGGCACAAGAAAGAGCGGGGGAGCAAAACCAAAACGGGGTGACCTGGCAGGAAGAGGCTGCAAAGGAAAGGAAGTTGGGCGGCCTCGCGCTACAAGCGATAAGAGTGATTGCCATAATCACAGCAGTATTTCATCTGGCAACTGCTAGCGTAATTATCGTGGATCCATTGGTACTAAGGGGAGCCACATTATTGCTAGGATCAACAATGGCGTTCTTGCTTTACAAAGGTGCTGCCTACCGTCACGAAAGGCCCGTCTTTTACGACTACCTATTGATTATCGGTACGATAGGGGTGTTCATCTACCTCCTTACCCAGTACAAATCGATCATCTACCGTACGGGCGTGATGCCTAGCACCGCCGATGTCTTTTGGGGCACCGTCATGCTGATGGTACTTTTTGAAATGACCAGGAGGACTGTGGGTTTGGTCTTGACCCTGTTTGGGGCAGCAGGGGTCCTGTATGCGTTGTTTGGCGCGGGGTTACCGGGTATGCTGAGCCATTCGGGCTTCTCCTTCAGCCGCACGGTAAGTTTTCTCTTCAGTGTAGAGGCCGTTTATGGCCTTACTTTAGGGGTGGTCTCAACCTATGTGATAGTCTTTGTCCTTTTCGGGGCATTTATGGAGATTTCCGGAGGAGCCAAACTGATTGTTGACCTAGCGGTATCCCTGGCAGGCCGTACTAGGGGAGGACCGGCCAAAATCGCGGTCATCGCCAGTTCGCTGATGGGGACTATTAGCGGGAGTACCATAGCCAATGTGGTCACTACGGGGAGTTTCACCATCCCGTTAATGAAGTCGATTGGATACAAGCCCTCCTTTGCGGGGGCCGTAGAAACGGCAGCCTCTTCCGGTGGCCAGATCATGCCGCCGATCATGGGGGTAGCCGCATTCCTTATGGTTGAATTTTTAGGCATTCCATATTCACAAATTGTTCTTGTAGCCATTATACCTGCCCTTCTCTATTATGCGGCCATCTACTGGCAAGTGCACCTGGAAGCGATCAAGCTGGACCTCAAGGGCCTGCCAGAGGAAGAAGTGCCGAACTTTATTGACGTGATCAAAGCCAGAGGCTACCTGTTAATTCCCCTGTTTGTGCTGCTATTCGCCCTCATTGTCATGGAGTATTCGGCTATTATGGCCGGTATTTGGGGTATCATCGCTTGCTTGGTGGTAAGCTGGTTTAAACAGGAAACCCGGATGGGTGGGAAGAAGATACTTCTGGCTTTGGAAAAGGGAGGACGGGGGATCATCATTGCAACCGCTGCAACTGCTACTGCCGGCGTGGTGATCGGTGCTTTGTCACTGACCGGGCTGCAGGTAAAGCTCGGTATCCAATTGCTGACATACACCAACGGGGAACTTTTGCCCACATTAATCATGACCGCGATTTTTGTACTGGTGCTTAGTTGTGGGCAGCCAAGCGTTTCAGCCTATATCATCGGGGTTGCCATCGCTGCTCCCTCATTGATTAAACTGGGAATTCCGCCTTTGACAGTTCATATGTTTGTCTTTTACTTCTCCGTGTTTTCGAATGTTACACCCCCGGTAGCAGTGGCATCCTATGTGGCTGCTGCTATCGCTAGGGCGAAACCTTTTGAAACCTCGATCATTGGACTCCAGCTAAGCATCGCTGCGTTTATTTTGCCGTTCTTGTTGGTCTATAGACCAAGCCTGATGCTGTCAGGTGGAGTATTAGGAGTAGTACATAGTCTGATCAGTGCGGGTATTGGAGTATTGTCCTTGGGGGCAGCTGCCGAGGGGTGGCTGGTCTCAAAATTATCTTGGTTGGAGCGGATGCTTCTGGTGGTAGGCGCCTTTGGGTCCCTGCTGCCTGGCTGGATAGGAGACCTGGGGGGAGCGGTGATCTTTTTTGGCATCATAGCCTACGGGATCAGCGTGAACAAAAAAGCGGTACTGTCCGGAGCTTCAAACTAAAAGTCCAGGGTTTCCACTAGACCAGGCAACTATACAAAGCAAACTAAGTTAACAAAATTCGTAACAACTCAGCGGGATTGGAAAAATGCTTTTAGACCAGGTTCTATCACGGCTACCGGGCAAGTGCTGAAGGATGACGTGGCTTTAGCTGAAAGAATCACCATTATCAAGGAACAGGCAAAAAACGCCAAGTGTGCAGGTGACCATGGGGTAAGTGAGATCAAAAAAGGCGTAGGGTTTGCGCCGATGTGGCTTGGTAACGGCCGTACTAACGCGCCGAATATCTGTAACGCGGAAGTGGAGTTTACGCACGAAGGAAAATTTGTGGTTTTCAGCGGTGGGACTGACATTGGGCAAGGTCTGCCTTCTACGCTGGCCCGGTTGGCCGCTCAGGTTCTTGGTCAATCAGCAGGGGATGTGAGTGTTGTTACAGGCGATACATTGCTTACGCCGGATGCTGATTCAACCAGTGCCAGCCGCCAAACCTTCGCTTCAGGAAATGCTGTCATAGCGGCAGCCCGGGAACTAAGAGAAAAGATTTTGGCCCGGGCGGCAGGACTTCTGGGGGAACCGCCCGAGGGTCTGGAGCTTGTCCGGGGAGGAGTAAAAAGCAAAACTGGGACCGCCTTTTTAAAACTCGCTGCGCTGGCTTCTGATGGGCCGATTAAAACTCACGCCAAGTTCGAGGGAAAATTGGCATGGCCTGAAGACGACCGCCAACAGAACCCTTACGAGCAGTATACATTTGCCACCGCGATGGCGGAAGTGGAGGTTAACACCAGTAATAGTCAAGTAAGGGTGGCGAAGTTGACGGTAGCTTACGATATCGGCCAGATGATCAACCCGCGGGGAGCGATAGTCCAGGCGGAGGGAGGTGCAGTAATGGGGATTGGTTTTGCTTTGTTAGAAGACTTCATCCCCGGGAAGACGTATGGCTTTCGTGAATACCGTATACCTAAAATGCAGGACATCCCGGAAATGGTCACTTTTTTCACCGATGCGCCTCCGATGGCGGATGCTTTTTTAGCCAAGGGTATGGGCGAGTGTCCACGGTAGTAACAGCCGCTGCGATTGCTAACGGTATTTATGATGCCTGTGGGGTCAGAATCACCAAATTGCCGGTGAAACTTGACAATAGATCCAACTAGCCCGGGAGGGAAAGAGGTCAAAATTAAATGGGAGAGATGTTGGCCCTTTTGGCAACACTGTTTTACAGCGGCAGCACCTTGGTCATTAGAAAGGCTGTACGCGCAGCTCCGATCATGGACGGCCTTTTTTGGACGAATTTGGTCAATACGGCGTTATTTGGCCTGGCAACGTTAACCTATAGCCTGGCAAAAGGGCTTCCCGATCTTAACAGTTATGGCATCGCGATGTTTCTTCTTTCGGCCATTGGCACTTCATTCTTTGGTCGGATCAGTAATTACCGGGCAACTCAGCTGATCGGGCCATCGCGAGCCAGCCAGTTAATGTCGACACAGACCTTGTTTACAGTCTTGATTGCCGCGGTATTGTTGCATGAAAGGCCTTCGCGTTTACAGTATCTGGGGATCTTGGCGATATTTTTCGGCGTTTTTGGCCTGGTGCAAGAGAACAAGACCGCCACCGCCAAAAATGCCCAGGAAAAGCCGGGGCCGGAACAAAAAAGCGGACAGAATCCAAACAGGGTTCCCATCAATTACGGATCGCTCGGAATCTTGTGGGGATTGGCCAGCGGCTTATTTTACGCGATCGGCATCGTTGCGCGCAAGGCCGGCCTGGGTAGTATCCCATCCGTTCTTTTTGGTGCATTTTTAAGTTCTTTAGCCGCGCTGATTTTATATATCGGGCAACACTTGGCCAGAGAGGGACAGCCGGCGCTTCGCCGCATCCTTTCCTATCCTTTTGCGAAAATCAAGTATTATCTGGCGGATGGGGCGTTTACGACTGTAGCCTGGTATTTTCTCTTTACGGCCCTAACCGTTACTAGCGCCTCGACGGCCCAAGCTATTGTAGGGACGATCCCCCTCTTCGTTTTGCTTTACAGCCGGCTAATATTAAGAAACGAAGAGCAGACAAACTCACTGATGGTTGCTTCCGCGCTATTAGTAACATCCGGCGTCGTGATCCTGCTGGTGCGTTAAAGACACCGAACGGACCGGACTGTTTGGGGTTGATCCGGGGATGCCCGAGTCACCTGTGGAGTGTCGATGGATTTTCCAGTAAAGTAACTTTTCTTCCCGACGACATAAGTTGACTCAGGTAGCCAGAGTGTCCCCTTTCGAGATTTACTAGGTTGCCATAGCAGGAAATACCATCATGCACCACCTTTTTCTGGGCTTGGATCCTGGCTATCTGGCCCCGTCGCCCTTTGTCCCGGTGGCAACTCACCCCGTACACGTGGAAGCGAAAGATACCGGGCTGGCCATTGTTCCTCATGCCCCTGTCTACATGTTACCAAACATCGCCGGTTATGTGGGCGGGGATACGGTAGGGGTGATTATCTCCACGGGTATTTACCGGGAACAGGGAGTGCACCTGGCGGTATATATCGGCACCAACGGGGAGATTATCCTGGCAGTCGACGGGCAATTAATGGCCTGTTCCACCGCCGCTGGGCCGGCTTTCGAGGGAGCCCAGATCAGGTGCGGCATGCGGGCGGTAGATGGTGCCATTGAAAAGGTGGCAATCAAGGATGACGTGCAGTTAAAAGTAATTGGTGATGTTCCCGCCAAAGGCATTTGCGCATCCGGTTTAATGGATGCCGTAGCCGAACCGGTGCGGGTAGGCATCGTTAAACAGGGCGGGAGGACGGTCTCCCGGGATGAAGATCAACGCTTACCTGCCGCTTTGCAGCACAGATTGGGTCACGATGCCGGCGGAAATTACTTT
The DNA here is from genome assembly GCA_000987045.1 of Clostridiales bacterium PH28_bin88. GTDB lineage: Bacteria > Bacillota > PH28-bin88 > PH28-bin88 > PH28-bin88 > PH28-bin88. Next base: position 112,758 of record LAKY01000058.1, on the reverse strand, counting down.
GTCCTGTCCACGCAGAAGAAAGTGGAGCGTAGCTGGTAGTCTGACCCAAAAAGATATCTGGGAGTTGCAGTTGGCGAAAGCCTGCTATCCGGGCCAGCATCCAGGTATTGCTGGACCAGGCGAAGTTGGCTTACCAGGATATCCACCAGGTGCTGCTGGCGGGCACCTTTGGCAGTTATCTGAACATGTGAAATCGTTTCTTCTCGCCGTTGATAAAAGGTAGCTCTTTCCGACTGCTAGCCTGACCACCAGTGAGCCCAAGGAGCACACCGGAGTATCGAAATACAATGAAATTTTGGATCAGCGAGCTTTTTGAATCACTGGAGAGGGGGTGAGATAAAAGGGAAGCGGAAACCGGTTTTACGAGACAGTAGTTGAAAAAACCGAAGGAGGTAACACAATGCCGGTTAAAGACCTGAGAGAGTGGATGCAAAAAGTTGAACCCAGGGGCGGGCTCAAGAGGGTCACGGGCGCCCACTGGGACGTGGAACTGGGGGTGATTACCGACCTATACCAGCGGCGCCCGGGCAGCCCTGCCCTGCTGTTCGACGAGATAGGTGATTACCCGAAAGGTTACAGGGTGTTGTCCAATTCGCTGGCAGCCATGGATCGGATCGCTATGACCCTGGAGCTGCCGGTGGAGGCCAGCACCATGGAGATAGTCGACCGGTGGCGGAAGTCAATGAAATCATTTGTACCCGTACCGGTGAAAGAGGTGAAAGAAGGGCCTGTTTTGGAGAACGTTCACACGGGAAGTGACATTAATTGCTGGGAATTTCCCACGCCCAAGTGGCACGAGTTGGACGGGGGGCGTTTCATCGGGACTGCATGCATGGTGATCACGAAGGATCCTGATACCGGTTGGATTAACTCGGGCACTTACCGCGTAATGGTGCATGATGAAAACCACTTGGGACTGATGGTGTCTCCAGGAAAACACGGCCGCATTATACGAGAGAAGTGCTGGGCCAGGGGGGAAGACTGCCCCGTAGTGGTGGTGGTGGGCCAGGACCCGCTTTTGTACATGGTATCCGGGATGGAGATCCCCTATGGCATGAACGAGTATGAATTCGCCGGCGCGATCCGCCAGGAGCCCATCGAGGTTATTTACGGACCTACTACCGGCCTGCCCATTCCGGCATCCGCCGAGATCGCCTTTGAGGGTGTGCTGAAAGTCAATGACTACCGGGATGAGGGACCCTTCGGCGAGTGGACGGGTTACTACGCGGGAGGCACCAGGCCTGAACCGCAAATCACTGTCACATCCGTGCTGCATCGGCACGACCCGATTATCCTTGGGTCCTCCCCCGCGGTGCCGCCGTCCGATACCAGTTATTTCCGCAGCCCGCTCCGCTCGGCGATTGTCTGGAACCAGCTCGAGGGAGCAGGCATTGCAGGTGTCCAGGGGGTCTGGGCCCACGAAGCCGGAGCGGGCAGGCTGCTGCTGATAGTTTCCATCAAGCAGTTGTATCCGGGACATTCGCGCCAAGCGGGCTTAATCGCCTCCCAGTGCCATGGTGGAGCCTATACCAACCGCTGCGTGATTGTTGTAGATGAAGACGTGGACATCACAGACACCAACCAGGTCCTGTGGGCGATGCTTACCAGGTGTGATCCGGCTGAAGACCTGGAAATACTGCGCAAAAACTGGAGTACCCGCTTGGATCCGCTGAGCTACCCCGTAGATAAGAAGTTCTTTAATAACCGGATGGTCCTAGATGCCTGCCGCTCTTACGACCGGAAGGATGAGTTTCCTCCTGTCGCCACTTCGTCGCCAGAGGCGGCGAAAAAGGTGATGGAGAAGTGGACGGAACTTTTCCCGAACAAGTAAACAGGAGAATGTGCAAAAGGGGGGGGGCGACTTGCGGATAGTAGTGGCGATGTCCGGCGCTTCAGGGGCGATTTACGGGATCCGGCTGCTGGAATCCTTACGGGCCCTGGATATGGAAGTACACCTGGTGGTTAGCCGCTGGGGCAAGGAGACCATCAAAACAGAAACGGCGCACGAATATGAGCAAGTTACCCGGCTGGCAACGCACTGTTGGGAGAATGGCAACCTGGGTGCGCCCATTTCCAGCGGCAGTTTCAAGCACGACGGGATGGTCATTATCCCCTGCAGCATGAAGACCGTGGCGGGCATTGCCCACGGGTTGGGCGACAACTTAATAGTGCGGGCTGCCGATGTGACCATCAAAGAAAAACGCAAGCTGGTCATCGTTCCGCGGGAGACCCCGCTCAGTCAGATCCACCTGCAGAACCTGTTGACGTTATCGCAACTGGGAGCGACCATCATACCTCCCATGCCGGCCTTTTACAACAAACCCAAGGACTTGAACGACATTATCAACCACCTGGTCAGCCGCGTGCTGGACCACCTGGGAATCAACAACGAGCTGGCACCCCGGTGGGGTGGGTAGCACCGGTGACCCAACAAGAAACTTCATTCCGCCCCGGGTACCAAGGGGCGGGTCAAATGGGGGGAAGCTGATGCCCGTAACAGACCTGCGTGAATGGTTGAGCCGTCTGGACCGCCCGGAGGAGTTGCGCCGGGTCTCCGGCCATTCCCGGCAGGCGGGCATCGTGGCCAGCCAGTGCCACGGCGGGGCCTACGCCAACAAGTGCGTGATCGTGGTGGATGACGACGTGGAGATCACCAGTATCAACGAGGTGCTGTGGGCGGCCCTCACCCGCTGCGACCCGGCCGATGATCTTGAAATCCTGAGAAAGTGCTGGAGTACCAGGCTGGATCCCACGTCCTACCCCCCGGGCAAAGGATTTTTCAACAACCGGGTAGTCATCGACGCCTGCCGCCCCTGGGAACAAAGAGAGAGTTTTCCCCCGGTGGTGGGCCCCTCCAGGGAACTGGTAGCCAAGGTCAAGGCCCGGTGGCCCGACCTGGTTGGACCTTGAAAAGTCAAATTACCAAATTAAATTGTCGGAATTTTAGGACGGAATTCCCAAATCGTTCTGGCCGCGATCATCCCGGCCTTGCTCTACTATGCAGCCATCTACTGGCAGACCCACCTGGAGGTCCTCAAACTGGGCCTGCAAGCCTACCCATTGGGTTATTTTTATACCTGAAGTGCATCCCGGATTTACGTTAAGCTTGGCAGGATGAAAATGGGCAGTGACAGGAAGGGGGGTGAGAAATGATCGAGGGTGGCCATGCCGGAGGTAGCATGAACAGTGTTGGATGTAAAAACCGGGGGTGATGTTAATTGATTTTTCTAGAAGGAGGGAATTCAATGTTCACCAGTAAAAGGAAAGCTGTGACCATCATCGCTTTGTTATTCATGGTGGCGCTGGTGCTGGGGTTATCCGGCTGCGGCAACAAGGGTGCCGGCTCAGGTAACAAAGAGGCAACCGCCCCGGAGAAGTACCCCAGTAAACCGATCAAGGTGATCCTGACGCATGGGGCCGGCGGTTCGGTGGATACGCAGGCCCGCCTGATCGCCCCCTATATCGAGAAGTATCTGGGTGGCCAACTGGTGTTGGAGAACATGGAAGGGGCCGGTGGCCGCAAGGCCCGGGGATTTGTCTTTAAAGAAAAGCCTGACGGGTACACCTTGATGGTCACGGGGATGCCCTCCACCATCGTGGGTGAACTGCTCTACAAGGGTGAGTATAAAACCCTGGACTTCACCTATATCGCCAACTTTATGGGCAAGGACTATTCCCTGGTGGCGGTGGCTGACAAGTCGCCGATCAAGAGCTACAAGGAACTGGTGGAAGCATCCAAGAAAAAGCCGCTGAAGCTGGGTACCGCGGGAACGGGTACCACCGACCACCTGGGGGCTGTGATGCTGAAGCAGTATACGGGCTTGCAGTTCGATATAGTTCCCTTTGACAGCACGGCCGACCAGATGATGGCGCTGTTGGGCGGGAAGCTGGATGCCATCATGGACGCGGTATCCAGCAGCGGTGTCAGGTCCGACCTGCGCCCCCTGGTGTTGATGGGCCCCCAGCGTTCGGAAATGCTTCCGGATGTGCCAACGCTGCAGGAAGAAGGGTTCTCAGGCCTGGATGTGAGCTACTCCCTGGGCTTCCTGGCGCCCTCCGGCTTGCCTGAAGATATCCGGAAAATCCTGGAGGACGCCATCGATAAGGCCTCCCGTGACCCGGAATACCTGGCCAAGTTGAAGGAAGCCAAGACCCTGCCGTTGCAGCTTAAAGGCGCCGGGTACCAGCAAATGATCCAGGACCTGTATAGCAAGACCAAGGAAGTGATTCCTTTAATGGAAGCTGACCTCAAGAAGTAATGTCTTGTACTTTGCACGGACCGGGTGGGGAGGAGCCGGCCTGGTTCCTCCCCCCACTTTCCAAGGGAGGTGCTGGGGCTTAGTGGGTAAAAAGATCAACAGCGAACTGGTGATGTTGGCGCTGGTAGCCTTGTTCAGTGCTGCGCTGCTGGTAGAGAGTTTTTCGTATCCCCGTGTGCCGGCCCAGTTTCCGCGGATTATCTCTTTCATTACCCTGGTGATGGCGGGATATACCCTTGCCGGGCGGTTGTTGCCGGGAGCGAAGGAAAAACCGGGCAAACCTTCGCAGCCTCACCGGTCTGGCGTTCTCTGGTATGGCCTGGCCGCCCTGGTGTTTGCCTACTTGGGGCTGATCTACCTGGCCGGCTTTACGGTGGCTACCTTCCTTTTCCTGGAATGCCTGCCCCTGTTGCTGGGTTATCGAAAACCCGTTACGGTGACCATTACCGCGGTGGTAGCGACGTTCGTTCTTACCGCTGCCATGAAATGGGTTTTCCTGGTGCCGGTTCCGCCAGGAATCTGGTTCAGCTAGGAAAGAGGGAGGCATAGAAAGATGTGGCTTGACGGTTTGCTGGTTGCGTTCCAGGGAGAAAATATCCTGTTCCTGCTCCTGGGTACCCTTTACGGATTATTGATCGGTGCTCTGCCGGGGTTGGGACCGAGTTTCGGCGTGGCTTCCATGCTTCCCCTCACCTACAACATGGAGCCCGCCACGGCGATCATCTTCCTGGCTGCGATCCATGCTTCCACCACTTACGGGGACTCCATCGCCTCCATCCTGATCAATACTCCCGGCGGCGCCGGTTCAGTAGCTTCCTGCTGGGACGGTTACCCCCTGGCCCGGCAGGGGAAGTCAGGGTTGGCGCTGGGCATCTCCACCGGGGGATCACTGGCTGGCGGGATTGTGGGGTGGCTGTCCCTGGTACTCATTTCTCCCATCCTGGTGACCGTAGCGCTGCTGATCGGGCCGACGGAGTACACCATGATCGCGCTGCTGGCCCTGTCGCTGCTATCGGTGGCTGCCCAGGGGGAAACCATCAAGGGATTGATGCTGGGCGGGCTGGGCCTGCTGTTGGCTTTTATCGGCCCTGATCCCATCAACGGGTTTATGCGGTTCACCTTTGGCCTGCAGTACTTTGAAGATACCATCGAGATCATTCCGGTAGCGCTGGGCCTGTTCGCCCTCTCCCAGGCTATCGCCCTGGGGACGGCGGGTTCCGGTACCATTGCGGAGACCTTCACTGCCAGCGACAGCGTGTGGAGCGGGGTCAAGGAGGCCTTCCGGCGGCCGGTAACCATGATCCGGAGCGGTATTATCGGTATCCTGCTGGGGGTAATGCCTGCCCTGGGCATCTCTACCGCCAACATCGTGGCCTACCTGATGGAGAAAAGGGCGGCCAAGGATCCGGAGACCTTCGGCCAGGGGAATGTCAACGGCCTGCTGGCGCCCGAGGTGGCCAAAAACGCCTGTGTGGTGGGCGACCTGATCCCCACCTTCACCCTGGGCATTCCCGGTTCCGCCACCACCGCCCTGTTCCTGGCGGCGCTGATGCTGCACGGGATTACCCCCGGCCCGGAATTTTTCCAGAAGGGGGTCCTGCCCTACGCGGTGTTCATCGGTATCCTGATGTCCCAGGTGGCCTTTTTTGGCGGTGGCATGTTGCTGGCCAGGTATTTTGCCCATGTGGTGCGCATTCCCAACGCGATCCTGGTCCCTTTGATCATGGTGTTGAGCGTGCTGGGCTCCTATGCTTACCGTAACGAGTTGCTGGATGTAGTGGTGATGATTGTGTTCGGTATCCTGGGGTACATCCTGAGCAGGCACCGCTACCCGGTGGCCTGCATTGTCCTCGGGCTGGTGCTGGGGCAGATGCTGGAGGGAAACTTCCAGCGAGCGCTGATCCTGGGCGATGGGAAGTATACCGTATTTGTGACCGAGCCGATCTCCCTGGTGCTGTTGATTGTTACCATCCTGTTCCTGGCCTGGCCCTACCTGGCACCCCTCTTCAAGCGCGTTCCGTCTTATCTTGCCCCCAGTGGGGATGACTAGTGCCGTTTTTCATCAGTATGCAAGGACGGTGAACTGGGATTGAAGGTAACGAGGCTGGTCGATCACGTGCTGGATACTGACGTGCTGGTGATCGGCGGTGGAGCCGCGGGCTGCTTCGCGGCCGTCAAGGCGGCGGCGCAAGGGGCGCGGGTTATCCTGGCGGACAAGGGCCGGGTGGGCAGGAGCGGATGCAGCCCCTTCGCCGCAGGTGCCATCAACATCTGCCTGCCGGAGGATGACCCGGAGGCATGGCTGGAGGAAATCGTGGTGCGCGGCGAATACCTGAACGATCAGGAGTGGGTGCGGCTGCAGTTGGAGAAGGCGTACCCTTTGGCCATGGAACTGCAGGCCTGGGGAAAAGAGCGGGGCCTGGTGATCCTGGAAGAGGACCAGCAAGGCCGCCTCCGGCGCCGCAAGGCCCGGGGCAATATCAACACGCTCACGGCGATGATCAATGCCTTGCCCATGATGGACACCCTGCGCCGGAAAGCGCGGGAGAAACAAGTAAGCATGGTAGAACGGGTGATGGTTACCCACCTGGTCAAAGATGGAGAGCGGGTTGCCGGCGCCGTGGGTATAGGCACCCGCACGGGAGAACTTTTTTTGTTCAGGGCAGGGGCCGTGGTGTTGACCGCAGGGGGTTGCGGGTTTAAAGCGTATTTTATCGGCCACCAGAACCTGACGGGGGAAGGGCAGTTGATGGCCTACCGGGCTGGAGCGAAGCTGCGCAACCTGGACCAGGCCATGTCCAACACCACTGCCAGGGACTTCGACATCCATGGCCTGAGCCTGATGGTAGGGAGCGGCGGCCGGTTCATCAACGCTGCCGGAGAGGAGTTCATGTACCGTTATGACCCGCAACTGGGGAGCCGGGCCAGGCTGACCAGGCTGGTCATCGGGATGGCCATGGAGGTGGAAGCCGGCCGGGGTCCCATCTACCTTGACCTTTCTCCCGTGGGAAGCGAGGACAGGGCGCTGTTGCAAAAGCTGTTGCCCGAAGGCTTCAGAGCGTTTGCCAGGCTGGGACTGGATCCCTTTAGCCGCCCGGTGGAATGGATGCCGGCCTTCGAAGGCACGCTGGTGCACGGGGGAGGGATCCATATCGACACTCGCTGTGCCACCGGTCTGCCAGGCCTCTACGCCGCGGGTGACGCCACCTGTTCACCTGTCCACGGCACCTGGTCCATTACCGGCTTGAACTTGACTTTTGCCTTTTTATCCGGAGCCATCGCCGGCGAGCAGGCGGCCGGGGAAGCCCTGGCGGCAGGACAGCCCCCAGGTGGAGGGGAAGACCTGCCGCGGCAGGTGGAGATAGCGGCACGGGAACTGACGGCGCCGCTGCGCCGGAGCGGTGGGGTGGAACCTGACCAGGTGGTGTCAGACCTCCTGGGGGCTTTAATCCCTTATCCTGTCGCCTACCTCAGGAGCGAGGAAGCCCTCACCGTCGCCCTGCAACAAGTTGAACGCGTGCGGGATCATTGCCTGTCTATGCTTACCGCCCGTGATGCCCACGGGCTGGTCAAGGTCTTTGAGGTACGGTCCATGATCTGCCTGGCGGAACTGGTGCTGAGGAGCGTGCTGTTCCGGCAGGAGAGCCGGGGGTTCGTATTCCGGAAAGACTTTCCCCTGACGGATAATGTGCACTGGTTAAAATGGGTAATGGTTGGCAAGGGTGAACGGGGGCCGGAAGTGGAAGCAGTGGAATTTCCCACTCCCTACTTGCCACCACCCCGGGAAGTCTATTCCCCGCGGTGAGGTGTGAGAGCAATGGGCATCGAAAAAATCGACTACCAGCGGTGTAACGGTTGCCTGCAGTGCTGGGATACTTGCCCCATGGACGTAATTCGCGTACTGGGTAAAACGGTATACCTCGCTTACCCGGAGGATTGCATGTGCTGCTACCTTTGCGAACTGGCCTGTCCAAACGACGCTATTTACGTCAGCCCGAAGCGTACCAAGTCCAAACCCTTGCCATGGTAGGGAGGCGCCACAACCGGTTCCCTTGCCGGTGGAATTAGACAGGCAAGACGGAAAACTGGTGCAACATACGGTGAGAGCAGAAAATGGAGCGGCAATGAGGTGGATCCGTGGGGGAACTATTAGCTGTTGCAGCCGGCTTATGCTTTTCATTAAACTCCATTTTGACCCAGCGGGGGATGCGACAAGCTACCGCCTCCGCCGGAGTGATGGTCAACTTGCTGGTGAACAACCTGGTCTTTGGCCTTTTTCTAGTCGTGACATCCAATACCGGCGGATTGCTCACCCTCAGCCGGGAAGGATTGCTCTTGGCGGCATCGGGTGGCGTGGTCGCCAATGTGCTGGGACGGACGCTGAATTACCTGGCGGTGGCCCGCATCGGTTCTGCCAGGGCGATAATGCTCTCGCTGACGCAGACCTTGTTTGCCCTGGTTTTCGGGGTGTTGCTGCTGGGAGAGGTCTTAAACATTACTTCTTTGGTAGGGCTTGTCCTGGTGGTATTCGGAGTCTACTGGCTTTCCGGGGAAAAGGCCCGGCAGAAAGGGGAAAAGGCCCGGCAGAAAGGGGAAATGGCGGCTGCGATTGAGGAGCCCAACACAGTTTTCCAAAGGCCATCGTCTGTGGGAATGCTCCTGGCTGTGACATCCGGCCTGGCCTATGGTGGGGCGGATCTTTTGCGGAAATTAAGCCTCACGGAGTCGCCTTCCGCAGTGTTGACTTCCGCCGTGGGCGGACTGGGGGCCCTGGCTGTGCAGTCGCTGGTATTTACTTTGCAAAAAGGTTGGCGGGAGCTGGTGGGCATGGACCGGGAGGCTTTTCTTAACCTGGCTCTGGCCGGTGTGACCAGCGGGGTCGCGATTATAGCCCTGAATACGGCACTGGGCTTCGCGCCGGTGGTTATTGTGAACGCCCTGTATAATACCCGCGTTTGGTTCGCCATGGCCATCGGCCCCGTTTTGTTAGGTGGGGAAGAGCGCGTCACCGGTACCCTTGTCTGGAGTACACTATTCATTTTAGCAGGGGCGTTAATCGTGATCTTTGGCTAGCTAGAATTCAAACCACTCAACAAACGGAAAAACCACAGTCACGCATGGCTGACTTCAGCCTGGTATCCCAGCAAAGGGCGGTCATTGGTTCCTCGGTTTGCTGCCGGAGGGTGATCAGGCTGGCCAGGTGAATAGCATCAAGGCCCCGGAGCTGATGATATTCCGTGAGATCCCCTGCCAGGAAAATGATTTTGTCAGAGACAGCAAGGGCCAGGTAACGATCCCAGTCCGCTCTGAAGAGCGCGATCGTGCGCCGGTAGTCACCTTCAGAGAGCAGTCCTTCGCGCCATGACCGTGAAAAGGCGGCCCTGGCTTCGGCATACGCTATTTGAGAAGTTGCGGCGACCGTGGCTTGGGTGACCGCGCGATGCACGACTTCCGAACCTTCCTCACTGACGTATAACTTGACCAGCGCACTGGTGTCGAGATACGCAATCATCGGCGGTCCTCGCTGACCATGTCGCTCATAGATTTCTTGCCTTTAAGGCAGGGGGGGGATGGGTTGCCTTTGGGCTTACCGCCATTCCAGTGGGCTTGACCCGTGTCCAGCAAAGCCGAGATGGCGGGGTCCACGGGATCACTCACCGGAGAAATTCGTGCTACCGGCACGCCACGGGACGTGATGTAGATTGCCTGCCCCTCCTTGATTTCTTCCAAGTAACGGCTGAGGTTGTCCCTGAGTTCCCTGATGCCGACGCTCTTCATCATGAACCCTCCTTTGTGGCTACATTGTAGCATAATAGTGGCTACAAATCAAGACCATTTCAACTTACCCGCCGGGAAGTCCCCGGCTTGAAAAAGTCAAGGGCGGGGATGAAAGGCGGACACTTTTGTTTTTGTGCCAAATGTTGCGCTTCTTCCCTGAATAGTGGTAGAATACAGGCAGGGGGAGGGGGCGCTGTGGCCCGTGGTTGAAGACGAAACCAGAAAGCAAGTAGGCTCCAGAAGGGAAAAATGGCTTTGTACTTGTCGTCTTTGCCCCAGTTGCGAGTGACTGGGGCCATTTTCGTACATCTTTTCCGGGCCCGGCTGTACAGGCCCTCTGGAACAGCCCCGCCACTTTGAGTTAGGGTAAAACTCGTACCAGTATTTGCTGGAGGAGTGGGGGATATGGTTATTTTACCGGATGCCCGGTCCGGGGAGGCGGGTGCCGGGACGAAAGAAAAGAATGGGAAAGGGTTGGGACGGAAAATGGTCTACTTGGCGCTTACTCTTGTCATTGCGGCGGTGGGAGGGCTGGTCGCACTTAAATTACGGATCCCCGCCGGGGCCATGGTGGGGTCGATGGTGCTGGTGGCGATAGCCCAGGGGAGCGGGATGCCGCTGGGCTCCCTTCCTTCTTGGACCCGGGTAGTTATCCAAATCTTGTTAGGCGCCATGATCGGCCTGAGTTTCACCCCGCAGGTTGTGCACGAACTCAAGCAGATTGCCCTGCCTGCGGTTGTTCTCGTCATCACCCTGCTTACCACCGGCATCATCACCGGGTTGGTGATCAGCAGGATCAGCAAGCTGGACGTGGTCACCTCCCTGTTCAGCACCGCCCCCGGCGGGATGACCGACATGGTGCTGATTTCCAGCGTGCTGGGGGCGGACGCCCCCAAGGTGGCGGCCCTGCACCTCATCCGGATTGTGGGAGTACTGCTGGTGATGCCTCCGCTCTTGCGCTGGCTGGTCAAGTAACCTGTACCCTAGGGCACCCTTGCTTTTGGCCGGCACAGGGAGTTAAAGCATCTTAACGGATCCATTTTGATTTTACCGGCGCTTGGACGTAATCACTTCCCTTTTCAGCAGCATGTATTGACAAACCATGACAGGTTTATAATAATAAAAGCAGAAGGGCCCGCCGGAAGGCGAACCCGACTGCGGGGCGTGCGGCCCGTTATTCAAGCCACGGGAACCGTTTACCGAGAAGGTTGGTGGGGGTACACCAGCCTTCTCACTTTGTCCGCCGGTACATCCAGCGGATAGCCAGCCACAGGAACGCGGCCACGGCAACAGCCGGACCGCTTATACTGAGGGTAACGTGGATATTCCCCATCGCTCCACCTCCTTCCCGCAGGGCCGCACGCCCCACGGTCGGGAAGGAGGTGCCCGCCGGGCCGGGGCAATTTTCACTGCCAACCAGATTATATCATCTTGAGGGCCATTGTGACAGGCAACTGTTGCCATCTGGCTGCTCCTCTTCAAAGGGACAACGGGTTCGCATAAGCGGATCCGTTTTTGATTTGGTAACGCTTGAGGATTAAAATGGTAACACAGGAATGTTCATCGTTACCAAAAAAATTGTCGCGCCGCCGACAGGGAAAACCTCGGCCACGTCGTATACTTATCACATGTCTACTTGTATGACAAATTTGGAGGTAATTCATGCAGGCCAATGGCTATATCAAAAAAGTGCAAAAAAAGAAGGTTTCCGAGGAAATCATGGAGCAACTGGCAAGGTTGATCCGTGAAGGGGTCTGGCAAGCGAGAGAGAAGCTTCCCTCGGAAAAAGAGATGGAAGAGATGTTCGGTGTCAGCAGGACTTCTGTGCGGGAAGCGCTGACCGGGCTCGCCGCCATCGGCGCTATCGAAATGCGCCAGGGCGGGGGGCACTTTGTGCGGCGGCTGGATTTTGAACACTATATCAACCCGCTGACCATTTCCCTGATGGCCCACCGGGAGAGTATCCTGCAGCTCCTGGAACTGCGGCGTATTATCGAGGTGGAGGCGGCGGCCCTGGCTGCGGAGAGAGCCCGGCCGGAGGACCTGCAGCGGATGGAGGAAGCCCTCGACGCCATGGAAAACGAAGTGCGGGCAAACAAGGTGGCCCACGAGTGGGACTTCAGATTTCACATGGCCCTGGTGGAAAGTACCCAGAACCCTTTGCTGGTAAAAGTGATCCACAATGTGGCCGGGCTTTTTGACCAGGCTTTGGAACAGACCAGGAAACACACGCGCACCATCCCCGGGCGGCCGCTGGAAGTGGTGCGGGAGCACCGGCGTATTTTCCTGGCTATTCAAGCCGGGGACGGGACGAGCGCCAGCCGCTGCATGCGGGAACACCTGGATAACGTTCAGAAGAAGCTACTTTAGCAGGCGGAATGCCGGGCCGCCCCGGTGATTGAGCTTATTACGTAAGTGTTCAAAAGGCTATCAGATGCAAGCCGGCTAGTTGCCGGCGATGGATTGCTTCGGCGGGTTTTTTCCGGAAGTCATAAGTAAGGAAGTTGCATGGCGGAGGGGCGCAATATGAAACAGGAAGTCATCAGTCGTATGCATCAGATCATGAATAAAGAGCAAATCCTGACCAACCTGGAGGACCGGATGACCTATGCCTACGACGGCACCATGCAGACCGGCGTGCCCGGGGTGGTGGTGTTTCCCCGGACCACGCGGCAGGTGGCGGAGGCGCTGAGGCTGGCCAACCGGGAAAAGATCCCCGTATACCCCCGGGGCGCCGGCACTGGTTTGAGCGGCGGGTCGGTGCCGGAACAGGGGGGTATCGCCCTGGTGCTGACCGATATGAACAGGATCCTCGAGGTGGACACCGGTAACCTGCTGGCGGTGGTGGAGCCCGGGGTGGTGACCGAGGCGTTGCAGCAGGAGGTGGAGCGGGTGGGCCTGTTTTACCCGCCCGACCCCGGCAGCCTGAAGTCCTGCACCATCGGCGGCAACATCGCGGAAAACGCCGGTGGCCCGCGGGCCTTGAAATACGGTGTCACCCGGGACTACGTGCTGGGTTTGGAGGTGGTTACCCCTACCGGGGAGATCCTGCGTACGGGCGGCAAAACAGTGAAAAACGTTACCGGGTACGACCTGACCCGGTTGATGACCGGCTCGGAGGGAACGCTGGGGGTGGTTACCCGGGCGGTCTTGAGGCTAATCCCCAGGCCCCAGGACGTACGCACCGCCATGGCCGTGTTTGCCACGGTGGATGGGGCGGCGGAGGCGGTGGCGGAAGTGAGCCGCCGGGGCATCCTGCCCACCACCCTGGAACTGATGGACGACGTGACCATCAGGTGCGTGGAAAACTACCTGCACATGGGATTGCCGGTGGATGCGGGCGCCATCCTCTTGATCGAGGTGGACGGGTTCCGGCCGGCGGTGGACGAGGCCATCATCACGGTGGAGAAGGTCTGCCGGGAGTTGGGCGCTACCGGCGTGGAGGTGGCCGCCGGCCCGGCGGAGCGGGAAGAACTGTGGCGGGCGCGGAGGGCGGTATCCGCGGCCATTGTACAGTTGAAACCCACCAAAATATCCGAGGACGCTACGGTGCCCCGCAGCCGGGTACCCGAGATGGTGCGGCGGTTGAAGGCCATCGCCCAGAAGTACGACCTCACCATGGCTATCTTTGGCCACGCCGGGGACGGCAACCTGCACCCCAACATCCTGGCGGACCGGCGGGACCCGGAGGAAATGGCCAGGGTGGAACTGGCGGTGGAGGAGTTGTTCCGGGCAGCCATGGAGCTGGAGGGGACTTTGAGCGGGGAGCACGGCATCGGCAGCATGAAGGCCCCCTACCTCCCGCTGGAGGTAGGCGAGACCGGTATGCGGGTGATGCGCGGCATCAAGGCGGCCTTGGACCCCAACAATATTCTAAGCCCCGGTAAGATGCTGTGGGGGTAATAAGATGGGCAAATTAACCGAACTACGCTCCCAGATGGACCGGTGCAGCAAATGCGGCAACTGCCAGGCGGTATGTCCCCTTTACCTGGAAACCAAACGGGAACCCCTGGTGGCCAGGGGCAAGATCTTTTTGCTGGATAATCTGATCGACGGCCGGATAGGGTGGTCTCGCCGGATGGGGGAAATCATCTCCCTATGCCTTTTATGCCGGACCTGTGAGGTGAACTGCCCCAACGGGGTGCAGGTGGCAAGCCTGGTGCTGGCCGCCCGGGAGGAACTGGCGCGGGCCAGGGGTCTATCCATCTGGAAGAAAACCGCTTTTCACTACCTGTTGACCAGCAGTGGCAACCTGAACCTGCTGGCCCGGTTACTGTACCTGTACCGGTGGTCGGGCTTGCAGGCCGTAGCCAGGAAGAGCGGGCTGTTAAAGGCTCTCCCATGGGGGCTGGCGGATAAGGAAAGACTTTTGCCCGCGGTGGGGCGGCGCGCCTTTGCCAGGATGGTTCCTCCGGTGATTGAAACTCCCGGGGAAAAGCGCAGGATAGGGTATTTTTACGGGTGCATGACCAACCACGCCTACCCCGCTACCGGCCTGGCCTTGCTCACGGTGATGCGGGCCAATGGCGTCACGGTGGTGTTGCCGCCGCAGGTGTGCTGCGGCCTGCCCGCCCTGGCCTCAGGCGACCGGGAAGCGGCCGTGGAACAGGCCGGGCGCAATATCCGCCGGTTCCAGGAAGCCGGGGTGGACCGGGTGGTGGTGGACTGCGCCAGTTGCGGCTCCATGCTGAAGGGGTATGGAGAGTTAGTGGGCACGCGCGAAGCCGGGGAGTTTTCCCAAAAGGTGCGGGACGTGGCCGAATTCCTCACTGAAGAAGTGGACTTCCGGCCGGGCGCTTACCCGGTGGAGATGACGGTGACTTACCACGACCCCTGTCACCTGAAAAGGCACCAGGGTGTCCACCGGGCGCCGCGGGAGTTGTTGCAGGCGGTACCGGGCCTGGCATTGCGGGAAATGGAGAGGGCGGACCGCTGCTGCGGCTCCGCCGGGTCCTTCAACCTCACTCACCACCAGCTTTCCATGGCGGTGGGCAACCACAAGACCAGGAGCATCCTGGCCACGGGGGCGAAGGCGGTGGTCACGGGCTGCCCGGCCTGCCGCCTGCAGCTGGCCCAGGGGCTGGAGCAGGCGGGGTCCGCCGTGCCGGTGACGCATACGCTGGAAATCCTCAGCCGTTCTTATCTTGGTGGTAAGGAAAAGGCGGCGGTTCCCCTGGTGGCCGAGGGTGAAAAAGGATTCCTACCGGTTTGGGGGAGCGGGCTGCAGGAGACGGGAAAAAGTTGTCGAAAAATAAACGCATCTATCCGTTTTATCTAAAGGGGCGGTGCAGCATGTCCCCGGACCTGATCCTCGACCTCACCGAGGATATGTCGTTGATAGGGATGGTGGCGTACTTCCTGGCCCACTCGCGGAGATGCCGGAGGCTGGTGCTGGGGGAGGGGAAGAGCCGGGCCAACACGCTGCTGTCCATTGCCCTCTTTGGTTCCCTTTCGATTGCGGGTACCTACCTGGGGGTGCCGGTACAGGGAGCGATTGCCAATACCAGGGCCATCGGCGCTGTTACCGGGGGACTGCTGGGCGGGCCGGTTGTCGGGATCGGGGCGGGCCTGATCGGGGGGGTTCACCGCTACCTCCTGGGAGGGTTCACCGCGCTCCCCTGCGCCCTGGGTACGGTCTTCGGGGGAGCCATCGCGGGCGGGGTCAATCATCTTTACCGGGGGAGGCGGTTGACCATCCCCGTGGTGTTTTTCACCGCCCTGGGTGTGGAACTCCTCCAGCGCGGGCTGGTGCTGTTGATGGCCAGGCCCTTTTCGGCTGCTCTCAGACTTGAGTCGGTGCTGGGTGTGCCGATGACCGTGGCCAATACCCTTGGGGCGCTGGTCTTTATTTTCATCCTGGAGAGCGTGAAGCGGAAGGAAGTCCGGGTGGGGGCGGCGCTGGCGCACAAGGCGATGGAGATTGCCAACGGCATCCTCCGCTGCACCAGGAATGGCCTGGACAATGATGCGGCGGCGCAGGTGGCCAAGATCGTGTTTGAGACGATGCCCGTATCCGCCGTGGCGATTACCGACGCGGAGAAGCTCCTCGCCTATGTGGGATGCGGTGCGGATATGACGCGCCAGGGATGCGCCATCAACCGCGAGGCCGTCCGGGAGGCGCTCTCCACGCGGCGGGTGGTGGTGGTTGAAACGAAAGACGCGCTGACGGGTTTCCCGCCGGACCTCACCGTGGGGTCGGCGGTGGTGGCCCCCCTGGTTTTCAAGAACCGGGCTTTGTGGACAGTACAGTTCCTGAAGGAAAAGGAGCGGGACATCAGCCCCCTTGACATCGAGGTGGCCTCGGGAATTGTGCAGTTGATCGCCACCCAGGTGGGGTTCGTGGAGATGGAGCGGCAGGCCGAGCTGGCGTCAAGGATGGAGTTGAAAATGCTCCGGGCGCAGATGAACCCGCACTTCCTCTTCAACACCCTGAGCACTGTCGTGGTATTATGCCGGATTAACCCGGAGCGGGCCAGGGAACTGCTCATCAACCTCTCCGAGTTTCTTCGCAAGAGCCTGAAAACCAAGGACGATTTCGTCACCCTGAGTCAAGAGATGGAATGCGTGAACGCCTACCTCGCCATCGAGAAGGTGAGGTTCGGGAGAAAGATCGAGGTGGAGATCAGGGTTGACCCGGGTTGCCTGGACACCCGGCTGCCTACCTTCACCATTCAGCCACTGGTGGAAAACGCCATCAGGCACGGGTTGATGCCCAAGGAGGAGGGGGGTAAACTGCTGGTTTCCGTGGAGCAAAGGGGCGGGGAGACCTGGGTTACAGTGAAAGACGACGGCGTGGGCATCCCGCCGGAAAAGCTCTCCGATGTCTTCACGGCCAGATCCATGGGCATCGGGCTCAGCAACGTCAACGAGCGGCTCTGTAAACTATACGGGGAAAAATACGGCCTGCAGATTGACTGCGCCGCGGGGAGGGGAACGTCGGTTACCGTACGGATACCCGGTGAACGGCCCGGTGCGGGCGGAATCGAAAATATCACCGGCGTGGCGATGTAGACCTTGCTGGAAGTGATCCCATGGGGGTGAAGGGGCTCTATGAAGTTACGGGTTGTGGTGGTAGACGACGAGGACTTGATGAGGGAAGAGTTGAGATACCTTTTATCTGGCTTCAAGGACGTAGAGGTGGTGGGGGAGGCTGCGTCGGCCCGCGGCGCCCTTGCCCTGATTAGCCGTTTGCAGCCCGATGTGATGTTTCTTGACATCCAGATGCCGGGTCAGAATGGTCTGGATATGGGTGTGATGCTCACGGAACTTAAGGTATCGCCCTTGATAGTATTCGCCACCGCTTACGACGAGTATGCCCTCGAGGCGTTTGGAACCAATGCGGTGGATTACCTCCTGAAGCCGATTACAGTGGAGCGGCTGGAAGCCTGCCTGGCCAAGATCAGGGGGCTCCTCGCGCGCGGGGACCGGTCGGGGTTTGGACCTGCGGGTCCGGAACAGTTCGCCCGGACCGGGCAGGCGAAGGGCGGGTTGAGCAAGATTCCCGTAAACAAACTAGGCAAGATAGTGCTCCTGGGCACGGAGTCGCTGGTTTCGGCCTCTACGCGAAACGGCCTGGTGTACATAAGAACGCCGCAACACGAGTACAGCGTGAACCTGACGTTCGAGAAACTGGTGGAGCGGCTGGGGAATACCGGCGGCTTCTTCAGGTGCCACCGGAACTACGTGGTCAACCTGGACCATGTCCGGGAGGTCATCCCGGGCCCGAACGGAACTTACAAGCTGGTTGTCAATGACGAAAAGCGCACCGCCCTTCCCGTCAGCCGTTCCCGCGCTAAAGTCCTGCGCGAACTGCTCGGCCTGTAAGGCGCTTGCATGAGTCCGTGGCAGGACAATCTTCGCGTTTTCCCATGGATAAAAGTTCCCTCATGGAGGACCAGCGAGAGGGTCTTTTTTGTTGTCTAGGTTCAGACCATTTTTTTGTCTGCAACTCAAGCCCGATCACGAACAACTCGGAGGGCTTTTTCGACAGGTCGCTGTTTTTTCCGTTGCGGCTGTCCGGGTTTCCCTTTACACTTTTCTCAACAGGACAACAGGCAAGGGGGGAGGGGTAGCCTTCAACAAGTCAGACGATTAGGAAGATTAGAAGATTGTATCCGAAAACAGAGATTGGTTAAAACACCGGAGGCGAGGTAAAGAAATGAACAAAAGATTTATATGGGTGGCGCTGGGGCTATTCTTGATCGCGGCGTTACTGGGTGGTTGCGGCGGCCAAAAGCCGGCGGATTAGCCCGCCCAGCAGGAGGCCCCCAAGGTGAGGGACATTAACCTGGCGACCGGAACCACCACCGGTGTGTACTATGTGCTGGGGAACGGGATGGCCCAGACGTGGAACAACAAGGTTCCCAATATCCGGGCGTCCGCCCAGGCCACCGAGGCCAGCGTGCAGAACATGAACCTTCTTCAAAGGAAGGAAACCCATATCGGGATGTCCATGAACCAGGTGGTGGGTAACGCCTACAACGGCAGGGACAAGTTCGAGGGAAGGGCCAACAAGGACCTGCGGGTGATGACCGCCATGTACCCCAACGTGGTCCAGATCGTGGTTTCCGCCAAGTCCGGTATCAAGTCCGTGCAAGACCTGAAAGGAAAACGGTTCGTGCCGGGAGCCGCCGGTAGCGGTACCGAAACCAGCGCCCGGGAAATCCTGAAGGTGCACGGGATAGATTACAACGCCGACAAGAACGTGATGAAGGTAGACTTTGTCGGCTTTACGGAAGCTGTCGAGCTGATCAAGAACGGCCAGACCGACGGGGCGCTGATTTCCGCCGGTGTGCCCAACGCGGCCATCATGGACCTGACCAACAGCAGCGACGTCAAGCTCCTGTCTTTGTCGCCCGACATGGTTGAGAAGATCGTCAAGGAGATGCCCTGGTATTATCCCACCACTATCCCCGCCGGCACCTATAAGGGTCAGACCGAGCCCATCAACACGTTGGCCCAGGCCAACCTGCTGGTGACCAGGGCGGACCTGGACGAGGAACTGATTTACCAGTTAACCAGGGCGATCTTTGAGAACAAGGCGGACCTGGTAGCCGCTCACAGCGCGGCCAAGGACATTACGCTGGAAAACGCCCTCAACGGCTTGATGGGTGTACCGCTGCATCCCGGTGCGGCCAAGTATTTTAAGGAAAAGGGATTGAACGTACCCGCCAATTAGTGCAACGACACAAAAATCCGTATACAACCCTGCAGGACGGGGGTGCGGGATTAACCCCCGTCCTGTGGGATTCCTTTCCATAGGTGGCTGCAACTAATATAAAGGGGTGACATGATTCCTATGAAAGAGCATGGGGGGTCCGGGGGGTTAGCCACTGCGGTCGACCAGAAGGTTATCGATGAGGTTGTTGAGAAATACGACGTCGAATCCCAGTATCGCAAGTACACCAAGTCTTCTCGTTGGGGGACGGTTACCTCGGTGGTAGCCATCGCCATGTCGTTGTACCAGTTGTGGCTGGCCAGTTTCGGGGTCTTGCCGGCCATCAAGATGCGTGCTATCCACCTCACCTTGATCCTGGTGCTCACATTTTTATTATTTCCAGCCAGCAGGCATTCCCGCAGGGACCGTCCCACGGTCCTGGACTTCATTTTTACCGCCGGCAGTATTGCCGCCGGAGTCTACATTGTATGGCGTTATGACGCCTTTGCGTACAGCGGGGGATTTGCCAACAGCACTGACTATGCCTTTGCAGTGCTGGCCGCCCTGATGGTGCTGGAAGCGGGGCGGAGGTGTATCGGCAAGGTTTTACCAATCCTGGCAATGCTTTTTCTGGGCTATGCCTACTTCGGCTACCTCATACCCGGGTCCTTCGGCCACCAGGGCTATACAGTCAACCGGATCCTGGAAATGCTCTACTTATCCACCGATGGTATTTTCGGGGTAGCCATCGGTGTTTCGGCCACCTATATTTTTCTGTTTATCCTCTTTGGCGCCTTCCTGGGCGAGACGGGTATGGCCAAGTTGATTAACGAGATTTCCCTGGCCATGGCAGGTCGTTCGCCCGGTGGTCCGGCCAAGGTGGCGGTGTTTGCCAGCGGCCTGATGGGCACCATCAGCGGCAGTGCCGTGGCCAACGTGGCGACTACCGGGGCGTTCACCATCCCGCTGATGAAAAGCGTGGGCTACAAGCCCTATTTCGCCGGTGCGGTAGAAGCGGTGGCTTCCACGGGAGGCCAGATCATGCCTCCGGTGATGGGGGCCGCGGCCTTTATCATGGCGGAGATCCTCAACGTGCCTTACAAGGTGATCATGCTGGCCGCGGTAATTCCGGCAGTCTTGTACTACCTGGCCTGTTACGTGGGGGTGCACCTGGAGGCGGTCAAGACGGGGCTGAAGGGGTTGCCCGCCGATCAACTGCCCAACACCCGCAACGTATTGAAAGAACGCGGCCACCTGCTGATCCCGCTGGGGGTAATCATTTATTTCCTGGTGAAGGGATATACTCCCACCTTTTCCGCTTTCTACGCCATTGTTGCCGCGGTCCTGGTCAGTTCCCTCCGTAAAAGTACGCGGCTGAGCTGGCGAGAGTTTCTGGCCGCCCTGGAGGGTGGAGCCAAGGGCGCCATCACCGTCGCCATCGCCTGCGCGGTGGTGGGCTTCATTGTGGGGGTCAGCAGTATGACCAGCCTGGGCATTAAACTGGGAGACAACATTATCGGCCTGGCGGGGGGGAACCTGATGTTAACCCTAGTCCTGGCGGCGATTACCTGCATCATCCTGGGAATGGGGATGCCTACCACGGCCGTTTACATCGTCGCTGCCACCATGGCGGCGCCCACCCTGGTGAAGTTGGGACTGAACCCCATTGCCGCCCACCTGTTTGCCTTCTACTTCGGCAATATCTCCAACATTACTCCCCCGGTTGCCCTGGCCGCCTTCGCGGGGGCGGGTATCGCCGGGGCCAGCCCGGACAAGGTGGGGTGGACGGCGGTGCGCCTGGGGATAGCGGCCTTCATCGTGCCGTTCATGTTTGTCTACTCGCCGGAACTGGTCTTTCAAGCGGGTAACGCCGGCGCCAGCATCCTGGCGGGGCTGACCGCCATCATAGGAGTGGTAGCCCTGGGGGCCGCAGGCGCCAGGTACTTATTGACCCATGCCACGGTTGCGGAAACTGTCCTTCTTTACGGGGTAGCCCTGGGGCTGATCAAGCCCGGACTGCTGACCGACGTCTTGGGCCTGGCGGGACTGGCCCTGGTATATTTCTTGCAAAAGAAACGAGTTAAAAAGTAAACACGGGTGGACGCATGGACTACACCTACGACTCAGCCGGTAATGTCACCAGCAGCCAGGCACCGTGGGCAGCGCAGGGTGGGGTCAATTCAATTGATCCTACCCTGTTCATTGAAAATATGGAGGTATTTGGTGGAAGATGGGCCGTAGATTATCGACGCATGGAGGTTGTGCAAAAACCCTTTGGAGTTCCTTTGGGCATGAAATGTGGGGAACTTACCGGCACCCCAACCTTTAACGCAGGGTAAGGGTAGCCGCCACCGGCAGGTGATCGGAGTTTGTCGTCCGGGGTATTTGCGCGGAAAGAGAGGCAACATCCGGGCTGCTGAAAATGTAGTCAATCCGTTCATACGGAGCCGCGGCGGGAAAAGTGAACGTGTCCCCTGGCCCGTGTTCGGCCGGAACGTCCTTCAGTCCTCCCCCCACCAGCTTTCTAATCGCCTCATCCCCCGGCCGGGAGTTGAAGTCTCCGGCAATGACGGTCCGGGGCCGGTTCTTCCAGAAATCCAGCAGTTCCACGGACTGAGAGATGCGGTCCTCATCGTACCCCTCGTAAGCCGAGAAGTGGGTGGTCACGAATAACAGCTCGCCGGCACTGGTGAGGATTTCAACCCAGGTGAATCCCCTGGGGAAGTCGCTTTTGCCAAGGGTAAAGTACTCGCTGCCCCATTCCCCCATCGGGTACCGGCTCATGATCACGTTTCCCCACAGGTCGCCGTTCATGGGGCCGTAGATGACGTAATAATCCGGGAACCGCCAACGCAGGTACGCAACCAGATCCACGCCACCGCTCAGGTTCCATCCCCTGTTCACTTCCTGCAGGGAAATGAGGTCTTGCAGGAGCGGGTGCTGGCCCGGCAGGAGGGGATCGCCGCGGAAGAACTGCTGGACCGGCTGGTGGCCGGTATACCCCCGGGGTCCATGGGCCTGGTATTGCAGCCTTACTGGTCTCCGGGACTCAGGCACCCCGGTCTGGAAGCCAGGGGAGCGGTGATCGGCTTCCAGGGGGGACACACCAGGGCCCACCTGTACCGGGCAATCCTGGAAGGGCTGGCCTTTGCTGTCCGGGAGGGGCGGGAGCGCATCGAGAGTCGTACCGGGGTGCCGGTAAGGGAACTTTACGTCTGCGGGGGAGGATCCAGAAGCGATCAGATGATGCAGATCACCGCCGACATATTCGGGATTCCCGCAGCCAGGCCGGCAACTTACGAGGCCTCCGGGCTGGGAGCGGCTATGCTGGCGGCCTTGGGAGCCGGTTGGTACCCTGACTTGCAAACGGCGGTACGGGAAATGACCCGGGTAAGCCGGACCTTTGATCCCCGCCCGGTGACGGCCAAGGTCTACGATGACCTGTACCGCAAGGTGTACCGCCAAATGTATAATAGACTTCGCCCCTTGTACAGGGAGCTCCACTCCCTGGCGGAACCCGGCGAATAACTCAGCCACACTGGGAGACCTCAGGAATGCTGTTCGATGCCACTTTGAAGAAAAAGATCTTCCTCAGATGATTCGTCTCCACTTTTTGAAGGACGAGGTCATTGCAGTATGAAAATACCCAGGGACATTAGCGGGGAGGAATTGGCCCAGTTCCGTAAAAAATAAGGGATTAAACCTGGGGAAGTTCCTTGGGATGTATTGACAAACCTTTGCCGGTCTATAATAATAGAAGCAGAAGGGCCCGCCGGCAGGCGAACCCGACTGCAGGGCGTGCGGCCCGTTATTCAAGCCACGGGAACCGTTTACCGGGAAGGTTGGTGGGGGTACACCAGCCTTCTCACTTTGTCCGCCGGTACATCCAGCGGATAGTCAGCCACAGGAACACGGCCACGGCAACAGCCGGACCGCTTATACTGAGGGTAACGTGGATATTCCCCATCGCTCCACCTCCTTCCCGCAAGGCCACACGCCCCACGGCCGGGAAGGAGGTGCCCGCCGGGCCGGGGCAATTTTCACTGCCAACCAGATTATATCATCTTGAGGGCCATTGTGACAGGCAACTGTTACCATCTGGCTGCTCCTCCATGGCGAAAACCGGAATTTACCGCAATTCCCCCTGGTTCAACCAGCATTGTGGAAAATGATATAATGACTTGATTGTAAGGCGTATAGATCTTCAAAGTGATAACGGGTTCGCATAAGCGGATCCGTTTTTGATTTGCCAATGCAGTTCCCAAAAAAAGTCGCGCCGGTGGCAGGAAAAGCCCCCGTAACGTCGTATACTTATCACATATCTACTTGTATGACAAATTTGGAGGTAATTCATGCAGGCCAATGGCTATATCAAAAAGGTGCAAAAAAAGAAGGTTTCCGAGGAAATCATGGAGCAACTGGCAAGGTTGATCCGTGAAGGGGTTTGGCAGGCGGGAGAGAAGCTTCCCTCGGAAAAAGAACTGGAAGAGATGTTCGGTGTCAGCAGGACTTCGGTGCGGGAAGCGCTGACCGGGCTCGCCGCCATCGGGGCTATCGAGATGCGCCAGGGCGGGGGACACTTTGTGCGGCAGGTGCACATGGAACGCTATATCAACCCGCTGACCGTTTCCTTGCTAGCCAACCGGGAGAGTATCCTCCAGCTCCTGGAACTGCGGCGCATTATCGAAGTGGAGGCCGCGGCCCTGGCTGCGGAGAGGGCCCGGCCGGAGGACCTGCAGCGGATGGAGGAAGCCCTGGACTCCATGGAAAGAGAAGTGCGGGCGGACAAGGTGGCCCACGAGTGGGACTTCCAGTTTCACATGGCCTTGGTGGAAAGTACCGGGAACCCGCTCTTGGTAAAGGTAATACAAAACGTGGCGGACCTCTTGACGCGGGTGCTGGAACAGACCAGGACGCACACCCGGTCCATCCCGGGACAGCCGTTGGAGGTGGTGGAGGAACACCGGAGAATTTTTCAGGCTATTAAGGCCGGTGAAGGCGAGAGGGCCAGGCGATACATGCGGGAACACCTGGATAATGTTCAGCAAAAGCTGCTTTAGTGGGTAGGAAAGAAGAGTCCTATCCCGGTAACCGGGAGTACCGCCTGGGGTCGAGGGTTACCCGGAAGGAACGGGGAGTTTAGCGGCGGGGGGCGCAGGTATGAAAGAGGCAGTGTTCAGGCATCTAGAGCAGATTGTGGGAAAAGACCAAATCATGACTGACTTAGAAGACCGGATGACTTACGCCTATGATGGCGCCATGCAGACCGGCGTGCCGGAGGTGGTGGTGTTCCCCCGGACCACGCGGCAGGTGGCGGAGGTGCTGAGGCTGGCCAACCGGGAAGGGATCCCGGTTTACCCCCGGGGCGCCGGCACTGGTTTGAGCGGGGGCTCGGTACCGGAACGGGGAGGCATTGCCCTGGTGCTTACCGATATGAACAGGATCCTTGAGGTGGACACTGACAACCTGCTGGCGGTGGTGGAGCCCGGGGTGGTGACCGAGGCGCTGCAGCAGGAGGCGGAGCGGGCGGGCCTGTTTTATCCCCCCGACCCGGGCAGCCTGAAGTCCTGTACCATTGGGGGCAACATCGCGGAAAACGCCGGTGGACCCCGGGCGTTGAAATACGGTGTTACCCGCGATTACATACTGGGGCTGGAGGTGGTTACTCCCACGGGCGAGATCCTGTACACGGGCGGTAAAACAGTGAAAAACGTTACCGGGTACGACCTGACCCGGTTGATGACCGGCTCGGAGGGGACGCTGGGGGTAATCACCAGGGCGACGGTGCGGTTAATCCCCAAGCCCCAGGACACGCGGACCGCCATGGCGGTCTTCGCCACGGTGGATGGGGCGGCGGAGGCGGTGGCGGAAGTGAGCCGCCGGGGCATCCTGCCCACCACCCTGGAACTGATGGATGACGTGACCATCAGGTGCGTGGAAAACTACCTGCACATGGGACTGCCGGTGGATGCGGGCGCCATCCTCTTGATCGAGGTGGACGGGTTCCGGTCTGCGGTGGACGAGGCTATCATCACAGTGGAGAAGGTCTGCCGGGAGTTGGGCGCTACCGGTGTGGAGGTGGCCGCCGGCCCCGTGGAGCGGGAAGAACTGTGGCGGGCCCGGCGGGCGGTGTCCGCGGCCATTGTGCAGTTGAAACCCACCAAAATATCCGAGGACGCCACGGTGCCCCGCAGCCGGGTGCCCGAGATGGTGCGGCGGTTGAAGGCCATCGCCCAAAAATACGACCTCACCATGGCTATCTTCGGCCACGCCGGGGACGGCAACCTGCACCCCAACATCCTGGCGGACCGGCGGGACCCGGAGGAGATGGCCAGGGTGGAAAAGGCGGTGGAGGAGTTGTTTCGGGCAGCCCTGGAACTGGAGGGGACTTTAAGCGGGGAGCACGGCATCGGCAGCATGAAGGCCCCCTACCTCCCACTGGAGGTAGGCGAGACCGGCATACAGGTGATGCGCGGCATCAAGGCGGCCTTGGACCCCAACAATATACTAAGCCCCGGCAAAATGCTGTGGGGGTAATGATATGCGCAAATTAACCGAACTACGCTCCCAGATGGACCGGTGCAGCAAATGCGGCAACTGCCAGGCCGTATGCCCCCTGTATTTGGAAACCAACAGAGAACCCCTGGTGGCCAGGGGGAAGATATACCTGCTGGACGCCCTGACGGAAGGGCGGCTGGACTGGTCCCGCAGGATGGAGGAAGTCATCTCTTTATGCCTTTTGTGCCGGACATGTGAGGTGAACTGCCCCAACGGGGTGCAGGTGGCAAGGCTGGTGCTGGCCGCCCGGGAGGAATTGGCGCGGGCCAGGGGCTTGTCCATCTGGAAGAAGACCGCCTTTCACTACCTGTTGACCAGCAGCGGCAACCTTAACCTCCTGGGCCGGTTGCTGTACCTGTACCACCGGTCGGGGCTGCAGGCCGTCGCCAGGAAGAGCGGGCTGTTAAACACTTTACCCTGGGGGCTGGGAGACAAGGAGAGGCTCTTACCCAGAGCAGGGCGGCGTGCCTTTGCCAAGACGGTGCCTCCGGTGATGGAAGCTGCCGGGGAAAAGCGCAGGATCGGGTATTTTTACGGCTGCATGACCAATCACGCCTACCCCGGTACCGGCCAGGCTTTTCTCACCGTAATGCGGGCCAACGGCGTCAGCGTGGTCCTGCCGCCGCAGGTCTGCTGCGGCCTGCCGGCCCTGGCTTCGGGCGACCGGGAGGCGGCCGTGAAACTGGCCAGGCGAAATATCCGCTGGTTCAACGAGGCCGGGGTGGACCGGGTCGTGGTGGACTGCGCCAGTTGCGGTTCCATGCTGAAAGAATACGGAGAGATCGCCGGCACCCCCGAGGCCGCGGAGTTTTCCCGGAAGGTGCGGGATGTGGCGGAGTTTTTGACGGAAGACGTGGATTTCCGGCCAGGCGCCAACCCGATGGAGATCACGGTTACCTACCACGACCCCTGCCACGCGAAAAGGTACCAGGGCATCCACCGGGCGCCGCGGCAACTGCTGCAGGCGCTTCCCGGGGTGACGGTAAAAGAAATGGAGGGAGCGGACCGCTGCTGCGGGTCCGCGGGGTCCTTCAACCTGACCCACTGCCGGCTTTCCATGCGGGTGGGCAGCCACAAGACCAGGAGCATCCTGGCCACCGGAGCGGAGGCGGTAGCCACCGGCTGCCCGGCCTGCCGCCTGCAGTTGGAAAAGGGGTTGGAGCAGGCGGGTTCTGCCGTGCCGGTGACGCACACGCTGGAAATCCTCAGCCGTTCTTACCATTAGGTGATCAGTGGTCGCTGCCCCACTGGTCAGAAGTCTGTCACAAGAGACTGGGGAACCGAAAACAACACTGGTAAGCCGCCATTGTTGGAAGTGGGAGGTGAAGTAATGAATAAGGGAGTTTTACTACCGGAGGTGATTGAGGTCCGGCAGGAATTCCCGGCCCCGCTGGTGGCGGACGTGGGGAAGGCGGTAGCGGGCGAGATGCGCCGCCGTTCGCCCGGGATCAGGCCTGGGAGCCGGGTGGCTATCGCCGTGGGCAGCCGCGGGATCCACCGGATTGCCGGGATGGTGGCGGCGGTGGTGACTGAGGTGCGGGCAGCCGGGGGCATTCCCTTTATCGTCCCTGCCATGGGCAGCCACGGAGGGGCCACGGCGGAGGGCCAGCGGGAACTGCTGGCAGGGTACGGAATCACCGAAGGCCAGGTAGGGGCGCCGGTGATCTCCTCCATGGAAGTGATCCAACTGGGATCGACCCCCGGCGGTCTGCCGGTGTTTTGTGACCGCCAGGCGGCCGGAGCGGACGGGATCATCCTGATCAACCGGGTTAAACCCCATACCAGTTTTCACGCCCCCATTGAGAGCGGTCTGGCCAAGATGCTGGCCATCGGCCTCGGAAAAGATACCGGCGCCCAGTTGATCCACAGCCATGGAGTCGAAGGGTTGAAGAACCTGATCCCGGAGGTAGCCCGGCTGATGCTGAGGAAACTGCCGGTGGTGCTGGGCCTGGCGGTGATAGAGAACGCCTACGACCAGACCGCCAGAGTAGAGGCCTTACTGCCGGGAGAAATCCTCTCCCGGGAACCGGATCTCCTGGCGGAGGCCAGGTCGCTGATGCCTTCCCTCCCCTTCGACCACCTGGACGTGCTGGTGGTGCAGGAGATAGGGAAAAACATCAGCGGTACCGGGATGGACCCGGCGATCACCGGCCGGCTGGGCATCCGGGGGCAGCCCGACCTGCCCCGGCCGCGGGTGGGACGGCTGGCGGTGCTGGACTTGACCCCGGAGACCCACGGCAATGCCCACGGGGTAGGCAGCGCGGACATCATCACCCGCCGCCTGCATGAAAAGATCGACTTACAGAAGACCTATACCAACGCGTTAACGGCGGGTTTCCCCGAGAAGGCTGCCATTCCCCTGACAGCCGGTAGTGACAGGGAGGCGGTGGCCCTGGCAATGGCTACCTGCGGCAGGCCTGTGGACGCAGCCAGCGTGCGCCTGGTCCTGATCAAGAATACCCTGCAAGTCAGCAAGCTGTTCATCAGCCGCGCCCTGGCGGAAGAGGCTTTGGCGAAGGAGCATGTGAGGCTTTCGGGCGAATGGCGTACCCTGGGGTTTGACCCCAACGGCACGCTGTCGCACCTGTGGACCTGATTCTGGATGAATCCCCTGCATGTATTGACAAACTAAGACAGTTTATTATCGCCGTTAAAGGTTTCACTGGAAAATCATTGCCCCCCTCCTTCCGTCATGGTAAAATAGTGGCAAAGGAGGGGGGCGTCTTGGCTGTGGTTGAGGACGAGACCAGAAAACAAATAGCCGCTGGCGGTGATGATCAGGGGATCCCCTTCCGGACTTCCTTTGATCCTTTCAATATGATCATACAACAGTTGAGCAAGCTGGATACAAAATTTGATGACTTGCGCAGGGAAGTAGATGCCAGGATAGACAAGCTGGATACAAAAATTGACGACCTCCGCAGGGAAGTAGATGCTAAGATAGACAAGCTAGATGCCAGGATTGACAGCCTGCACCAGGAACTCCACAACACCACCCGCTGGATAATCGGGACTATCGTAGCCGTCGCCGGTGTGGCCGTGGCCGTGGCCCTGGCCTCGTGGCTGTTGCGGTAATCGCTCATCATGGTGTCTTAAGGGCCCGCCTGAAGGCGAACCCGACTGCAGGGCGTGCGGCCCGGTTAGTTAAGCAAAGGGTCTGGTTACCGAGAAGGTTGGTGGGGGTTCACCAGCCTTCTCACTTTGTCCGCCGGTTCGTTATAATATCATCTCGATTGACAATATAACAGGAAATTGCTACCATGAGACCGGGTCTGCGGAGCGTAAGCTGGGATTTTCCAGAGTTTTTCCATGGTTGAACCTCGCACGGCAAAATGATATAATACCATGATAGCGACGCGTATAGACCTTTAGGGCGTTCGCTGTAAGGAAGGAGTGATGCGCCGTGCTGGGCGTTTTGCGTAATCTTTTAGACGACAATGCCAAGGAAATTAAAAAGCTGAGTAAAAAGGTTGAGGTAATCAACGGTCTGGAACCTGCCCTGCAGGCCATGAGCGACGCGGAGCTTAAGGGTAAAACCGGCGAGTTCAAACAGCGGCTTGCCGCCGGTGCGACCCTGAACGACATCCTGCCGGAGGCTTTTGCGGTGGTGCGGGAGGCCTCCCGCCGGGTGCTGGGGATGCGCCACTTCGACGTGCAGCTCATCGGCGGCATGGTGCTGCACCAGGGCCGCATCGCCGAGATGAAGACCGGTGAAGGGAAAACCCTGGTGGCTACCCTGCCGGCCTACCTGAACGCCCTGGAGGGCAAGGGCGTGCACATCGTGACGGTGAACGACTACCTGGCCCGCCGGGACAGCGAGTGGATGGGCCGCATCTACAAGTTCCTGGGCCTGTCCGTGGGACTGATCGTGCACGGCCTGGATTCCCGGGAGCGCCGGGAGTCCTACAACGCCGACATCACCTACGGCACCAACAACGAGTTCGGGTTCGACTACCTGCGGGACAACATGGCCTGGGAGGCCGGGCAGCGGGTGCAGCGGGAGCTGCACTACGGCATCGTGGACGAGGTGGACAGCATTCTGATCGACGAGGCCCGCACCCCGCTGATCATTTCCGGCCAGGCGGACAAACCCACCCAGATGTACTACACGGTGGCCAAGATCATCCCCCGCCTGCGGGCGGAAGAGGACTATACCGTGGACGAGAAGGCCCACACGGCCGCTCTCACCGAGGCCGGGGTGGCCAAGGTGGAACGCATGCTGGGGGTGGACCACCTGTATGACGACAACCACACCGAACTGGCCCACCACGTGAACCAGGCCCTCAAGGCACACACCCTGATGAAGCGGGACCGGGACTACGTGGTGAAGGACGGCCAGGTGATCATCGTGGACGAGTTTACCGGCCGCCTGATGTTCGGCCGGCGTTACAGCGAGGGATTGCACCAGGCCATTGAGGCCAAGGAAGGCGTGAAGATCGAGCGGGAGTCCCAGACGCTTGCCACCATCACCTTCCAGAACTACTTTCGCATGTATCACAAGCTGGCAGGGATGACCGGGACCGCCGCCACCGAGGAGGAGGAATTCCGCAAGATCTACGGCCTGGACGTGGTGGTCATCCCCACCAACGAGCCGATGATCCGGCGGGACCTGCCCGACGTGGTCTACCGCACCGAGAAAGGGAAGTTCAACTCGGTGGTGGAGGAGATCGCCGAGAAGCACAAGACCGGCCAGCCGGTGCTGGTGGGCACCATCTCCATCGAAAAGTCCGAGCTGCTAAGCGATATGCTGAAGCGGCGCGGCGTGCCGCACCAGGTGCTCAACGCCAAGTACCACGAGCAGGAGGCCCAGATCGTGGCCCAGGCGGGCCGCCTCGGCGCGGTGACCATCGCCACCAACATGGCGGGCCGCGGTACCGACATCATGCTGGGGGGTAACCCCGAGTTTTTAGCCCGAGAAGAGCTGAAAAAACAGGGAAATGACATCGCCGACGTTGATCCGGACACCTATAACGATGTCTTGCGGGAGATGAAGAAGAGGTGCGCGGCGGAGCACGACCAGGTGGTGGCCCTGGGGGGCCTGCACATTATCGGCACCGAGCGCCACGAAAGCCGGCGCATCGATAACCAGCTGCGCGGGCGGTCGGGCCGCCAGGGGGACCCCGGCGCCAGCAGGTTCTACATCTCCATGGAAGACGACCTGATGCGCCTTTTCGGTTCGGACAACATCGCCGGCATTATGGACCGCCTGGGCATGGACGACACCACTCCCATCGACCACCCGCTGATCTCACGTTCCATTGAAACCGCCCAGAAGCGGGTGGAGGCCCGGAACTTCGATACCCGTAAGCACGTGCTGGAATACGACGACGTGATGAACCAGCAGCGGGAGGTCATCTACAGCCAGCGGCTGAAGGTGCTGACCGGGGAAAACCTCAAGGAAAACATCCTGGACATGATCCCGTCATTGGTGGAACGCACCATCGCCACCTTCGCCGGCGACAGCAAGTACCCCGAGGATTGGAACCTGAAGGGGCTGCTGGAACAGGCCAACGATTTGTTCCTCCCGGGGCACGACCTGACGCCCGCGGACCTGGCGCGCATGGAAAAGGACGAGATCCGGGAAGTGTTGATCGAAAAGTCCATGGAACTATACGAGGCCCGGGAGGCGGAGATGGGTCCCGAGGTGATGCGCCAGCTGGAGCGGATGGTGATGCTCCGGGCGGTGGATCAGAAATGGATGGACCACCTGGATGCCATGGACCAGCTGCGCACCGGGATAGGCCTGCGGGCCTACGGCGGGCGTGACCCCCTCATCGAGTACAAGTACGAGGGATATGCCATGTTTAACGACATGGTCGCGTCCATCCAGGAAGATATAGTCCGCTTGATGTTCCACGCCCGGGTCGCCACCGAGGAACCCCAGCAGCGGGTGAGGAACGTGGTAGAAAACAAGTACGCCGAAGAGGGACCCAAACAGCCGGTGCGCAACGAAAAGCGGGTCGGCCGCAACGACCCCTGCCCCTGCGGCAGCGGCAAGAAGTACAAAAAGTGCTGCGGCGCCTGAATCAGACGTCGAAAATCGGAGGTCGGACGTCAGCTGCCTTATCATATACGAAAGTGGAGAGGGAAAGGCCCTCTCTTTTTTTTCTACGTATAGACTCCCACGACCGCTAATCCCGGCACCATCCCGGGCCTGGGTCATCGGCCGCATGGGTTTTTTTGCACCATCAGAAAGTATAACTTTCTGTGGCATAAGTGCAACTAAGGCTTCCGCCTGCGCCTGCAGGCTTGGCGCAAGCCAAGTTTTCTTTATCTAAGTATGTAAATATTTTGTCTTTTAAATCGAAGCAGGAGAATGAGGGTGCTGTGTAGTATATTATGAAAAGTCCTACACAGTGATATTAACGTCTTGCTATGTGAGACAAGGGGGGTGCCGGGGCAGTGACACAAGACCGGGAAGGGACGCAAGCCATCCGGAGCGTGAGACGGGCACTGGAAATTCTTTCGTCCTTTAATGCGGACAAACCGGAATGGAACTTACTGGAGCTAAGCGAACACCTGGGGATGCATAAAAGTACCATCCACCGGTTGGTACTGTCACTGTGTGACGGCGGGTTCTTGGAGAGAAATCCATCCACTAAAAAATACCGGCTAACACTGAAACTGGTGGAATTGGGCACCCTGGTCCTGTCGCAGATGGACCTGCGTAAAGAGGCATTTCCTTACTTACAGGAACTGTCCGACCGGGTCGGAGAGACGGTCCACCTGGTGGTGAGAGACGGCGCCGACGCCATTTACATAGAGAAGGTGGAAAGGCCCAACGCGGTGGTGCGGTACTCCCGGGTGGGCAAGAGGCTCCCTCTGTACTGCACAGCGGTAGGAAAGGTATTGCTGGCCGGGCGGCCGGACGAGGAAATACGGTCCATCGTCTCCGCCAGTTCTCCTGTTGCGCTAACCAGCAATACCTTGACGGATAAAGAAGCGCTGTATGAGCACATCCTCCGGGTGCGTTCCTGGGGCTTCGCCACGGACAACGAGGAACTGGAATACGGGCTGCAGTGTTTTGCCGCCCCCATCAGGAACCACCGGGGGGAGGTGGTTGCCGCGGTAAGCATCTCCGGGTCGCCTGTAAGATTTCAGGGGCGCGAACAGGAACTCGTCGCCGCGGTGACAGAGACAGGGCTCAGCATTTCTCAAAGGCTGGGCTTTAAAAAGGGTAGGTAGAGGTCTTGAAAGGGGGAGTGCCAATAGGAGGAAGAGGAAGTTGCCAGGCTCGGTGAGAGCCAAAAACCAAAGAGAATTAGATATGTTAACTGAGGAGGGCAAGACAAAATGAAAGTTACAAAAGTTGTCGCTTTACTGTTGGCTTTAATGATGCTGGCTGTTGTTACGGCCGGATGCGGTGGCCAGAAGGCCGCTGACAATTCCGGTGACGCCAAGACTCCTGATGCGGACAAGACCATTAACCTGAAAGTAGGACACGTGCTGGCGCCCACTCACCCCTATCACCTGGGATTGACCAAGTTTTCCGAACTGGTCAGCGAGAAGACTGGCGGCAAGGTCAAGGTGGATGTATTCCCCAGCTCCCAGCTGGGCAACGAGCGGGAAATGATTGAAGCCCTGCAGATGGGCACCCTGGACATGACTCTGGTTTCCACCGCTCCACTGGCCGGGTTCTCCAATAAGTTCCTGGTATTCGACCTGCCGTTCATCTTCCAGACCAGGGAGCAGGCCTACAAGGTGGTCGACGGCCCCATCGGCACGGACATCATGCAGTCGCTGCAGCAGAACGGCATCGTGGGCCTGGGTTATTGGGAGAACGGATTCCGGAACCTGACCAACTCCAAGCGCCCGGTGGTAAAACCTGAAGACGCAAAAGGCTTGAAGATCCGGACCATGGAAAACAAGATCCACATGGCCTCCTTCAAGGCGGTAGGGGCCGACCCGACCCCCATGGCTTTCGGTGAACTGTATACCGCCCTGCAACAAAAGACCGTGGACGGGCAGGAAAACCCGCTGGCGATCATCTACACCTCCAAGTTCTATGAGGTGCAAAAGTATCTGTCCATGACCGGTCACTTCTATGCCGCTTCGCCGCTTTTGGTCAGCAAGGCGGTATGGGACAAGCTCCCCGCCGACGCCCAGAAAGCCCTGCAAGAAGCGGCCATTGAGGCCCGGGATTACGAGCGGGGCCTGATCCAGGAGTCCGACCAGAAGCTCCTGGACGAGGTCAAGAAGCTGGGGATGGAAGTGGCGGAAGTGGACAAGGCCGAGTGGATCAAAGCCATGGAGCCTGTCTACCAGGAATACGAGCCGCAGATCGGTAAAGACCTGATCGAACAGATCAAGAATACCAAGTAAAGCCATTAACTAGATAAAGAAAACTTTGCTTGCGCTAAAGAAGATTTGCCCATTTATCGGCTTAGTCGCCCTTATGCCAATGGTGCGAGTCTTTGGCGCAGGTATAGAAAACTTGACTTGTAACCGAACGTAAGCAACGGCCAGAAGTCAAAGTTGCACTTATGCTATCAGAAAGTTACATCTTATACTTTCTGATAGTGAAAACAAGACCGGCAGGGCGGGATCCCTGCCGGTCCCACTTCAATCTATTTGGAGGGAGAGCTTGTGGCAAAGAAATTTGGTCTCTTCCGCCTGCTGGACTATGTCGAAGAAACCGCGGTGACCGTTCTTCTGGGGACCATGGTCGTAGTGGTTTTCCTTCAGGTGATCTTCCGCTTTATCCTTAAATCCTCCTTGCCCTGGTCGGAGGAACTGGCTCGTTACCTGATGGTGTGGGCGGTATTCATCGGGGCCAGCATGGGCGCCAAGGTGGGAGCCCATATCGGCGTGGAAGCCTTCGTAAAGTTATTGCCTCAAAGGATTGGGCGGTACGCGCCGGTGCTGGCGGGATTGATTACCGCCGCCTTTTGTGTGATCATGGTGGGGTTGTCTCTCCAGGTTGTCCAGAAGATTCAGGGGTCCGGGCAGGTCTCCCCTGCCATGCTGATCCCCATGTACTGGGCTTACCTGGCCTTGCCGGTGGGTTTTTCCTTGATGGCCCTCAGGTCGATCCAGGTTGTATTCGAAAAACTCTTTTTGGCAAGGGGGTCTGCCCAGTGACAGCCATCATCTTTGGAACCTTTGCCATCCTGGTCATTCTGGGAGTGCCGGTGGCGGTGTCCCTGGGGCTGGCGGCGCTGGCGGCGATTTTCTCCTCCGGCAGCGTTCCTTTAATCGTGGTGCCCCAGAAGTTTTTTGCTTCTACAGACTCTTTCCCGTTGATGGCCATCCCTTTCTTCATGATTGCCGGCAGCCTGATGGAACGGGGCGGGATCTCCCGCCGGCTGATCAACCTGGCCAACGCCCTCATCGGCTCCCTGCCGGGAGGCCTGGCCCTGGTGACTATCCTGGCGTCCATGTTTTTTGCGGCCATCTCGGGTTCCGGGCCGGCCACCGTGGCGGCCATCGGTTCCATCATGATCCCGGCCATGATCCGGCAGAAGTACAGTGACGAGTTTGCCCTGGCCACCCAGGCCAGCGCCGGTTATATCGGGATCATTATCCCGCCGAGCATTCCCATGATCACCTACGGGGTGGCTACCGGGGCTTCCATCGGCGCCCTCTTTATGGCCGGCTTCCTGCCCGGTATGTTAATCGGCGGCTCCCTGATGGTTGTTGCCTTTTTGATTGCGAAGAAGAAAGGCTATATCGGGAGAAACCGGGCTTCCATCGGGGAAATCGCGCAAGCCTTTAAGGACGCCTTGTGGGCGCTGTTGATGCCCATCATCATTTTAGGAGGAATTTACGGCGGGATCTTTACCCCCACCGAAGCGGCCAACGTGGCGGTAGTGTACGGTTTGGTGGTCGGCCTCTTCGTTTACAAGGAGTTGAAGTTCACCGACCTGCCCAAGGTATTGAAAACCTCGGCCATCAGTTCCGCCATGGTGATGCTGATCATTGCCGCGGCGTCCTCCTTCGGCCTGCTCCTCACCAGGGAGATGATTCCCAACAAGATCGCCGAGGCCTTCATCGCCTTCAGCAGCAGCCCGCTGGTGTTGCTCCTTTTGGTGAACGTGCTGCTACTGGTAGTGGGCACCTTTATGGAGACAAATGCGGCCATCATCATCCTGGCCCCCATCTTCCTGCCCGTGATTACCCAAATGGGCATCGACCCTGTCCACTTCGGGATTATCATGGTGGTGAACCTGGCCATCGGCATGATCACTCCACCCCTGGGGGTCAACCTGTTTGTGGCTTCCGGCCTTACGGGTTCACCCATCGAAAAAGTGATCCGGGGCAACTGGCTGTACCTGGTGGCTGCAATCCTGGCGCTGATGCTGATCACCTATGTCCCCGGTATCAGCATGCTGTTGCCCCGGATGTTCGGCCAGTAAGGGGAACTTCCTTCCCCTGGAGGAGGGTTATCCATGGAACGTTCCGCAGTTAAGTATTTGTTGAAAGCCCTGGGTGAGGGTAAAGTCCTTACCTCCACCATCTCCCTGGAGAGCTATGCCTACGATTCCTCGCCCTTTTACCACCTGCCCGAGGTGGTGGTGTTCCCGGAAAGCACCGAGGAGGTGTCCCGGGTGATGGAGTTCTGCCACCGCGAGGGTATCGCCGTAACTCCCCGGGGAGCGGGCACCTGTTTGAGCGGGGGCGCGGTCCCGCTGGCCGGCGGTGTGGCGCTGGTCCTGACCAGGATGAACAAGATCCTGGAGGTGGACCTGGCTAACGAAGCCGCGCTGGTGGAGGCCGGGGTGGTTAACCTTGATTTGCAGAAGGCTGTTGACGCTTTTGGCTACATGTTCGCTCCGGACCCTGCCAGCCAGAAGGTAGCTACCATTGGCGGCAACATTGCCGAGGGCGCCGGGGGCATCCGGGGGGTCAAGTACGGGGTTACCAAGGACCACGTGCTGGGCCTGCAGGTGGTGCTCCCTACGGGTGAAGTGGTGGAGACGGGGGGACTGGCCGCCGGCGTGCTGCCGCAGGTGGACCTGACCGGTATCCTGGTGGGTTCGGAGGGGACGCTGGGGGTGGTGACCCGAGCATTACTCCGCCTGACCAGGAAACCCGAAGCCCTGCAGACCATCATGGCGGTGTTTGACAGCCTGGAGAAAGCGGGAGAGGCGGTTTCCCGCATCATTGCCCGGGGGATTATTCCCTCCACCCTGGAGATCATGGACGGAGCGCTGACCCGGGCGGTGGACGACTTTATCCAATTGGGGCTTCCCCGGGATGCGGAAGCCATGCTTTTAATCGAAGTGGACGGTTTCCGGAGGGAAGTTTCCCGGCATGTCGAAGGTATTACCGGGGTGCTGCGGGAAACAGGAGCCCGCGGTTACCGGACTGCCGCCGATGAGCAGGAAAGGGAAAAGCTCTGGCTGGGCCGGCGCTCCGCCAACGGCGCCCTGGGCCGGATTAAACCGGCTTACATGGTACAGGACGTGACCGTTCCCCGGGACCGCCTGCCGGAGATGCTGCGGCGGGTGACCGCCGTTGGGGAGAAGTACGGAGTGACCATCGCCCAGCTGGCGCATGCGGGCGACGGGAACCTGCACCCTCACCTCCTGTACGACCCCCATCACCCGGAAGAACTGCACCTGGCGGAGCAGGCCTCCCGGGAGATTTTCCAGGCAGCCCTGGAAATGGAGGGGACGTTGACCGGGGAGCACGGGATCGGTATGGAAAAACTGGAATTCATGCCCCGGGCCTTCTCGGCGGATGACCTGGGCTTTATGGGAAGTGTAAAGAAGGCCTTTGATCCTGAAGGGCTGTGCAATCCGGGGAAGGTTTTACCCGGGTCCAGTGAAGAAAGGGGTTGATCCGCGGGTGGACCAATCGCGTGTTTCTCAACTAATGTCGATTCTGAATGATGGGGAAGTTATCACCGGCCAGCAGCAGTTGGCTCCCTTCGGGTTCCCCCCGGAATACCGCCCCGATGCCCTGGTGCTTCCCCGGGAGGGAAAAGACCTCTGCGCCCTGGTCCGCTGGGCCCAGGCGGAGAGGGTGGCTTTATGGCCGGTGGGCGGGTGTACCGCCGTGCAATCCTGTATCGGACCCTTTACCGGAGGTGTCGCGGTCTCTTCCCGGAAATTGAACCGCATCCTGGAGGTCCGCCCCGACAACCTTTCGGTGGAGGTGGAGTCCGGCGTGACAGCCCACCAACTCCAGGGAGCCCTGCAACCTTACCGCTTGACCCTTCCCGTGCGGCCGCCCCGCCCGCGGGAATCTACTCTCGGCGGGCAGGTGGCGCGGAACGCGGCGGGTCCGAAAGCCCTGCGGGATGGCGGTATCCGGGACTACTTGCTGGGGGCTAATTTTGTCTCGCCCACCGGGGAGTTGATCCGGGCGGGAGGAAAAAACATCAAGAACGTCAGCGGTTATGATGTCACCCGCCTGATGGCCGGTTCCTACGGCACGCTGGGCATGCTGACCTCCCTGGTGTTCCGGGTGCGGCCGCTGCCGGAAAGAGAAGGCCTGCTGATCATGTCTTTCGACGGTTACGAGCCGGCTCTTGATGCGGCCCGCTCCATCTTGCTGTCACCTTACGACGCGGCCTTTCTCCACCTCTGGCCAGCCCACCTTTTGGCTGAGCGGGGGTTCCCCGCCGGCGAGAAGGGATGGGTGCTGGTGGCCTGTTTGGAGGGGCTGGCGGAACTGGTGCGGGAACAGGCCGCTGCCCTGGCGGAGATCGCCGCCCAAAACGCGGGCGCCTGCCGGGTATTATTTGAAGAAAAATACTTTGATGAGTATTACCGGTTGTATGATGCGCCCTGGGGTGACCGCGGAACCGGGGAGCGAGCGGTATACGGGCTGATCGCCGCCACCAGAAAATCAGTGGCTGACGTCTTTAACGGCTGGGTGACCGGCGTACAGGCGATCGACCCGCTGATCTGGGCCGACCTGGGGAGGGGGCAGGTGCACTTCTTCCTGGAAGAAGCGGCCGAGGAGACCCTGTTTGCCTTGCGCCGCCTGGCGGCGGAACACCATGGCGCCTTGCGGCTCGATTATCCGGAAGTTTCCTATTACCGTCCCGCCGGCCCCGGCAGTGCTATCTGGATGGTGCAGCGGCTAAAACAGGCTCTTGACCCCGCGGGAATCCTGGCGCCGGCGGCCAGGGCATTAAAGGGGGTATAGGTGATGACAGAGTCCTTTGGTGCCGATTGGGAGAAGGAACTGCTTCGCTGCAACAAGTGCGGGTTCTGCCAGGATGCCTGCCCCACCTACAAGGTGACCGGCCGGGAAACCGCGCTGGCCAGGGGGCGTGTCCGCTTGATGAGGCTGGGGGCGGAAGGTAAGTACGACCTGTTGAGCGAGCGGGAAATAGCGGAGATCCTGGATACCTGCCTCCTGTGCAAGGCCTGTGTGACGGTATGCCCTGCCAGCGTGGCCACCGACCAGCTGGTGCTGGCGGCCCGCAGCCGGTGGCGTTCCGCTCACGGTTTGACCGCCGTCCAGAAGTACCTTTACCGGGGGATTTTCTCCCACAACCGGCGGCTGCGCACAGCCACCAAGCTGATCCGCTTCTACCAGAAAAACGGCATCCGCTGGGCGGTGAAAAGCACCGGCCTTCTCGAGGCGCTGGGTACTGCCGGCAAAGCCGAGGGGATGCTGCCGGAAATCCCCGCTCAGACGGTCAGGGATTACCTGGCCCAGGCATCGCCGTTGCCCCAGCCAGCCCGCCGGGTGGCTTACTTCGTCGGGTGCGCCGTGGACAACTTCTTCAGCCCGGTGGGCATCTCCACGGCGGAGGTGCTGAGGGCCAACAACCGCCAGGTGCTGGCGCCGGACACCCGGTGCTGCGGCGCGCCGCACATGAGCGGCGGCGACCTGGAAGAGGCGCGCAGGTTGGCCAGGCACAACATCGACCGCATCCTGGCCTTGCAGGCGGACAGGCTGGTCACCGACTGCGCCACCTGCGGCAGTATGCTGCGGGAATACGCGCACCTGCTGGCGGATGACGCGGCATACAGGGAAAAAGCCCGGCAGGTAGCAGGCATGGTGACCGACGTGTGCGCCTACCTGGTGGAAACCGGGTTCGACCGCAATCTGGAACCGGTGGAAGCCACCGTCACGATTCACGACCCGTGCCACCTGGCCAGGGGATTAAAGTCGAAGGACTTTCCCCGAGAGGTTTTGCGGGCAATCCCGGGGATCAAGATTATAGAAATGCAGGAACCGGACATGTGCTGCGGGGGCGCCGGCTCTTACAGCATCACCCACCCCGATTTTTCCGGAAAAATCCTGGACAGGAAGATCAACAACTTCAAAGCGACCGGGGCTGGAGTGATGGTTACCTCCTGCCCGGCCTGCACCATGCAGCTGTCCTACGGGCTCAAACAGCACGGGCTGGGTAACCCTGTACTCCACCCGGTACAGCTGCTGGCCCGCAGCTACCAGGCAAAGACCTCCGGCCAACCCGCGGAGTAGTCCTCCGGTGGCAGGGTGGGCCGGCCTATATTCGAGGTAGGTGAGATTGGATGGAGTTTCCGCGAGTAGCCAGGGTCAGGGTCAAGATGCCTTCCGCGCCCTTGACCGATGTTGCGGGAGAGGTAAGGAAGCAGATCCACCGGTTGCTGGACGGCGCGGTGGCGGGTAGCCACGTCGCCGTGGCTGTAGGAAGCAGGGGGATTAACAACCTGTTGACCATTGTAGCCGCCGCGGTTGAAGAATTAAAGGGGAGAGGGCTGCACCCCTTTATCGTACCGGCCATGGGCAGCCACGGGGGCGCCACCGCCGCCGGGCAGGCCGAGGTACTGGCTTCTTACGGTATTACCGAGGCCGCGCTGGGAGTGCCCGTGCGATCTTCCATGGAGGTGCGGCTGTTAGGTCATACACCCGAGGGGTTGCCTGTCTACTGTGACGCCAACGCCGCCGGGGCGGATGCCGTTTTACTCATCAACAGGGTGAAACCCCACACCGACTTCCACGGTGAGCATGAAAGCGGCCTGGTGAAGATGCTGGCCATCGGCCTGGGGAAACGGGACGGGGCGGAACTGCTGCACAGTTACGGCGCCGGCGGCCTGCGGGACATGATGCCCCGGGTGGCCCGGGAGATGCTGCGGCACTTGCCCGTTTTGGGCGGGTTGGCCATCGTTGAAGACGCCTATGACCGGACGGCGCGGGTTGAGGGACTGAAACCCGCCGAGTTTGAAACCGTGGAAAAAGAACTGCTGGCCCAGGCCAGGGAA
This sequence comes from Clostridiales bacterium PH28_bin88, assembly GCA_000987045.1. Classification (GTDB taxonomy): domain Bacteria; phylum Bacillota; class PH28-bin88; order PH28-bin88; family PH28-bin88; genus PH28-bin88. The sequence continues at coordinate 71,854 of LAKY01000058.1, read as the reverse complement.
CTGATGCCCGCGCTGCCTTTCTCCCGCCTGGATGTGCTGGTGGTCCAGGAAATGGGCAAGAACCTGAGTGGGACCGGCATGGACACCAACATGATCGGGAGGATCAGGATCGGCGGCCAAGAAGACCCGCCGGTTCCCGCCATCTCCCGGATCGTCGCCCTGGACCTGACTCCCGACAGCCACGGCAACGGGCTGGGAGTGGGCCTGGCCGACGTCATCACCAGGCGCCTGTACGACCGGATCGACCTGGCCACCACCTATGCCAACGTCATCACGACCGGTTTCCTCGAACGCGGGTTTATTCCCATCACCATGCCTACCGACAGGGAAGCGGTAACGGTGGCCATAAAAACCTGCGGCCGGCGGGTGAAGAGTGAGGAAGCCCGCCTGGCGGTGATCAAGAATACCCTGGATATCGGGGAGATCCTGGTTTCCGCCGGCCTGGGCGAGGAAGTTGGGCAAAGTCCCAACCTGGAGTTTTTGGGCCCCTGGGAGCCGTTGCTCTTTGACGGGTCAGGCGCACTGCAAACTCGCCTGTAATTCCGATGCTGCATAACGCCTAAAAGATGGGGGAAGAGAAAAAGTGCTAAGAAGTCAAAAATTGAGGGAAGTGAATGCCCAGGGCGATTCCCTCAGGCTCGGCACCGGGTGGAACATCCAGGACCTGGCCAAACCCCAGGTACTGGTGGAGAGCGTTTTCGGGGACAGCCACCCCGGCAGCTACCACCTGGACCGGCTGGCGGAGGCGGCCAAGATCGGGGTGTATGAAAAAGGCGGCAAGCCCGGGGTGTTTACCGTGACCGACATGTGCGACGGCATCGCCATGGCCCACGACGGGATGAATTACTCACTGGTGTCCCGGGAGATCATCGCCGCCATGGTGGAGATCCACGCCATGGCATCCCCCTACGACGCCATGGTGCTGATCTCCAGCTGCGACAAGTCCATCCCCGCCCACCTCATCGCCCTGGCGCGGACGGACATGCCCGGGCTCCACGTGTGCGGGGGCTCCATGATGCCGGGGCCGGGTTACATGTCATCGGAGAAGCTTTACGAGTGCGGGAACCAGGTATTGAAGGGCGAGATGAGCCAGGAGGATTTGCTTTACCACCAGAACCACGCCTGCCCCACCTGCGGGGCCTGCCAGTTCATGGGGACCGCCAGCACCATGCAGGTGATGTCTGAGGCACTGGGTATGTCCTTGCCGGGCAACGCCCTGATGCCGGCGGTGACCAACAAGATCACCCAGACAGCCAACCGGGCCGGCCGGCAGGCCATGGAACTCCTTGAGCGGGGCATCCGCCCCAGCCATATCCTGACCCGGGAAGCCTTTGAAAACGCCATCATGGTGCACGCGGCCGTTTCCGGGTCCACCAACGCCACGCTCCACCTCCCGGCCATCGCCAGGGAATTGGGCATCTCCCTGGACCCGAAGGTGTTTGACGAGATCCACCGCAAGATCCCCGTGCTGGTGAGCCTGAAAACCAGCGGCAAGTGGCCGACGGAACTGCTGTGGTACGCCGGAGGAGTGCCGGCTGTCATGATGGAAATCAGGGACTTCCTCCACCTGGACGCCCTTACCGTCACCGGCAAGACGGTAGGCGAGAACCTGGCCGACCTGGAAGCCCGCGGGTTTTTCCGGGAGACCACTTCTTTCCTCGTCAATTTCGGCCTGACCCGGGGGGACATCATCCATTCCGTCGACAAACCCTACAGGCCCGGCGGGGGATTGGCCGTCCTTACCGGCAGCCTGGCTCCCGAGGGTGCGGTGGTCAAGCACGCCGCCGTGGATCCCAAGATGCACCGTTACGTGGGGCCAGCCAGGCCGTTTAACTCCGAGGAGGAAGCGGTGGCGGCCATCCTGGACGGGCGGGTTAAACCCGGCGATGTGGTGATCATCCGCTACGAGGGCCCCCAGGGCGCGGGGATGCCGGAAATGCTGAAGACCACCGAGGCCATCTACACCAACCCCGGCCTGGTTGCCACCACCGCCCTGGTCACCGACGGCCGTTTCTCCGGTGCGAGCCGGGGGCCGTGCATCGGGCACGTTTCCCCGGAGGCCGCTGCAGGCGGACCCATCGCCCTGGTGGAGGAAGGGGACCTCATTTCCATCGACATCCCCAACCGCTCCCTGGAGGTAGTGGGGGTGGCCGGTGAGAACAAGTCTCCCGCGGAAGTCGCCGCCGTCCTGGGGGAAAGGCGCGCCCGCTGGCAGCGCCCCCAAGACAAGGCCCCCAAAGGGATCCTGGGCCTCTTCAGCCGCCTGGCGGCATCACCCATGAAGGGGGCGTACATGGAGTAATCCGCCGCTATTAATACTCATCCTTAGTTGTTGCCCATCTGTTGTCTCATGTGGGCTTATTTTGTTTATACTTATCCACAGTCTACCTGCGAGGCAGGATGTCTCTGGTATTTGTCGAATATTTAATACATGGGTGAATTGCGCGCTGGGAGACACGAAATTTTCTAAACAACGAGGTGGGAAATGTGGTGAAATATGGCCTTAAGTCAGCCGGTATTGATGAATTGAATGCGGTAATCGAATCCTCCTATGATGGCATCGTGATCAGCGGAAGAGACGGTACTATCGAAAGAGTAAATGCCTCTTATGAAAGGATTACCGGTATAAAAAGAGAAGAGATCGTCGGGAAAAAAGGTAAGGACCTGGTAGCACAAGGTATCTTGTCTGAATACTTGACTGACCGGGTAGTAGAGGTGAAAGGCCCCGTGGCTATAGTGCAGAAATATAAGACCGGCAAAAGCGCCGTATTAATAGGGAGTCCTATTTATGATGAAGCAGGAGAGGTAGCAAAAATCGTCTTTAACGTGCGGGATATTACTGAAGTACATCTCCTAAGGGCGCAATTAGATGAAAAAACTACTCTGACCGAACGGTATCAGCGGGAAGTGGAGTTGCTCCGCAGTGAACGTTGCCAGTTGCCCAAGATGGTTGCACAAAGTAACCGGATGAAGCAATTACTGGACTTGGTGCAGGCGGTAGCCCGGGTAGACACAACTGTTTTGATATTAGGAGAATCCGGGGTAGGCAAAGGGGAAATCGCCAAGTCTATTCACCATCTGAGCCCCAGGTACAAAGAATCCTTTATTAAAATAAATTGTGGAGCCATACCCGACACGTTGTTGGAATCCGAATTATTCGGTTACGAGGTAGGTGCCTTTAGCGGTGCCAAGAAAGAAGGTAAACCCGGTATGTTTGAGCTGGCTCACCGGGGCACCCTTTTTCTTGATGAAATAGCCGAACTGCCGTTAAATCTACAGGTTAAGCTGCTGCAAGTGCTGCAGGAACAAGAATTCATGCGAGTGGGGGGTACGAAGCCCGTAAGAGTGGACGTCAGGATTATTGCCGCCACCAACCGGGATTTACAAAGGCGGGTAGCAGAAGGCAGGTTTAGAGAGGACCTCTATTACCGGTTGAATGTAGTCCCTATTTTGATGCCTCCCCTGAGGGAGAGAACTGAGGACATTATCCCGCTCCTGCAACATTTTCTAAGCAAGTATGCTGAACGGTACGGAGTCAAAAAGAGTGTTTCCCAGCAAGTGCTGGAACTTTTCATGAGTTACGATTGGCCGGGCAACGTGCGTGAGCTTGAGAATATTGTAGAGCGTTTAGTGGTTACAACTGCCGAATTGGTGATCGGAGAGGAAGATTTGCCGGAGCATCTCAAACAGGTTACCAAACAGGAGGTTGGAATCACTATTAAGGGTTTTATACCTCTCAAGGAGGCCTTGGAACAAGTGGAGAAAAAACTCATCACGATGGCCTTCGACCAATTCAGGAATACGTACAAGGTGGCCGAGGTGTTAGGTATTAGCCAACCAACAGCGTATAGAAAAGTACAGCGTTATGTGGAGAAGGAGGAATGACCGGACCGTTAATTCAATGTTGATAATTGATAATTCCCTACTGAATTGGACGAACTTTCATAATAGTAAAGCGCGAGGCGGAAAACCCGCGCTTTTCTAATTTGACACAAAATTCATAACTGACTTATATCTGATTGGAATATCTGATGAAAGCTCGGTTTACAGGCCTGGCACGGTTGTTGCTAAGATTAAACATTGTCTGAAAAATCCTTACAACACAAAAATTAAGGGGTGGGAAAGGGCATGGTCGACAGGGTTTCATTGTTTCGTATTCCTACAGAGATTATGTATGGCTTTGGTAGTATTAAAAAGCTTGGAGAGGTAGCGACAGGCCTAGGGGCCCAAAAGGTGCTGATTGTAACTGATAGCGGCGTGCGGAACGCCGGGCTGCTGGATCTGGTAACAGCCCCTTTGGAGAAATCCGGGATTGACTTTGAAGTTTTTGCCGATGTGGAGCCAAATCCGTCTGTTGAGACGGTGGAAAAAGGGCAAAGCCTATTAAAAGAAGCAGGCTGCCAGGCAATAGTAGCCGTCGGCGGTGGCAGCCCATTAGATACAGGGAAGGCTATCGGGCTGTTAGCTGCCAACGGTGGTAGGATTACGGATTATGAAGGGGCTGACAAAGTACCGCATGCTTCTTTGCCGGTGGTAGCGGTGCCTACCACGGCGGGCACTGCCAGTGAAGTAACCATCAACATAGTCATTACTGATCACTCCAGGAACTACAAGCTAACCATTGTGAGCCCCAAGACGGTAGCAAGGGTCGCACTCCTTGACCCCATAATGACCCAATCCATGCCTCCTGAGGTAACGGCGGCCACTGGCTTGGATGCCCTCGTTCACGCCATTGAATCTTTTACGTCCTTAATGGCTTATCCCGTAGCCGAATCGCTGGCATTGGAAGCTATTCGTCTTATCAGCAACAATCTTAGGCAGGCTGTCTTTAACGGTAAAAATTTTACCGCTCGGGACAACATGTTGATGGGCAGCCTGATGGCTGGGTTGGCGTTCAATAATACCAGGTTAGGCAACGCCCATGCCATGAGCCACCCCCTGAGTGCTTACTTTGATATTCCCCATGGTGTGGCCAACGCTATCCTCATCCCCTATGTGATGGAGTTTAATGTTCCGTCTGCACCCGAAAAGTTTGCGTTGATTGCCGAAGCGATGGGAGAAAGCACTTCGGGTCTTAATACCATGGAAGCTGCATGTTCAGCGGTGACGGCGGTAACAAAATTGAATAGGGATATAGGGATACCGCAAAGCTTGAGCGATGTTGGTGCAAAACAAAATGTCATTTTAGAAATGGCCCAAGATGCGATGAAGAGCGGTAATATCTTGGTTAACCCTAGAACAACAAATATAGAAGATATCATTACTTTGTACAACAAAGCTTTTGGGGGTGTTAACAGGAAGAGTTTAAATGAAGTGGGTTAAATGAGCAGCCGTGTAAATGAGGGGGTGAGAATGAAAACTAGTTAAGATAATAATTATAGTTGACTGAGCTAAAGAGTATGAGTCAAAGTTTGTAAATATGTATTTACAAGGTTATAAGCTAAGTCTAACAAATCCATCGCAGGTAAGACAGGAAAGACTCAGTGAAAAGTAAGACAATTAAAAAAAGAAAGGGGAAATTACAGTGAGTGAATTCAAAGACAAGGTAGCCCTTATAACCGGAGCGAAACGAGGTATAGGGTTTGAAACGGCAATGAGATTTGCCAAGGAAGGAATCCATGTAGTAATGTCAGGTAGGGGGCAGGAGGAAATTTCCGAAGCTTTTGAAAAAGTTAAGGCGAATTACCCGGAAAATAAAGGTTTTGCATTTAACTGCGATGTAACAAAGCCCTCCCAGGTCGAGGATATGATCAATGAGACGGTCAAAAGACTAGGTAAAATTGACATCCTGGTAAACAACGCTGCCATAATCCACGAGCGTTTTAATGTTGTGGACATGCCTGAAAGAATAATGCAAGAGATATACGATACAAACGTATTTGGAGTGTTTTATTGCTCCAAATATGTTGGCAGACAAATGATTAAACAACGCAGTGGAAATATCATTAACATCACATCTTGGTATGGAAAAGTAGGTCAAGCAATGTTCGCCCCATATTGCTCAACTAAGGCCGCTCTCAACAATTTCACCCAATCCATGGCTCTGGAAATGGCTCCATATGGTGTTACGGTTAATGCTGTTGCCCCGGGTTGGGTGGAGACGGAAATGCACTGGGGAGCGTTGCAAAACGAAGCGGAGCAAAACGGCATCACCTTTGAAGAGATCGAAGAAATGACCAGAAATCTCATTCCAATTAAGAAGCGTTGCACCGGAGACGATATTGCGGCCGCCTGTCTGTATTTAGCCTCTAAAAATGGCCAAGTGGTAACTGGCCAGGCCATCAATGTCAATGGTGGTTTGTGTTTCAATTAATAGGTAGAAGAGTCCAAAGCCATAAAAAACGTTAATAATAAAAAGGAGGACAGGGTGTGAATCTCATTAACAAAACCCCAAAGATATTGATTGTTTCGCTAGCTTTTATGGTCATGATTACATTTGTGGGTTGTTCCAATAATTCCACAACAAATACCAGTAATACCGAGAAAAATACCGGGGATACTTCTAACAAACCTACTCTAAAGATTGCTTTTCTAACTGATTTGTCAGGCGGCGCATCTCTTTTTGGTTCGTATATGAATACTGTGGGTAGGGCAGTAATTGAAGAGATCAACAGAGAAGGAATTAAAGGATTTTCAAAAATCGAAGTAAAAACTTATGATACACGTACTGATGCAGCTACTTATGTTGAACAAGTGAATAGAGCGAAATTTGAGGACAAAATGGACATCACGTGGGGCGACTGGGTTTCAACGTATATTATTCCAGCTGTAAACCAAGCTCAAATACCTAATGTAACGAATAACCCAAGCGGTATCAAGTTGATGACTGATGATAACAAATTCGCAATACACGTGAATGGTAGTTCATGGGAGTACGGTTTGGCAATAGCAGAATTTTTCAAACAAAATGGGGTAAAAAAATGGGCAATCACAGGTCAAGGCTGGGGTGAAGGTTGGATGCACGGTTATGCTGAAGGTATCAAGGCAGGGCTAAAAGGCACCGATATTGTCAATGTTTGGGATAAGGAGAACCCTGCTGATCAGGTTGATTGGACAGCCGAAATTAATGCATGGAAAAAGTTACAACCTGACGCTGTAGTTTTGCCATGGCCAGGGGACGGTACCTTCTCAATCATCAAACAGATGAAAGACTCGGGTTTTTCGCCTAAATATATCATAGTCGAACAACTTTGGCCCGGGGACTATACAGTAACCACTTCTGCTTTAGACAAGGAGTACCTGTTAAATCTAATAGCTCCTTCATTTACTGATCTTGAGTCGCCAGCTTACAAAGAATGGATAAAGAAAGAACAAGATATCGGTTATTTGCCCTATGGCAACTCCGCGGAAATTTGGGATGGTCTTCATTTAATTAAGGTAGCAGCAGAAGCCGCTGGTCCCGAAGGTGTAAAAGATCCACAAAAATTTATGGATGCACTTAAAAAAGCCTCGTTTAATGGGGCCATGGGATATCCCATTGGGCCGTTCCGTGATAATGGAACGCTGGAGAAAGTTAAAGTCTTCCTTTACCAAGCTGTTGACGGGCCGCCTGATTGGACAAATAAATTTGAACATCACTGGAAAAAAATCTTTAGTTTTGACATTCCAAAGACAACTTCATACGCTGAAGCAGTTCAATTACGTCCGGAGCTTGAACAGCGGCTGGGAAAATAATGTTGGTATTAAGGTGATAGCCAGAAGTTGAAGAGTAGGAGAAGTTAGAGACTTTAAGAAATTGGCATAACCTAACCAACTATTTTTGGTGGTTTAGGTCTGTTGCCAAACATAGAGTTTGGCAACAGACCTTTGTTAAAAAAACATGTAAAACATAGGTAAAAAGATAATTCGGTACAAAAGTTTGTGGATGCAAAGGTTCTCACGGAATGGACTTCTTCATGGCAAGAGGAGTGGTAAATGTTGATATTCAAGGTTGAAAATATTTGTAAACATTTCGGTGGCGTCAAAGTATTGGAAAACATGTCGTTAGCAGTTAAGAAGGGCGAAGTCGTTGGGATTATGGGTCCAAATGGGGCTGGTAAAACCACTTTATTAAATATAATTAGTGGACAAGAGAGGGCCGATTCAGGAGAGATATTCCTTAACGGTGAAAGAATAACCAATTTGGAGGCACACATAATTGCCCAGAAAGGCATCAGGCGTAGTTTCCAAACAACGAGTAATTTTCCAGATGAAACGATTTACGAAAATATAAGGGCGGCTATAATCAATGGCAAACATATGAGTAAACAAGAAGAGCAGGAAACGGTTAATAAAATACTTGAAAGAGTCGCGATGTTGCATATAGCTAATAGAAGGGTTTCTGAAGTTCCTATTTCATACTCTAAACTGGTTGAGCTTTGTAGGTGTTTAGTTGCAAAACCAGCTCTAATACTGCTGGACGAATTATATGCGGGTCTTACATTAGAAGAAAGTAAAATGGTAACAGAATTAATAACAGAAAGAAAAAAAATGGAGGGTGTCAGTTTTCTCCTAATTGAGCACAGGACAGAAATTCTGTTAGATGTTGTTAACAGAATCGTTGTATTGAACCAGGGAAAGAACTATTTTGAAGGTCTGCCGGCTGAAGTCTTGGCGAACAAAGAAGTTTCAAAGCTATATTGGGGTGAATAAAATGAACGCAATCGAATTTAATAATGCAACGGTTTTTTTAGACAAGATCCCAATCTTAAGAGACATCAACCTATGTATAGAAGATGGTAAAATATATTCTTTGATAGGGCCTAACGGGACCGGTAAAAGCACCTTGATGGAAACTTGCTTGGGTTTCCATCCTTACGAAGGCGATATAAAATTGTTTGGCAAGTCGATTAAAAAGTTGCCTACTCATAAAATCAATATAAGTTATGTCCCTCAAGAAGAAAATATTTATCGAAGGCTGACAGTTCATGATAACATACGATTGGCTCTCGCCGTAAAAAAGTCAACAGTAGACATGCAGAAGATTTTTGATGTTTTCCCTATACTGAAAGAAAGACAAACGCAAGTAGCCGAGACTTTGAGCGGCGGAGAAGCCAGACAACTGGCAATTGCTCTTGCCTTAGTTAATTTACAAAAAGTGATTTTGTTAGATGAACCCTTAACTGGATTATCACCTAAAATGACCAAAGACTTCTTGAATTTTATAAAAGAATTCAGAGAGAAAAATAATTTATCAATTTTAATTTCTGAGCAAAATTTGGAAGTCGCCGATATCTCAGATTATATTTGTGTCCTAAGAGGAGGCCAAATTATCAATCAATTTAGCGGGAAGGAATGGAGCAAATTGCGGAAAGACGAAATTACTAGAATGGTATTTGGGGGGGCTGCATGATGATTATAATAATGGCTTTGATAAAATCTGGCTTGTTATTAACAGCAGTTTACTTTTTAATAAGTTTTGCAATAACATTTCAGTATGGCGTAGGAGGATTCCCAAATTTAGCGTTAGGGTATATAGGTTTGTTAGGTGTATTTGTTACAGTGACACTTTGGAAAAGTTTTGGGGGTCCTATGGCAATTATTATTGGAATTATTGTTTCTGGATTATTTAGTATCTCAATACAAAAAATAATAATAAACCAATTAAACAAAGGACGGAATGAAAATGAGAAAAGACTGAATGTACTGTATGGGACTTTTACTCTATTGGTCGCGTTTCCTCCGATTTTTTACAAATTCTTTAAATCAACAGCGATAAATGTCAAATTACCTACCGGTTCGCAGCTGTTTAATACAATAACGGTTCTAGAATTATGTGTGATCATTTTGGCATTTATTTTCTTTGCGATTTTTAGATTGTTACTCAAAAAAACTGTTTATGGTCATATTATTCAGGCGGTAACAGAAAATCCGAAACTATCCATGATCATGGGGATAAATATTCAAAGAGTATATTTAGCTGTTGCTGCAATTAGTGGTATTTTGGCTTTTACAGGTTTACTGATCTGGGGCAGGCTCTTTAATGTTCAAGTACAGACTGGAGCCGAAATCGTCATTTACGGCTTTATCATTTCAGTGCTCGGTGGACTTGGAAATATCTCGGGAGCACTTATTGCCTCAGCAGTAGTGGGTTTTGCATATGCTTTAAGCAATTTTTTAATTGGGGGCGTGTTCACACCAATTGTCACTTTTGTCATCTTTACAATATGCATAATAGTCTTCCCGAGAGGCTTCTTAAGAAGTGAACGAACATTATAACAAACATTACGAGGAGTGGATGAAAGATTATGATCATTAAGACGAGGATTATTTTAGTGGTACTTCTCTTGGTGGGTTTACTACTACCTTTTATAACAAACAACTCATTTTGGTCGCTTTTCTTGGCAAGGGTTTTGGGCAGCATATTTTTCACGACGGCAGTTTGGGCTTTGCTGGAGGTAGCCGGACAGCCCGCATTTGGAGTATCTGCTATTGCGGGAATAGGAGTTTATGGATATGCTTTGTCTGCAAATTTAGGAGGCTTAAATCCCTGGTTTGCAATCTTAATAGGAATAATTTGCGCGACGCTAGCCGGTATGATTTTATCTGTGCCCTCAATGAGGATCGGAGGAATTATGACTCAAGGTATCCTTAACATATTTTTTATTTTTGCATTTGCTGCACTTATTGCGGCTCTTGTAAAATACACTGGAGGGACAGCGGGAATTACTCTTAAACCATTACCGCCGAATGGTATTTTCGGACAGCTTCGATATAAATACTTGATAGTATTAATCTTTACTGTAATAGGGGTCGGTACAATTTATTCGATATTGAAATCGCGATTTGGAAAGATAATCGGCCTTACAGGCAGCAATGAACGACTAGCTAGTTCTCTTGGTATAAACGTAACAAAGTACAAAAGGTTGGCATACTTGGTCTTTGTTCCACTCCTTGCTTTAGCCGGTTTTTCTATTGGTTTCAGCTCTGGAGTTACCGCTCCTAAATATTGGTCGGTGGAATTGTCATTTATTACAATTTTGTCTTTTTGGATTGGAGGTTCTAGAACTATTCTCGGTCCGATAGTAGGCGCAGCTTTCATCGCGGCCTTTCCTACTTTGTTTAATGCCGCTATGGAGTGGCGTATTGTAGCTGTCGGAATTCTAGCATTGTTGATAAGGATGTTTTTACCTGAGGGGATAGTTGGGTTTCTTGAAAACAAATACCACAATTTAAGAACATATTTGGACCAAAATTATTCTTCAATGGTAATCCCACGCCCCGCGAAAGATTCCCTCGTCAAAAGTGGAGAATGATTCATTAGACATAATGGAAAGGCCGACCCCATGTTAGCCTCTTCGTATGTATAATGTTGGTTGAAACACCACGTTACAGAGCTACATGCTAAGGGGGTCGGTAAGAGGAATAGCGCATTTATAGGACTTGATGTACACAAGGAAAGTATTTCTGTTGCGGTAGCCGATAAAAGAATCGCAGAACCGAGTTCCGCGGGTAGTATTAGCAACAACCGGATGCCATTGCCAAAATGGTGAGGAAACTTGCAGCGACTAAAATCAAGAAGAAAATGCGTGTCTACGTACGAAGCAGGATCTTGCGGTTACGAAATCTACAGGCAGCTAATGAGGCCGCCAAAGGTAACCAATACTTGGGTGAAATGCCGACAGAGGATGGAACGCCTAAAATTTGAACAACCAGCAAAACATCGTACTCAAAGAAAACCTTCAAGCCCTGGACCAGGTAAAAGAATGGGTAGTACGGCTAGAAAGAGAAATTGCTGAACTGACTACGACAAATAAACTATCACCAACGATTAACGCCGCCGTAGCCCAAGAATTACGTGAACAAGGGCACGATAGAAGAAGCAGTTTAATAATCCTTGCTCAACTCCGGCGGTGGCAGTGGTAAAAAAATTAAATTGGGATATAACTTCGGCGCTGGCGTGCCGGCGGTGAGGCAATTCCCGGCGGATTACCCTCTGCTTACTGATTATGAAGGGGCTGATAAAGTACCGCATACTTCTTTGCCGGTGGTAAAGGTGCCCATCACGGTAGCTAACGGCGGCCACTAGCTTGGATGCCCTGGTTCACGCTATTAAATAAGGGGGTGGGAATGAAAACTAAATAAAGGTTTTGCGGCGAATTGGGTGGGGGGACAAAGCGATGGCCGTCTTTGAAACCGCCCATTACCCCCAAGCCTAAAATTCAAAAAGCTAAAAGGGGTGAAATTTTATGTCCGTAAATGCTTTGGACAAAAGAATCGGAAAATCTAGGACGGAAAGGCTGAGGGAAAGGCTGTTTACGGTACCGCTGGAAATAAGCGTGGATCGCTTCCGTTTGGTTACTGAGTCTTACCAGGAAACCGAGGGCCAGCCGATGATCATCCGCCGGGCCAAGGCCTTGAAAAAAATCCTGGAGGAAATGCCCATCACGATCTTTGACGATGAGTTGATCGTCGGATCCTTTGCCAAGACCTCCCGGGGAGGGCCTCTGTTTCCGGAGCTCGCCGCAGAGTGGCTTTTGTCTGATATTGACAATTTTGAGAAGCGAACGCAGGATAAATTCCTCATCAGCGAGGAATCCAAACAGGTAATTAAGGAACTGGTTCCTTACTGGAAGGGTAAAACGGTGTGGGATCGGGTGGTAGCCCAACTCCCCCCGGAAACGGAAGCGGTACGAGAGGAAAAAGCCCAGGTATTTTATCCGTCGCTGCACATGGTGAGCGGATTCGGTCATACCAACGCTGACTATGAGATGGCTATGCGCAAGGGATTCAGCCGAATTACTGATGAACTAAAGGAAAAGCTCAATGCCCTGGATCTCACCAAGCCTGAAAACTTACGTAAAAGGCTTTTTTATGAAGCTGTGATTATTGTACTAGAGGCTGGGATTGTCTTTGCCAAAAGGATGGCTGCATTGGCCAGGAGATTGGCGGAACAAGAGAAGAACCCAGTACGAAAAGAGGAATTACTCAAAATCGCGGAAATTAATGAATGGGTCCCAGCCAATCCGGCTAGGACATTCCATGAAGCTTTACAGACTTTCTGGTATGTCCATTTGATTATGCGGCTTGAGACTAATGGTTTGTCTCATGCGCCGGGAAGATTTGATCAATACATGTATCCTTATTACAAACAGGATATAGAAAAAGGTATTTTATCAAAAGAAGAAGCCCAGGAACTCGTGGATAGTACATTCATTAAGCTCACCGAGATCCTAAACGTTTTTGATACTCCTACGTCACACTACCACGCTGGTTTTCCAGAAACTCAAAATATGGTTGTTGGTGGACAGACGGTTGACGGGCGGGATGCAACCAACGATCTAACCTTTATCTGCCTGGAAGCAATGAAAAACGCCAGAACACCCCAGCCAAACTTTGGTTTGCGAGTCCACGAGCGTACACCCGATGAAGTCCTTATGAAGGCAATAGAAGTAATTAAGGTCGCTAGACAACCACAACTTTTCAATGACCAGGTTCATATCCCCGCTGTCTTGAGCCAAGGAGCTAATTTGGAAGAGGCAAGAGATTATGTATGTATCGGTTGTGTGGAACCGCAAGTGGCTAAAAAGGCATGGGGAATAACCAACTCTAGCTGGTTTAATATGGCCAAGGCGCTGGAACTTGCCTTAAATGATGGAAAGGACCGCATGACGGGTAAACAGGTTGGTCCACATACGGGCGACCCAAGGAAGTTCTCTTCGCTTGAGGAAGTAATGGGGGCATACCGCAAGCAAATCGAGTATTTTGTCAAGCACATGGTCATAGCTGTGAATACGATTTGTGAAGTTCATGCTGAACTAGTTCCGTTGCCTTTTACTTCCGTTTTTCACCATGATTGCCTGGAGGAAGGCAAGGATGTGACTTGGGGAGGAGCCAAGTACAACTACGCTGGGGTCAACGGTGTTGGCACTGCCAACGTCGGTGATAGCCTAGCGGCGATTAAGAAATTAGTATTCGAGGATCAGGTTATAACCATGGCAGAACTAATGGATGTGTTAGATAGTAACTTTGAGGGCAAGGAAGACTTGAGGCAAATGTTGTTGAATCGGGCGCCTAAACTCGGAAGTGGAGATGAATATGTCGATGCTCTTACCAGGGAGGCTCTGGCCATTTATGACAAGGAAGTAAAAAAATACAGTACAAACCGAGGAGGTATGTTTAAGCCTGGGCACCTCTCTACTTCCACTAATGTACCGTTTGGTGAAGTTACAGGAGCCCTTCCTGATGGACGGAAAGCAGGGAGACCTCTGGCGGATGGGGTATCACCCAGCCACGGCAGTGATAAGAACGGGCCTACCGCCGTCGCAACCTCGGTTGCTCGCGCGGTAGATGCGGTTCTGGGATGCAATGGACCCCTTCTCAACATGAAGTTTAGTCCTTCGGCAGTTCACGATGAACGAGGAATACGTAATTTGATGGGCTTGATTAGAACTTACTTTGACCTTGGTGGTGCACACATCCAGTTCAATATTGTTTCCAGGGAGACGCTGGAAAAAGCTCAAGCAAATCCAGAAGAATACAAGGATCTGATGGTCCGTGTAGCTGGTTATAGCGTTTTCTTCACCGAGATAAATCGGGATATGCAAAACGACATTATCGATCGGACGGAGTATTCGTTTACTAGCTAACGGGTAACGGGTTGGGGGATGGGCGTGCCTCTTCTCAGCCCATCTCCACTCCAACTCTTTAAACAGAGCGTAACGCATATCCTTGTTATGCTCCTGTTTAACCTGAAAGGAAAGACGCCACAATGGAGCAAACGGCATCAAGGGGGATTATGTTTAATATCCAGAAATACTCCATCCATGATGGTCCTGGCATCCGAACCCTTGTTTTTTTAAAAGGTTGTCCTTTAAGGTGCATCTGGTGTTGTAACCCGGAATCGCAGTTCGCCTACCCCGAATTTGGATTTTACCCTAACAGGTGCATAGGATGCCGTGCTTGTATTTCAGCATGCGACAGGGGAGCAATACGCGAACTTAAAGATGGTAGCAAATTTGTTGAACAGGAAAAATGCGTTTTTGGCGGGAAATGCTCGGAACGTTGCTATGCCGAAGCTCTTGTGCTTTTTGGCAAGTATTGTACGGTAGAAGAGGTGATGAAAGAAATAGAGGCGGATCGGCCATATTACGAAAAATCTGGTGGAGGTGTTACACTTTCTGGGGGTGAGCCCATGTTGCAGGCGAATTTCGCCTGCCAACTCCTCCAAGAATGCCAAAGAAGGGCCATCCATACCGCTATTGAAACCAGCGGGTATGCCCGATGGGAAAAATTTGAAAAACTTTTACCATATGCAGACCTAGTTCTTTACGATATAAAACATATGGACCCAACTACGCATCGTAAATTGACTGGGGTTTCGAATGAAACTATTTTAGAAAATGCACGGCGAATAATGAGAAGCGGAAAAAAGCTAATCCCACGGTTCCCTATAGTGCCCGGTTGTAATGATACCGAAGAAAATATAGTCGCGACAGGAAAATTCGTTACTAATGAGCTTGGGCTGAAAGAGATACACCTATTGCCATACCACCGTTTGGGTCAAACCAAGTACGAGCGGCTGTATAAAGATTATTCTCTGGTTGAGGTTAAGCCATTTACTCACGAACAAGTCAATAAATTCAAGAAGACTCTGGAAGGTTTCGGTCTGAATGTTCAAGTTGGCGGTTGATATAGGCGATTTTTTAAATAACTTTGGTGATAAAAGGAGGAAAGTCTTATGCCGTACGGTTATAATGGAAGAATTCTGCGAGTAAACTTGTCAAGCGGTGAGATATCTGAGGAAAGGCCTGATGAACTCTTTTACCGTACTTATATGGGGGGTTCCTGTATTGCGGCATACTACCTACTGCGAGAGATGAAACCTAACATCGATCCCCTGGGGCCGGATAATATTCTGGTATTTGCTGATAGTGTGGTTACGGGCGCACCTGCACCTGGGTTTAACAGGTATACCGTGGGAGCCAAGTCCCCCCTGACCGGAGGTATAGGGGAGTCACAAGCTGCAGGCTTTTGGGGCCCAGAACTCAAGTTTGCTGGATACGACGCCATTGTGATTAAAGGTCAGTCTCCCAAACCTGTTTACCTGTGGATTAAGGATGGAAAAGTTGAAATACGTGATGCTGCTCACCTTTGGGGTCGGACCACGGGAGAGGCTCAAAAGCTAATTAGGGAGGAATTAAATGATGTACGCGTGCGTATCGCTTTAATTGGGCCTGCCGGTGAAAATCTTGTTAGATATGCGTGCATTGTTAATGAATTAAAGCACGCTAACGGTCGTACAGGTATGGGTGCCGTGATGGGTTCTAAGAACCTCAAGGCTATTGCAGTACGAGGAACCAACAAACCGGAGTTTTATAATAAAGATACTATAACCAGATTGGCAAAACACTTTGCAGCAAATTTTCTCGAAAACCCATCGGTTCGGGGTACTCACCGACTTGGTACCAGTGAACTTGTCTCCCTACAGAACGTTACCGGACAGTTACCAACACGGAACTTTAGATCGGGCTATTTCGAAAACGCTGATGATATTAGTGCTGAGGCCATTCATGAGAAGCTCTTTGTGAAAGCGGAAGGTTGTTATGCATGCCCTGTTACCTGTAAACGCGTCCTCAAAGCTGACCATCCCTACCATGTCGATCCCGCTTATGGAGGGCCTGAGTATGAGAGCATTGCCGCTTTAGGGTCTGCATGCGGTGTTAGCGACGTGGTCGCAGTTGCAAAAGCAAACGAGCTTTGCAATGCCTTTGGTTTGGATACTGTTTCTGCGGGAATGTCGATTGCTTTTGCAATGGAGTGTTTTGAGAACGGGCTCATTAGTAGAGAGGAAGCCAACGGGTTGGAATTAAAGTTCGGCAATGCCAACGCGATGGTTAGATTGGTAGAAGCCATTGCTAAACGGGACGGCTTAGGAAATCTACTGGCTGAGGGTGTAAAGCGAAGTGCTGAAAAATTAGGAAAGGGTTCGGAGAGATTTGCCATGCATGTAAAAGGGGCTGAGTTCCCTATGCATGAGCCTCGTGTAAAGGGTATGCTGGGGTTGTCTTATGCGGTTTCGCCCCTTGGGGCAGACCACTTGACGGTTGAACATGATACCGATTTTGATTTTAACGCTCCTCAGGTTTTCTTGGATCAAGCCACCCCATTAGGACTCCTTCGACGGCTTCCCACCTCAACAATAGATAGCGATAAAGTAAGGATGTTTTGTTACCTGCAACCCCATTTTAGTTTCCTGGATGTGCTCGGCCTCTGTATTTTCACGTTCGGGCCGGTGCGTTTCTTCACAATGACTCATCTGGTGGAGTTGGTTTCGGCTATTACGGGTTGGGAAACAAGTCTGTGGGAGATTATGAAGGCGGGAGAAAGAAGGGTTCACATGCTAAGGGTGTTTAATTGCAGGGAAGGGTTTAACAAAAAAGACGATTGGTTGCCGGAACGGATGTTTTCTCCTATCGAAGACGGTCCTGCTGCTGGTAACAAATTGGATCAGGAAGAATTTAAAGATGCATTAAAACTATACTACGAAATGATGAATTGGGACGTTAATACCGGTATACCAAGTAAGGCGAAATTGTTGGAACTGGATCTAGGTTGGTTACTGCCAGAAGTCGAAAGTCGCCAGATGGAGAGTGTTTCTTGAAGGATTTTAGAATTCGGATTATCTCTGAAAGGTTAGGGCTAACACACTTATGAGGGTTAAATTAAGACTTTCTCCCACGCTCACCGTGATATTGAAAACCAAATATGTAGATTTCGAATTACCCGAGGGAGCGCTTCTTCAAGACCTGATCGATTATCTAAACAAGAAATTCAATGGTTCGGTACGAGGTGAAATTTACGATGCTAATGGGAGATTGATCGTTTCATTCTTGAATAACGGCTGTTATATAACACCTTATGAACGTTTAAAGGATGGAGATAATATTACAATGCTATCCCCCTTGTCAGGAGGATGATCCGAGGCGATTGTAAAACGATAGCAAATCAGTTTGAGAAACCGCTGGCGAAAGGGGGGTTCCCCCCCCCTTTACCTTCCTAAAAAAACGTGAACCCCTAGCAGCAACGCCTTGTTTCCGAGTATAGATGTGTCATTTTTTGAGCCAAGAAACGGAGGTGCTGAGGATGGGAAAATTATTGCGGGTGAATATGTCCCGGCTAGACGTACAACTAGGAGCGCTACCTGAGAAATTCGAGGGTTTAGGGGGGCGGGCGCTAACCTCTCAACTCGTGTTTGATGAAGTGCCTCCCACCTGTGAACCATTGGGGGTCTACAACAAGTTGGTTATGGCTCCAGGGATACTTGGAGGGACTGGCCTCTCCAGTTCGGGGAGGCTTTCGGTAGGCGGTAAAAGCCCATTGACAGGCGGCATGAAAGAGAGTAATGCCGGCGGCACCACTGCCACTAAACTGGCCCGGCTGGGTATCGGTGCCCTAGTGGTAGAGGGCGTGGTGGAGGACAATCGCTTGTACGTGTTGTTAATAAATAAAGATGGAGGGGAGTTAGTTCCAGCGGATGAACTGAAAGGTCTAGGCAATTACCCGCTTGCGAAAGAATTACGCCGACGTTACGGGGAACGGGTAGGGGTGATCTCCATCGGACCGGCAGGGGAATGGGGCCTAGCGGCCGCCGGGGTGGCTAACACTGACCGGGACGGGGCACCGGCCCGCTTCAGCGGGCGGGGAGGATTAGGCGCGGTGATGGGGTCCAAGGGGCTTAAAGCGGTGGTGATCGACGACAGTGGCGCCCAAAAGGTATCGGTTAAAGATCCGGCAACCTTTGCGGCCCTTTGCCGAGAACTCCATAATGACCTGGTGGCCAATTCCACTATCCAGGGTTACGGGAAGTACGGCACCGCAGGCATTCTTGACCTGGTGAACGAGCTTGGGGCTCTACCCACTAACAACTTCCGGGAAGGACGTTTTGCCAGAGCAGGAAAAATCAATGGGGAGGCGCTGTACCAGACCATCACCCAGCGGGGAGGAGCAGGGAAACCGACCCATGCCTGCATGGCCGGTTGCCTGATCAAGTGCTCAAACGTTTATCCGGACACCAATGGCCATGCAGTGGTGGCTCCCCTGGAATACGAAACCATCGGCTTACTGGGTTCCAACTGCGGCATTGATGACCTGGACGTCATTGCCCGGCTTAATTATCTCTGCAACGACCTGGGGGTAGATACCATTGAGACCGGCGCCGCGATTGGGGTAACCATGGAATCTGGCCTGATTCCCTTTGGGGACGTGGGCGGAGCAGAGAAATTGATCCAGGAGATTGGGCAGGGTACCGTGTTGGGGAGGTTATTGGGTAACGGCGCTGTCATTACTGGCCGGGTACTTGGTGCCAAAAGGATACCCACTGTTAAACGCCAGGCTATGCCTGCCTATGATCCCCGAGCCATTAAGGGGAACGGGGTTACCTTTGCTACGTCGCCCATGGGTGCTGACCATACCGCTGGAAACTGCGTGCGGGGCAAGAACCAGCACTCACCGGAAGGGCAGGTTACCCTTTCCTTTAACAGCCAAGTGTTAATGGCCGCTTATGACAGCCTGGGACTATGCATTTTCCTGGGAGCCGCTTTCAACCCGAAACTGGATCACGTCAGGCGGCTGGTAATGGCTAAAGTCGGATTGGAGCTGCCACCGGACTACCTTACCCAATTAGGGAAGCGGGTACTGCAGGCTGAATGGGCTTTTAACCAACAAGCTGGCTTGACATCTGCGCAGGATAGGCTTCCGGAATTCATGTTGGAGGAGGGATTGCCTCCCTTCGATCTCATCTTTGACGTTTCTTCCGCCGAGATGGATGCCATGCTCGAAAGCATTCAGCGAGATGGTCAATAGGGGCGAGAGGTATCAAAGCGGTAGTTAGTCCGAAAATGCAGCTGGGTATGTGGTATTGATGGATATTCTTGAACCGGAGCCCGGAGATGGGAAGGTTCTCTGATTGTTTTTGAAGAACGCGCTCTTGATGGAAGCGGGCGCTTAGCTTGCTAGAAAAGGGGCGGTTAAAACCCGTCCTCTGCTGAAGTCCGAACTGCCCCTCCATGAGTGGCAGGCTGGATTTCTAGGCCTGGAACAAAAAAGGAATCAAAACCTTGCTTTTTCCAAATGGTCAAACACTTGCGTTTACCATCATTTCTGAAAGAGGTCGCACTCATGATGATTTCTATTTACCTGGGCGAAAATTTGCCCTGGCATCACCAGCCTAAATGTTTTTTTCTTTTGTTAAATAATGATGTAACGGTAGCGGAACTTGTGGAACTGCTCGGGGTCTCCTTTGACAGGCAATTAGAAATAAGGATTAACGGGGTAACTGTAGATTGGAAGCATGTGGTGAACGAGGGCGATGAAATTGAGATCATATGAGTTTGCCTACAGGATGGGCGGTGGCAATCCCCTTGAGTATGTTTTCCCATTGTGCAGCGAAGTATTGCCGTTATAACAAGCCAATCAAGAAACTTTTTGCCCGGGATTTTAGCATATGGAGGAACCACAAATTGCGCACGGTAAGGTGCGATGTGCTATGTATTGGTGGTGGAGCAGCGGGGATGGTTGCCGCTGTCAGCGCGGCCGGGCATAGCACGAAAACCCAGCAGGATCAAAAAAGACCTGGCATCCTGGCGATTTGCTAGTTGTGTCAGTCGGGATGACGGGTTAGATCACTGCCTGAAGAGTCGAGATTTTGGAGGAGAAAGCGAAAGATATACGTACACCTTCCTTATGGTGGATTAACCAACACGCTATGAGGCCATAGAGGTGAGTGGGTGGAGTGGAGGAAATCACCATAGAAGTACAACTGTTCAGCGGTGCGCGAGATTTAATTCCCCAATGGGAAGATGGGATCGGCAGGGTGCGGGTGCGTTATGGCGCCACGGTTAAAGAGATGTTGCAAGCTCTTGGGGTTGCTGCTGTCGATGAATACCAGTTGCTTCTTAACGGTAACGGGGTCAGTTCAGGCGCCGATCTCCACCAGGGCGACCGCCTAGCAATATTCCCTCATTTTGTGGGGGGGTAGAAGTTTTGGAGCATATTACGACTTTCGGGAGAGCTGAGAAGGGGGGTGCCATAGCGTTAAAATAATACCTCGCATTCAATGCGGCTGTCTTCGAGGACCGGATAGTCCTCAAAAAAGAATACCACATCGGGCTGGCCATGTCTTTGGAATCCGGGTTGGTGGTTCCAGTCATTCATCACGTTGATCGGCTTACCGTATTACAATTGGCCGGGCGCATCGAAGAACTGGCGCAAAAAGCACGTGCCGGCACCCTTACGGGTGACGAGATGTCCGGCGGCACCTTTACCATTTCCAATGTAGGCCCCGAGGACGTAGGGATTTTTACGCCAATCATTGTGAGGCCGCAGGCCGCCATTCTGGGGATTGGCAGCGCTGCCGCCAAACCGGCAGTGTACAATAATCAGATTGCTATCCGGCAAATAGCCCATCTGTGCCTTTCGTATGATCACCGGGCGGTAGACGGGGTACCCGGGGCCAGGTTCCGCCAGGCGGTCAAGTGGTTGTTGGAAAATCCGCTGTTACTGCTGAATTGAGGGAGGAACGGATTGTGCCTGGCAGCCTCCCCCATGAAGGGGGCGTACATGGAATAGCTGCTTGACCCACCTCCCCGGAGGTGGGTTTGATTTTTGCGCCGGGAATGAATCCCGGGCAAAAGCTCCCAACCTGTTTCCCGGGCAGATAATGTATTTCGAAAAATACTTCCTGCCCGGGAAGGAATCGACCGGGGTACGTGGAATTAAATTGTCAGTAAAGTATACCGTACCCCGGGATATTTTCCGTTAAAGATGCTATCACCAGAGGAGTGAGATTACAGGATGAGCACACCAATAGCATCCTTCAACCCGGCCAACGCCAGAACAATCAGGCAAATGGTCTATGAAACCCTCAGGGAGGCTATTTTTGAGAGAGAATTGAAAACGGGCGACCGGCTGGTGGAAAAGGAACTGGCGGAGATGCTGAAAGTCAGCCGGACACCTGTGCGGGAAGCTATGCGACAACTGGAAATGGAAGGATTGATCGAGCACCTCCCTCGCAAGGGTGTGGTGGTTCGCGGTCTCACACCGGAAGACGTCATGGAGATTTACGCCATTCGCGAGGCGCTGGAAGTGGCCACCATTCCATTTATCGTTCAGAACATAACGGCAGAAGACATGCAAAAGCTGCATCAGCTGATAGCTAAAATGAGACGGATGATGGATGAACAGGATACCGGGGAACTTTTGAGGATCTCCCAGCAGTATAACGAGATGCTCATCAGGGCTAGCAAAATGCCGCGGCTGATGAACCTGATCAATACCTACCAGGAATACCTGGCGAAGTTCAGAACGGTGACCATGTCGAAGCCGCCCCGCAGGTTTGACGCGCTGCGGGAGCATGAAGAAATCCTGCAAGCAATCGAACAAAAGGACGTGCGGCGCGCCGAGGAGTTGGTGCGCCAGCACCTGAGAGCCGCTCGTGAAGAGTATTTGAAGAATTTATAGAGCAAGGAGGAAGCAGCATGGGTCAAAACATCACTCACAAAATCTTCTCCTCTCACCTGGTGGAGGGTGAAATGGCGCCGGGAAGGGAGATCGGGCTGAAGATCGACCAGACCCTTACCCAGGATGCCACCGGGACCATGGCGTACCTGGAATTTGAAGCAATAGGTATCCCCTCGGTGAGGACAGAACTTTCCGTCAGCTACATCGACCACAATACGCTGCAGACCGGGTTTGAGAACGCCGATGACCACAAGTTTCTCCAAAGCGCCGCTGCCGGGTTCGGCGTCTACTTTTCGCGGGCCGGCAACGGGATTTGCCACCAGGTGCACCTGGAACGTTTCGGGGTGCCGGGCAAAACCCTGCTCGGTTCAGACAGCCACACTCCGACCTGCGGCGGTCTGGGTATGCTGGCCATTGGCGCAGGCGGCCTGGACGTGGCGGTGGCCATGGCCGGCTACCCGTTTTACCTGCAAATGCCCAGGGTGATTAATATCCGCCTGCATGGCAAACCGGCCCCCTGGGTCGCCGCCAAGGATATCATCCTTGAGGTGCTGCGCCGCCTGAGCGTCAAGGGGGGAGTAGGCAAGGTGCTGGAGTACACCGGTGACGGGGTGGCATGGTTAAGCGTGCCGGAGCGGGCGACCATCACCAATATGGGCGCGGAACTGGGGGCTACATCCTCGATTTTCCCCAGTGACGAGGTAACAAAAAGGTTTCTTACCGCCCAGGGCAGGGCCGGGGCGTTTGCGGAGTTGATCCCTGACCCGGACGCCGTCTACGACGAGGTCGTTGAGATCAACCTGGCAGAACTGGAACCGCTGATCGCCCTGCCGCACATGCCCGACAACGTGGTCAGGATTGCCGGCGTGGCCGGCCAAAAGGTCGACCAGGTGTTTATCGGCAGCTGCACAAACTCCTCCTACACGGACTTGATGCGGGTAGCCGCGATTCTGAAAGGGAAAACGGTCCACCCCGAAGTCAGCCTGGTGATCGCGCCCGGATCGCGCCAGGTGCTGCACGGCCTCGCTTCCAACGGGGCGCTGACCGATCTCATCGCTTCCGGCGCAAGACTACTGGAATGCGCCTGCGGCCCCTGCGTGGGTGTGGGCCAGGCGCCGGCATCGGGCGGCGTTTCCTTAAGGACCTCCAACCGGAACTTTGAAGGGCGCAGCGGTACCGCTGACGCCGGGGTCTACCTGGTAAGCTGCGAAGCGGCGGCGGCGGCCGCCCTGACCGGGAAGATAACGGACCCCCGCGATCTGGGCGACCCGATTGAGATTGCCATGCCGGAAAGGTTCCCGGTGGATGACAGGATGATCATTCCTCCGCCTGAGCAAAAGGAAAACATCCAGCTTGTCATGGGACCCAACATCAAACCCCTGCCCCAGACCTCACCGCTGCCGGACGAGATTGCGGGCGAAGTGCTGTTAAAGCTGGGCGACAACATTACCACCGACCACATCATGCCGGCCGGCGCCAAGGTTTTACCGCTCAGGTCGAACATCCCGGCCATCTCCATGCACGCCTTTGAACGGGTGGATCCTACCTTCGCGGAGCGTTCCCTGGCTGCCGGCGGGGGAATCATCGTGGGCGGGTCCAACTACGGGCAGGGATCCAGCCGGGAGCACGCGGTGCTGGCGCCCCTGTACCTGGGAATCAAGGCGGTCATAGCCAAATCCTTTGCCAGGATCCACATGCAAAACCTGGTCAACTTCGGGTTGCTGCCGCTGGTGTTTGTTAAAGAGGAGGACTACGAAGATATTGAGGCCGGGGACAGGCTTGTCATCGAGGAGGTCCGGGGACGGCTGGCTGCCAACTCCCTCCAGGTGCGTAACGTGACCAGGGATAAAACGTACCCCGTCAAGCATAGCCTCTCCGAACGTCAAATCGAGATCATGCTCGCCGGCGGGTTGCTTAAATACGTCAAGAACTAGAACAAGCAGCTTTTAAAGAGGGTTGCAAAGCGAAAGGAGATAACACGATGGGTAAAAAGATTACGGTCGAAGCAGGTGCCCTGAAAGTGCCGGATAACCCGGTGATCCCGTTTATTGAAGGAGACGGGACAGGCCCGGACATCTGGCGGGCCACCAGAAGGGTGATTGACGCGGCTGTCCAAAAGGCCTACGGCGAGTCGAAGCGGATAGAATGGAAAGAAATACTGGCCGGCGAAAAGGCGTTTGAGACTACCGGCGAATGGCTGCCGCAGGCAACCCTGGATGCCATCCAGGAGCATCTTGTCGCCATCAAAGGACCGCTGACGACACCCGTGGGCGGAGGTTTCCGCAGCCTGAACGTGACAATCCGCCAGGTGCTGGACCTGTACGCCTGCATCCGGCCTGTCCGGTGGTTCGAAGGGGTACCCAGCCCTGTCCGCCACCCCGAGAAGGTCAACATGGTCGTTTTCCGGGAGAATACCGAGGATACCTACGCCGGCCTGGAGTGGAGCGCGGGCAGCGAAAAAGCCCTGCGGCTGAGGAAGTTCCTGGTGGAAGAGATGGGGTGCCAGGTGCCGGAAGACGCCGGCCTTGGCATCAAGCCCATCAGCAAGACAGCCACGCGGCGGATCATGCGCAAAGCCCTGGACTATGCGCTGGAGCAGGGGCGCCGGACGGTTACCATCGTGCACAAAGGCAACATCATGAAGTTCACCGAGGGCAGCTTCAAGCAGTGGTGCTACGACCTGGCCAGAGAAGACTTCAGGGACGTCATCATCACGGAGGAGGAACTTGCTTCTACGGGTTCAGGGATGCCGGAAGGCAAAATCCTGGTTAATGACCGCATCGCGGACAACATGTTCCAGCAGGTACTGGCCCGTGGCGACGAGTACGAGGTCCTGGTAATGCCCAACCTTAACGGAGACTATTTTTCCGACGCTCTGGCGGCCCAGGTGGGAGGACTCGGCATGGCGCCGGGCGCCAATATCGGCGATTTCGTGGCGGTCTTTGAGGCCACCCACGGCACTGCCCCCAAATACGCCGGCCTGGATAAGGTCAACCCGGGGTCCTTGATCCTGTCGGCGGCGATGATGCTTGAATACCTGGGATGGAAGGATGCGGCCGCCCTGGTCGTAAGCTCCCTGGAAAGGACAATCAAAGGGAAAAAAGTAACCTATGACCTGGCCAGGCTGATGGAAGGCGCCCAGGAACTGAAGACCTCCGAATTTGCTGAAGCTATGGTCGTTAATATGGGTTGACGCCATCTGCAACCTTTACCGTGATGGTTTCCCCCGGCTTTCCCCCAAAGTACAGCCTTTGCGACACAAGGCTGTACTATTTTTTTCCACAACGATCAAGGTAATAAACTTCTATATGTCAAAAAACACCA
This sequence comes from Clostridiales bacterium PH28_bin88, assembly GCA_000987045.1. GTDB lineage: Bacteria > Bacillota > PH28-bin88 > PH28-bin88 > PH28-bin88 > PH28-bin88. The sequence goes on along the minus strand of LAKY01000058.1, from coordinate 46,093 downwards.
ATCTATGCACCGCCTTCCAACCCGGTTCATATAATGCTATTGAGTACTTTATCTTCTGGGTACCCCCGACTGAAGTCGGGGGTATGCCTTGCTCCCGCTTTAGTCGACTTTGAGCTGGTGGTGAGCTCAGCTGCTATAGTCGTTTAGTTCCGGGGATTGCCTGCGGCGTGCCGCAATACGGATGTTGGTAACATTAGGAATAAATGGGTAATTGTGCCTGCATAAATCCTGTGGAAATTTTCTATACGTGGGGGTCGTTAAGGGGGCGTTCCCTTATCTTCAATGAGGTGATCGCATGGCACAACCATCCGTCAACGGCTATACTCGACGCGGTCCATCCAGTTATTTAAAGGCCCTGTTCGGGTTGATGCGCCCACGGCAGTGGATCAAAAACGGGCTTGTATTAACGGCGCTTCTCTTCCCCGGAGAATTCTTCACCTCGTTTTCCCTGTGGCTTACGGTGGCTGCATTTTTTGCTTTCTGCCTGGCTTCCTCAGGGATTTACTGTATTAACGACGCCATCGACGCCGGACAGGACAGGCTGCACCCCAGGAAACGCTCACGGCCGGTGGCGTCCGGTGCGGTTAGCGCCGCTGAGGCTGTAGCAACCGGTACCGGCCTGTCAGCCGCCGCATTGTTCCTGGGGTTTGCCGTTGCCCAACTGCTCGGCCTGGTTATCCTGGCATACCTCATCATCAACTTGCTCTACTGCACGTGGTTCAAGCGAGTGGTCCTGCTGGACGTCATGTCCGTCGCGGCGGGTTTTGTGCTCCGGGCCGCCGGTGGTGTCGCAGCCATTGACGTCGAGATGTCCAAGTGGTTCCTGGCCTGGGTCATGCTGCTCTCCCTTTTCCTGGCGGTGGCCAAGCGGAGACACGAAGTGACCACGCTTGACGAGGCTGACAGTCACAGGGGCGTGCTGGCCGAATACCCGCTCGCGCTGCTGGACCAGTTGACCGCCGTCTTGAGCGGCGCTGTCATTGTCACCTACCTGCTCTATGTCATGGAGTCCCACAGGCCGTCCATGTTCTTCCTGACAAGTCCTCTGGTCACCTATGGCGTCTTTCGCTATCTTTATCTCGTACACCGCCGTACGGAGGGCGGAAGCCCCGACGAGACGCTCCTTTCCGACTGGCCGCTGCTCGCGACTGTGGTTCTGTGGGGGGTGACCAGTGCCGGGATTATCTACCTCTCCAGGACGGCGCCATTTCTCGACTAACCGGCATTTTACCGAAGAGATTATTGGGGAGACACACTCCTCACCTCCCATTTCCCACCTCTCCAAGGTGGGCTTTGTTTTTTACACACTTTTTCCATATTTCTTCCCAGGTTCTACCGCATATCCAGGGTACACTAGAAACAGGGGGAACCCAATAATCGCTAAAATGTGCATCGCCGCCGTGGAAGCCGGCGACCAGGAAACCCTGGAGGCTCTCAAGGCCCACAAGGAAGCGGCACAACCCCTGGTAGAGGAGATTAAGAGCCTGCGGGAAGCCAAAGTCCAGGCCTGGGAGCAACTGAAGGCCGCCAAGGAGAGCAAGGACTTCGATGCGGGACTGGATGCCCTGCGCCGGATCGTGCAACTAAAAGAGCAGATCAACGAGAAACTGGCTGGAGGTAACAGTTGAACCGCGGGGCGGGCGGGTGCTGGTGACCTTTGCCGATGACGGCCCCGGTATCCCGGAACAAGACCTGCCCCGCATCTTTGAGCGCTTCTACAAGGGTAAAGGCGGCGGTAGCGGCCTGGGCCTGGCCATCACCAAAGCCATCGTCGAGAAAAGCGCCGGTTCGATCTCTGTGGAAAATTGCCCTGCCGGGGGAGCGGTGTTTACCGTAAATCTACCCCTGGCCCTGTAAAGTCAGGGGAGGTTTTCAACCCACTTTGGAGGCTTACCTCTTAAGGTGAGGCCAAAAATTGGGGAGATTTTCGAACCTTCCATTCCCCCGAAAAGAGAATTCAGGGCACCAGTGGGATGCTCCCCGGTGGAAGACTTGCCGCATAGCTACATGTAAAAAAAGACCAACTTATGCACCACCTTCCAACCCGGCGTCATATAATGCTATTGAGCGTATTATCTTGCAGGAAAGGAGGACGTTACATGGAGCCAGTACAAAATCCCAACCGTAAGCCCTATTACGGCCCTGGCCACGGTGGGTATGGTCCGGGGAAGCCGTATCATGGTTGGCCTTACCCGGGCAACCCGCAAAAACCCTTTTACGGTAGCCCCTACTACGGTCATTACCCGGGCGGCTACGGAGGGTACCAAGGGGGGCAATCCCCAGGCAGGTCTGTTACCGGCTTTTTAGGCAGGATCCAAACCGTTCTTTTCGGCCCCAAGAGATAATTTGCAACCAACTTATTCCCGGGGATTGCCTGCGGCTGGCACCGCTCAAGACGGTGCCGCCGCCATTTTTTTTAATTATCCACCAGAGGCCATGCCTGTTCCGATGATACCTGCTCTTAGTTTCGGCAAATTCCTCGCCTCCTGGTTTATGGTCACGCTTAATATGTTGTGCACCCAGCCACCTTTACGTCCGGGCCGGAGGGTGTTAGAATGGATTAGTGGCGGTGGTCTTGGTCCTGACGCTGGGCTGGTTTTTGCTAGTCAAATAATGGAAACACTTATGAAGAAGCGATAAGATAATTAAACTCGTTGTGGAGGGATTTACCGTGTTGATTGAACTTAAACCCGGCCTGGAAAGGGCCGAACAACTGCTGAACGAACTGAGGGTTTCTCTTTGACATCGCCGGCCGTGAGGAGAAGATCCGCGACTTAGAGGACCAGGTTTCCTCCCCCGGTTTCTGGGATCAACCCAGTGAAGCCCAGCAGGTCCTGCAGGCCCTGGCGGCCACCCGCGAGGGGTTGGAACGCTTTCGCCAACTGGTACGGAAGTACGAGGACGTCCGGACCTTGTGGGAACTGGGGGTGGAAGAAGGAGACGAGTCCATGTCGGCGGAGGTGGAGGAAGGTTTCAGGGAGTTGAGCCGGGAACTGGAACAGGCCCGGTTGGAGGTGCTGTTAAGCGGCCGTTATGACAACCACAGCGCTATCGTCACCCTGCATGCCGGGGCAGGCGGCACCGAGGCCATGGACTGGGTGGAGATGCTCCTCCGGATGTACACCCGGTGGGGCGAAGACCATGGCTACCAGGTCCAGCTGCTGGATACCTTGCCCGGGGACGAGGCGGGTCTCAAGAGCGCCACTATCCTGGTCAAGGGGGTTAACGCCTATGGCTACTTGCAGGCGGAGCGGGGTGTGCACCGCCTGGTACGCATTTCGCCTTTTGACGCAGCCAGCCGGCGGCACACCTCCTTCGCCTCGGTGGACGTGATGCCGGAAGTGGCGTCTGACGAGGAAGTGGATATCGATCCTGAAGACCTGAAGATCGATACCTACCGGTCAGGCGGGGCCGGCGGACAGCATGTGAACAAGACGGACTCGGCGGTGCGGATTACCCACCTGCCCTCCGGCATAGTGGTGCAGTGCCAGAATGAGCGCTCCCAGCACGCCAACCGTCTCACCGCTATGAAGATCCTCCAGGCCAAACTGCTGGAACTGAAGCAGCGCAAGGAAGAAGAGGAGATGTCCGCCCTGCGGGGGGTCCAGCAGGAAATCGCCTGGGGCAGCCAGATCCGCTCCTACGTGTTCCACCCATATACCCTGGTGAAGGACCACCGCACCAATACTGAAGTGGGGAACGTGCAGGCGGTAATGGACGGTCACATCGATCCGTTCATCGGCGCATACCTGCAGCAGCAAGCCCTGAAGGGCGCCGGCCAGAGGTAGTGATCAGGAGTTGATCGCCTTGTTAATTATCCTGCAAGCCGAATGGAGCACCGTAACGCCTACCCCGCTCCGCCGGGGGCCAACTGCCCCGATCCGGTTGTTAGGATGGCTGTGGCGTGCCGGCTTGTTCTTGTTCTTCGTGATGATTATCGCGCAGTTGCTGCTTCCTCCCGTGACTTCTTCAGCCCTGGAGCGGGCGATCGCCCGCGGTATGGGAGAGCCGGCGGAGGTGCAGGTACGGGTGCGGAGCTTCCCGGCGGCGGAGGTGGCCATTGGACGGCTGGACCACCTGTCCCTGGTGGTGAAAAACGGAACGGTAGGAGGCCTGCCCATCTCCCGGCTGGAGATGCAGGCCGCCGGCGTGGAGATAGACCTGCCCCGCCTTTTGCAGGAGGGCCGGCTGGAGTTCAGCTACGGAGGGCCCGGACAGTTGAAGGTTACCCTCTCTGAGGCTGACCTGGACCGGGTGCTGAAGGAGTATCCCATCAGCGGGCTGGTCGATCCCGTTCTCCGGTTGCAGGAGGGCCGGGCGGTGGTGACAGGCAGGGTAACCCTGCTGGGAAATGAACTGGGTTTGAAGCTCTTTGGCGGCTTTCGCATCGAGGGCAACGCCGTGGAGTTTGTACCCCAAAACCTGCAGGTGGACGGTTACGATCTCGGCGCGGCGGTAACCAAGAAAATACTCAGTTCCTACCGGTTGCGACTGCCAGTGGAGTTTCTGCCGGCGGGCATGAACCTGCGGGACGTGCGGGTCACTCCCGGGGCACTGGTAATCACCGCCGGGACCAAGGGAACCGGACAGCAGACAAGATAGAAGGCCTACCCTGAAACCAGGGTGGCCTTCTTTTTTACTCACATTCATGACCGCGGTATGCAGATAACCTGGCCGATCTGCAGGTTGTTAGGGTTGACTCCCGGGTTGGCGGCGGCGATGGCCTCCACTGTGGTGCCGAAGCGCTGGGCCAACCGGAAGTAGGTGTCTCCCGCCTGGACGGTATAGGGCATGGTGCCCATGGGACAGCGGTCGGGTGGCCGCATTCCGGGGATGCAGATTACCTGCCCGATCTGCAGCCTGTTGGGGTCTACCCCGGGGTTGGCAGCCATGATGGCTTCCACCGTGGTGCCAAACCGCCGGGCCAGGCTGAAATAGGTGTCACCGGCCTGGATCACGTACGGGAACGTCCCGGCAGGGCAGCGATCGGGAGGAGCCACTCTGGGAATACAGATAACCTGGCCGATCTGCAGCCTGTTGGGGTCCACCCCGGGGTTGGCCGCCATGATGGCTTCCACCGTGGTGCCAAACCGCCGGGCCAGGCTGAAGAAGGTGTCACCGGCCTGGATCACGTACGGGAACGTTCCGGCGGGGCAGCGATCAGGAGGAGCCACTCTGGGAATACAGATAACCTGGCCGATCTGCAGTCTATCGGGGTCTACGCCGGGGTTGGCCGCCATGATGGCTTCCACCGTGGTCCCAAACCGCCGCGCCAGGCTGAAGAAGGTGTCACCGGCTCGAATGACGTATGGGGTGGAACCCGGAGGGCAGCGATCAGGAGGAGCCATTCCAGGAATACAGATTACCTGCCCAATCCGCAGCCTATCGGGGTCTACGCCGGGGTTGGCCGCCATGATGGCTTCCACCGTGGTCCCAAACCGCCGCGCCAGGCTGAAGTAGGTGTCCCCGGCCTGCACGACATAGGGTCTGGCGCCTGGTGGACAGGTCACCTGAGAGGCCGTGACGGGAATGTGAACCACCTGGCCTGCCTCCAGGAGGTCGGGATTAATACTGGGGTTGGCGGCCATTAGTTCATCTACCGACACGTTAAAGGCTCGGGCGATGGAAAATACGGTGTCCCCGGACTGGACGGTGTAAAGGTTTCCTTCGGGTTGCTGGTGAATGAACTCGTCGTCCATGGAATCATCTCCTAACAAGAAATTTTCTGCTATAGTTTACGGGGGAACCAGGAGTTTGGTGCTTTCAGCCAGGCCCTGTCATTAATTCCCATTCAATGCATGATCGAAATGTGGTAGGGAAACCTATTAGTTGAGAAGTGGGAAGTGAGAGGTCGGAAGTGGGAAGCACGACATCGGAAACGGACGGGTGGCTCAGGCTATGCGCAGGCACATTCACCTGAAAAGATACCGCCAGATCGTCAACACGCTGGCCAAACACGGTTTTGGCTTCCTGGTGGACCAACTGGGGCTGGGCGACCTGGTTTCTTGGGCCCGCCGGGTCAAGGCGGAGGAAAAGACCCGCTTGTCCGGGGGCGCCCGGCTGCGCCTGGTAATGGAGGAGTTGGGTCCCACCTTTATCAAACTGGGCCAGGTGCTGAGCACTCGACCCGACCTGCTTCCCAGGGACGTGATTGAAGAACTGGCAAGACTCCAGGACCAGGTGCCTTCCTTTCCCTTTGAACAGGTTCAAGGGCTGGTGGAGGAGGAACTGGGACAACCCCTCGCCGAGTTGTTTCGTTCCTTTGACCGGGAACCCCTGGCCGCCGCTTCCATCGGCCAGGTGCACAGGGCGGAACTGGCCACCGGTGAAGCGGTAGTGGTTAAAGCCCGCCGGCCCAATGTCGAACGGGTGATCCGAACCGACCTGGAGATTCTGTTTGACTTGGGCAGGCTGGCGGAACGCCACACCCTGTGGGGGCAGTTTTACAAGTTTAGCGAAATGGCCGAGGAGTTTGCCCGGACCCTGAAACAGGAACTGGATTACACGGCGGAGGGGCGCAATGCCGACCGCCTGCGGCAGAATTTCAGCGGTGATCCCACCGTAAAAATTCCCGGGGTGTATTGGGTATTTACTACTGACCGGGTATTGACCATGGAGTACGTTGAAGGGGTTAAGCTCAGCGACGTGGAGGAACTGGAACGCCGGGGATGGGACCGGCGCCTGATCGCCCGGAATCTGGCTCAGGCGGTGTTAAAACAGGTGCTCCTGGATGGGTTCTTTCACGCTGACCCTCACCCGGGAAACGTGGTGGTTCTCCCGGGGGGGGTTGTGGCGTTTTTGGATTTTGGCCTGGTCGGGAGGCTGTCCGAAGAACGGAAGAGGCAGTTTGTCTCCCTGGTGTTGGGACTGGTACGCCGCAACTCTAACCACATTATCCGGGCGGTAACGGAGATGGGCATCGTCGGGCAGGAAGTGGAGATGCAAGCATTTAAACGGGACGTGGATCTGCTGCGGGAGCGTTACTATGACGTCCCCTTTGGCCAGATCCGCCTGGGAACCGCCATCAGCGAAATTCTGGATCTGGCCTTCAGGTACCGCTTGCGAATTCCCACTGAATTGACCCTGCTGGCCAAGGCACTCATCACCCTTGAAGGGGTGGTGCGGGAACTGGACCCCGGTTTGTCTATTGTCGCCATTGCCGAGCCCCTGGCCCATACCCTTCTCCGACGCCGGTTGGTCCCCGGGATGCTAACACGTACAGCGAGAGAGTGGGCACTGGATTATGGGGGCCTCCTGTTGGACCTCCCGCGCAAACTGGACGGCTTCCTGGACAAACTGGTGACCGGCGATGCTATCCTTAAACTGGAACACCAGAACCTGGAACGGGCCATGTCGCACCTGGACCGCATCGCCAACCGCCTGTCTTTCAGCCTGGTGCTGCTGGCCTTCAGCATTGTCACCGCCGGCCTGGTGATCGGGTCGGCGCTGGGAGCCGACCGCGGGCGGTTTTTTTTCTGGAGCATGCCGGTCCTGGAACTGGCTTTCTTGCTGGCCACCCTGATGGTGGCATATCTTATCTGGGCGATCATCCGCTCGGGCCGCTTTTAAACAGTCGTCAGTCGTCAGAAGTCGGAGGTCAGATCCAGGTATTCCGAATAAATGTACCACCGGGGGGCTAATGCTAATCACAACAGCGTAAGAGGAGGGGTTAGCATTGCCCTACCATATAACAGACGACTGCGTGGCGTGTGGCGGCTGTGCCGTGGTATGCCCGGAGGGCGCCATCGATGACGGGTACAACCCCAACTCTTTGCGTGACCCGGCGTCCGTTACCGGTGAGGTGCGGGGCGGCAGTTTGGGCGTGGAACCTGGCGGGGGGAGCTGGTTCTACCGAATAGCCGGTCCATGTACCGGCTGCGGGCTGTGTGTGGATGTGTGTCCCACCGGGGCGATTATCCCGAATACGCAGAGTTAAATAAATTAGGGGCACCCCAGGTTTGGTATGCCCCTAATGGTTCACCACATGACTGCCTACCACCGGAAGTCGAACAGGAACAGGATCAGCAAGAAGATGAGCAGGAGCCTTCCAAAGACGAACCCTCCGCCAAAGAAACCGGATTGACTTTCAGCCATGTTCCCAACCCTCCTTTGAAAAATATTTCTTATATGTTGTCTGCACTACATCATATGAAGAGTGTACTGGAGTGTTACTTTCCTGAAGTGACTTGTGTCCGGTACTGTTTACCAATAATACCAAATTCTAAACCATTCCGCCTTCATTGGCACGATGATCAAGATGCGAGGCAGAAGAAAACAGCACAGGCCGGCAATGCCGGCCCGTGTCTTCAGCGAAAAATTTACTACCACCGGAAGTCGAACAGGAACAGGATCAACAGGAAGATGAGCAGGATCCTGCCGAAGGCGAACCCGCCGCCGAAGAAGCCGGGGAAGCCGAACCCACCGCCGGGGCCGGGTGCTTGGAATTCGGGCATTGATTGTCCTCCTTTCCGTGAGAATGGTGTTAGTTGCCGGTTACCACCGGAAGTCGAACAGGAACAGGATCAGCAGGAAGATGAGCAGGATCCTGCCGAAGGCGAACCCGCCGCCGAAGAAACCGGGGAAGCCGAACCCGCCACCGAATCCGCCGCCAGGTGCTTGCATTTGTGGCATTGTTTACTCTCCTTTCTTAGTTATTTAACAGGTAGTAGTTACCACCGGAAGTCGAACAGGAACAGGATCAGCAGGAAGATGAGCAGGATCCTGCCGAAGCCGAACCCGCCGCCAAAGAAACCGGGGAAGCCACTTTGAGTCTCAGGCATTTTTTGTAGATTCCTCCTTTTCGGGTAGTCTGTAGACCTGTATTCTACAGTACCATCATATGAACAGGGAAAAAGAGTGTTACTGCAAATGGAAATATTGGCAACGGATGTCCTAAAATTTAATAACTCCTATGGAAATTTTCTGGCCTCAGAGGAAGGAATAGCCGCGAATTTTGGCGAAAGAAAAGCCCGTTGCGGGAGCCGTGGTAGAGGCCGTCTCCCGCAAGAAAACCGCGTAAAATACCCAATTCTGATCAAACTAACTTCACACGGGGCTGCTAATGCCTTAACAGGTAAACAAGTGAATTGGACGCTAACTGCCGGAATGACTGGCGCGGCGGGGGTGAGGATCACGTGTCGGCCAAAAAGTTGATGGAGTACCTGGTGATCACCCTGGGCAGCTTGCTGCTGGCGCTGGGGCTGGTGCTGTTCTTGATTCCCAACAAGATTGCTCCCGGCGGAGTCAGCGGCTTGGCCACGGTGATTTTTCACGTGTTTAACCTGCCGGTGGGCGCTACCATGCTGGTGTTGAACATACCTTTGTTTTTGACCGGGCTGCGGAAGGTCGGCCTTGCCTTCGGGATGAAATCTTTTTTTGGTACGGTAGTGCTTTCGGCCTTTATTGATGTCCTGGAGCCCATGGTAACGGCTCCCACCCGTGACCCGCTGCTAGCTTCCATTTACGGAGGGATCCTGGCAGGGGTTGGCCTGGGCCTGGTCTTTCGCGCCGGCGGCACCACCGGCGGGACAGACCTGGCCACCCAGATCGTCCGCCGGTACATCAAATTCAGCGCCGGTTCAGTGCTGATGGTGATCGACGGCGTGGTCATAGCCCTGGCGGGGTGGGTATTTTCCGTGGAATTGGCCCTTTACGCTCTGGTTTCCCTTTTTGTCAGCGCCCGGGTGATTGACCTGGTGCAGGAAGGGGTAGGATACTTCAAGGCTGCCCTGATCATTTCCGAGCACAGCCGCCAGATCAGCCAGGCGATTTTGACCCAGCTGAACCGGGGCGCCACCGCCCTGGAAGGACGAGGGGTATATACAGGGGCGGAACGGGAGGTGCTCCTGTGTGTGGTCAGCCGCCCGGAGGTAACCAAACTCAAGGAACTGGTCGCCCAGGTGGACCCCCGGGCCTTTGTCATCGTGACCAACGTGCACGAGGCCCTGGGTGAGGGTTTCAAAGAAATTAGTGACTGGTGACTGGTGAATATACTAGCGCAACAAAAGTTGTGGGGATTGTGAGGAGGTAGCGAAGACATCATGAACAAAGAACTCTTGGAAGCGTTAAAGGAAAAGGCCCGGATCATCCGCCGGGATATCCTGGAGATGATCACCGAAGCGGGGTCCGGCCACCCGGGAGGATCCCTTTCCGGGGTGGAGATTGCAACCGCCCTGTACTTCCACGCCATGCGCCTGGACCCGGCCAATCCCCGGTGGCCTGAGCGGGATCGCTTTGTTTTATCCAAGGGCCATGCCGCTCCCCTGCTGTATGCCGCCCTGGCGGAGCGCGGGTTCTTTCCCCGGGAGGAATTGTGGGGCCTGAGAAAGCTGGGCAGGATGCTGCAGGGACACCCGGACCTGAAAGGCACGCCCGGGGTGGAGGTTTCTACCGGGTCCCTGGGGCAGGGTCTGGCGGTGGCCAACGGGATGGCCCTGGCCGGTAAGCTGGACAGGCGGGACTACCGGGTGTACGTGTTGCTGGGGGATGGGGAAATCCAGGAGGGGATGGTGTGGGAAGCCGCCATGGCCGCGGCCCACTATAAACTGGATAACCTGACGGCTTTCCTGGACCACAACGGGTTCCAGATCGACGGGCCCATCACCGAGGTGATGTCCCCCGAGCCGGTGGCGGACAAGTGGCGGGCCTTCGGTTGGCACGTGATCACCGTCGACGGGCATGATTTCCCGCAGGTCCTCGGCGCCGTGGATGAGGCCAAGGGCGTAAAGGGGCGGCCTACCATGATCGTAGCGGAAACCGTCAAGGGTAAGGGCGTCGGCTTTATGGAAAACCAGGTGGGGTGGCACGGCGTCGCCCCCACCCGTGACGAATTGGCCCGCGCCTTGCAGGAACTGGTGTAGACCATTACGCTGCCAATTTGGCCACTGACCACTATACGAGGGAGAGATATTAATGCAAAAGATCGCTACCCGGGAGGCGTACGGCCGGGCTCTGGTGGAGATGGGCGAGACCAACCCGGATATCGTGGTGCTGGATGCCGACCTGGCCAAGTCCACCAAGACCATTGATTTTGGTAAGAAGTTTCCGGAACGCTTTTTCGATATGGGTATTGCTGAGCAGAACATGATCGGGACAGCGGCGGGGCTGGCCCTGGCCGGCAAGATCCCTTTTGCCAGCACCTTTGCCGTGTTTGCTACCGGACGGGCCTTCGAGCAAATCCGTAACACTGTGGCCTACCCCAAGCTGAACGTCAAGATCGCCGCCACCCACGCCGGGATCACTGTGGGCGAGGACGGGGCCTCTCACCAGTCGGTGGAGGACGTGGCCATCATGCGGTCACTTCCGAACATGACGGTGATCGTCCCGGCGGATGCCACCGAGACTGTCCAGGCCATCCACGCGGCGGCGTCATACCATGGCCCCGTGTACATCCGCCTGGGGCGGTCCGGGGTGCCGGTGCTTTTTGGCGAAGACTACGGTTTTACCATTGGCAGGGCCTATACACTGCGCGAGGGCGACCACGCCGCCGTATTCGCCTGCGGCATCATGGTCTCCGAAGCCCTGGAGGCCGCCCGGGTGCTGGCGGGAGGTGGATTGGAGGTTACGGTGGTAAATGTACCGACCCTCAAGCCGCTGGATGTGAAGACGGTGGTGGAATACGCCCGGCGTACGGGAGCGGTGGTGACGGCGGAAGAGCACAGTGTCATCGGCGGGTTGGGGAGTGCCGTGGCGGAGGTGCTGGGTGAACACTACCCGGTGCCCATCGAGCGGGTCGGGATTAAGGATACCTTTGGGGAATCGGGCAGTCCCGCGCAATTGCTGGAGAAGTACGGGTTAACCGCCAGGGACATTACCGGGGCGGTGGAGCGGGTAGTGCTGCGCAAGAAGACCATCCGGAACGTGTAATAACGCACGCCGGAATTCGGAAGCCGAAAGGTAATGATCGGGGGTAACTACCCAGGAGTCAGAATGAGAGAATCGGCGAAAACAACAGGAGTCAGGAGTCAGAAGTCAGGAGTCAGAATGAGATAACGGTTTATCATCGCGAAGTATTCTGAATTCTGCCCTGAAAATTATAATTCGATAGACCCCATTTTCGTTCCTCTGATGGCGCCGCCGCAGGCGGCGTGGGGGTCTGACAACCTGAATAGTAACGACCGGGATTTGGCTGAGTGCCAGACCCCTTTTTGTTTCCTTGGAAAGTATCACTTTAGAAAGTATCACTTTCTGTGGCATAAGTGACTTTGACTTTGCCGTCGCTTACGCTCGGCACAAGTCAAGTTTTGTTTACCTGCGCCAAAGGCCTGCACCATTCTGGCATAAGTGCGGTTAAGCTCATAAATGGGCAAATCTTCTTTAGCGCAAGCCAAGTTTTTTTACCGCAAAAAAAAACTGACGGTAGATTACGAAAACTTACAGATCCTGTATGCCGCGGGAGGAATTTGGGCCTTTGTGTCGAATTCGCTTAAGGAGGTGGAGAAGGAGTGAGAATGCTTGATCCAGATGTTTAATGTGTCGAAATTGTACGCTAACGGTGCGAAGGCCCTGGTGGACGCCAGCGTGCATATTCATAAAGGCGAGTTCGTATTCCTGGTGGGTCCCAGCGGGGCTGGTAAATCGACGTTTATCCGCTTGCTTTTCCGGGAGGAGCTGCCTACCCGCGGCCAGATCATGATCGGGGGCCGGAGCATCCTGCGGTTAAGGCGCCGGGAGATTCCCCTGCTCAGGCGCAACATAGGGATTGTCTTCCAGGACTTCCGCCTGCTGGCCGACCGCACCGCCTATGAGAACGTGGCCTTTGCCCTGGAGGTCCAGGAAGCGGATCCCAGGGAGATCAAACAGCGGGTCCCACAGACCTTGGAGATGGTTGGCCTTACCGCCAAGCACGACCGCTACCCTCACCAGCTTTCCGGCGGGGAGCAGCAGCGAGTGGCTGTCGCCCGCGCCATTGTCAACTCCCCGCGTATCCTGGTAGCGGACGAGCCCACCGGCAACCTGGACCCGGATACCTCCTGGGAGATCATGCAGCTGTTCAACGAGATCAACAAGCGAGGGACCACAGTGATTGTCGCCACCCATAACCGGGAGGTGGTCAATTCCATGCGCAAGCGGGTAATCGCCCTGGAGGGCGGGCACGTGGTACGGGATGACGAAAAAGGGGGGTACCTGCGTGAAGCCTAGGACCATCGGGTACTTTTTTCGCCAGGCCTTTATCTCCGTACGCCGTAACGGCTGGATGAGCGTGGCTTCCGCCGCCACGGTGGCCATCGCCTTGTTTATCCTGGGTGCCTTCCTCCTGCTGGTCATCAATGCTAACTCTGTGGCCTCGTGGTTGGAATCCAACGTAGAGATTGCCGTATTTCTGGACGTGGACGCTCCCCGCGACAAGGCCGTGCAGATCAGTAAAGAGGTCGCTGCCCTGGAGGGAGTAGCGGAAGTCAAACTGGTACCGAAAGAAGAGGGACTGGCCGATTTGAGCCGGCGTTTCGGCGACGGGCATGACCTGCTGGCCGCCCTGGGCGGGAAGAACCCGCTGCCCGACTACCTCCGGGTGAAGGCTCAAAAGCCCGACGACGTGCCCCTGGTAGCGGAGGCCGTCGCCGCCCTGGCCGGCGTGGAGAAGGTGGATTATGGCGAAGGGACTGTCAAGCGCCTGTTCAGCCTGCTGGCGTGGATCCGCTGGATCGGGTTGATCACCATGGGGCTGGTCTCGCTAGCCGCCGTCTTCCTGGTGGCCATCACCGTCCGGTTAACTGTGTTTGCTCGCCGGAGAGAGATTGGCATTATGAAGTACGTGGGCGCCACCGACTGGTTTATCCGCTGGCCCTTTTTCCTGGAGGGCATGTTCCTGGGGATGACCGGATCAGTGGTAGCGGTGGGCGCCCTTTACCTGTCCTATGTACTGCTGGTGGATAGTATGACCGCAGTGGTATCGTTTCTCCCGCTGGTTACCGAAGCGGAGATGGTACTGGGCCTGCTGTCATGGCTCCTGCTGGCGGGGACGGTGGTCGGCGCCCTGGGCAGCGCCGTATCGGTGCGCCGTTTCCTCCGGGTGTGAGTTCGGTAGTCAGTCGCCGGGCAGCGGGAGCCGGGAGTAAACCAGGAGTGAGGAGCGTACAGGGCAGCGACTGGATTACTGGATAGGCTAAGTGGAATTAATTGCCGCGATCTTGGAGAGGGGAAGGGGGAAGAGCATTGAGGTGGCCACGTGCGATCAGAGGGTATATTGCCGGCTTCCTGGCCCTGGCCGTGGTGTTGGGCCTGGCCTTGTTGCCGGTTTTCGGCTCCGAGGTGGACAAGCAGTTGGAAGATCTCCGCAAGCAGCAGGACCAGGTTGGCCGGAGCATCCAGAAAAACCAGCAAGCCATCCAGCAGGCCACAAAAGAAATTAAAAGCCTCACCGGACAGTTACGGGTGCTACAGGAAAACATTGAACAGGTGGAAAATGAACTGGACGATCTGAAGGCCCAGTTGAAAGAGGCGGAGCGCCGGGTAGCGCAGGCGGAAAAGGAACTGAAAGAAGCCGAAGACGCGCTGACCCACCGGAGTGATGTCTTTCGTACCCGCCTCAAAGAGATCTACTTGAACGGGAAAGTGGACTACCTGGAAGTGCTGATGCAGTCCACCAGCATTACCGATTTCCTGGTGCGTTTCGACCTGTTAAAGAAGATTGCCGAACAGGACGTTGAGATGCTGAGGTCCATCGAGAAGGAGAAGCAGGAAGTAGAACGCAAGAAGGCGGATCTGGAGGTACGCCGGAACGAGATTGCCTCCCTGAAGGACAGGACCGAGAAGAAACAGGACCGGTTGGAGAGCCAGAGGGCGGAGAAAGAAAAACTGGTTTCCAAATTGCAGACGGACAAGGCCGCGGCGGAAAGGGCCCTGGCCGAGGAAGAAGAAACCTTTGAGAAGCTGGCTGCCCGCATTCGTGAACTGGCTTCCAAGGCGGGTAAGTACAGCGGGGGTAAGATGCAGTGGCCCCTGCCGGGCTACAGCCGCATCACCTCCGACTACGGGTGGCGTACCCACCCCATCCTGAAGGACAAGAGGTTTCATAATGGGATTGACATCGCGGCTCCCACCGGCACCCAGGTGGTCGCCGCCGAAGGGGGCAAGGTGATCCTGGCCGACTGGTTCGGCGCCTACGGTAAGGCAGTGGTGATCGACCACGGGGGAGGGGTGACCACTCTGTACGGGCACCTGTCCCAGATCCTTGTCAAGACCGGTGAAACCGTCACGAGAGGGCAGGTCATCGGCAAGGTGGGCAGCACCGGCTTGAGTACCGGCCCGCACCTCCATTTTACCGTCATGGAAAACAGCGAGCACGTGAGCCCGTGGAAGTATTTAAAGTAAACTAAAGTAAACACGCTGTTCTCGGAATGCGCCTGGGTGTATAAAACAGGGAGCAAGCAGAAACAAGCAGGTGGCAGGAACAAGGGTGGGAATTGGCAAAGCCAATTCCCACCATAATCTGTGCCTCCTGCATCTTGCTTCCTGCCTCCTGTTTGGCGAGTTCCCCGGTATATATTTTGGATAACAGCAGGATTAAGCCCGCTGCTGTGGAAAAATTCTAAGGGGTTACATACCCTGGCAGGAAAATACATACAATCAACTGGACAGGTGAGATCAGGCGAGGTTTATTTTAAAAACGGCAGGTGTAGGTTAGTGGAACGAAACAGGCTTTTCAAGCTTTTCAAGGCGTTAGGCACCTTCTTTTTATTGGTTGGATTGGTAACTACCGTGGCAGGTGGTTTCCTGGTTCTGTCCAACTACCAGCAACTGGGCCGGGCGGTCCGGGTCATTTCCCTGATTAAAACACAGGCGCTGACTCCGCCGGGTACCAGTGAACTGATCGACGGAGCCATGCGGGGGATGGTGGGCGCCCTGGACGACCCTTATTCCGTGTACCTTGACCCGAAAGACTATCGCCACATCGAACAGCATATTACCGGGACCTACGGAGGCGTGGGATTGATCATCGGGCTGGATGAAGAAAAACGCCTGGTGGTGGTTTCTCCCTTCAAAGGCACTCCGGGCCACCGGGCCGGCATCCTGGCAGGGGACTTGATTGTCACCATCGACCAGCAGGATACCACTGGCATGGATCTGGAAAAGGCCGCCAGTTTGATGCAGGGCCAACCGGGTACCAAAGTGACCCTGGGGATTTACCGCAAGGGACTGGACAGGCCGAAGGAGTATGCCATTACCCGGGAGGTGATCCAGGTCCCCTCGGTAGAGGGAAAGATGCTCAATGCTTATCCCGGGATCGCCTACATCAGCCTGACTACATTCAATGAACACACCGCCCAGGAATTGGGTAAGCTTCTGGAGGAATTCCGCGCTGAACAGGCCCGAGCCTTCATCCTGGACCTTAGGAACAACGCGGGCGGTACCCTGGGCGCCGCCGTCAAGGTGGCGGATTACTTCGTGCCGGAGGGGCCCATCGTCCACATCGTCGGCCGGTTCCGGAAACAGGAGTACAAGGCGGACCGGGAAAGGATCGACCTGCCCCTGGCGGTGCTGGTCAATGAAGGTACCGCCAGCGCCTCTGAGATCGTGGCAGGGGCCATCAAGGATACCAAAGCGGGTACCGTCATTGGGGAAAAGACCTTCGGCAAAGGGATCGTGCAGACGGTTTTCGAATTAACAGGCGGCGGGGCACTGAAGCTGACCACCGATAAATACCTCACTCCGGCCAAGAACGATATCCACAAGAAGGGGATTGAACCGGACGTGGTGGTACCCCTGGAGGGTGAACAGGAGTCCAGGGCGCTGCTGAATGCGCCGGACCCGGCCGATGACCCGCAGCTGCGGAAAGCCATCGAGATTTTACAGCGTCAAATGAAATGAGGTGCCCTTGATGCTTCCCCCAACTCATTTCATTCCATTGTTGTTGGCCACCTTTGGGCGAATGCTGCTGGACCCGCTGTTCTGGACGCTGGCAGCCCTGGTGGGCCTGCAATACCGCCGGGCCGCCACCGTCAAGAGCCGCCTGTACGGGGCACAGGTGGAGCCTGTATGGCCCCGGGTGCTGGAGGCAACCCTGGTGGGGGTGGCCGGAGGGTTGGCGGGGAGTGGGGTAATCGCCCTGGTGGGTGTTTCACTGAATGGCATCGGAATAGCTTACCTGTGGGGTTTGGCCGTTCTCCTGATGCTGTTGAGCCCTCGTTTGTTATGCTTTTCCTATGCTGGCGGCATCCTTTCCGCCAGCTACCTGTTGCTGGGGTTTCCCAGGATAGACGTGCCGGAATTGATGGGGCTGGTAGCGGTACTTCACATGGTGGAAAGCCTCCTGATCCTGGCCAGCGGTCACCTGGGAGCGGTACCTGTGTATACCAGGAACGCCGCCGGGCACGTGGTAGGCGCCTTTCACCTGCAAAAATTTTGGCCTATTCCGGTGATTGCCTTTATGCTTTTTGCCGTACCCTTTCCGGTGAAGGACATGGTGTCCATGCCCGGGTGGTGGCCTCTGATCCGCCCTGCCTACCCCGGGGACACGGAGTCCCTGACCCTGGTGATGAAGGTGGTCCCGGTGGTTGCAGCCCTGGGGTACAGTGACCTGGCGATGGCCTCCCTTCCCCGGGAGAAGAGCCGCAGGTCCGCCGGCCACCTGGCCCTGTACAGCGTGGTGTTGCTGGGATTGGCCGTCCTGGCTTCGCACTACCGCTGGCTTTCCTGGGCACCGGCCCTTTTCGGTCCCCTGGGGCACGAGGTCATCATCCGCTGGGGGCAGCGGGCGGAACGGGAAAGCCCGCCTCTTTTTGTCGACCCTGCCACCGGCGTACGGGTGCTGGACGTGTTACCCCGCTCCCCCGCGAAGCGCCTGGGGATCAGGAGCGGCGACGTTTTACGGACGGTCAATGGGCTCCCGGTTGATTCCCGGAGCGAACTGGCTGCGGTCCTGGAAGGGGTAGAGGGCTGGCTCGAGGTCGAGTACCTTTCTTACAGTTCCCGGCGCACGCGGCGGGGTAAGGTCCCTTGTGCATATGCCCAACCATTGGGGCTGATCCTGGTCCCCGGTCCTGCCGATCATCCCCACGTGGATTTTTCCGGCAGGGGCGTCCTGGTGCGATGGTGGCAGCGACCGGTCTCCCGGTACAGGAGA
Organism: Clostridiales bacterium PH28_bin88; assembly: GCA_000987045.1. GTDB lineage: Bacteria > Bacillota > PH28-bin88 > PH28-bin88 > PH28-bin88 > PH28-bin88. The sequence continues at coordinate 28,029 of LAKY01000058.1, read as the reverse complement.
TAAGGCAATTGAGGCCACAGAGTCTGCTCAAGGAGAAAGGCCCGAGATCGCGTTGCCAGGGGGCGGCGGGAATCTCGGGCCTTTCTGATGGCAGCTTCTAAAATCCGGAAGGATTCTCGCCAGTTGCCGGCGAACTATATGTATATTGCTAAAATTATTACAATGTGCTGTGAGGCCTGTTAGAGGGTGGTGGTAGGCCGGGGCTGTTGATGTCACCCCCCGCACGGGGGTGTGGATTGAAACAAACAAGGTGGAAGGAGAGAGACGAATTGGTACCTAGTCGCGAGGTGTACTGGAATATCGAGGGCCACTGGATCCTGTACTTCCTCTTCCTGGTGTCGATGGTGATTTTTGTTCGCGGTTTCCTGAAAACATACCGGATATGGAAGGTCGGCAGGCCGGAGAAACGGTTCGACCGGGTGGGGGAGCGCATCCGGACGGTACTGGTCCATACCTTTGGTCACCAGCGGATCTTGCGGGAAGCCTATCCCGGCCTCATGCACTTTTTCATCTTTTGGGGTTTCCTGGTCCTGTTTATCGGTACCCTGATCGTGATGCTGGAAGCCGACCTGGGAATTAAAACCCTGCGAGGCACTTTCTACCTGTGGTATTCGCTGGCGCTGGACATCGCCGGTTTACTGGCCATCGTGGGTATTGTCATGGCCTGGTTCAGGCGTTATGTCCTTAAGCCCGAACGCCTGGACAGCGCTGCCGATGACGCCTATGCCCTGCTCCTGATCTTTGCCATTCTACTGACAGGTTTCATCCTGGAAGGCCTGAGGATGAATGCCACCGCCGACCCGTGGGCCGCCTGGTCACCCGTGGGGCTGGCTTTTGCCGGCGTACTGGGCGGAATGAGCGTTTCCGTCCAGGAAGGGCTGCACCGGGTGCTGTGGTGGGTCCACCTGTTGCTGGCCTTCGGTTTTATCGCCTACATCCCTTACTCCAAGCTCATCCACATTGTCCTGATGCCGGCCAACCAGTACCTGCGGGAATTCTCCCCCAAAGGGACCATCAAGCCCATCGACTTTGAGGATGAGTCCCAGGAAAGCTTCGGGGTGGCCAGTATCGAGGAATTCACCTGGAAGCAGCTGCTGGACCCCGAGGCCTGCATCCGCTGCGGCCGCTGCCAGGATAACTGTCCTGTTCACCTTAGCGGCAAGTCCCTGTCGCCCAAGAAGATGACCCAGGACCTGAAGACTCACCTGCTGGAGAAGGCGCCCATCCTGCAGGCCAGGGGCAAGGCTGCCGGGGCAGAAGGGGAACAGCCGGACAAACAGGTGGCTGCAGCCAGCGAAGCGGAACAGGCGGTACTGGACCGGCTCTTAATCGGTGACGTGATCGCCGACGAGCAGATCTGGGCCTGTACCACCTGCCGGTCCTGCCAGGAGCAGTGCCCGGCGCTGATTGAGCACATCGACAAGACCATTGAGCTGCGGCGGAACCTGGTGCTGATGGAGAGCCGGTTCCCCTCGGAGATGCAGCTGGCTTTCCGAAATATGGAAAACAACGGCAACCCCTGGGGCGTGGGCTGGGCCAACCGGGCCAACTGGGCCGAGGGCTTGGGAGTGAAGACCCTGGCCGGGGACAAGGAAGTGGACATCCTGTACTGGCCGGGCTGCGCCGGCGCCTTCGACGACCGCAACAAGAAAGTGGCTGCAGCGGTGGTGAAGCTCTTGCAGGCCGCGGGGGTGAACTTCGGCATTCTGGGTACCGAGGAGAAGTGCTGCGGCGATTCCGCCCGCCGGCTGGGGAACGAATACCTGTTCCAGTCGCTGGCCCAGGAGAATATCGAGACCATGAAGGGTTACGGTGTGAAGAAGATCATCACCCAGTGCCCGCACTGCCTGAATACCCTGGCCAAGGATTACCCGCAGTTCGGCGGCGATTTCGAGGTGGTTCACCATACCCAGTTCCTGCTGGATCTGATCCGGCAGGGTAAATTGAAGCCCGCCAAAGACTTCGCCAAGCGGGTCACCTATCACGATTCCTGCTACCTGGGCCGTTACAACGACATCTACCTGGCCCCGCGGCAGGTCCTCAAATCCGTCCCCGGCCTGGAGCTGGCGGAGATGGCCCGGCGCGAAGAGCGGAGTTTCTGCTGCGGCGCGGGCGGCGGCCGCATGTGGCTGGAGGAGAAGGAAGGCCAGAAGCTCTACGTCATGCGTACCGGGCAGGCCATGGAGGTAAACCCGGACATTATCGGCACCGCCTGCCCCTTCTGCCTCACTATGCTGGAGGACGGCGTCAAGTTCAAGGAAGCCGAGCACCTCAAGGCCATGGACCTGGCCGAGGTACTGGTCCAAACGCTGTAAGCGGTTCAGTCCGGTGTTCACAACTCATTTAATTTAGTTTCAGGATTGCGACATTTTGGGTATGTATTGTATAATATTGGCGACTATAAAATTTGAATGACCTCGGAAAAAGGAAAAATTACCGAAAGGTAATGGCTCAAAGCTACAGGGCCTAAAGCCGGCCGACCGGCTATGGCAGCCAGCTGCCCATGGGAAAGGATTGAAGAACTCCCCCCGGGCAGTTCTTTTCCTTTTCCGGCGGGAGAGGAGACGGGCGATGCGGTGGAGAAGGGAATTACCATCAAAAAAGAGAAGCAGAGAAGCCATGGGAGTCAGGAGAGGATCCGGCTTGATTATCAAGCACTGGCGTATCGGCGCTAAACTGGCCTTCGGGTTTCTCACGGTGCTACTTATTGTGGGAGCGGCCATGGGGTTCACCGCTTACAACCTGTTGCAGATTCAGGCGAAAAGCCAGGAACTGGAGCGGATCAGTGACGACCTGCTCGCCGTGGAGGAGATGACCGCCCTCATCCGGGAAAAATATGGCCTGGTCAGCCGCTTTCTTATAGAAATTAACGAGGTTCAGGTTTTAAAAACCTACGAGGAAGTCTCCCGCCAGTTAAACACTGTTCAGGGCAAGCTGGCAATGAAACTGGGGGACCCGTCAATGGCGGAACAGATCAAAGCCGTCCAGAGGTATTCCCAAAGTTTTGACAACGACTTCACGAGCAAACTTATCCCGGCCTACCGGGAAGCAAAAGACCTCGAGGCCGTCAAGACCATTTACGCGCTGGATCTGACCTATTACCAGAGGCAGATTGAATCCAACAATGCCAAGCTGTTGGAGAGTTTAATGGTAGAACGCGACAGCGCCAGCCGGTCCGTTTCAGCCCACATGGCGGAGGCGTTGAAAGCCATGGCCATGGCTTTTGCTGCCGCCCTCCTGGCGTCGCTTGCAGTCTCTTTTCTGCTGAATCGCTGGATCAGCTTACCGCTCAGAGAGGTGGTGAGTTACAGCCAGCAGGTGGCCGCCGGGGACTTGACTCGCCGCGAATTGATGGTACGCTACCGGGACGAGACCGGCCAGTTGGTAACCTCCTTTAACGGTATGGTGGACAGCATCAAAGGGGTTCTCCGGCAGGTAGCCCTCAAAGCCGAAGAGGTGGCATCAGCCAGCCGGCAGTTGGCTGTCTCAGCAGAGGAGGTTAACGGCACTGCCAAGCAGGTGGCAACGACAGTCCAGCAGATGGCCTTAGGGGCGGAAGAACAATCCCGGCATGCCAGCGACACCTCCGCCACTATCGAACTGGTAGCCAACCGGATAGCAACGGTCAGGGAGAAAACAAGTCAGATGGCGGCTTTTTCCTCCCAGGCGCTGGATACCTCTGCTCAAGGACGGCAGGCGGTGGAGGCGGCGGTGGCCCAGATGGAAACGATCAGTAACAGGGTGAAGGAAACGGCTGAAGCGGTACGAGACCTGGGCGAGCACTCCCATCAAATAGCTGAGATCCTTTCCCTGATTACCGGGGTGGCGGAACAGACCAACCTGCTGGCTCTCAACGCGGCCATCGAGGCGGCCCGGGCGGGAGAGCAGGGACGGGGTTTTGCGGTGGTTGCCGAAGAGGTGCGCAAGTTGGCCGAGCAGTCTGCAGGGGCCGCACAGCAGATCGGCCAGCTGGTGGAAGGAATCCAGCGGGAGAGCCAGCAGTCCTCCAAAGCAATGGAACAGAGTATGTCGGAGGTACAACAGGGTACTCAGGTGATGCACCGCACCGGAGAGGCTTTTAACCAGGTGGACCGTGTGGTCCGGGCACTGGCCCAACAGGTCCGGGAAGTTGCGACAAGCGCGCAGGAAATGGCTTCAGCCGCCCAGCAGGCTACTGCAGCTATCCAGAACATCGCCGCGATCACCGAAGAGGCGGCGGCCGGGAACGAAGAGGTCAGTGCCGCCGCGGAAGAACAAACGGCCTCGATTGACCAGATTGCCGGCGCTGCTGAAGATCTGGCACGGGTTGCCGCCGAATTGCAAAAAGGCGTTTCAAGGTTTAAGCTATAATTATACAGCCCGAAAAGGACCGGCAGCCCGGTCCTTTATTAATAGCAAAATACAATTAAGAAAAGCAGAAAAATTCTGCAGGAAAATTGAGGTCCGTTGACTAATTATATAAAAATCGAACAGCCGGTTACCATCTCCGGCTAAGAAAAAGGGAGGGACAGCGAGTGGCGCTGAAGATACCACAAGAGTACCTGGACAGCCTCAAAGGATTGAAACCAAGAATCTACCTCGGTGGGAAGCGGGTTAACCTGCTTGACGATCCAACCACCTTGACGGCAGTGAGGGCCAACGCCAGGGTCTACGAACTCGCCCAGGATCCCCGCCACCGGGAGGTAATGACAGCGACTTCCCACCTGACGGGCGAGGTAATCAATCGCAACCTGCATGTGGCAAGAAGTGTCTATGACCTGGAGAAACGGGCGGAGATGGCCTTACTCACCAGCCAGGAACTGGGGACCTGCAATTACCGGTGTGTTGGGGCAGATACGTTGACTGGTCTTGCCAGTATTACCTGGGAAATGGACAGGGATCTTGGGACCGGTTACCACAGCAGGTTTAACGACTTCTTACGGTACTTGCAAGACGGCGACCTGGCCTGCAGCGGGGCGGTTACCGACCCCAAGGGTGACCGGGGCAAGCGGCCGGGGGAGCAAGAGGACAAGGACGTCAACCTCCGGGTGGTGGAGAAGCGGGATGACGGCATCGTGGTGCGGGGAGCGAAGGTGAGCCAGAGTGGGGCCATTGCCGCCCACGAGACCATCGTGGTACCTACCAGCAGCTTTCGTCCGGGTGAAGAGGAGTTTGCGGTAGCCTTTGCCGTACCCAACGGGGCTCCGGGGCTCACCTACATCTGCCAGTACACGCCCTTTACCGCGGAGAGGGAATCGGCTCAAGACATCATGGAACTTGGGAATCCACTGTACGGGGTGCGGGAGACCGCGATCATGGTCTTCGACAATGTCTTCATCCCGTGGGAGCGGGTGTTTATGTGCGGGGAAACCAAATACGCCGGGCGGCTGGTGTCCCGTTTCGCCAAGACTCACCGCATGAACTGCGGGGGCGCTTGCAAGGTGGGGTTCGCCGACCTGATCATCGGGGCCGCCCAACTGGCGGTGGAGTACTCGGGGGTGCCCAAGGCCCCCCACATCGTCGACAAACTGGTGGAGATGGTCTACCTGAGCGAGACCTGCCATGCCTGTACCATCGCCGCGGCGGTGAAAGGGCGGGAGGAACCCGCCGGTTCCGGTATATTCCTCCCCGACGACCTGTTTGGCAATGTGGCCAAACTCAACGTGGCCCATGGCTTCTGGGAGATCATGAAACTGGCGGGGGACCTGGCGGGAGGAATGGTGGTGACCATGCCATCGGAGCGCGAACTGTCAAACCCGGATGCCAGCGAGTACGTGCAAAAGTACCTGAAGGCGGCGGCGCCGGCGAAGGACCGCATGCGCATTGCCAAGTTCCTGCAGAACTGGACCGCCGGCCTGCACGGGCCAGGCACCTGGCACGGGGCCGGTTCTCCCCAGGCCCAGCGGATGATGATCTACGCCCTCACCAACCTGGAGGAAAAGAAGGCAATGGCCAAAAAACTGGCCGGCCTCTAATTCGGTAGTCGGAAGTCGGTCGTCGGACGTCAGAGGGAGGAAACCGCGCATTGGTGGCGAATAGAGCAGGAGTGCCGGAAGAATTAATTGGTATATTCAGGGAAAGCTACGGGGGATGGCTTTTCCAATAAGCAAACGGAGTGATGATCCATGGCACTTTCCTGCGGTATTGTGGGCCTGCCCATGGTGGGCAAGACCACCTTTTTCAACCTGCTGACAAGAAGCCGGAAGGAGACCAGCAGCTTTTTTACCGGTAAAACCGCCACTACTACCGAGACCGCACCCGTCCCGGATCGCCGGTTGGATTTTCTGGCCGAACTGTATCACCCAAGGAAGTATACCCCTGCCACTCTGGAAGTGATTGACGTGCCCGGCCTGGTGCGGGGCTCCAGCCAGGGACAGGGGGCGGGCAACCAGTTCCTCGCGGCGGTCCGCGAGGTAGACGCCCTGGTCCATATGGTGCGGGCCTTCGACAACCCAGAGGTGCTGCACGTGGACGGTACAGTCGACCCCATGCGGGACATCGAGACGGTCAATATGGAACTCCTATTTGCTGACCTGGGGTTGGTAGAGACCCGGATCGAACGGATCAAGGGGGGTAAGAAAATTACCAAGGAGAACCAGCTGGAACTGGCGGCCATAGAGAAATGCCGCGCCGTGCTGGAGGAAGAAAAACCGGTTTACCAGGCGGAACTAACGGAAGAAGAGCGGTCAGGCTTGCGCCACATCGCGTTTTTTACCGAAAAACCCATGCTGCTGGTCATAAACGTGGACGAGAAGCAATTGGCCACCGGGGATTATCCCCAGCGGGAACAGGTCCGGGCTTATGCCGGGGAGCGGAATATTCCCCTGTTGGAGATCTGCGCCCAGGTGGAGGTGGAACTGGATGAGCTGGGTCCGGAGGACCGGGAGGTGTTCATGGCCAACCTGGGGATCACCGAGCCAGGCATCCAGCGGCTGGCCAGAGCGGTCTACCGCCGGCTGGGGCTGATCTCTTTCCTCACCGCCGGGGAGGACGAGGTGCGGGCCTGGACCATCCGGGAGGGTCTCACCGCCCGGCAGGCGGCCGGCAAGATCCACTCGGACATCGAGCGGGGTTTCATCCGGGCCGAGGTCGTCCGGTTCAATGACCTGGAGGAACACGGTGCCATGGCGAAGGTCAAGGAAAAAGGCCTGATGCGCCTGGAGGGTAAGGATTATATCGTCCAGGACGGTGACATCATCAACTTCCGCTTTAACGTGTAAAGGAAGGGGGGCCGGGTGCCCCCCTGTTCAGCTTATTTATGTGGCGGTTTCGGGTTGGGCAGGTCGTGGCACTGGACGCAGTCCTGCTTGCCCCGGGTGTTGTTCATGGCCTTGTCCCCGTGACAGCCCATGCACTCTCCGATGGAGGCCGGTGGTAGATAGGATGCCGCGAACTTCCCGTCGGTATAGTCGTTTAGCAGCTGTACGGCGTATTTTACCACATCCCCGGTCAGCCTGCCGCAGCGCTCGCTCCGTTCGGGAGATTTGGCGCCGTAGCCCGACACCTTGCACCAGTTGGTAACGGACACATGGCAAAGCGTAGAACCTGCCGCGTTTGTCACCAGTTCTTTATCAACTTTTGGTGTAACGGGTTTGAAATTCGGGAACTGATATGTGGTGTACCATCCCATTAGCTCATCGACCAGCTTCATTACATCCTTTTCGCCTACCACCAGGTTGATGGCGGCGCATGCCCCGTTTAATGCCCCACAGATGGTCGACCAGCCTGCTATGCCTCCCTCGCCGTACCTGAACATATCCGTTGGCATCATGGTATAGGGGAAACCGACTACTTTGGCCAATTCACTCACGATCGCGTTAAACGCCCCGTAACAACAAGCTCCCTTGTAATACCCGTCGTAGCCCTTTTGCGCCACTACTTCCGGATCCAGCTTCTTGTACGGCCATGGCCAGGCCGGCGCCGCGGCAACCCCCGCCGCCCCTCCGGTAATCTTGACAGTCTTGGTGCCCTGTTCCCACGCAACACTTGCCCCCAGGGCTTCCGCCACCGGCCGGGCGGGCACCAGCGCGGTCCCCTTGACAATCTGGGCCGGCCCCGAGATTTCTTTACCATTGACCACTACGTTAACATTTTCCCCCGCCGCTGCCATGCCCGGAGCCACTCCCAGCACTCCTCCGCTGGTCACTGCCCCGGCCGCCAGGGCTGCCCCCGCCGTGATCAGCTTCCTTCTCGACAATGCGTTTAACTTCCCATCATTTCTTTCTTCTACCATTATTTACACCTCCAATTTATGAACAAATTTCCATGTTCTGGCGCCAGATGCCGGGTTCCGAGAAGTGTGACTTTCCCCCCTCCTTTTCTACAATTTACATGGTATCGCGCAAGATCACCTCCCTTTTTGACACTTTGCCTGATGGTGCAAAAAATCCCCGGGCAAGCCTCGGGGATCTAGTCCGCACGGACGGAATCTTTCGGTTGATTGTCGACATATTACTGAACTATTACTGAAATATTGCTCGAATATTACGATATCTGCATAATATTTTGTACGGTATTTCACGAATAATTCTATTCTACTCAAAGCCGAAATTACCTACCTGAATGAAAGTCCAGGAACAATGAAAAAAACAAATTATACCATAATTAAAACCAATTGCGTATGCGCTTTCCCGGTAATCAACGGTCTTGTGTCCGGAATCAGGATTTCTAATGCTGTTATTATCAATAAAAATTTTACAAGCAGGAGTGATCCTAATAAACTTTAATTAAAAGTTCCATTGTTCACAGCTTAAGGTGGTAAAGAATAATACATTTTTAAATAGAATCACGTTAAGATCAAATAAGCTTGCGAGATGGAGGGTGAAAAAAATGAGTGTCTTGGCGTACTTTTCCGGAGGTATCTTGCCCTATGTCACGGCATTGATTTTCGTGGCGGGGCTAGCCTGGAAAATAGACTACTGGGCAAGCGCCCCCAAGCATCTTCACTGGGAACTGTTTCCCTACCCGCATACAGTTGGCGCCCAGTTGGCCGAAATGGTCAAAGAAGTTGCCACTTTACACAGCCTGTACCTGTACAAGAGAAAAATATGGGGCCCCTCATTGCTGATGCACTGGGGTATATACCTGGTGATTCTTTGGTTTTTATTAGTTCTGGCCGGCTTTGCCCACGCTTCCTATGCCGGCGTCGCCGGGGCCACCATGGCGGCTACAGGTGCGGTTTTATTAGGCGCATACCGCCTGATGGATGCCAGCGTGCGCAACATATCCTCGTTTCCCGAATACTTTAACCTGGCGGTCATCCTGGCAATTTCCGCCTGTGGGTTGGCTACCGGTTTTTTTGCTCAGGGGGTACTCCTGCGCGAGTACGTCTCAAGCCTGGTGATATTCTCCCCCCGGGTGCCAACCGCTCCGGGTATCCTGGTAAATTTGATTTTAATCCAGTTCTTTTGCATATACCTACCTTTCAGCCGCCTTACCCATTTTGTGGCCAAATACTTTACCTATCACAAGGTTAAGTGGGGTGAGATCAAGTGAAAGAAGTACTTGACGGATACAGGGCTTTGCCGGACCGCACGTTGCAGCCGGATACGCCAAGGGTAGAGAAGTTTTTGGCTGCCATGAAAAATGCGCTGCGAAAAGAATCGAACTGGACTTTCTGGCTCCCGCTCCAACTATCGCTGGATAATTGTTTAAAATGCGGTACCTGCGCGGAGGTGTGCCCTGTCTACCTGGAAAACGGGAAAAAGGAAATCTATCACCCCGCTTACCGCGCGGATATGTTGCGGAAAGTGTATAAAAGGTACTTCACCTTTGCCGGAAAGAAATTTCCCGGCCTGGCAGGCGCGGAGGACTTGACCGAGGAGAAGCTCAATGCGCTGGCGGAGAGCTTTTACCGGTGTACTGTATGCCGCCGGTGTGCTTACGTCTGCCCGCTGGCCATCGATAACGGGTTGATCGTCAGGGAAGGCAGAAAAATCCTGGACGCTATCGGCATTGCCCCGGAGGAACTGAAAATGAACGGCACCGAGCTTCAGCTTCGGGCCGGTAACGCGACCGGTACCCCTGCGAGGGCGTTCAGAGACATGGTGGAGTTCCTGGAGGAGGAAATCGAAGACACCTTTGGTCTCAAGGTGCAAATACCCGTAGACAAGGAGGGCGCCGAATACCTGGTGATGCATAACGCCGGGGACTACCTGGCCTTCGCGGAAACGGTAATGGGAGCCGCAGTGGTGTTTCACGCCGCCGGCGCCGACTGGACCCTTAACTCGCCGGATACCGGAATCAACGATGTTGTCAACTACGGGGTTTTTTACAGCGATGTTGAGTTTACCAGGGTGCTGCAGGCGCAGGTCGAAACCGCCAGGAAATTGGGTGTGAAGACACTGGTGGTGGGTGAGTGCGGTCATGCCTTCGAGGGGTTGAAATACCTGAGCCTCAGGATAATTCCTGAAGACGAAAGGCCCTTCAAGATCAGAAGCATTTTAGAAGTGATGGATGACTGGATCAGGGAGGGCAGGATCAGGCTGGACCCGGCAAAAAATCCTCAGCCTGTTACCTACCACGATTCCTGTAAACTCGGGCGCCTAGGCGGCCTGTACGAGGAACCGAGGAGGGTACTCAGGGCAAGCTGCCAGGATGTCCGGGAAATGCAGCCAAACCGGGAGATGAGCCTGTGCTGCGGCGGGGGCAGCGGGTTTGCCATCATGACAAAAGGGGACTTCCTTAAATTCCGGATGGAAGCTTACGGCAGGCTCAAGGCCGAGCAGGTTAAAGAGACGGGCGCCGAGGTGGTCGCCCTGGCCTGCTCCAACTGTAAAGGGCAATTCCGGGACCTGATCAATTACTTCAAGTTGCCTGTCAGGTTTGCCGGAATAAGTGAACTGGTGGCTAATGCCCTCGAGCTGTGATCCCGGAGGCGCATAAAGCCGTTAAATCCGTTTGATGCTTAACCGGGTCTTCTCAATTGCTTCCTGAAAGGGCGGGGTGCTGGATGAAGGGCAGTCATAAGATCCTGATCATCGGCGGTGTTGCCACCGGCCCCAAAGCGGCAGCCCGGACCAGGCGCTTGCTGCCGGAGGCTGAAATAACTATTATCGAGCGGGGCGGGCTGGTCTCCTACGGGGGATGCGGCCTACCCTTTTACTTGAGCGGCCTGGTACCGGACCTGCGGCAACTGGTGTCCACCAACGCAGGGTTGGTACGAGATACGGACTTTTTCCTGCGGGAAAAGAACGTGCGGGTGCTGACCCGGACGCTGGCGGAATCCATCGACAGGGAGAACCGGCGGGTGGCGGTCGTCGACCTGCCAACCGGCGAGCGCCGGTGGCTGGATTATGACCGGCTGGTGCTGGCTACCGGCGCCGAACCGGTGGTACCTGCCATCGAGGGCATCAATCACTGGCGAAATGTCTTTACACTGCATCATCCTGACGATGCAGTAAGGATACGGGAATTGATCAAGAGTAAACAGGTCAGGCAAGCAGTGGTCATCGGCGCCGGCCTCATCGGGCTGGAGGTTGCTGACGCCCTGGCAGGCCAGCGGATTAAAGTTACTGTAGTCGAAATAAAGGACCAGATCCTGCCTAACATGCTGGATGATGATATGGCAGTGATTTTACGGCGGGAAATCGAGCAGAGGAAGGTAGAGGTCCTCACAGCAACCCGGGTTACGGCCCTGGATGGGGATGCCGAGGGCAAGGTCAGGCGGGTGAGTACCACCCGGGGCGAATTGGAAGCGGACCTGGTGGTCGTTGCCTGCGGGGTTAAGCCCAATGTGAGCCTGGCCCAGGCAGCCGGACTGGCGCTGGGGCGCACCGGAGCCATTTATGTCAACGAGTACCTGCAGACCAGCGATCCTGTCATTTACGCTGGGGGAGATTGCGTGGAAAACATGCACCTGGTATCCCGGGAGATGATCTACCTGCCCTTAGCTTCCACCGCCAACAAGCACGGGAGGGTAATCGGGGACAACCTGGCCGGCCGCAGGGAACGCTTCGGCGGCGTGCTGGGTACTTCCGCCCTGCAGGCCTTTGACCAGAATACCGGCCGTACCGGACTGGGAGAACAGGAGGCTTGCCGCCTGGGCTACCGGGTGGTCACGGCGGTTACCCCCTCCACCGACTGCGCCCACTACTATCCGATGCACTCCGGTTTAATGGTAAAGCTGGTGGCGGAAGCCGGGAGCGGCCGGCTGCTGGGGGCCCAGGTTTTGGGCGAAGGAGAGGCGATTAAGCGGCTGGACGTGCTGGCCACTGCCATCACCTTTGGGGGTACGCTGGATACCATCGCCAAACTGGACCTGGGGTATGCGCCGCCTTTTGCCACGGCCATCGACGTGGCCGCCCATGCCGCCAACACCGCCCGCAACAAGGCGGCTGGGCTGGCTGAAGGGATTCCTGTCGCTAAAGTCAGCGAGAGACTGGCGGGAGGCAAGGATGTTGTGCTGCTGGACGTGCGCCAGCCGGAAGAAGTGGAGGACCGGGGGATCCGGGACGGCAGGGTACTGCACATCCCGCTGGGAGAATTGCGGCAGAGAATGAGGGAGGTCCCAAGGGATAAAGAAATCATTACACTGTGTGAGCTGGGTGTACGGGGATACGAGGCGGTCCGGATCCTTTCGGGGGCGGGTTTCCCAGACGTCAAGTTTATGGATGGCGGCCTAGCGGCGTGGCAGGATACGCCCAACTCCCCATAGGACATACCTATGGGGGTATCATATTTCTCTATAAGCTTTCTCAATGGTGGCATTGTTAATCCAAATTTTACAAACCGGGTAGACTGGCGTAAACTTGAAGATGATGTGGTGAAAGTGTTCACATGATGCTTATGCCTCCGCCAGAAAGTCAGAAAGCAAACGGGACAGAACGTGATAATGGGGTGAACAATTGTGCTTTTAGACACAGGCATCTTAATGGTAAGCTTGGGAATTATTCTTGCCGGCGCTGAGGTATTTACCAATGGCATTGAATGGCTGGGAAAGAGGTTAAACCTGGCGGAGGGCGCCGTGGGCAGTATTCTTGCCGCCGTGGGCACTGCCCTGCCGGAAACCATGATCCCGATTATTGCCATCTTCTTAGGTGCGGAAGGGGCAGGGGAGGAGATCGGCATCGGGGCGATCCTGGGCGCGCCCTTTATGCTGGCCACCCTGGCCATGTTTATCACAGGGGTAGCGGTGATCGCAAACCGTAAGAAGCGCGAACAATTCCCCCGGTTAAGCCTTGACACTTCCGTGATGAGCCGGGACCTGGGATTTTTCCTGATCGTATATACCATGGCCATGCTGGCTGCATTTATCGAAGTACGCTGGTGGAAGATGGTTGTGGTTGGTTTGCTGGTGCTCGCCTATGCGGTTTACGTGGTCCAGACCTTGAAAGTAGAAAAAAAGGTGGAGGAAGAGCACCTGAGTCCCCTGCTTTTAGCCCGCGGAAATACTTCCCCTGACCTGGGGCTTATCCTGCTGCAGGTAGCGGCTGCCCTGGGAGCAATTGTCCTGGGTGCGCATATTTTTGTCGATAGCGTGGATAACATTGCGAGACTGGTGGGGGTTCCCCGGTTTGTCCTGGCCCTGATTATTGCCCCGGTGGCTACCGAGTTGCCGGAGAAGTTCAACAGCATTATCTGGATCAGTAAAGGAAAAGACACACTGGCCCTGGGCAATATCACCGGCGCCATGGTGTTTCAGAGTTCGTTGATCCCGGCACTGGGGATAACTTTCACCGAGTGGCACCTGACCACCGGCGCCTTGTTGAGCGCTCTGCTGGCCCTGGGTTCGGCGGCAGCGGTTTTTTTTCAAATAGTGATTAAGAAATACCTCACTCCATATATCTTAATGGTGGGGGGAATGTTTTACGTGGCCTTTGTGGTACTGGTGGTGACAGGCATCATCCAGTAAAACGGCGAATGTGTTACCGGATGAACGTGAATGTGCTCGCAAGCTAATAATTTAAATGACGATAGTTTTATCCATTAAATTACTGTTCTGTTTGACATTCTGAAAAGCGTAACTTGTACCAACAGAAAGTGCAACTTTCTGTTGGCATAAGTGCAACGCTAGGACTTCCGCCTTCGCTGAAGCTCGGCACAAGTCAAGTTTTCTTTATGGGAGAGGCCCTGCGCCCGGATGCATAAATCTGGGGGGTGGGAATGCATAGGAAGTTCAGGTATCGCCGCCGGAAACTTATACCAACGAAGGAGGGATTGTCAGTGAAGCTTCATGAAGACTGGTGGGCGGTCATTCTCGGGCTGGGGCTTTGTGTCCTGGCGGCAGTGGGGGTCATTACGAAATCCACCATACCCTGGTAGGTGACGGAACAAGGTAATTCACAATCCATGGAAAAGTAAGAAAGGAGTGAAGGCACATGGAAGTGAAAACCGTTCAACAGGCTCAACCCCAACCTTCTTCTAAACTCGCTGGGACGATAATCGGGTTGGTCATCATTGTGGTTTTAGCCGTTATAGTCAATAAACTGAGCAAAAACGTCAGTGGCACTTTGGAGTACCCCCTGTGGGCGGCAGCCCTGGGACTGCTGGCTAATCTTATCATGAGTGCGACCAGGACAAAGGATTTCATTCAACCCGCTATCCGGACGGAACTGTTCCTGAAAATCGGTTTGGTATTGCTGGGTGCCAGCGTAAACTTTACCAAGGTCATGTCCGTGGGGGCCAAGGGGATTGTCCAGGGTTTGATCATGATCACCTGCGTCTTTTTCTTCACCTACTGGTTGGGCGGGAAGTTCAAACTGAGTGACACCCTGAAGGCCACCATGGCCACCGCCATTTCCGTCTGCGGCGTGTCGGCGGCGATCGCGGCTGCCGGCGCCGTGCTGGCCAAGAAGGAGGAACTGGCCTATATCACCGCCCTGGTGATCTTTACCGCCCTGCCGCTGATGGTGCTGATGCCCTGGCTGGCTGTAGAGTGGAACCTGCCGGTGCAGGTGGCCGGCGCCTGGTTTGGCGGCAACATTGACACCACCGCGGCAGTGGTGGGGGCCGGGGCCATCCACGGTGAAGAGGCCATGAAGATTGCCTCCATCGTGAAAATGTCCCAAAACGCCCTGATTGGCTTTGTGGCTTTTGCCCTGGCGGTTTACTTCGCCACCAAGGTGGAGAAAAGCGGCCAGGGTGTAAGCGCCAAGGTGATCTGGGACCGTTTCCCCAAGTTCGTCCTCGGCTTTATGATCACCTCTATCCTTGCCAGCACCGGCTTTTTTGCCAAGGAGGCCCTGGGAGCCATCGGAAACATGCAGAAATGGTTCTTTAACCTGGCCTTCATTTGCATCGGCCTGGAGCTGGCCTTCGGCGCCCTGAAGCAGATTGGCGGAAAGCCGCTTGTAGTCTATATTATTGCTACTATCTTTAACACCACCCTGGCGTTGGGGGTAGGCTGGCTGATCTTCGGCGGCATCCTCGGCATTTAACTTGTCTCCTAACGGTTGCCGGGAAGCGTTCGCGCTTCCCGGCCAATCTCAAAGAAGATGTTTTTTTCCCAGGTAGCCTGGCGTGTGCCGGGCTTTTTGAAAATCACCAGAAGGTTGTCCTTTTACTATCTCACATTAGCTTTGCCAATGGTATGATAACTAATTCAAATTTTACAACGGGTGCAAACCTCTATTAAACTTAAAGTGGCGAGTGAACACATTCACATACAGCTGCGGAAGAGCCGGAGGAAAGAGAGGTGGATCGCTGTGTACATGGTATCAATTGACGAGGAACAATGCACAGGGTGCGGTGAGTGCGCCGAGGCCTGCCCGGTTGACCTGCTGAGCCTCACGGGAGAGAAGGCAGAGGTGACGGGTGATGCCACCGAGTGTTTGGGATGCGAATCTTGCGTTGCTGTTTGCCCGTCCGGCGCTGTCACGGTGAGGGAGTTGTAAGGTCAAGTTGTGGGAGGGACAACATCAATAAATACGGAGGTGGATGTAATGGCCGAAGATTTGAAGACGCCGCTTTTAGACGAACTGGAAAAGGGACCGTGGCCCAGTTTTGTGACTGAAATGAAAAAGGCGGCGGAGAAGAAGCCGGCTGCCGCTGACCTGATGCGGCAGCTGGAACAGTCCTACGTGGACAAGAAAGGCCACTGGAAGCACGGGGGTATCGTTGGCGTCAAGGGGTACGGCGGAGGCGTGATTGGCAGGTATTCCGACAGCCCGGAGCAGTTCCCCGGCGTGGCGGAGTTCCACACCATGCGGGTGAACCAGCCCAGCGGGTGGTTCTACACCACCGAAGCATTGCGGAAAATCTGTGATGTCTGGGAGAAGCACGGCAGCGGTTTGACCAATTTCCACGGCTCCACCGGAGACGTGATCCTCCTGGGGACCACTACCGAGCATATCCAGCCCGCTTTTGACGAGTTCAGCGACGCCGGGTTCGACCTGGGAGGGTCCGGTTCCGACCTGCGGACGCCCAGCTGCTGCGTGGGCAAGGCCAGGTGCGAGTTTGCCTGTATCGATACCATGGACCTCTGTCATGACCTCACCAACGAGTTCCAGGACGAGCTGCACCGGCCCATGTGGCCCTACAAGTTTAAGCTGAAGATCTCCGGGTGCGCCAACGACTGTGTGGCATCCATCGCCCGGGCGGACTGCTCTGTCATCGGGACCTGGCGGGACGCCCTCGTCATCGACGCCGAAGCGGTGAAGGAATATGCCAGGGCCGGTATGGACATCAAGGCCGAGGTGTGCGACAAGTGCCCCACCCGGGCGCTGGAATGGGACACCGCTGGAATGGAACTGAAATTCAATGCCGAGGACTGCACCAGGTGCATGCACTGCATCAACAAGATGCCCAAGGCGCTGAGCCCTGGCAAGGAAAGAGGGGCGACCATCCTTCTCGGCGGCAAGGCCACCATTTTGCAGTCGGCCTTTTTGTCCTGGGTGATTGTGCCCTTTATGAAAATGGAGCCCCCGTACGAAGAAGTCAAGGATTTCCTGCGCAGGATCTGGGAGTGGTGGGACGAGCACGGCAAGACCCGGGAGCGCATCGGGGAACTCATCTACCGGAAGGGGATGGGGACCTTCCTGCGGGAGGTCGGGCTGGAGCCCTCTCCGGCAATGGTGTTCAGGCCCAGGGCCAACCCGTATGTCTTCTGGCAGCCTGAAGACGTAAATAAATAAGGGCTCTAATCTAGAAATTACGGGAGAGGTGAAGATAAATGCCCACGATCGATATCGGACCGCCTGACTACAGGGAAATGCTGCCTCCGGTGATCAAGGAGAACTACGGCAACTGGAAGTACCACGAGATCTTAAAACCCGGCGTGCTGAAACACGTTTCCCACAGAGGCGCGGAAGTCTACAGCGTGAGAGTGGGGTCCCCCAGGCTGGTCAGTATCGACTTCATCCGGGAAGTGTGTGACCTGGCCGATCAATACTGCGGCGGATACTTGCGGTTCACCAGCCGGCACAACATCGAGTTCCTGGTTTCCGATCAAAACAACGTGGAGCCCCTGGTTGTAGAACTCCAAAAGAAAGGGCTGCCGGTGGGCGGCACCGGGAACTCCATCAGCAACATGATCCACACTCAGGGCTGGATCCACTGCCACACCCCTGCCACCGACGCCTCCGGCATCGTCAAGGCGGTGATGGATGAAATCCACGAGTATTTCACCACCATGCAGCTGCCGGCCAAGCTGAGGGTCTCGCTGGCCTGCTGCCTGAACATGTGTGGGGCGGTTCACTGCTCGGACATCGCTATCCTGGGCATCCACCGCACGGCTCCCAGGATCGATAACGAGAAGCTGCAGAAGACCTGTGAAATCCCGACCCTGATCGCCAGCTGCCCCACTGCCGCTATCAAACCTAATCCCAAGGAAAAGACCGTGGTCATCAACGAAGAAAGGTGCATGTATTGCGGCAACTGCTACACCATGTGCCCGGCCATGGACATCATGGACCCGGAAAACGACGGCCTGGCGATCCTGGTGGGTGGAAAGGTTTCCAACGCCAGGACCGCGCCCATGTTCTCCAGGCTGGCCATCCCGTTCCTGCCCAACAATCCTCCCCGGTGGCCCGAGGTTACCGAGGCCGTGGTGAAGCTCGTCAAGGTATGGGCGGAAAACGCGCGGAAGGGCGAGCGGATGGGCGAGTGGATCGAGCGCATCGGCTGGGAGAAGTTCTTCAAACTGGCGGAAATTCCGTTCACCGACAAGCACATCGACGACTTCATCTTTTCGGTGCCGACCTTCAGATCCAGTACCAACTTCAAGTGGTAACGGGGGGTGTGTAAACCGTGACCGAACCGGCCCAAGAAGAGTTGAAACAGAGGATCCTGGAGTATTTAAAAAAAGGCAAGGCAAAGAGCAGGGACATCGCTACCGCCCTGAACGTCAAGAAGTCCGAGGTGGACCAGGCCGTTAAGGAACTGGCCCTGGAGGATCAGGTGGAGTTCCTTTACCTGGGGACTTCGTACGTGACCCTGAAAGGCAATTACTAGCAACGGAGGTGTATGGAATGCCTGAAATCACAATTGGTGGTATGGTGCTTGATGTAGACGAGGATGGTTTCATCCAGGACCCGTCGAAGTGGGATGAAGCGCTGGCCAAAGCCCTGGCGGAAACCGAGGAAATATTTGAGATGAGCGAGGATCACTGGAAGGTGGTCAACTACCTGCGCAACTACTACCTGGAGTACGGCATCGCGCCCATGGTCCGCAAGCTGTGCAAGGAAACGGGATATGATCTGAAGACCATCTATGCGCTGTTCCCGTCAGGCCCCGCCAAGGGCGCCTGCAAGATCGCCGGGCTGCCCAAGCCTACCGGCTGCGTATAGTGACTAGACCCTCATGCCGCGGGCGCGGCATCTGGCGTCTGAGAAATAGCCGTGTCCAATGTTTGAGGCCGAAGGCCGAGTTTTGGACACGGCCCGAAGACGCCGAGGTTCATTACAAGTATAACTGAGACTCGCGCCGGGAAGGAAACCCGAGCGTAAGCCGACGAGCTATTTAGACTGGTGGCTAGTGACTGGTGACTAGCGGAGAAAGCCAAGAAGAATAGCGATTAGTTGAAGGAAAGCGAGATGCTGCCGGGGCGGAGCTTATCTGCCCCCGGCAGCCTATTATGGCGGTTAGCGGTAATAAAACCATCCCATAAGAATACGAGGAAATAAACACTAGCCACTGATCACTGGATGAGGGGTGTGCTGGGCATGAAACTGGTCGACTTTTTGTCCAACAGGAAAGCAGCTATTATTGGTCGATGGCTCCAGCTCTTGCTGGATACTTACCCACCTGAAACAGCAAGGTTCTTACTCAGGGAAAAAGACCGGTTCGCCAATCCGGTAGGGAGCACTGTTCACCAGGGGATCGAGGGTCTTTACGATGAACTGCTTCAGGGCGTGGACCCGGCAAAGGTTTACCCTCTAGTGGATCAAATTGCCCGGATCAGAGCAGTTCAGGATTTTTCCCCTTCCCGGGCCCTCAACTTCATCTTCCTGCTAAAGAAGTTAATCAGAGAGGAGTTGGGCGGGGAAATTTCCGCAGGCCGGGTATCCGTAGGCGAGCTGCTGGGTTTTGAGTCCAACATCGACGACCTGGCCCTTCTCTTCTTTGACGCATACATGGAATGCCGGGAAAAAATCTGTGAAATACGGATCAACGAGGTGAAAAAGACAACTCACAAGCTGTTGCAAAGGGCTAATTGGCCGGTTGACGGAAGCGTTGATCACCAGGCCTGAAAGGAGGGAGTGGGAATATGGGCATCAAAATTTCTCTGCTGGCTGTGACAGCACTTATCTTAATTGTTTTTCTGGGAGTACAAGGGGCCGGCCTGCACTTATTGTTCGGGGTGATCGTCCCTTACATAGCCGTTGTTACATTCCTGGCGGGGCTGGTGTTTCGCGTAATCAAGTGGGGGCGGGCGCCTGTTCCTTTCCGCATCCCTACCACCTGTGGGCAGCAGAAGTCTCTTCCCTGGATCACGGCAAGTAAACTTGACAATCCCTCCGGCACTGCCGGGGTTGTGGGCAGGATGGCGCTGGAAGTGCTTCTCTTCCGTTCCCTTTTCAGGAACACAAAAGCGGAGCTGAGGCAAGGGCCGAAGCTTGCGTATCACTGGGAGAAGTGGCTTTGGCTGGCGGCCCTGGCGTTCCACTGGTCTTTTTTGATCATTTTTTTCAGGCACCTGCGGTTCTTTACCGAACCGGTGCCTTTCCTGGTTCAGGCCGTCGAAGGATTTGACGGGTTCCTGCGGGTAGGCCTGCAGGCGCTCTATGTAACCGACGTGGCCTTACTGGCGGCAGTGACCTACCTTTTCGTCAGAAGGGTAGCGGTGCCGCAGGTGCGCTACATCTCGCTCCCCGCCGATTACTTCCCTCTCCTTTTAATCCTGGGGGTGGCCCTTTCCGGCGTGCTCATGCGGTACTTCATTCGAGTGGATATTACCGCCGTGAAGGAGCTGGCTATGGGACTGGCCACTTTCCATCCCAGGGTGCCCGAGGGGATCGGGGTGATGTTCTATATCCACGTATTTCTTGTAAGCACTCTTTTCGCCTATTTCCCCTTCAGCAAGCTGGTGCACATGGGGGGCATCTTCCTCAGTCCCACCAGGAACCTGGCCAATAACAGCCGCGAGCACAGGCATATCAATCCCTGGAATTACCCTGTCAAGGTGCATACCTACGAGGAGTACGAGGAAGAGTTCAGGAAGAAAATGCTGGGCGCCGGGCTGCCCGTCGAAAAGGAGGTTTCATGATGGCATCTGTTCCCAAACCCGACGAACTGTCAAAGGTCAAATATCAACCTCCTCAAACGGGGTGGATGGATACGCCCGTGGAATTCAGGCGGGGCACCTTTTGTTATGCCTCCAAACCTAAAAGCCTCGAGACCCTGGGCCTTCCCAACCCCAGGGAATGGTCGCCGGATCAGGCCGACTGGAAACTGCCCGGAAACTGGCGGGAGATCATCCTGGAAGGCTTAAGGGAGCGGCTGGGCAGGTTCCGTTCTCTGCAGATCTTCATGGACATCTGCGTGCGGTGCGGCGCCTGTGCCGACAAGTGCCATTATTTCATCGGAACCGGGGACCCCAGGAACATGCCGGTGCTCAGGGCTGAGCTGCTCAGATCGGTGTACAGAAAGAACTTTACCCTTGCCGGGAAAATCCTGGGGAAGATCGCCGGCGCCAGAGAACTCACAGAAGACGTGGTGAAGGAATGGTTTTACTACTTCTTTCAATGCACCGGGTGCCGGCGGTGTTCGGTTTTCTGCCCTTACGGCATCGACACCGCGGAAATCACCATCATCGCCAGGGAACTCCTGAACTTGCTGGGCCTCAATACCGACTGGATCACAGGGCCAATGGCCAACTGTTACCGGACGGGGAATCACCTGGGCATCCAGCCCCACGCCTTCAGGGACAATATCGAATTTGTCCTGGAAGACGTGGAAAACTTGACCGGTATCAAAATCGAGCCAACCTTCAACAGAAAGGGAGCCGAAATCCTATTCATCACTCCATCCGGCGACCTCTTTGCCGATCCAGGCACCTATACCCTGATGGGCTACCTGATGCTCTTTCATGAACTGGGGCTGGACTACACCTGGAGCACCTATGCCTCGGAGGGGGGGAACTTCGGCCTGTTCAACTCCCACGAGATGGTCAAAAGGCTAAACGCCAAGATGTACGCCGAGGCGGAGCGGTTGGGCGTGAAGTGGATCCTGGGTGGAGAATGCGGCCACATGTGGCGGGTAATTCACCAGTACATGGATACCATGAACGGTCCCGCCGGTTTCCTGGAGGAACCGGTCTCCCCGGTAACCGGCACCAGGTTCGAGAACGCCAAGTCTACCAAGATGGTGCACATCGCCGAGTTTACCGCCGACCTGATCAGGCACAAAAAACTAAAGCTTGATCCGCGGCGAAACGACCACCTGAAGGTTACTTTCCACGATTCCTGCAACCCGGCCCGGGCCATGGGGCTTTTCGAAGAGCCGCGCTATGTCATTAAAAACGTTTGCAACCATTTCTACGAGATGCCGGAGAATACCATCAGGGAACAGACCTTCTGCTGCGGCAGCGGCGGAGGCCTGAATGCCGACGAGAATATGGAAATGCGCCTGCGGGGAGGCTTCCCCAGGGCCAATGCGGTCAAGCACGTGCACGTAAAACACGGCGTGAACATGCTGGCCTGCATCTGCGCCATTGACCGGGCCGTACTGCCGCCTCTGATGGATTACTGGGTTCCCGGGGTGGATGTTGCCGGCTTGCACGAACTGGTGGGGAATGCTCTGGTGATGGAAGGGGAAAAGGAGAGGATCACCGACCTTCGTGGAAATTCGTGTCAGTCGTCGGAAGTCAGACGTCGGACGTCGGGAGAGGGTGACGAAGATGTATAATGAGCGCCCAATCTTAGCTGGACTGGCGATCTTTCTCGGCTTGATCACTTTCCCCTTCTGGTACGGCATGGGAAAGGCCGCCCCGGCTCCTGAGCCCAACCTGGATACCCCGGCTATCCGGCAGCTGCAGGTAAAGGAGTGTGTTGAAGCGACTACGGAAATGAGAGCCAGGCACATGCAGCTTCTGAATGACTGGAGAAACTGGGTGGTCCGCGACGGCAACCGGGTGTACGTGGCGGAGAACGGTAAAAGGTATGAGATGAGCCTGCAGAATACGTGTCTGGAATGCCACTCAAGCCGACATCAACCGGGACAGGCTCAACCGGTCACGGCCCAACCGAACCAGGCTGAATTCTGTGACACATGCCACAACTACGCGGGAGTAAAACCGGACTGCTGGACTTGTCATGTCGTTCCAAAGGAGGAAAGGCGATGAAAATGCGCAGGAGGAGCTTCTTGCGGATCGGCGGGGCATGCCTGCTGGGGCTCGGGGTACTGCCGGCGGTAAAGGTGTTCGCCGGAAGCGACTCCCGGAAGGTGATGCCGGATGCGAGAGCACTGGCGGGCAAAAAGTGGGCGATGATCGTTGACATGAAGAAGTGCTATCAGGAAGGGAAAGAGGGCTGCACAGACTGCATCCTTGCCTGCCACCGCGTTCATAACGTACCGGATATCCCCGACCCGGAGGAAGAGGTCAAGTGGATCTGGACCGAGCCTTACGAGCATGTCTTTCCTGACCAGAAACACAAGTATACTGAAGAAGGCTTAAAAGACAAGCCCTTTGTCGTTCTCTGCAATCACTGCGAAAACCCCTCGTGCGCGAGGGTATGTCCCCCAAGAGCCACATTCAAGAGAAAAGACGGCATCGTGATGATGGACTATCACCGGTGCATCGGGTGCCGGTACTGCATGGCCGCTTGTCCCTTTGGCGCCAGGAGCTTTAATTTTAGAGATCCCCGTCCTTTTATCAAGGAAATGGATACGACGTTTCCCACCAGG
Organism: Clostridiales bacterium PH28_bin88; assembly: GCA_000987045.1. Classification (GTDB taxonomy): domain Bacteria; phylum Bacillota; class PH28-bin88; order PH28-bin88; family PH28-bin88; genus PH28-bin88. The sequence goes on along the minus strand of LAKY01000058.1, from coordinate 4,767 downwards.
GAAAAAGGGGTTGTGGAAAAGTGCAACTTCTGCGCCGAGAGGCTTGATCAGGGACTTCTTCCAGCCTGTGTTGAAGCCTGCCGGCCCGGGGCGCTGGTTTTTGGCGACCTGGAAGACCCCGGTTCAAAGGTAAGGGAAATACTGCGTTCCCGCTATACCATCGTACGCAAACCCGAACTTGGTACTGGCCCCAACGTTTACTACATCGTGTGAGGAGGGGTGGTCGTGCTTGAAAAGGCTCTGACCGGGAGCAATAAATACTGGAGATGGGTTACTTTCTTGCTGGCCCTGATAGTGGCAGGTTTCGCCGGCTACCTCTGGCAGTTGCATCAAGGCCTGACCGTCACAGGCATGAGCAGGGACGTTTCGTGGGGCCTTTACATAGCCCAATTTACCTTCCTGGTGGGAGTAGCCGCCTCGGCGGTGATGGTGGTGTTGCCGTATTACCTGCATAATGTTAAAGCCTTCGGCAGGATCACCGTTTTTGGGGAGTTTCTGGCTGTTGCCTCCGTTATCATGTGCCTGTTGTTCGTCATTGTGGACATGGGCAAGCCCGCGCGCCTGTTGAATATCCTGTTATACCCGGCACCCGGATCCGTTATGTTTTGGGATATGATTGTCCTGAATGGGTATCTCATCCTCAACCTCGTGATCGGTTGGAATGTAGTGGAAGCCGAACGCAAATCTGTGGCGCCCCCTAACTGGATCAAACCGTTGATCTACCTTTCCATCCCGTGGGCGGTCAGCATTCACACGGTCACGGCCTTCCTTTACGCCGGCCTCCCGGGCAGGCACTTATGGCTTACCGCCATCATGGCAGCCCGCTTCCTGGCTTCGGCCTTTGCTTCCGGCCCTGCCCTCCTGATTCTCTTGTGCTTTGCCTTGAAAAGGTTTAGCAAATTTGATCCGGGCAGGGAAGCCATCCAGAAGCTGGCGCCCATTGTCACCTATGCCATGGCCCTGAGCGTATTCTTTGTAGGACTTGAATTTTTCACCGCCTTCTACAGTCAAGTGCCGGCGCACGGCATGCACAGTCTTACGTACCTTTTCGTCGGCCTGGAAGGGCACGGTAACCTGGTCCCCTTTATGTGGATATTTGTCCTGCTGGCTGTTGTGGCGCTGGTACTCCTCATTAACCCCAAAACGCGCCAGAGGGAGAGTACGCTTAAAGCAGCCTGTGCGGCGGTCTTTATTTCCCTGTGGATCGAAAAGGGGCTGGGCTTAGTGATAGGCGGGTTTATTCCCAATGCCTTTGAAAGAGTCACCGAGTATGCGCCTACTTTACCCGAAGTGTTAATCACCCTGGGGATCTGGGCAACCGGCGGCCTCATCCTCACTGTCCTGTACAAGGTAGCCATATCAGTAAAGGAAGAAACAGCCTAGTTAGAAAGGGTGGATCTTGATGCTTCCCAGGAATTTAGCGCAAGTTCCTAGAGTTGTAATGGCTGCACCCCATGGCGCTTCCGGTAAGACCACCCTTAGCATCGGTATCCTGGCCGCGTTATCCCGCCAAGGGATAACTGTGCAGCCTTTCAAAAAAGGCCCTGATTTCATCGACCCCAGTTGGATGTCCGCCGCCGCCGGGCGGGAGTGCCGGAACCTGGACCTGTTCATGATGGGCTCTGCGCAGGTAAAAGGGTCGCTGGTTAAACACTGCCGGGACGCGCAGTTAGCCTTTATAGAAGGGGCTATGGGCTTGTTTGACGGTTTGGATGGGGAGGGGAGCAACAGCACCGCTCAGCTTGCCAGATTGCTGCGGGCGCCGGTGGTGCTGGTGGTGGACGTGACCCGGATGACGCGGAGCGCGGCGGCCCTGGTAGCGGGATTCCAGTCCTTTGAGCCCGGAGTAAACATTGCGGGTGTCATCCTGAACAAGGTTGGGAGTGCCCGGCAAGAGCAGCTGGTCAGGGATGCTATCGCCAGGTACTGCCACATCCCTGTGATCGGCGCCGTTCCAAAGAAGGAGGGTTTGACTATCCCTTGCAGGCACCTTGGGCTCATCCCCGAAGGGGAAAAAGGCGGTACCGCTGCCGTGATCGAGAAACTGCGAGGGGTGGCGGAAGAGTACCTGGACCTTTCTCTGCTGTTGCAAGCTGCCGGTCATCGAGGAGACGTTCCGACCAAATCTCAGGTAAAAAGTGGAAGAACCAATGGGGTCAGGATTGGGGTGATCAAAGACAACGTCTTTACCTTTTATTATCCGGAAAACCTGGAGGTCCTGGCTGCAGCGGGGGCGGACCTGCAATTGATCAACTCGCTGGAGGATCAGGGACTGGGAGACATAGACGGGTTGTATATCGGGGGTGGGTTCCCCGAACTCTTCACGGCGGAACTGGAAGCAAATGCCCCCTTGCGGGAGGAGATCAGGGCTGCCGGCGAAGATGGCATGCCCATCTATGCAGAGTGCGGGGGGTTGATGTATCTCTCCCGCAGTATTACCTTCGAAGGCATTACCAGGTCGATGGTCGGACTCATCCCCGGTGACGTCTTCTTTGACAAGAAACCACGGGGTCACGGTTATACCGTCATGGAGGTGAGCCAGCCAAATCCATTTTTTCCCCAGGGAAGTTGCGTACGCGGGCACGAATTTCACCATTCCTATCTGGACAACCTGGATGCTTCTGGGGTAAGATTGATCTACAAGGTACAAAGAGGGGTGGGACTGGGCCGGCAGCAAGACGGTATCTTGTATAAGAATACGTTGGCCTCCTACAACCACATCCATGCGTCAGGCTTAAGCTGCTGGGCAAAGAATTTTATACGAATGGCCGGGGCATATCGTAAACAGCGAGTAAGGGAAAGCAGGCTGGCCCAGATCGTTTGACAACGAGACGAACAATTCCTGCCGGTGCAGGCCTGCAATCAGGATTCCTAATAGTACCATTGAAAAAACCTGGTTTACTATTAATACTGAACAATATACAATAATTATGAGGCGTAATGTCGTTGTGATTGTACTTATAAGCACATATCTGCAGCAAAGCTGGTAATGGAGGTGAAGGCAAGGAAGGGTAATTGATCGGAACGATTAACAGAGCCGGGTAGAGAAATGCGGTAAAAGTTGCGTGGTATTATCTTATTATTAGGTAAAACCCTGGGAGGCAAGAATATGTTAGAACAACAATTCACGGTGTTCAAGGTTGTTGCCGAAACCAGGAATATTACCCTGGCAGCCAAGAGGCTGCACATGAGCCAGCCGAGTATCAGCCTGCAGATCCAGAGCCTGGAGAACTTTTTCGGCGCCAGGTTTTTCGACCGTACCAATAAAGGCGTCTACCTGACCGAGGCGGGTAAGACCTTCTATCAATATGTCTGCAAGGTACTGAGCCTGATCAATGAAGCCCATCAGGAGCTGAACGGGCTGGCGGTAGAAAAAAAGAGCAACATCTGTATCGGGGCTACCTTTACCATTGGGGAGTATTTGCTCCCGCGCATCCTGGCATACATGTACGGAATACGCCCTGACATCGCTTTCAAGGTAAAGATAGCCAACACGGAAATTATTTACCAGGACGTGCTGGAAAAGCATGTTGACATAGGGCTGATTGAAGGGCCTGTTGCCCAGCACAAGGAGCTGGTGGTAGAAAACTTCTGGGAAGATGAACTGGTGGTGGTGGTACCGTATCATCACCTGTGGGGTAACAGGAAATACGTCTCCGTAGCCGATTTGTGTTCGGAAAAAATGATTGTCCGGGAACAGGGCTCCGGTACCCGTAAAGTGATGGAACTTGCCCTGGCGGAAAGAGGAATTAACCCAGGGGACCTGAACGTTACTATGGAACTCGGCAGTACCCAGGCGATCAAAGAAGTTGTCTGCGCCGGTCTGGGGATTACCATCATTTCCTACCTGACCGTGAAAAAGGAATGTGACCAAGGCGTCTTCAGGGCTCTAAGGATCAAGGAGAGGCCCATTACGCGATCTTTGAGCATCCTGCGCAACGCGACCATCCACCAGAATGCCGACCTGCGCTGTTTTATGAGCTGTTTGCATAGCCGGGATGACATGACAAAGGTTCTGCATTCCGAGTGTTGCCTGGAGGGACGGAAACTTCACAGCGAATCTCTTGCATAACAGATTTTCTACAGGGGGTCTCCGTATTGCACACCCTGGCAAGTGTCAACAACGGATGCCGGTCGTACAAATTTCTCATTTCTTTATTACTGCTCACCCTGGTAGTTTGCGGAACTGGTCCAAGGGGCTATTCTCTCGTTGTCACTCAACACAACGGGCATTTTCCAACCGCGCTTGAATACACCGCTCACCTTCACTCTCCACATTACGCAGCACCGGTGGATCCGGAATCCAATCCTGCCGGCACAAGACTCACGAGTAAAGAACTGGCTGAGCTGTTTAAAATGCACCTCCGGAAGATGGGCATCCAGGTGACAGGGGTGGATGCACTTGATGCGGGGCTAATCGTCACCTACCAACCGATGGGTCCGGGCACCGGCATTTTTCTTCTAAAAGAAGTTATGCGCATCTTGCAATTACTACTGCTTCAACCTTTTCGGGAGGTGGAACTGGTTACCCTGATAGCGGTTAGCCCCCAGGAGAACAGGATCCGGACGAAAATGATCCGCGTCCAGGACTACCTCGACTGGTGGAACGGCCGGATTGATTCCACTGCTTTTTTTGCCGGGTGGTTATAAAGGTGAAACCCTCTATGAGGAGATGCATAGTAAGTATAAGACCCGAGCCTGTAAACGAGCTTTTTGCGATGACTGAGAAACCAGGTAGGACAACGGTTGCAAAGGATGGGAAAAAAG
>LAKY01000035.1 GCA_000987045.1 Clostridiales bacterium PH28_bin88 | reverse complement strand
AAGAAATTTATCCTTAATGTATAATTATAATATAACTGGCACTAACCGACTACCCCCCTTTACGGGATTTACGGGGGAATAGTGGGCATCAGACTTAGCGATGGAGAAATCGTAGAAGCGTATCGTTTGGGTGTGGATAAGTACCACGGGTTAACACGGGACCGCTGGGGTAACTTCTACCTTATTAGCCAGTCTCCCGAACCTCGCAACCTGCGGGTCTTCGGCCCTGACGGTTCCCCACTGGATGCCCTGCTTAAGGCGCCAAAACAGGACCCTAATGGGTACCAGTCCCAAAAACTTCTAATTCGAGATGATGTTTTGTACGTGACAGACGGAGAGAAAGGTATGATTTTACGTTTCGCTTTGACGGAAGGCAAACCAGAATAATCATAACCGGGGAGACCACCGGTGACGGAAGAAGGAGCTCATACTCACCGGCGGTATGGATGCCGCCTGTGGGGAAAGGACCATCATTTGTGACCCGGCGTCGAAGCGGTTGGAGGTGTTGACGGAGGCCCGGGAAGGAATCCACCGCGTACAGCAACTGCTTCGTCTTTTCCAGCGGGAATTGGCTGACGTCCAAACCGAGATGGAGTCCGAGTTGGCGATTGGTGGTCTTGCTATTTTTGCAAATTACTTCTTCGACGGGCTCATTGTCGACTGGGTGGTACAGTCTAAAATCTTGCTAGACACCGTCCGGCGGCAGTCGGCAGAGGTGCAAGAGTTGGTACTGATGTTGAGGCAAAAGTTGCAGGAAACTTGGTGCCGCAGGGAAGAGGTCCGCGAGCAGAGACGGAGGGTTGTAGAAAGTGCGAGTTGAGAGTTTTGTTGTATCATGAAAGCGGCATTAGAGAGGTGTATTTAGTGATGGTGTACATTCCGCTTCTCATTATTCTGGCCATAATTGCCTGGAACATTAAACAGGGGTTCGTGAGGATTGAAAAGCAACTTCAAGATATTTCAAAGAAGCTAGACGACACAAGGGACGCAAAAGTTGATAAAGAATTCCCGTAGGTCAAGGGAAGGACGGCGTTTTTCCGACCAAAATGACCTTCCCGAGAAAGGAGAAGCACCATGTTTTGTCCTAGCTGCAAGTATGAATATGTGGATGGGGTAAAAGAATGCCCCGACTGTAAAGTTGCATTGATCGAGGACCTTGAGACCGAGAAGAAACCCAGGCTTGAATACGTTGAGTTGGTAACGGTATTGGCAACCGGTGACCCGGCTCTTATTGCCATAGCAAAATCCATCCTGGAGTGCGCGGGGATTAAATACTTTGCCAAAGGTGAAAGATTGCAAGATCTGTTTGGGTACGGCAGGTTGGGGCCAGGCTTTAACCCATTAACGGGTCCCGTAGAAATCCAAGTAGCACGTGATGATGAAGAAGCGGCCAGAGACCTTTTGAAAGGACTGTAGGAGTGTAGCCGATCTTCGGGAGCGAGGGTTTTCAGACGAGTCGATAACGCGACTGTTCTCTTAGGGGATTAAACGGATTTCTACAGAAAGGATGGTTCTTGTTGGTTGACTGGACAAGACACCTACTCTTCATCACTGGCCTATCCTTATTTGGGATGTCCATATGGGTTGGGATTTTCCAAAAAGACACCGCCCTTACTAACAAACACTCCAACCAAGGAGAACATATTACCCCTATCTATCTCACGGTTTTTGTTGAAGAGAATCGTCCTGGTGAGATCTGGGCTCACTATCCTAGCAAAGAATCAGGAAGTACATATCACATTGGCGAACATGAGGTCTGGATTCAAATTCTTTTCTCTCAGGTGATGGATGAAAACAGTGTACTCAGCAGTTTGCAAGTTGATCCAGAGCAAATCTTCGAAAACCAGTGGTATCTGGACAACAGTCCCAGTTCTGTACACAGGCTCCGTTTGAATTTCGCGCCAGCTACACCAGGTACCTCCTTTACACTGTTCCTGTCCAGGGAAGCGCGAACAAAAGAAGGAAATACACTCGGAAGGGATATCACATTTTATTTTCAACGACATGTTGCCCCCCAGTACAAGGTAACCGCAGGAGGGGCTCCTTCCGTAACAATACGTTCCAACCAAGAATATTACGCTTCACCCTATGACGCGAAAGTGGATTTTGTTTTCACCAAACCAGTAAATCGGGATAGTGTAGAGAAGCACCTCGGCAAAGAAAACCCGAGGGAAGAAATGAAATACCAATGGTTAGATGATTACCACCTGCGGGTTAAATTCTTGCCGACATCCGGTACGAAATACTATACCCTTGGGCTCGAAGGGGCTGTGGATATTGACGGAGTTGCTCTGGGGATCCAACGCGAAGCACCAAAATTGATAATTGTACCCAATAGAAAAGTATCCGTGTGGGACCCAGGCAGCAGGATTAGTAAGCACGTCGCGGAAGTCTCCGGGGGTTATGAGGGTGGCAGGATTTCGCCGAAAGGGGACTATGCGGTGTTTTGGGAAATCGCCGGCCAACTAGGCGACAACCATTTTCGCTACTGGCTTGAAAACCTGGCTACCGGTGAAAAGCTGCTAATAAGCGACCGGGGGGAGGAGCCAGTCCAGTGGTACCCGGACGGGGACAAGGTACAGGTTGGCACTATCGAAATGTCCACCAGTGGTAATCGTAGAGAAATTGTTGCCCTGGATAAAGCAGAGCTGTTGTACGGTTTAGGCCTGGGGCCAAACGGCAAGATAGCTTACCTCCATGGCAGTCATGAAAAGAAACCGGCGCTTACGATCCTTGAAAACGGCAAAGAAATCAAGACCTTTCGGGATTTTACATATCCCCTCATTGCTGACGGAGCTGCTATCCTCTACCTCAGCCTTGCCTGGTCACCCAAGGGGGACCAGATAGCCATGGTGGAAAACCCCATAAGTGACAGGTACAGTTCTGACGGTGGGCAACTGGTTATCGTAGATGTGAACACCAGTGAGAAAACCGTATTGATAGAGCGAGTCAAGAGCGTTGTCTGGTCGCCTGATGGCCGGTACCTGGCGGTGGGCAAGTGGCAGGGTGGAGTTGAAGTAATGACCCCCGAAGGAAAGAGCATGCTTTCCTTAAAGGAATACTGGGAACCGGCGGCTTGGTCCCCCAATGGGAAATACCTTCAGTTGCGGGGAAGAACCGCAGATGAAGAACAGGGATTCTTGGAAGTTGCCACCACTCAACTTCTTCAACCGCATGGGTTGCCTCTGGGCTGGGATAACCAGGGGACAGCCTACTTCTTGTCTAAGTGAGTATTCTTTTCCACTTGAGACAAAGTTAAGCCCCGTTTTCATTTTTCACTACGATTTCGTGTTCCGGAGAGGACAGCAAGAAACCTATGAAGAGAAGTTAGGTGCTGGGGGTTAAAAGTAACGCAAATGGGACGCCGGTAGGTCTTACGGGTAAAAGCCCACGTACCAGGCATTCGGCCATTTTCAGCCCCGGGGGCTTCAAACTCGGTTCGCCCTCAGCCCGGGGGTTACAGGTATTGGCCCAGGTGGTCAAGTACACGTTCGTTAAGAACGGCCGGGATTACCGCCTCTACAATGCGGAACCTGTAGGATTGGAGCCGTAATGAAAGATGAGGTGGCGTTGTAAGGCCGCTAGTCGTAATATTGGCTTTTTTCGTGGGGGGTGAATGGTGATCAAGTACCGTGGGAAAACCAGGTGGCTTTCATTCTTGGCAATTATGCTGTTCGTATTGCTGTTGGGTTGGTGGAAAGCCGAGGTGGAGGCTACAAAAAAACCTATCAACGTAGTGATGGACAGTGAGGATTTCGAGCTAGGTGTCTCCCCGGTGACGGGAAGAGGCGAAGGGGGGACGGGTCTATCCGGGATCCCCCGCCGGATTGCCGAGATTCGCTGGGTTAGTGACGGGGTCTTGTTCGGCCCGGTAATTGGAGCAGATGGAACAGTACTGGCGGCGGGGTCGGGAGGTAACGTCCTGGCCCTGGATGACCAGGGACAGATTAAGTGGAAATACCGCACCCTGTCCCGCCTGGCCGGGGTACTGCCGGACAGTAGCGGCGGAGCCTATGCATGGTCGAACGAAGAGAAAAAGGTCTTCCATATAGGGCCGGACGGAGAATTGCTGTGGGCCTTGGATGTGCCTTCGTTTTCCGAAATGGTGCCCGCCGGAAGGCTGGTCTTCATCAAGGGACAGGAATTCTGGGCGGTGGATGCTGCTGAGGGAAAACGGCGCTGGTCCCTGGAAAAATCCGTCTCAGCCCTGCAGGTGGGCGCCGGACAGGTTTACTTTATTGCTGAAGGTGACCTGTACGCGTATTCCCTTGACGGGCGCCTCAAATGGAAATACCCACGTAACGATACAGAAGGTACATTCGAAAAGGTAATATTCAAATCGGGAAATATCTATACTTCTCTTCGTACAGGGCCTAAGAGCAACACCATTATCGCCCTGAAGCCCAGCGGAAAGGTCCGGTGGCGGCAGGAATTGCACGACTGGCTTACCTTGTACTCGGTCGACCCCGACGGGCGCGTTTTGATCGGAAACTGGGCTGGGGACCGGGGGTGGATTTCTCACGGCGGCGGGGAACCGGCAATGTGGCCGGTAAAGCAAATAAGTTTAGAGACGGCTTTTGCCCCCGGAGGTATCACCTACTTTTTAACCTGGCACCAATTCCCCACCAACCAGGCCGTGGCGGCCATCGGAGCAGGCGGTAAGCTTTTGTGGCAAACCCCCATTCCCCCCGGGCGCTACACGGCGGGACCGATTACTGGGCCGGACGGTACGGTTTATGTCGCTTCCGGAGGCATGCTGGTGGCCATTACGCCGGAAGGGGCCAAGCGATGGGAGCTTTCTCTTTGTGCCGGCGACTTCATTAACGAATTTGGCAGCGTAGAGCATGTCTCCATGACCCTGGCGGTAAGAGCCGACGGGATGATTTACGCCGGGGACGGCCAAACCGTCTGGGCTGTCAGTCCGGATGGAAAAGAAAAATGGCGCTTCAGCACCTGGGGGCCAGCCACGGAACTGGTGATGGGACCCGACGGCACCACCTACGGCCGTTTTGGTATAAGAAACGACCAACTCATTGCCATCCGCCCTGACGGGCGGGAAGCCTGGCGGTTCGAGCCCGGTGAGACTTTAACTTATCCTGTCCTGGGGCCATCAGGTATTTATGTGGCAGGGGTGTCCGGCCGTGTTTACGCCCTCGATTGGAACGGGCGGTTCCGCTGGGTCCGGTCCACCCGGGTGGGAGGTCAACTACCTCCCCAGGTTGGTCCGGGTGAAACCATCTACCAGGTCTCCGCGGATCGGGAAGTCTTCGTTTTTGACGCCGGAGGTCAAGAACGGTGGAGATTTACTGTTCCAGCCGGCACCACCTCGGCTAAGGTAATCCCTTCCGCGGGCGGATTAACCTATATCACAACTCCCTTTGGAAAGAAAGTTTTTGCCCTGGATCAAGAGGGACAGGTTCAATGGACCTTTCCTACGGCCAATCCCCTGATGGGGAGCCCTGTCGTGGGCCCTTCGGGCGTTCTTTACCTTTCCGAGAGCAACACCGTTTATGCCCTGTCTCCTGCCGGGGAGTTGCTGTGGAGCTATACCAACCGGGTACCTATTAACGCTGTTTTTCCGACTGATGAAAAAGGGGATACTTCCGTTTACTTCTGGGCTTACGACGCACCCGGTGAAAAGGAGAACTTGCATCTCCTGGACCGGGAGGGAAAAGAGAAATGGGCGCTACCCGCCCGGTCTGTATCTTCCTCGTGCATAGACGGAAGTATCTATGCCACTTCGCAGGACGATAAGTGGCTCCTGCGGTTTACCCAAGACGGCAACCAGCAGGTGGTATGGCAAAGCGAACAGCCTATCCAGTGGGTAAAGCAGGACGGTGATACCCTGTTAATCCGGTCCGGCGACCGGCTTATTGCCCTTGACTGGAACGGGCAGCCTTTATGGCAGGCGAAAGTGCCCCCACCGGAGCAGGTGTTGAAGGCCGGCGCTTCAGAAATCTATGTTTTGACGGACAGCGCTCTTTGGGTGGTATATCCCCTGGAAAAATATATGCCCAAGAAGATCCAAAATGTTGGGAACTAAAACCGGATGGAAAGCGTCTTTGGAGTAGGTATATTGACCTTACAATAAGCGGGTCGTGGAAAGAAAGAAGGGAACGAGGAGGGAGTTCGATGGCACGTAGAATGATGGTAGTGATATGGATTGTCGCGATGCTAGCGATCTTATTGGTGCAGGGAACCGCTCTGGCATCCACTTCTGTAATAGCTATAAAGATTAAAGGTTCGGCGGCAACCTTCCTAAAGGAACTAAATAGTGGTAGATCGCGTCTTAGATATATCGAGTATTAGGTTATCATGGGCCGTCGTGCTCGGGCACGAAGATACGGTGAAGGGTGGGGAGGTATATTGATGCGCCGAAAGACGTTTGCATTCATAGCCTTGATGTTGGCGTTGCTGGTTACGGTGACAGGTTGCCGGGGGAGCAGCAAACCAACATTAGAAGGCGAGTCAAAAAAGGATGCGGCCATCGAGAAAGAAGCATACCGGTCTGGTCCTTCCAATCAACCCGAAGCGAACAATCCGGAGCCCCAACGAGAGCCTGCGGCTGTGGATCCATACAAACAGGACCTGGCGGAAGGCGTTAGTTCTGCACCAAAGGTGAACATGGGGGCTTACCCTTCACCAGGCAGGAGGGCAACCATAGTCTTAAAGGCCCAACACGATATAGGGGACGGCACGTTAAACGCCGATTTTTATTTGGTAGGCTCCAAGGGTGAAAACCTGATACACCAGGCAAATTTGGGATGGGACTGGAACGACCCTGTGGCCTGGGTTGACGATAACCGGGTGCTTTTGCATAACACCTGGCTCTATAACCTTTCCAATCGTGAAGGCAAGGACATAAGACCGGCGGATGCTGATTACATATGGGCTGCGGCTCTTAACAATGACCGCACTCTTTTGGCCATAACCGGCAAGACATCCTCCTCACCCATGCGGATTGCGGTTTGGATCGTCAACCTGGCGACCGGGGAACTCACGAATGTGGTTAATTATCCTCCCAATCCCGGCTGGACAGAAGGCCCAGACTTTCATGTAAGCTGGGATCCGAAAGGCAACCTTTACTTTGATGCCGACCACAAGGGCCAACCGGCTATCTTCCGGTATAGCTCAGGTCAAAAAGAACCGGAAGTTTTCCTGGAAAAGGCCTGGGCTCCCGCGATATCTCCCGACGGGCAGTACCTGGCATACCTGGCGGGGAAGGGATATTACTACCACGAGAGCTTTCACACGAAAATTCGGGAACTGAAATCGGGGACAGAGATGGACATTGGGAATGAGGGGGGCCGTAAGTACTGGTCCCCCGACGGCAGGTATTTAGCCTTGTTTCAAGGCAACACCGTCAAGTATTTTCAGGTGGCCAAATATGAGGGGGAAAACACCACGCTGGTCAGGCAGTTTGCGATGGAACATCCCTGCCTGTTGAGATTTATGGAGTTTGTCGATTACTCCCACATGCTTATCCAGGAGTCGAACATCACATCCGAGGGACTTATTGAGGAAGCAAAGTACCATGTCTTTGGTCCAGACCCCGCCAGCGGAAAGGTGTGGGAGGCAGCGAGAGAATACATGGAAGCAAAAGGCTATACCGTTGGCCTGCGGGAAAAAGACATGGTGCTGGCAGTAGGGCGCATTTTCGACAACCGGGTGGTAGTGGCCTACGGGCCAAAGGACTCTGAGTTTTATGCTGAGCTGCTCCTGGAAAATGAGGCCGACGGGAACTGGCGGGTGGTAACTGACCAGCACATGTATGCCTATTACGACGACTCAGCCGAAGAGGCAATTAAAGCTCTCGCATCTCAAGAGGGATACGATTTCGGCTGGGAGCCCGGGAAGATGCGGGTAGGAGTAAAACTGCAGGATAACGGTCGCTACACCCTGGTGGTGGGCAAGTACGGGTGGCCGTGGAGTCGTGAGTATGATCTGGAAAAGGTAGATGGAAATTGGGAGATAATTAGCCGGCGGGACATAGACAGCAATCTATAACATCAGAGATAAGAGAGAATAAAGTTAGGGGAGGGACTGACTTGAGGGGTAGGATCAAGTACTTGGTTGTTGCGGTCTTGATCTTGGTATTGCTCGTGGCCGGCGGTTGCAGGCAAAAAGGACTTCCGGAGGATCCAGGTGGGTTGCGGGAGGAAAAATTTCCCCAGCCCGCAACAGGCGCCAATCAAGAAGAAAAAAGGCCATCAGTCTCTCCGGGAGAGTCAGAAGGTAAGATCAGCCCCCCGGGTAAGTGGGAAAAGCCGCAAACGGTCCTGCTTGCTACAACCGGGCTGCCGCGCCATTTCATTATTGGGGAGGGCGGAATGGCGTGGGATTCCGACCATGACACCATTTCGCTGGGTCTAGTCCAGCCCGGAGACAGCCCCGGCTTCTGGCTGGTCAGCCCCTTTTTCGAACCGAAGAAATTTAACCCGCCCGTGACCGGGAGTGCTGCCGGAAATTCTACAGACCCGGTCGACTTGGCCTCTCTGGCAGCAGATATTCCTTCCCGGCCGGTACCAGTTGCAAAAGTGCCCTGGGGTTACCAGGCAGGGCCCTTCCCCCATTACGGCCCTTTCCACGAACATTCCTATGCCTGGGTGAGTGAAACCGGGCTGGCCCTACACCCCGGCAGGTATACGGCCGGACTGGTCGACCTGTTACAAGGCCAAAGCACTCACCTTGGAGAACCCAGCAGATACTCCATGGCTGTTTCCGACGACAATAGCCTGATTGCATATACCCGCAACGGCTACCTGGTGGTACAGGAGACTGCCAGCGGAAAGCAAAAGAAATGGGCGCTGACAAAGGATCCTGCCACCGATACGGATGTCTCCGCGGAAATGCTCTCATGGTCGCTCAATGGGCGCTACCTTTTAGGAGCGTGGTACCCCACCCAGCACCAGTTCGCAATAGATAAGTTCTGGGCATTGGACTGGGAAACCGGGAAACTGGTGGGCGTGCTGAATGAGAAGGATCACCCTTTCGGAAAGCCCACCTGGTCACCTGATGGCAACCAGGTTGTGGTGTACGAGAGTTTTGTCAGTTATACGGAAGGATACGATGTCCAGTGGATACTGGTGGATGGCCGCAATGGTCTCCCGACGGTAACTACCTTTACCTTGAGGGTTACGCCAATGGCGAGAATATGAGTCGTGACCAGCTGCCTTACACTCTTCATGGTTCCCTGGACCTCACCACCCGTACGGCGAGATTTCTTCCGGCCGAAGAAGAGGAGGGAGAGAGGTGGTTTTTGGCCACAAGTCCCGAGGCGCGGTGGGCAGGAAGCACGATAATACTATCGGGTAGCCGGGAAGCCCGTAAATTGAGGGTGCTGGACGTAAAGGACATGGAGGCAACTACTGTAGCCGAAGGGGAGGAGTTTTTAGCAGCCAGGTATACCGGTAAAGGTTTGCTGTATGCAGCAACAGATAAGGTAGTACTGCTTCAGCCCGATGGCAGTACGAGGGTACTGGTTACTGCACCCGAGGGTGAAACCTTTGTGCCCGCAGTTCTCGTTTCACCTTTTGGACGTTACCTGGCTATTCCTAGAGAGCGACAGGACATTGAGGGCCTGCGATGGATCACCCTGGAGATACTCGACCTAACAGGGATTTGACCGGGGGTTTTCCTGATGATGATTGCTTTGAAGGTAGGCTGTAATAGTTTCGGGTGAAGAGGTGGGCACCTTGATAAACCTCCGGAAGAAGGGTGTGAAAGTCTTTATTGCTTTGTATCTCTTCCTGGCTCTCACAGGCCAGTTGTTTTCACCACCTGCGGTTTTTGCGGCACAGTCGCCCCAAGTTACTGAACAACCTGTTGAAGTTAGCATTACGTCGAGGGTCAGGTGGACGAAACAGGGAGAATTTCATGGTTAATGTCTAAACACTATAAAAACACCAGTGCTAAAGAGATAGCCTTTGAAGATGTTTGGCCGCTTTACGTAGAAAACATTAGAGCTACTAATTTCTACTTCGATAACAGTTTCTGGTGGAAATGGATGCATATTGACCAGGCGACCGCCAGCAGGAAGAGAAGGCCACCACCTTCAGAAAACAGGTGCCGGTCATCGTGACGCTGCATACGCCGCAAGAGCTGGCGGGCTTTGATGACCCTCACCTGAACTTAGCTATGGTCAACCGCACCCACCAGCAGATGATCGCGCGCATGGCTACGGAGGTCTACTTGCAGTCGGCTCTCCTGTCTACCATCGACCTGGGGTTTCTGGTGATGCGCCAGCAGAGAACCGTTGCCGACCTCATCACGGCTTACGAGCAGGAGCACGACCTGGTGCTTCCCACGCCGGGAAGCGTCCACGACGCCGGCCGTAAACTGACCCACAAGCGACGCATCATCCAGTTACACCTGCAAGGCATGCTCAACCAGGAGATCGCGCGGTTGATGCACCACAGCCCGGAAGCCATTGACCGCTACGTGTCAGACTTCCACGCTACCCTGATCCTCTACCTTTACGACGTGCCGCCTTTTCTAGCGGCCAGGGTGATGCGGCGGGGGATCGGGCTGATACGTGAACACCTGGCTCTTGTGCGCGAAAACTTTCCCGACAAGGACGCTGTCAAGGAGCATTTACGTCGATATGACGCCAAATTAGTTTGATACGGGCTTTTCAAACTAAGTATGGCTAATAGGATATAAGTCAGGAACAGGAAAGGAACGAGCGGTGAAGATCGAGATTTTAGCGGATTAGGGCAAGAACAGGCCCACGGAATACTATGCAACATCAATGACTTAAATCAGAACCAGGGGGAGGAAAGACGCAGTGTTTCGTCAATACAAGTGGAAAAGGAGTTTGCCAGGGTTAGTTACCTTGCTACTGGCATTGGTCCTGGTAATCCCAGTTTATGCCTCGTAGATTTATTTTTCAGTCCCAGAGCTTATCAAAACGGCTGACTTGATTGTGATAGGCGAAATCGGGGAAGTGATCAAAGAAAGAGCTTACGGTATCAGGTGGGAGTCGGATTGGGACGTCAGAGTGGTTGCTTACGTCAACAAATCCCTGCCCGGCGACAAGATCATTGTAAGCACCCCCGGTGCACTAAATAAAAATGTCATAAGTTCTGCTGATTATCGTTTAGACGAATGGGGAAAGGACGTTCTGTTGTTTCTAAAGAAAACCGAGGAGGGCCGTTATTCACCGATTACGCCCGCTGGGGTGGTCCGGCTAGCGGGAGGTAAAGTCGCAGATGAAAAGTTTTCCGCTGAAGAAGAGGAACAATTAGAAGCATTTCTTTCAACTACTCGGCTGCATGCTCCGGGGGAACAAGATAATACTGGCAATGGCTGGGTTGTTGGGATCAGGGTACTCGAAGCAATAAACTTCGCGGTTATCATACTTGCAGCTACCTCAGGTGTCTTGGTGTGGAGGGATGCCAAAAAACTTGGTTATCACTACGTTTTATGGGTTTTGGTTTCAGTAGCGTTTTTTCCAATAGGGCTAGTTGGGTACTTGCTGTACCGCCGTGGGCGTGTCAGCCAGCAATAAAATTTTAGTCCGGGGTTAGGCTGTACCGCGTAACCATGTTTAGGGGTTAAGATTGATTTGTTGGGAGAGGCATTTTGTTATGCGGGTGAAAACTATGGCGATAGCGTTTTTCATAGTTTTCTTTTTGGGTTGACTGGACAGTGGCACACTTCCTTAGGAGAGGATGGCCGGGAGCGGTTTTGGCTAGTGGTATTAATGACCGGCAAGGTTTTAGAATAGGGCTGAAACGCCCCGCACGCCTCCGTACATGGGAGGGGGTCAAGAAATCTGTATAAGAAAGGGTGCTGGCGTTGTCCTGGACCAGCGTGGCGAAACCGCGCCAAAGGTCGGCTTTAAGGTTAGCCCTTGGAAAGCTTTACTTTACCCTTAAGCGGTACTGCTACTGGTATTTTTCAGGTACAAAGTTTGCAAAGAGCAAAGGTTTTCATGGGGATTATCCCTTTGTTGTGTTTTCCCACCAGACACCCCTTATCAGGAAACTGCGCAATGTAGACATGTGGCTGCAGCACAACAAGGTTGTCAACCTGAGGATTGCTGTCAAGAAAGTTGACGGGGTGGTGATTCACCCCGGCGAGACCTTTTCTTACTGGCGGCTGATCGGCAAGCCCACTGCCATGAAAGGGTACAAGCCCGGTATGGTCCTGTTTAACGGGTCGTATACCCCCGGGGTTGGAGGCGGGTTATGTCAGCTTTCCAACCTCATCTACTGGATGACCCTGCACACTCCTTTGACGGTGGTCGAGAGATGGAGGCATAGTTATGATGTTTTCCCTGACGTAAACCGTACCCAACCCTTCGGCAGTGGAGCCACCTGTTCATACAATTACATAGACCTCCAGATCAGAAACGATACCCGGCAGACGTTTTACTTGCGCGTTTTCCTGACGGGGGAATTCCTGGCGGGTGAGTGGAGGTCGAATCAATCTGTCCAACAAGAATATGAGGTTTACGAAAAAGACCACCTGATCACTCACGAACCCTGGGGCGGATATGTACGGCACAACCGGATCTACCGCAGGGTAGTGGACGGCAAGGTGGTTAGGGATGAACTGGTGGCCGAAAACCATGCCATTATGATGTACCAGCCCCTGTTGGCTGATAGTACAGAAACTCGCTAGGGTGAACCGTACCGTAAAGATGAGTTGTGATTACAATCATTAGGAGGAGAGAACTATGCCCGCCACTTATAATTGGCACTGCTGGTGACGAACTGCACTCGTATTCATGTTTGAACTCTGCCTTGAAGACACGGGGCGCAGCCGTGAATTGGTTCCTTGAACAATGAAGAAAGAATACCGGGACCTCCCATGAGTATTTGTATTAACTGAGTCATAAAATCACCCTTTCGTAAAAAATCCTGATGGTTCGTATTTTGGTGGAAAGGTTCAACGGGAAAAATGCCAGGCTGTTGCTATTAGCCTTTTCAGTGTTAATTACCTTAGTGATCTGGCCCAGAATGCAGTCTTGCCGGGTCGAGTATGCGCTGAAGTCCGGCATGAGGCAACATGAAGATGCGGAATTAGGTCGGCTTGGTTTGACCAGGTACAACAGGGGGGATGGAGGATCGTTTTTGGTGGCTCTAGGCCCCGCTGATCAAGTCAATGGATGACGGCCGCAAGAATACCACGCACTTAAACAGCATTCGGAAATAGGAGCCAGGATCCTTGGGCAGGAGGGGCCCTTGGGGTTGATTGTGCCGATGGTCCTCCACCATCATGAACGGCATGATGGTAACGGTTACCCGTATGGGTTGAAGGGTTCGGGCCAATCGTGAACCAGGAACATAAATCATTTACTGAAAAACGCCTAGATTCCCAACTTGAAGTTCTTCGAATATAGAGTAGATGTCGAAATAACCCCCCATGCTGATTGAAGAGAAATGTTGATACAATTATAGGAGTTCTAAAATTAGCCTCCCCTTTACCATGAAAAATCAAATATTGTCTGTGAAAAGACTGTTCCCCTTAGGTTTTCACCAACCTAAACACACTCTTTAATTTTTTTCACAAAATGAAATACTGACGATATTTGTCGAATTGTGGTAGAATATTTTTTAAAAATATCAAGGTGATTTTGTAGGAATATCGTTAAGATTGTCGAATAAAAAAGCTAATTCAAGTAGGAGTGCAATTTTCCTAATTTACAATTTCCAGGTAAATAAATGGCAAACCCGTTCGAAAGGCGGGGACGCAAAGCTATGGGTCTACAGCCATAAGGCCACGACTGCCAGGTTGCCGGTCTCAACCGCTTTAGGAAAGCCCCCGGTAATCGGGGGCTAAAAGTTATTAATGATAAGGGTAGGTGCCACTCTCGGCCCCTCCTGAACCTCCGTTTTGGTAAGGTTTGGCATCCGTAAATCTAGATGCCAGCACACCAAACGTCCGTGTATTTTATCACGGTTGTTTTGGTGTGCTTTTGTTTCTTTTTCAGACTGCATGGGACTCAGTTATTATATTGGGGGTGATGAAAATGTGAAAAAGTCGAAAGCAATCATAGAAACGGAGTTAAAAAAGCATTTAAGCAGGGTCCAACAAGAAATTTGTGGAAAAGGCCCTAAGGAGGTGTGGGTACGACTTAATGCCAATGTAGCTACCTTTTGTAGCTACGAACCCCTGGCCCCATACGAGAAGTATCTTCTGAGCATACCTGGCGGTGAAGAAGAAGTAATGCGCCTTCGACAGAAAGTAGGTGAACATATAAAGCCCCGTGTATGTTCAGATATAGAAACCATAACAGGGGTTAAGGTACTTAGTATTATTTCGAAACTTTGTCTTAAATCCAATACGTTATTTGGTGCGATCCTTTTTCACGAAAACTTCGATTAAAGGAGGTTACACCATCCCGTCACGATATTACATATGGGAATTAACGTATGAACGAGTTACGACAAATTATCAACGCAATTTTTCCTTAAAGGGGGAAGAAGTAAGTTCGTTTACCAAAGAAGCGCTTATTCAGCTACAGCAATACCATGCCGTAACTTACCACCACTCCTTAAGGGTTTCAACACTCTCGGTGGCCCTAGCTAAGTATGTTGGACTAGAAAAAGAAGAATTTGAACTTGTAAGATATGGGGCATTACTTCATGACATAGGTAAAATGAACATTCCACTAACAATCCTTGATAAACCTGGGCCACTAAATGAGAGTGAGAGGGATATTATCGAACAACACCCTTACTACGGGTCGGACAAAGTTGCCATGGTTCCTGGTTTGGAATGTCTTCGGCCATTGATTCTGTTCCATCATGAACGGTGGGACGGAAATGGTTACCCTATCGGGCTGACCGGAGCACAAATTCCTTACGCGGCAAGGATAATCGCCATAGCCGACGCCTACGATGTCATCACCTCCTGGAGGGTTTACAAGCCTAAGACTAGCGTAGCAGGGGCAATTAAGGAACTGGAGCGTTGTGCGGGCACCCAATTGGACCCTTCGCTAGTAGAAGCCATCAAAGGGTTATTGACGGTCAAAAGAAAAAGCAATAGCGAATAGTTTTGAAGAGGCAAAAATCTTTATTCTTATTGCGGTTTTAGCCGTTGCTCTAACATTGACTGTATTTTCCTTGGTTGATCAGTAAGCCTATTCGGGTCCCAGAGTAGCAGCAGTTAAAGTGGCAGGCGATGGTACTCTAAAAAACGAACTAACGAAGTTTATGAGGCAAACGTGGAACTGGCTGTGAGGAGAAGTGCGTAGGATGTAAAACCATAGGTCTAAGGCGAAGGCTATGAGTTGCAGCCTGCCAGGAGAAGGAGGGATAAATGAGGGCTAATACTGTCAGATCATGAAAGGGGGTTGCTTTTTTAGTTATTAACGTTACAGAAAAAGCACAGGTGGAGATTCGGTAACTGTACCAAGTGTTTTATTCAACTGGAAAGGGGTAATTACTGTGGAAAAGAAATTGGCTTTACCTCCTGAAAAGAAAAATGCGAAACTCAAAGAAGCTGCCGAAGAGGCTACTGCTAAGGATTCACGGCATGAGATGGCTAAGAAAATGGAATTGCAGCGCCGGCAGGCTCGCACCCATGCAAAGAAACAGCAACTGGCCGAACGTATCGCCACTGCCAGCGAACAGCTTTCATCCGGAGTGGCTGAGGCATCGGAGGCGGCGAACGAGTTGAAAGCCGCCATGGAACAGATTGTTTCCGGCGCGGAGGAAGCGGCCGGTGCAACGCAGGAATCCCTTGCTGCTATCAAGCAGATCGAAAAAGCCGCACAAGTAGCAATGCAAAGAGCCAATGGTTCTGTGGACGTTGTTAAGTCATTACAGGAACTTATCAAAGAAGTCACAGACAGCATTCAGAAACTGGTGGAAGGCGTAATCGCGGCAGCGGGTAAAAACCAGGAGTCGGCGCAGACCGTTGTGGAACTGGAAAAACAGGCGGAAGAAATCGGCGCCATCGTCCGTACAGTAGTGCGGATCGCTGACCAGACTAACCTGCTGGCTCTTAACGCCGCCATTGAAGCCGCCCGTGCGGGGGATTACGGAAAAGGGTTTGCCGTGGTGGCCGATGAAGTTCGTACACTGGCAGAGACTTCGGAGAAGGCGGCAGAAGACATCCGCAGCCTGGTCAACAAGATCCAGTCGCAGGTGCGGGAAATAGCATCCGATATTTCAAAGTCCGCCGACGTCGCAAAAGGTGAAGCCGACAAGGGGCGCACCATTGCCGAAAGGCTCTTGAAGGTAACCGCTGACATGGTGACGACTATGCAAGTGGCCAGGGAAATTGCCAGCCTTTCCGACCAGTCCGCCACGGCCGTACGGGAATTCCAGGAAGGGGCCACCACAATCGCCCAGGCTGCCGACGAGCAGGCCAGCGCCAGCAACGAGGGGTTGGCATCACTGGAACAGCAGACCAAGGCCCTGGATGATATCGGCCACACGGTAGGCGACCTGGTGGCCAAGGCAGATGAACTGCGTACTTCCACAGACGTAACCAAGTCCTCGGAGAGCCTGGCGGTGGCTGCGGAAGAGTTGTCCGCAGTGCTGGAAGAAGCCAATTCCTCAGCCCAGCAGATCATGACGGCCATCGGGCAACTAGGCAAGGGTGCACAGGTCCAAGGGGAAGCAACCGAACGCTCGTCTGCAGCCTCGGAGCAGGTCTTGCGACAGATGCGGGTTATTGCGGAAAAAGCTGATACCAGCCTTGCGGCAATAGGTACCATGCGCGAACTGCTCCAGACTAACAGGAACGAGACGGAAGGCTTGATCGACGGGATTAACGACGCTTTGCGGGTGAGCCTGGAAAATGCCAGGAAAGTGAAGGAACTGGAACTACAGGCCAGGCAGATCGACAAAATCGTGGACTCGATTGTCACGGTAGGCATCCAGACCAACCTGCTGGCTGTTACCGGCGCGGTGGAAGCTGCCCGTTCCGGGGAATTCGGCAAGGGGTTTGCCGTTGTGGCTTCAGATATTAGGAACCTGGCCCAGGAAAGCAGCCGCAACGCAGAGCAGATTAAAGAACTGGTGAGAAACATCCAGGACCAGATCGGTTCCGTGCAGCGGGAAGTAGAGACGGTTGCCACCAACGCCGGGAGAGAAGTGGAAGCGGCAAAACAGGTCGTAGGGGAACTTGAACGGATTGCGCAGTCAATTGCCGAGGTGGCCGACGGCTCGAAGGAAATTAAGGATGGCTCTATCCAGGCAGTGGGCGCGGTGGAGCAGGCAAGGAAGGCCGTTGAACAAATCGCCTCGGCCGCCCAGGAGGCGTCTGCTGCGTCCGAACAGGCCGCCACAGCCGCCAGACAACAATCACAAGGCCTACAGGAATTGGCTACTGCCATTGAGGAAATTGCCGCAATGGCTGATGAACTCCAGCAGCTTTAATACTCTGGAGAGGATGATAGCTTATGTTAACGGATACTAATAGTCAGGAAAAGTACGTTACCTTTAATCTTGCCGGCGAGCGTTACGGTATCCCCGTACAAAAGGTCCAGGAGATCATCCGTTTGCCGGAGATTACGAAAGTACCTCAGGCACCGGGTTATGTGGAGGGCCTGGCCAACCTGAGGGGTATGATCGTTACCGTCGTTAATGGCCGCGGGAAAATGGGGCTGCTTTCCCAGGAGCACGATGACGCCACAAGAGTCTTGATTCTCGCCCTGGACACCCGGACTGCCGGCTACCTTGTGGACTCCATTTCTGAGGTGCTCTCGGTTTCCCAAGCCGATGTGGAGAAAGTGCCCGATGATTTGCCGAACCAGGGTTACCTGACCGGGCTGGTACGTGCTGATCGGGGCGTCGTAATGCTCCTCGACCCGGAAAAAGTAGTCGGCACCCCGGTAAGGTTGTCCAACTTGCACGGTGAGAAGAAAGGCGGCAATAGAGAAGTCTCCCGCCAGGTGGCTGATAGTGGGCGGGAAACCAAAGCCAAGGAGTTGCAGCTTGTTAGCTTCACGGTAGGGACAGAAGAGTATGCCCTGGACCTTAAACACGTTCGGGAAATTGTGGGCTATCCTGAACACCTGAGCGTCGTTCCCACGTTTCCCAGCTACGCAGAAGGGATCATGGTGTTAAGGGATAACATGCTGCCGGTGATCAGCCTTGCCAAACTTATTGGTGCGGCAGAGTCGGAGGACAAGTCCCGGAGCAGGGTAGTGGTGCTAACGGGCCAGGGTAAGGGGCTTGCCGCGCTGGGCATGGCAGTGGACAGCGTCTCCGAAGTCCTGCGGGTGGTGGAAGATACTGTAGGTGAACTACCGGAATACCTGGCCGACAGCGACAACGTGCAACTGGCTGGTATCTGCAAGCTGGAAACAGGAAAAAGGCTGGTTTACCTCCTGGACCCCGCTTTCCTTCTGAGTATGGATGAAATACGGCTGGTGGGTTCCCAGGGCGCTAATGGCGGTAACGACAGCGCCGATTCTACTGGCACCAAGTCGAATGACGGCCAGTATATTCTCTTCAAGTTGGGTGGGCAGGACTTTGTGACCGACATATCCTCGGTGCGGGAAATTTTGAACGTGCCGGACATTTTCACTGTACCCCAGGCCCCCCGTTTTGTAGAGGGAGTCATCAACATCCGCGGCAGGATTATACCTGTAGTAGATTTAAGGAAGCGCCTTGACCTGGGTTGTGTCCAGCGGGAGGAGCAAAACCGGATTGCGGTCGTAGACCTGGGCGGCAACCTGACAGGGTTTATCGTGGACGCCGTTAAGGAAGTGAGGCGCATCTCCGTAGACGATATTGAGCCGCCTTCCGTACTTAGCGGGGTCGGGCTTGATCTGGAACACATCACCGGGATCGCCAAAATCAACAAAGACGGGCAGGTTGCCATGGTACTGGACCTGCAGTGCCTCCTCACGGGTTTTGAAAGAAAGATTCTTTCTACCATGAACAAGGAGGGAAATGATGCGGAGGCTCCGGCCAATTCGGGTTCTGATAGTTGACGATTCGGCGCTCATGCGGAAGTTTATTGCGGAAATCTTTGCTCAAGACCCCGAAATTGAAGTGGTGGGAAGCGCCCGGGACGGCCAAGAGGCGGTAAGGTTAGCCGGCGAGTTGGAACCGGACGTAATTACCATGGATATCAACATGCCCAGAATGGACGGCCTCACAGCCCTCCAGCACATCATGTACACGAGGCCGGTGCCTGTGATTGTACTTTCTTCCCTGGCCAAGAAAGGGGAACTGGCAACTTTTGAGGCCCTCGAACTCGGGGCGGTTGACTGTATCGAGAAGCCTGGCGGTACAGTTTCCGTGGGGATAGCGAAGATCGCTCAGGAGATCCGGATGAAGGTAAAGGGGGCGGCGTCCGCCAACACGCGGGCCGCCGCCCGTACCCTAAAGCACACCGAGCGACCCATGAAAAGTCAAGCCCCTTCGCGAGGGCTTGCCCGCAAGCTCATCGTAATCGGGGTCTCCACCGGGGGACCCAAGACCCTGGTAGAAATCTTGCCAGCATTGCCGGACGATTTGCCGGCTGGAGTCCTGGTCGTCCAGCACATGCCGGGAAGTTTCACCCGTTCCTTCGCCGACCGGCTAAACAGTATTTGCCAGATGCGGGTCGCGGAAGCCGGGGACGGGCAGGCCATCGAGCCGGGGCAAATACTGGTGGCACCCGGGGATTACCACCTGAGAGTCGAGCGACGGCTTGGCACCGATAGTTTAAGGGTACGCCTTTCCACGGAGCCAAGCAGCACCCTGTACCGCCCTTCGGTGACCGTTACTATGGAGTCAGCCCTGAAGGCTGCCGGGGGGTCAAAGCTGGTGGCCGTTCTCCTAACGGGCATGGGGGACGACGGTGCCCAGGCCATGGTAAAAATCAGGCAGGCCGGGGGGAGGACCATAGCCGAGTCTGAGGAAACAGCCGTGGTCTGGGGGATGCCCAGGGAAGCCATCGTGCGGGGGGGAGCGGAGATAGTGGCAGCATCATACCAAATAGCGGGGGAAATAACCAGGGCGGTAAAGGGATAAAAGAAGGAAGGGTGCCAATGAACATGGCCGAATTTGCAGTTCTCCGGGATGTGGTCTATCAAAAAACCGGGTTGCTCTTCGAAAACAAGAAAATGTACTACGTGGAGCGCCGGGTGCGGGAGCGAATGGAACTCCACCAGCTAGAAGATATTAAGAGCTATATCCGGATGCTCAAATATGACCGCAGCACGGACGAGTTTCAAGCCCTAGTAAACTCCCTTACGGTGAACGAGACATATTTTTTCCGCGAGTACGAGCAATTACGCCTTTTTGCCGAGGATGTGCTTCCCCGCATAGTGGCGGGAAAGAAGATAAGCAGTGAGCACTGGGTTCGGGTGTGGTCTGCCGGATGCTCCACGGGAGATGAGGCTTACACCCTGGCTATCGTACTTAATGAAATGTTGGAAGGTGAAGGACTGAGTTTTGAAGTTGTGGCAACGGACATTAACACGAATGCGCTGGCATTTGCCCGGAGGGGTGTTTACAAAAGCCGGGCAATTCAGAACGTACCGGAGCTTTACTTGGAAAAGTATTTTTTCAAGCAGGGCGAGAGTTTTTTGGTTAAAGAGTGCCTGAAGGAAGCTGTAACCTTCCAGCCGGGTAACCTGGTAGAGACCTTGCATTACGAGTCGGGTGGGTTTGACAGCGTGTTTTGCCGGAATGTGCTCATTTACTTTGATGACCAGAGCCGTACCAGGGCCATCGAAAACCTATACAATTCGCTTTTGCCCGGCGGGTACGTCTTTTTGGGCCACTCTGAATCCATGGGCCGTTTTTCCGAGCTTTTTAGGACAAAGAAAATTGGCGCCACTGTCGTTTACCGGCGTTAGCCAGCCGGCGACAAATAGCGTCCAGAGGAAGGGTACTTTTGATGGGTGAACAGTTGCGGGATACTTTCCTGGCAGAAGCAGAGGAGTTATTGGATCAGATTGACGAATGTCTTCTAATCTTGGAGAGACAGACGCAAGACGCGGGGGCCATCGACAGTCTTTTCCGAGCATTTCATACGCTTAAAGGCTCAGCGGGCATTGTGGGGTGTGAAGCGGTCAAGGTGTTATCCCACGGGCTGGAGGACGTATTGGATGGCGTACGTTCCGGCCGGCGCCAGGTGAACACCGAACTGATCAACATGTTGCTCACGGCCTCGGACCTGCTGAAGGAAGCGATTACAGGCATCCCGACAGGAGAAGAGCCGGTTGCAGAGGACATTAACGAGTTGCTCTTCAGGCTGCGCCAGGTGGGTGCAAAAGAGGACAACACCATCCAGGAAGCACAGGAGTGCGCGGACGGCGACGAAAACCACTCATTTTACCTGCTCCCTCTCTCCATGCGCCTGGACCTACTGCAGACCCTGCTTCAGGGGCTATCGGTCGTGTTTGTCAACGCCAAGTGCAACCAGGAAGTTTTTTTCCGTGGCATCGACCCTATGCGCATGTTTCTCTCGGTTATTGAGCTAAGCGGAGCCCGGCTCTTGAACCTGGGTCTTGCCGGTGAGGAACTTCCCGGTGTGGACGACTTTGATCCCGAAAGGTGCTACGTTGCCATAGAGGCTTACCTTCAACTTCCCAGTGAACAAAGCGTTCTGCTGGAACACCTGGAATTTATCCGGGACGACGCGGACGTCAGGCTTTTTCCGTTGAACATACCTGCGATCTTTGCAGCTGATCTTCCGCCTAACGAATCGGCACGGGAAACCGGGGGATTGGAGCAGGTTCATCAGTTATTGACGGGTACTACGTGGCCACTGGACCGCGAAAGTATCATCGCAAGGTTGGAAGCGTTGGTTCATGCAGGAGTGGAGGCAGCAACGACACTCTCGCGGTCAGGAGGGGAAACCAGGTACCTCGACGAGGCGGTTTTGCTGGCCTATCTCTTGCACGAGTGCCTGGAACGCGGAACCTTTGATGGCGACGGGCGGTTAATGCAAACAGTAGATGACGTCAAAAGCCTGATGGTCGAGTATCTTGATTGCCATGGCCCGAACTGTTACCCTGGCATTTCCCCGCGAACGGCTGCGGAAGACTTGTTACAGTTATCCTTTCCCAACGGACTTTATCAGATGAAGTCTGGAACGGTTAGCTCAGAAACCGCAGGAAAATCAATGCTTCCGGCAGATTCCCCGGGAAAAGCACCGTCACCGGCGTTTATTCGCTCTGAGATGCTGCGTGTGGATAGCAAAAAAATTGATAAGCTGATGGAACTCGCCGACGAGTTGGTGATTATCAAAAACAGTTTAGAGTACTGGCTTCGCCTGGCTCAGGGTGCCATTAAGGATGAGGAACAGGCACAGGCCTTGAAAGAGCAGCAAATGGCACTGGCCAAGGTAACCAGGGAACTCCAGGAGGGTATTTCCAGCGTACGCATGGTTCCCATTGGCCTGGTGTTTCACAAGTTCACAAGATACGTGCGGGACACCTCTTTGCGTCTTCACAAGGAAGTGGTTCTGGTCTTTCAGGGAGAGGACACCCAACTGGACAGGAATGTGGTGGAGAAGCTGTATGAACCGTTACTTCACCTGGTTAGAAACTCCCTCGACCACGGCATGGAGCCACCAGAAGAACGGAGCCTGTCAGGGAAGCCGGTACAAGGAACCATTGTACTACGGGCCTACCACGAAGGTACCCGTATAACGGTATCGGTAGAGGATGACGGGCGCGGGATTAATGTAGAAAGGGTTAAGGGAAAGGCCCTTGTCCAGGGACTGGTGTCCGAGGAAGAGGCCGCCCAAATGTCCCACGAGGAAGTTTTATCTTTAATTTTCAGGCCGGGACTCAGCACGGCGGAAGAAATAACGGATATTTCGGGCCGTGGAGTGGGCATGGATGCTGTCATGGCGGCCGCCAATGGGCTGGGCGGGAGTGTTAGTGTGGACAGTGTACCCGGTAGAGGTACAAGGTTCAAAATATCAGTTCCTCTTACCGTAACCACCAGTCGCGTTTTGATTGTAAAGGCCGGGACTGTGGAACTCGGGATAAGCGTGGACGAAGTGGAGCGAATCGTGCACCTGTCCAGGGAGCAACTGGCGGACCTGGGTGGAGCAAAACTGGTCACCACCCCTAACGGGAGTGTTCCGCTAATCGGCCTGGCGGAAGTTGTGGGGTTTCCCTGGGATGAAAGGGGTGAGGAGTATCGCGTTATTCTACTCCGCAACGGCGTAGGCTTTCAGGTGAAAACCATCCTCGGCGACGAGGATGTGGTCATTCGAAAAGTGAGCGGTGAAATTGGGGAACTGCCGTTATACAAGGGCGCGGCCCTGAGAGGAAACGGGAAAGTCTTGATGGTGTTGGATAGCCAGTACTTGAAGGGGTGGCTGGGACGTGGCCTTTAGCATTGATTGGGGTGAACTTGTATTATATGACTCCTTTAACATCGAACAAGTAGCAGAGTGCTGGTCTGGCCTGAAGGGCCTGGGGTTACAGACGCTGCTGATGCTCAATTTGCGGAACCTGCAAAGCATGGACCTGGCCGGCTTGCAAGTGGTCTTGTTGATTCTGCGGGAATGTCCGAACATACAGGTGCTACTGCCCGTCAATTCTGAGCTGCATTCGCTGCTGACATCAATCGGGGTTAAGGAGGGGGATGGGTAGTGACTGTGGCTTCTGTAGAATTTACAATCTTGGCCGTTCCGGTTGCAGCGGCCAGCTTCATCACGGGTTATTTCTGGGGAAAGAGGAACTTGAGGTCTACACCTG
Source organism: Clostridiales bacterium PH28_bin88 (assembly GCA_000987045.1). Taxonomy (GTDB): domain Bacteria; phylum Bacillota; class PH28-bin88; order PH28-bin88; family PH28-bin88; genus PH28-bin88. The sequence continues at coordinate 13,667 of LAKY01000035.1, read as the reverse complement.
AAATGAGTCAGGAAAGCCCCGAAAAACTGATGCAGACTGAGAAGTCTAATGGGCACACTGAGGAACAAGTTACCCCCTCGGGTTTGACCCTTAACAGGGAAGAGATCAAGACAATAACTGATTTGATCGCCATTCTGCAAAAAAATATTAGTGCCGTGATAGAAGGCAGCGAGAAAGCATTTATTTCACTCATTCAGGCCGTGAACCAACTGGGTGAGAAGAGCCGGAACGGTACCAGGGAAGCCGAAAATCTGGCTGGCAAGATATACGGTACGGGTGATGTTGCTGATGCAGAAAATGAAGGCCTGATTGCGGAGGCCTTCCGCCAGTTGAGAGACTCCGGAAATAGATCAACGAATGCCCTGATGGAATTAAAAAGGGATATGCAGTCAGGAGCCGAAAGTTGCCGGGATGTATCCCTCAAATTGGAGGAAAGTCTAACTTCATTTGTCAAGCAAATCGAAGATATTGCCTATCAAACCAATCTTCTAGCGCTAAATGCTTCCATAGAAGCCGCTCGCGCCGGGAGTTACGGACGTGGATTTACCGTAGTGGCCCATGAAATTCGCCGGCTCTCGGACGTCACTACTGAGACAGTGAGAAAAGTGGAGAAATTAGCCAGGGAGATATCCGTTGCAATCAACGGTATTGCTGCCCGGCTTCATGCGTACGTCCAAAAAATTGATGATGAGCAGGGGCGGATCGAAGCAAACAAGATTCATTCCCAAGAAAAATTACAGCGGATTACGCAAGACGTGTTCAACGTTACCCATACCATAGTCGGTCTTCTTTCCGGAACAATTAATGAGATTAACGAAGCGCTGGTGACCGCACAGTTTCAGGACTTGGCTAGGCAACAGATGGAACATGTCATAGGTGGCCTTACGGAATTGAGAGGACATTTCGAAAACTGGGAGCAACAGGCGAAGGACGCTGACCGTTCCCCGTCGGAACTGCTGAATGTCTTGATTAACAAATACACCACAACAATAGAGAGAAAAAATCACGAGACCGTAACTGGCCATAAGGTAGGGCAAGAAGGAACAGTAGGACGGGTTAACGCCGAGTTAGGCACCAATGTAGAGCTTTTCTAAGGGGGATTAGTATGCCGAGCATTCTAGTGGTAGATGACTCTAATACCACGCGGTTAGCCCTAAAGACAGTATTGACGCAAGCCGGGTATACAGTAGAAGAAGCGAAGGATGGGGAGGAGGCTATCCAAAAAGTCATGACTCTACCCAAATTTAACGCCATCATAACGGACCTCAACATGCCCAAGATAGATGGCATAGGCTTTATTAAAGAGGTCAGGGTATTTCCCGAGTACCGTTTCACGCCGATCCTGATGCTTACTACCGAAGGGGTTCTGGCCAAAAAGGAAGAAGGAAAAAGAGCCGGTGCAACGGGCTGGATCGTCAAACCATTTACGCCGGATCAATTGCTGGCTGTCCTTAAAAAAGTACAAATTTGACACGGAGATGAGAGATATATATGGCGCATGAAATTGACATTAGGGAATTCATGACAGATGAGGAAATCGAATTTCTCTTGAAGGAGTTAAAGCAGGTCGAACTTGAAAAAGATGCTCAAAATCCGAATTGTGATTACCAAGGAAAAAAGAACTGAAAAGGTGCGCGAGTACCCAATTTGACCCTTGGCCAGTTGAAAACTTTACCTGTCTCAACGCAAAAAGATAGGAAGGGAGAAACCAGATGATAAGATGGATGTCTAACTACAGAGTATAGTAACGTAAATATGTCTAAGTTTCGGCTGCGTAAAGAAACGATGCCGATCAGCGTCTTAAAAGGCGCCTGATCGGCATTTTTCTTTTTCTGAGCCGGGGTGCTCTTTGACACTTTATTCCACCAACGAGAGGCTAGGGTCTGGAACAGAGCCCCGTTTTGGTCTATGCCGCCGGCGGCGCAGGAGAAAGCGCTGACCCAGCGCACTATGCGTCACTGAAGCCGACGAGAGCGGAACGAGGCCAGCCCGCTCATTGAAGTGAAAAGCGGCATGTGAGAAAAATAAGGGTGACAAAATACCATCATGTGGTGCCACCCTTTCATACATTACCTAGCAGAACCGGGAAGCGCATTTCAGGGTTCAAAGTTAACCACTAACTTTAGTCCAAGTTTTTCCGCTAATTCGTGTAAAGAGCGCAACGACGGCAGGTGTCGGCCGCTTTCAAGTCTAGCAATAACAGACTGGGTTACGCCAACTTGCTTGGCTAGTTCTTCTTGTGTGAGTCCACGTTCCATCCGCAGTTTAATGATGGCTCTGGCAATTTGGTATTCCAATTCTGTTTCTTCCCATGCTTTAGCGAATTCAGGGTCTTTCATTTCCTCCAGGAGGTGGTCACGGAAAGTGCTCATGGTTACACTCCTTTCTTGCATTGTTTAAGTCTTTCCGCTGCAAGTCTTAGGTCATTCAAGGGGGTGCAGCTGGCTTTTCTTAACTATGGCGTGCAGAAGGACGATTTTTCCGCCTTCGTGACAGAAGAAAACGCGAAAAACTTTCTTTTGTCCCTCAACTCTCAATTCCCAGAGGCCGGATTCTCCGGAAATGCTCCTTACGTACGGCATACCGAGGTGTGGCCAAAATTCTTCGAGTAAGGCAAATCCACGCAGGATGCGGGCACTGTCTTTGGGTGCCTGGTCTTTAATGAAGTCTTTTACGGGTTCACGGCCATTAGGCAGTTGGTAGTATCCGAGAACAATCATTCCTTCCACCCTCCAATACGATTATAGCAAAAGTGCGATAACACGTCAAATAGAAAGGGGTATGAGTACATGCGAATAAGTGGACTTGTAGTTCTAGATGTAGACGGAGACCTGGGCCGACGGAGCGTTAAGGATAAGTTTCTTCATCCAACGCCTTCTGTGAAAACTGCGGTAAATTGACACTTCTCGAAGGTGATCCGGGTGTAGGCAAAACATTCTTAGCTCTACAGATTGCGGCGAGCGTGAGCAAGGGAGATCCGTTTCCAGGGATAGATGGTGTCCCGCGAGAAAGGAGAGAGCCATCAACGGTGTTGTATATGACGGCTGAAGATGGGTTAGGGGATACCCTGAGGCCACGGCTGGATGCCGCTAAAGCAGATACCAACATGGTGTTTGCTTTGATGGGTTGGAAAGAGGAGGGCGAAGAGGAACAGAAACACGTAACCTTGCGTGATTTGGAGATTATCGAGAACACTCTGCAGAGACTTAAACCATCGCTGGTAATAATAGACCCTTTGCAGGCTTACTTAGGGGCTGGTGTGGATATGCACAGGGCAAATTAAGTCAGGCCGGTACTGTCAGGACTTGCAAGCCTGGCTGAGAAGTACGAGTGTGCCGTTGTATGTATCCGGCATTTAGGAAAAGGACAGCAGGATCGAAGTATTTACCGGGGGTTAGGAAGCATTAACTTTGCCGCAGCAGCCAGGTCGATTCTGTTGGAGGGACTAAACCCTGAAGATACCCAAAAAAGGGTAATGGCCCATGTTAAGAGTTCACTGGCGCCACTTGGTTCTTCTATAGGCTATGAGTTAAGGGAAGGTGGCTTTTTCTGGACAGGGATATGCGATGTTTCGGCGGAAGCATTGTTGGCACCAATAAAAAGCAGGGAAGAAAAGAGCGCGATCGAAGAGGCCATGGACTTTCTAAAAGACAATCTATTGAATGGTTCTAAACCTGCCCCGGAATTATTTAAGGAGGCGAAAAAACAAGGTATTAGCGAAATAACACTCAAACGCGCCAAGGAAAAACTTGGCGTCAAGACGCGACGAATAAGCGAGGGTAACAAGGGAAAAGGGAACTGGTTATGGTCGCTTAGGCAAGATGGTCAAAAAGGTAGAGTGTTTGAATTCCCTATAAAGGCCTTAAATGAGCATCTTGCAAAAAAGCCGGAAAGCCTTGATACACAAGCACTCTGGCAAGATGGTCAAAAGACCCTTATGAACATGTTGCCAGACCCCTTGGTACATAAGGGTTTAAGCCAACTTTCGCAAGATGGTCAAATAGAACCCTACGATCGTAATTTCATGGAACGGCTACTAAACACGCCACGCAATACCGGCTTGTTGGGAGATATTGGTGACCTTTGGTCCCGTGGAACTTATGCCTCAGCCAACATTGCCAAGGAAATTACGGATGACAAGAAAAGTTCACCTATGGATGTTCTCGGGGCGGGGTGGCGTGGGTTAACTGGGCAGGAACGTACCTCCTATACGGATGTCCTTGGACAGGCCGGGATGCAACCGGGGGCGTTGCGATCTGGCCTTGGGTATGCCTTGGATGTCGCTTTTGATCCCACTACCTACCTAACTCTTGGTGCAAGTGCCGCAGGGAAAACCTCTCTAAAGTTTGCCGGTAAAGCTATCCCCGGCACCGCCAAAGCGTTGGAAGCCGCAAAAATAGTCTCTGCACCTGTGCGGGAAGTTGTTGCCGCTACCAAGGCTGGCGAAGCGGTAGGCAAGGCATTTAAGGGCTTCCGTTTCAAACCTGCTGGTATAGCCGAGGAAGAATTTAAGCCTTGGGTGCAACGAGTGGAACAGTTCCAGAAGGAATACCGCGCTAAACCCCAGGAAGTCATGCGGCAGGCTATGAGGAAGGGAAACAGTTCACGCCGGAGGAACAGATATTGGCGGGTAAACTCCGGGAACAGCCGTATGCGAAGGTAGCCGCAAGGAACGTGGCGGACCTGCGAGCCAAAAAGGAAGTGCGGCAGTACGCGCAGAAGTGGGCTGACATCAACAAAGGCTTGGTGCAGGAAGCTAAAAAGGTCGGTCTGAAAATCAATGAGCTAGAGGACTACCTTGCCCATATACCGGGGCAGGAATTTGAAACCCTCTCCAAAAAGGCCGGTACGAAAACTATCGGTGGCAAGACTAGTCCACTAAGGGCGTATGACCCCAACGCCAGGGTGCGTACCTTGGAAGGCACGGTTGAAGAAATAAACCGGCGTATGGGCAGGGGATTCTTTGAACCCCGTATGTCGGTGGCCGATGCAGTACGTAATGCCCGCCTGGAGCGTGCTATAGCTACGCAAAAGTTCTTGAACGACGTGGCTGCAAACCCGAAGTGGGCTATGCCCATCAAGAAGGGACAGGCATCCCCGCCTGGGTGGAAGATATGGGAACCGGAAGGTCCGTTCAGGTTCTACCCAACTAAGGAGGGAGGCATAGGCGTAACCAAGAACGTGCCGCGTTACGCCGTGCCGGAACACGTTGGGGAGTACCTGGAAGAAGCCATGCGCACCTTTCAGGATGATACGGCCAGCCGTGAGATGCGTAACCTCTGGCAGAAAGTACAAGGATTGTGGGTAAGCACAGTAACAACCATGAATCCCGGTTACTATTCCCGGAACCTGCAAGGCAACATCTTTAACTCCTGGCTGGCGGGGTTGAAATCGCCTCGGCCATATCTAGACGCCTTTGGTATCCAGACCGGCAAGGCCGGGCGCATCGCTAACGGCATGGACTACCAGCAGGTGCTTGACTTGTTCCGGCAACAGGCATTAGACAGTAGTAATTTTTTCTCAACCACAAGCGGCGCGGATCTAATTAAAGAAGCCAGGCAGCAATTGACCGGAAAGGGCAGAGGGTTGATTCAGCGGGGGCGTGACCTTAACTCCAGCATGGAGACAAACTCCAAGCTTGCCCTATTTGTTGACCAACTCAACAAAGGGACTACACCGAAAAAAGCGGCAGAAGTGGTAAAGAAGCATCTATTTGACTACCAAGACCTGACACCGTTTGAACAGAAATACTTGAAGTCTGTAATGCCGTTCTATACTTGGTCTCGCAAAAACATTCCTCTGCAGTTTGAGAGCATGGTAACTAAATTCAGACCCTTTTAGTCGACTTGCGACCGAAAGGTATCCAAAAACCTGGATGACCGGTATTGAGTACGCCCACCGCCTTGGTGGTTACTGGGCCGAAGGTTCCCCGAAAATTTCCGATAACCTTAACTTCTCGCCAAAATGACGATAAGTTAGTGCCCTTAAAGCCAAAGGGTATGTCACATTGACCTACCCCACAGGATAGTGCAGATTGCGCTACCCATTAACCGTTTTGGTAGGGGGATGAAAAACCATCCTCCCAAGGGTAATTTTTACGAATTCGTAAAAACCCTGCTGCTATGCGGCATGGTTTCGTCACCGGGCGGACGAAAGGGGGTGGCACCCCTGGCACTACCTGGGGTATTGCAAAAATACAATCCCTTAACCTGTGTCAGGTTTCCCAAATGGAAAACCTCATAAATAGCGCGAAGCAGACAACCCCTGTCGCACTGCGACATCCCTGGAAAATCAAGTACTCAAAATGATGACTTGAAGGAACATGGCTTTCCGTCACACGGTGACGAATTGGTATTGTAAAAACGCAACCCCCTGTGAACTTGGGAATTTTCCCAGGTTCGCACATCCCGTTACATCTTGCGCTCCGGCGCGCACCGGGGGGAGAATTTCGGTAACCCGAGTTTACCGAAAATCTCTCTCGCGTGTGCATATGGGAACAGTAGTGGACAGTTTGACCACTACTGAAAAGGCATCGACGATCTGACGACACCTGCAGGGTGGTATAGATTGAGACCCCCCCTTGACGGTCTCCTCAAAATTGAGGAGTACTAAGGGTTGTCAGAAATCTGACAAACCCAGGCGCGAACTGTCGTTAAAGCTCAGGCAACAGGGATGGAGTTACAGGAAGATAGCGGATGCGCTGAAAGTACACAACACTACAGTAATTGAGGATACAAAACGAGTTGCTGGAAATCCAGCACCTGAACTTCCCACCCGCACCGAAGGCAAAGATGGCAAGGAGCGCCCCGCAACGGTAAACGATATTCAGCGAACTGGTGAAAATTCACCAGTTGAACTCCCCACCCGCATCTAGACGGCAAGGGGTGCTTCGAATTGATACACCCCCTGGCAACGTCAGGCTGTGTGTGTGGGTTGACATGGATGTCGAGCCGCAATTCAACCAGAAATTTCTATTGACAAATACTTGACTGATCATTAATGATTAGTTATAATAAGTTATGAACACACTAAGGGGGGTGGAATATGGAGAGCGAATTACTTACCAAAGAAGAACTTTGCAAGTGGCTAAAGGTTAGCAGACCCACAATTGATAGATGGCGCAAAGAAGGGTTGCCATTTATCAAGACCGGTAGACTTGTAAGGTTCGACAGGGCGAAGGTGCAAAAGTGGCTTGAAGAAAGAAGTCCGAAAAGTTAAGGAAGGCGCTACCCCGGCAAGAGTAAACCGCCTTCCTACCCGAAAACAAACCTTGCTAGAAGGCTTGCTTCGCTATTATCTTAGCATGGCGAACCTCCTTCGGCAAGGGCAGAGGAGGTATTTTTTATGTCTGAAACTCGGCTCGGTATTGATACATGGCCAGATAGAGAGGATAGTTCTGATTATCGGGAATGGCCTATAAGGCAACACTTGAACAGGATTACCATGAAAAGAGGAATGAAGGTTGTTGTAGAGGCGTTCCCGCCGGAAACCAAAGAGAGATATTTGGGCCTTATATCACCGGATGGAACTATCTATATCAACGAAGATGTTCCTAATTGGTTTAAGCCGTTCGTTCTAGCCCATGAATTAGGGCATCTGCAGCTTCATGCAAATTTGGACATGACACTATATTATTCCGATAAGCAAATGCAAAGGCGAGTCGAGGCTGAAGCGGATGCGTTTAGTAAGCGCCTATATAAGTGGGTGCGCTGGAGGATGTACGGATTGGATTGACCATTGCTGGGCGGGCTTAAAAAAGCGGTAAAAGAGGTGGGTTGTTGATGGATCACGTCTTACGGTCAATGCAGGGCTACTTCGACAGCATGGCGATGTGTCTTGATGGTGACCCTGAAAAGGACCGATACATGATTGAGAGCATGAAGGTTCTCGTCAAGGCGATGCGGGTAATCGAAAAGCACGAATATGGCGAATACCACTCGTCGCTAAAACCGGCAGAGTGGTGGGGGACACCGTATTACAAAGACTAGATAAAGGAGGAAAATTAAAATGCCACAGGAGAACGATGAACTTAGGCTTGTTGTGATAGATTTACCTGACTATGAACCACGGATGTCGTTTTCCTTTGTAAATGGTGAGCCGACAAAGCCAGAATTAATAGTTACGCCGGCGATACTGGCAGACCCTGTTAAACTGAAAGAGTTATTGGAGGTGGCTCAGGAGGAATGTGAAAAGATGAAGCTTGCGCGGGAAGAAAGTAGAATGCGCAGGAAGGAATTTGAAGCAGAAATTTCAAGGTTAACTGGTAAGGTAACTGGTACCGGAGGGGATGCTAATGGCGAAGCGTACGGAACCGGGCGAGAGAAATCGTTAATCGAGTGATCGACATCATGGAAGGCCAGAAGGAGGTGGTCTAAAGTGCCCAAAGAACGCCGTATTGTGGTTACAGCTCTGAAAGAAAAACCTGACGATCAGGACATGGAATGGCTGGCGCGGTTTATCCTAAGAAAAATGCAGAGAGATGGATTTCTTGAGAAACCAACCACATAGAAGGGGATCGGAAGGAGGGGGAATTAATGGCAAAACGTCGGGGCAAGGGTGAAGGGTGTATATCCAAGCGCAAAGACAAAAACGGGAAGGTTGTCGGTTGGTGCGCGGTAACAACCGGAGGGATCAACCCCAAGACCGGTAAAACCAAGCAGGTTCTCCTCTACGGCAAGACCCGGGAGGAAGTGCAGGAAAAACTGATCAAAGCCCTAGCTGAGAAGCAGGCCGGGGTGTTTGTGGAACCCAGTAAGCTAAAAGTGGGAGACTGGCTGGACAAATGGTTGAACGATCGAATGAAGAACCACCTGCGGCCTACCACATGGGACAGCTATAAGTATCTGATCGACACCCACATTAAACCGGCCATCTGTAACCTGCAGCTTAAAAACCTGACCTCTACCCACCCGCATGACCTGTACAACGCCAAGATTGCCGGCGGGAGATCCGATGGCGCCGGTGGGTTAAGCAGCAGGACGGTCCGGTATATTCACACCGTAATCCATGCTGCACTCAAGCAGGCGGTAAGGGAAGGGCTATTGGCGCAAAATGTGGTTGACAACGTAGTGATACCCAAGCAACACAAAAAGGAAATGCGGGTCCTCACCCGGGAGGAAACGGAGCGGTTCTTGACGGCCATTGAAAATGACCGGCTGTATGCGGCCTTCCTGCTGGACCTTACAAGCGGGTTACGGGTAGGTGAACTGCTGGCCCTGCGGTGGAAAGACGTTGACCTGAAGGAAGGCATCATCCATGTGCGCAGGGGACTGGTGAAGATCAGGAACCAGGAAGGAGAAACCAAGACCAAGACGGCGTTTCACGAACCCAAGTCCAAACAGGGTAAGCGGGACATACCAATTCCAGAGGATGTGGTTAAAGAACTGAGGGCGCACAGGGCCCGGCAGAACCAGGAGAAGTTGCTGTTAGGCCAGGAGTATCAAGATAATGACCTGGTATTCTGTACGGTAGATGGTAAACCGATAGAACCGAGGAATTTTACAAGGACATTCCACCGGATGATTAAGAAGGCTGGCATACCACACGCCAACCTGCACGCATTAAGGCATACCTACGCTACCAGATTGTTGGAGGCCAACGAACATCCCAAGGTGGTACAAGAGCTTCTAGGACACTCGCAGATCAGCATGACGCTGGATACGTATTCACACGTAGGCATGGATCTCAAGCGGAAAGCGGCGGAGAAGCTGGCGGGGTTAGTCAAGGAAAAAGCCTGGTAGAAAATAAATAACAAAACGATAGTAGCCGGGGAATGCCCGGTTGTCTTTTTTGGGGTAAAATTATTCAAAATAGCATACTCTAGTATTGATAAGCCAATCAGGAGTGTGATATGATTTGGATAAGGCAAAAGGTAACGGGGAGGAGAAAGACATGCGAGCCGTTTTAGAGAAAAAACAAACGGTAGCTAGTGTCAAACCAGCGCTGGACACGATAAGCAAAAAATTACGTCCTCTTAAGGCCGACAAAGGCGTCATTAAATTAGACCGTAAGAACCCAAGCCACAGGGAGTGGTTTGAGGATGACGGTAATGCGTAGAAAAGATGGCGGAAATTGGCGATATTTATTCATGCACAATTCAATATGATGATGATCCTACTTCAAGCAAATATAGGCCAATTCTGATAATAAACGTAGAGAATGGTTTTTGTACATTCGCAGAAATTACCAGTACTCCCCCAAAGAGCCCACCCGGTTATTATGATCAATTCAAGGAGCCAATTATCGGTTGGAGAGAAGCAGGGCTTCTTAATATGTCGTATGTTAAAACTCATAAGCTGCATAGGATTAAAGAACGAGAGTTAGGGACATACCGGGGTAGTATCAATGACGAAGATGAATTACTCAGGATATTAACCAGGATAATAGAGGTAAACAGTTAAAGCCGGGAGCACAGCCCGGCTTTTTTTGCTTACTTAGTAAACAATTAGTATTTTGGTTTTCGAGTGGTATACTAAAAGCCGTGAAGCCTTGAATTTACTGGTGCGCCATTAGGGACTCGAACCCCAGACCCGCTGATTAAGAGTCAGCTGCTCTACCAACTGAGCTAATGGCGCCGGTTTAAATGGTGCGCCCGGCAGGATTCGAACCTGCGACCTCCGGACTCGGATTCCGTCACTCTATCCCCTGAGCTACGGGCGCCTGTGATGGTAATTATACCGTAGTGGGTCAATTTCGTCAAATGGTGTTTAAGAGCACCAATGCAGAACATTAATTATTTTATTACGTTTCGTTCATAATGTCAATACCCATATCATGGCACCACAGGGCATCGTCAAAGTCGAGCAAAATTTAGTCGCAACAAGTATTTTTCAATACCCACTGGTTTTTTCTTCTCCGGACTGTTAAAATGTAGGTAACTACATGGTTCGGTCCAAAGAGGAGTCCTTGAATGCCAGCACAAATGGAATTGCAGTCGTTGGTCGTCCGTCCCATCGAACCCGAGGAAGAACATCGATGGAATCAACTCATGGACGAGCACCATTATCTTGGATTTCGCAAACTAGTCGGGGAATCCATCAAGTATGTCGCTGAACTGAACGATCAGTGGGTTGCCCTGCTGGGCTGGGGAACGGCAGCGTTTAAATGCGGTTCCCGAGACGAGTGGATCGGTTGGTCGAGAGAACAGCAATGGCGCCGTCTCATCTTTCTTACCAACAATTCACGTTATCCAAACAAAAATAAAATCCAAACCTTTCAGAACAAAGCCGCGTAATCAAGCCGCTTTCCCCGAAAAAGGTTTGGATTTTTTCTTTACCGCTTGATTGGTTTCACGCCACAGAAATTAGCCAGTGAAGCTTTGTTGTCCTTCCATTTCTTTGGTGCTTTTCGACTGTTCTCATCTTCAAGCGTCGCCAGGGCTTTCGTCTTCTGCTCGATTGTTACGTCCAGATACACCATCGTCGTCTGCAGCTGTTCATGGCCCAGCAAGAGCGATATCTGCACGATGTTCATCCCGTCCTCCAGCCAATGAGTCGCCTTCGCGTGCCTCAACTGGTGCGCATGGAAGTCCAGGGGTACCTCAACGCACGACTTGTGGGCTGTTTCAGCATGTAGTTTGAGCCGCTTGCTTACCGCCATCTGGCTCATTTTTCCGCGTGGACCGGCGTTACGTGAGTAAAAGACGTAGGCATCCGGGGCCGGAACGTCCCCATGGAACTCCTTGAGGTGGCTCTTCAGGTGGGCGACCGCCTTTGGCAGGAGATACAGTGTTCTTATCTTGTTGCCTTTCCCAATGATGTTGACATTGGGTTTCCTTGCATTCAGGTGCAATTGTCCAACTTTCATCGACAGGATCTCGTCAATTCTAGCCGCTGTGCCATATATGGCGACGATCAGCGCCAGGTCGCGCCGACCCGCCGTTGTAGAAGTATCCGGCGCCGCCATCAGCGCCCGCACCGCATCTTTGCTCATGCCCTTTACTTTCTTGCGTGTCCCCTTCCTCCGCTGTATGCCGGATGCGTCCTCGCTTATGTGGAGCATGGAGACATGCTTTCCCCCCAGGTAATTCAAGAACACCCTCAGGGATGCGAGCCGGATGTTGCAGGTTTCCGGGGAACATCCGCGAGTATCGGCCAGCCATCGCAGCCATTCCTCGATCATGTCCCTGCTGAAACAGTCGCAGCTCAGCCTCTCCGGATCGATTCCCTTTTCGTCCTCAAGGAAACCTATGTAAAGCGAGATGGCGTACTCATACGACTTGAGGGTGTTTTCGCTGTGGCTCTTCTGGGACGGTACATATTCTCTCAGGAACGTGTGGATGTGCCGGGCGATGGTGATGGACTCTTTCTCAGCCTTTTTCATAATCCACCCCTGGCACGATATTGTCGAAATCGCGCCCGGTCAGCTCCAACAGGATATCGGCCATAGCCGGTACCAGGTTGAAGTAGTACTTGGTGCTCTCCAGCGAAGCGTGGCCCATACTCTTGCTCAGATACACGAGTTTCGAAAAGAACTCGAAGCCTTCGCCGATCCACTGGTTGATGTTTTCCACGGCGTAGTTGTGGCGCAACTCGTACGCCGTGGCATGCGGTGTGTTGTGCTTGTACCAGAGCTTGCGAAAATTGTATACCACCCACCCATTCGTGAGAGATGAACCTTTTGAGGCAGGGAAGAAATACTCCCGCCTCGGGTGCAGCGCATGGATCACAGTATTGTACCGCGCCAGCAGGTCCAGCATGGTGTCATGTAGGACGACATAGCGCTGGGAAGGACCCTTGGAGTGGCGGATGTTGAGGACACCATGAACCAGGTTTACGTCGTCCACACGGAGCATTCTTGCCTCGTTGGTCCTTATCCCGCTGCTGTACAGGAGCCGAAAGAACACCGGCACGACGATCCTGCGTGTAAGCACCGCAGGGGTGTTGGGCGTGGGCGGTAGGCTGTCGCATGCCCGGAAGAAGTTCTCCAGTTCGAAGTCCGTGAAAGCATGGGGCACGTAGGTGCAGGGTTCCATCTTTGGGATGTTCGGCCCCACGACATCCGCAATCTCCCGATCCCTCAGGTAACGGACGAAGTTCGAGATGACGAACACCCTCGTCCTGCAGCTGTTGTTTGTCTCTGTGGCGCGCTGTGTGCACCAACTGTCCACCATTTCCTGGGTCAGCGTCCCCGCTTCCGGGAACAACCGTGCGCAATGGCAGTCGAAAAGGAACATGTTGTGATCGTATGTCTCGTTCCATCGCCCGGACGCTTTCTGAAAGGCGATGAACGCTTCCATCAAGGGGGTAAGAAAGGACTGAAACCTACGCATCGGCGAACACCCCCTCGGACACTGGAAAACGGGCTATGCTAAGGGCGCATCCTTTGATGTGGACAAGATCTGCCGAGAGGTAGGTCTCCACCGATTCAGGCACGGCATGCCCGAGCGCGCCGCTAATCACCGCTTGGGGTACACCGTTACCCAAAAGGGTTGTCGCAAGGTGGTGGCGGAAGATATGGAAACCTCTCCTGTCCCCCTTCGACTGGCGTATGCCAGCTTTCTCCATAATTCGGGCTGCCACCCTCCAAATGTTGCTGCTTTCCATCCCTCTGTAAGGCCCTTGCTGGGTCAGGAATAGGATTGGGCAATCAACTGGGGGGCGCTCGTTAGTCAGGTAATCGTATATGGCGTTGCCAACGGTTGCAGTCAGGGCAAGTTCCAGGGGTTC
>LAKY01000005.1 GCA_000987045.1 Clostridiales bacterium PH28_bin88 | reverse complement strand
GAGTGTAAGACGGGTAACCGTTTGAGCTGACTGGTACTAATGGGTCGAGGGCTTGACCTAAATTAGTGGCTAGTTGCTAGTGACTAGAACACCTTAAGGTGGGTCCTGAAACGCGAAAAGTAGTTCTCGCTGTCCAGTTTTGAGAGAACAGATTTCTGGTGGTAATGGCGGAGGGGTCACACCCGTTCCCATGCCGAACACGGAAGTTAAGCCCTCCAGCGCCGATGGTACTGGGTTTGTCCCGGGAGAGTAGGTCACTGCCAGAAAATATTTTGAGACCCCCAAGGGAACCTTGGGGGTCTTGACATATGGATTGGGAGGATTAGGGAGAGCGACGCCGCCACCAACGGGGGCGGCTAGTATCACCTCCTTAGCCGGCCGCCGCAGGGCGGCACTTAAATCAATGTGACGAAGGTCACTGCCAGAAGCTATTTTAAACACCTCAAGGAGTTGTCTTTGGGGTGTTTTGTTGTTTCGGATGTAATACAGCGGATCAACGGGGCATAAGAATTCCTTGAGAGTATTACCCCGAGCAGGCGGGTGCCCGCCAGGCACGGGGAACAAAGGAGGAGAGCCCCGTGCTGCTTTTGTTTTTCGGCGGAAAGCGGTTCTGGAAGAGGTTCTTGATAGCAGTGGGTTTAGTGGGGATACTGGCGCTGCTATGGGGACCGTTGGCGAACTTGCCCGGCAATCCGGTAACCCTGGTGTCCAGGGTGCGAAAACTATTACCAATATACAGCGTGGATACTTCCGAAAAGAAGGTAGCCCTTTCATTCGATGCAACATGGGGTGCTGATTATACCGACCAGTTGCTGGCAATTCTTGACCAGTACCAGGTGAAAACAACTTTTTTCCTGACCAACAAGTGGATTAGCAAGTATCCGGACAAGGCGAAGAAGGTGGCTGACGCAGGTCATGAGATCGGGATGCATTCAGCCACTCACCCGCACTTTCCACAGCTAAGCGAACAGGTAATGGAAGAGGAACTAGTCGAAAACCGGCAAATGATTAAAGAAATCACAGGCTATGATGCCAAGGTCTTCCGCCCGCCCTACGGCGAGTACAGCAATACACTGATCCAGCTGTGTGATAGGTTGGGGCTCAAGGTGATCCAGTGGGACGTCGACTCCCTGGATTGGAAGGACCTGACCGCCCACCAGATGTTTGATCGGGTTACCAAGCGGGTCAAGCCGGGGTCCATCGTACTGTTTCATAACCAGGGAAAGCATACGGCGGAGGTGTTACCTTCTCTGTTGCGGTGGCTGCAGGCTCAGGGTTACAAGGTTGTCCCCGTGTCCGAGCTTATTCTGCCGGGTGACACCTATGTTGATATTAACGGTGTCCAGCGCCAGCGACCACAATAAATGAAGAGGGAACCCTTGCATCGTGGACTTCATATCATAGCATCGTGGGGTCATTTCGAGGCTGGGTGTCTTTTTCTATCCGGAAAGGGACATACTAGCTGGAAATACCCTGGCAGATGATGTGAGGTGGTGGTCCCATGGGCAAGGGTGTACCGCAGTTGTTACCGGTTTGCCTGCTCTGTGAAAAGACGCCTGAACAGGGAATCCGGGGAGGCATCCTGGTTTCCCGGCGGTTTCTGTGCGAACAGTGCCAAAAAGAAATAATCGGTTTAAATGCGGGGGATGCTCGCTACCCGCGCCTGATTGAACGCCTTAAGCGGCTGTGGGGGTAGTGCGAAGCGCGAACAAAAGCACATCCTCTGAATACGGGAAAGCATTAAGTGGTTTTGTTCTTCCGGCAGCGGGCTTGCTGGTGCGCTTCTTGAATCTCCTGGCGCATTCGCATCAACTGCCTGGGTGTGGTGCCAAACATCAGGGCAATCTCCAGGTCTGACCGGCCTTCTCTCCACGCCCGGATCACCCGGGTTGCATTTAAACAATACTTTCGGGAAAGGGCCTTCTCATCAATCCAGGAGGGCCTTTTTTGTTTACTCATCGCTATTCGCTCCTGGTATACCGGGATTGTTTCTGTTTCTTTACGAATATTGTTACCCTGGGCGTCGCTTGTATGTGGCTTGTAGCCTTTCGTTTGCTAGCAGTTTCTTTCAGCATATGTTAAAATTACAGTGATGGCCTCAGGAGTTGATATATTTGAACTTCAACCGGCAAAGCCGCGCACCTTTGTGGGAAAGCCTGCGAGATCATGTATCAGAGGGTTATCAGCCCTTCCATGTGCCCGGCCATAAGGGCGGTAGAGGAAGCTGGCCACCCTTCGCGGAGTTTTTGGGATCTGGGGTATTCCGCCTGGATCTGACCGAACTGCCGGGGCTGGATGACCTGCATCTACCGCAGGGGCCGATTTTGGAAGCGCAAGAACTGGCGGCGGAGTGCTTTGGGGCCGGCCGGACCTTTTTTCTTGTTAACGGCGCTACCGTGGGTATCCATGCCGCACTGTTGGCCTGTACGGGACCGGGTGACACGGTGCTGGTGCCACGACATGCTCACCGGTCGGTTTGGGCGGCCATGGTCCTTGCGGGAAGCAAACCCGTTTATCTGCGGCCGGAGTGGGACCGGGACTGGGGCATTGCGTTGGGAGTCACAGCGGAGGAACTGGAGCGCAAGCTGGTAGATGCGCCGGGTATCAAGGCCATGTTATTGCTGCACCCTACTTACGAGGGGCTCGTCTCGGAAACGGTCATGTTGATAGATATCGCCCACCGGGCCGGCTTGACCGTAGTCTCCGATGAGTCCCATGGCGCCCACTTTACGTTTCACCCCCGGCTGCCGGTAGCCTCTCTGGCGGCGGGGGCGGATCTGGTGGTCCAGAGTACCCACAAGGTCCCGGGGGCCTTTACCCAGGCCGCCATGCTGCACACTTGCCCGGGGGTTACCGGTAAAGAAGTGGGCACGGCGTTGAACCTGTTACAATCCACCAGCCCCTCATACCTTTTGATGGCCTCTTTGGATGCAGCCAGGTGTCACATGGCGCAGCACGGTAGAGCCTTGTTGGACAGGCTCTTACCGTTATCCCAGGAGGCGCGGGATCGCATTAACTCCGTTCCGGGAATGCGTTGCCTGGGGGAGGAAATTTTGGGCAGGCCGGGAGTGGCTGGGTACGATCCCACCAGGCTGGTAGTTTCCGCACAAGCGCTAGGGCTGACCGGGTACCGGCTGGCTGAAATCCTGCGGGTTCAGTACCGTGTGCAAGTAGAGATGGCCGGAGCCAAGTACATTGTCCTCCTGCTCACGGTGGCGGATACCAAAGAGAGCATTCAGGCCCTATTAAGGGCCTTGGAGGGAGTCTCCCGCCGGGCCGTTCACGAAAATAGCCTGGAAGGCAGCCGGAATTTGGAGGTGGTCCCAGGCGACCTTCCCCTGCCAGAGGTGGTTCTCTCCCCTAGGGAGGCGTTTTTTGCCAAGGTTCGAAAGCTACCCCTGCGGGAAACCTGTGGTGAGGTGGCTGCCGAGATGTTTGTCCCCTATCCCCCGGGGATTCCCCTGATTTGTCCCGGGGAAAGGATTACTCGAGAAGTGATTGACCTTATTAACGAATATAAAAGCCTGGGTACCGGGTGGCAGGGTCCTGCCGACCCCACTCTGGAGATGATGGATGTGATTGATGATGTCAGGGAGGGTAATGGCTAGCGGCAAGTTCATCACCATCGAAGGGCCGGATGGGTCCGGCAAGTCGACCCAGGCTCGACTGCTGGCTGAATATCTGGGAAAACGAAATCGATCGATTGTCTTGACCAGGGAGCCGGGAGGGACCTTCCTGGCGGAAAAGATCCGGGGCATCTTGCTGGACCCCGATACCGGCGGTATGGCCCCGGAGGCGGAGGTGCTGTTGTATGCCGCCGCCAGGGCGCAGCATGTGGCGGAGATCATTCGCCCGGCCCTGGCAGCGGGCAAGTGGGTGATCAGCGACCGGTTTGTGGACTCCAGCATCGCCTACCAGGGCTATGGCAGGGGGCTCGACCCAGCCATGATCTGGGAGGTCAACCGGCTGGCCACAGGCGGGCTGGTGCCGGACCTGACGGTGGTGCTGGACATAGATGCAGAGGAAGGGCTTTCTCGCATTACCCGCCAGCGGGAAACCACAGGGGGTAGGGCCGTTTTCGACCGCATGGAACAGGAGGAAACCGACTTTCACCGCCGGGTCCGGGAAGGTTACTTAGACCTGGCCAAACAATTTCCCCACAGGGTGAAAGTCGTTTCAGCCCTGGGACAGCCAGACGCCATTTCCCGCCAGGTAAGCGGACTTGTGGAGCAGTTGCACCATCAGAAAGTATAACTTTCTGTGGCATAAGTGCAACTACGGCTTCCGCCTTCGCCAAAGGCTCGGCGCAAGCCAAGTTTTCTTTATTATAACTTCCACAGGCCTAAGCCTGTATCCTGGTCAAATTCCCTGTTAAGGTCCTGCTCCGTCAGGTACTCGTGGATAATGAATTCACAGGCGAAGACAGTAGTCCCGGGCATCAGGTGGCCCCCGAAGGCATGGCCGTCCTCATCGCTCAGGGTAACATGGGCGTGGACAAAAGACTTGCCGTCTTTCAAGGAAATGTTTCCCGTCAAATTGAGGATCTCAAGATGTCGATGGTAGGGTATGTTAAAGTAGGTTCTTTTGTGCTGGTCGTAATAACCTACCACGGCTTCGGAAACAGCCCCCAGCGCCATAACTTGTCCCGCCCTGATGCCATGATCGTTGGCGAACCCGGTCAGGTAATCAAGCAAGTCTGCCTGAAAGGGTACTCTGCCAATAAATTTTCTTCCTTCGGAAAACTTAACGTATGCCATGCTTACTCCTCCTGCCGGATTTATTGTATAATTAATTAGTCTTCTTTATTAGTTAATTTATTTCCTGCCGGGTTGAAAATTTTAGGTATCGGTGGCTAGGACGAGTGGGCTGGGTTATTCGAATTGAAGCAAGGTGACATGATGCCAAACAAGATCAGGATAAAACTGAAAGAGATCCGCGGTCAAGACCTGGCGGTACAGCAGTTGTTGCAGGCGCTTCAAAGCGGTAAGGTACCCCATGCCTACCTGTTTCTTGGTCCCGATGGCGTGGGTAAGGAGACTGCCGCCAAGGCGCTGGCCCGGGCGTTGAACTGTACAAATCCGGTGGGAGGAGACGCCTGCGGGATGTGCCTTTCCTGCCGCCGGGCCGCGGAGGGTAATCACCCTGACATCCACGTGTTGGCTCCTCAGGGCAGTGTCATCAAAATCGACCAGGTGCGGGAACTGCAGCGCCAGGTTGGATTCAGCCGTTATGAGGGTAAGTACCAGGTGGTCTTGTTCCTGGAGGCGGACCGCATGAAGGAGGAAGCCGCCAATGCCCTGTTGAAGCTGCTGGAAGAACCGCCGGAAAATACTGTGTTGATTCTGATTTCCGCCAAGCCAGCGGCTTTGCTCCAGACCATCCAGTCCAGGTGCGTGCCTGTGCGTTTCGTACCGTTATCCCCATCCCTCCTGGTCGAATTACTGGTAGCCAGGGGAACAACGGCGGACCAGGCCGAACTATTGTCGGGTATGGCCGGAGGGAGTATTGGACAAGCCCTTGCCTTGGCCGGAGATGCCCGGTACATGGAAGCCCGTGACCAGGCGCTTGATTACCTGGAACGGCTGACCCGGGCGGATGCATACCAGCTTTTATCCATGGCCGCCGAACTGGAACAACAGGAGGATCTGGCGACGGTGCTGGACTGGATGGCCAGGTGGTACAGGGACATCCTGGTATGGCAACAAATGGGGTCGGAAAGACTAATACTAAACCGTGATTGTTGGGACCGGGTTCAAGGTTTAAAGGGTTGGGGCGGTAACCATGCCTTGGCATTAAAGGAAATTCTCTTAACCCGCCGGCGGTTGCAGGAGAATGTGAATAAACGGCTTGTCCTGGAAGCCATGTTACTACGACTTAAGCGTGCCGGCAGAGATAGTTGAAATTCGAGGTGACAGTCCATGACCAACGTTGTGGGAGTACGGTTTAAGAAGGCTGGTAAAATATATTATTTCGATCCGGGGGAAATTGCCCTGGAAATGGGGGACGGGGTGATCGTGGAAACCGCCCGGGGAGTGGAATACGGCGAGGTAGTGGTAGCTCCCAGGATGGTAGAAGACGAAGAAGTCGTCACTCCCTTGAAAAAAGTGGTCCGGAAGGCTGATAGTGAAGATCGGGCCAAGGTCGACGAAAACCGGCAAAAGGAGCGGGAGGCTTTTAAGATCTGCCAGGAGAAGATTGCCGCTCATGGCCTGCCCATGAAGCTAGTGGACGTAGAGTACACCTTCGATGTGGGCAAGATTATCTTCTATTTCACCGCCGAAGGCAGGGTTGACTTTCGCGAACTGGTCAAGGACCTGGCTTCCGTCTTCAGGACCCGCATTGAATTACGCCAGATCGGGGTGCGGGATGAGGCCAAAATGCTGGGTGGGCTGGGTGCATGCGGACGGGTACTGTGCTGTTCTTCATTTCTGGGTGATTTCGACCCGGTCTCGATCAGGATGGCGAAAGAGCAAAACCTGTCCCTCAATCCCACCAAGATTTCCGGTATTTGCGGGCGGCTGATGTGCTGCCTGCGGTATGAAAACGATGCCTACGAGGACGCCAGGGAACGTTTACCTTCTCCGGGCGATACCGTAAAAACTCCCGGAGGTCAAGGCAGGGTGATCGGCGCCAACATTCTGAAGGAAACGGTTACTGTGGAATTTCCTGATAAGCAGGTTGCTGTGTTTGAGTTAGAGGAAGTGAACAGGCGTTCTTAAGAAGTATGTAGATAAAAGTCATACCTCTGTGGAAGAGAGGTACTAACACGGTGCGACTGGCAGACCGATTGGCTCAGATGGAAACCGCGTTGGCGGCGATGCTGGAGGAACTGCAGGATCTGAGGATGCAGGTTCTGGCTCTTGATGCCCAAAATGAACAATTAAGGCTGCAACTCTACGCCCAAAAGGACCACCGGGAAGGGCACGAGCATTTAACTCGCTTGTACGAGGAGGGTTTTCACATCTGCCCGGCCCATTTTGCCAGCGGGCGGGCGGAGGGGGAAGACTGCCTTTTCTGCCTGAGTTTTCTCCAACGCCGGCAGAGGCCGGAATAACGTATAGGAAATTATGCCTTGTGGATAATTTCCTATACGTGGGGGTTGTTAAGGGGGGGACCCCCTTATGTTCAATAAGGAGGGTCACAGCGAAGCGTCCCAGGGAACCATCCGGTTCCCTGGGAAAGAACAAAAACATTTCCGAATAAATGCCGAATGGCATGAAATGTTTTTGTTCTGGGAAGGGATGAGGGTATGAAAAGCGAAACGAGCGGTACGTTGTTTTTATGCGCCACCCCTATTGGTAACCTGGAAGACATTACTCTCCGGGCGTTGAGGGTATTGCGGGAAGTGGACGTGATTGCCGCCGAGGATACCCGTCATACCCGCAAGCTGTTAACCCATTACCAGATTCATACACCACTGACCAGCTATCACCAGCACAACGAAGCAGAGAAGGGTGACTACATCCTGGACCTTCTCCGCCAGGGCAAGCAAGTGGCCCTGGTATCAGACGCCGGGATGCCGGGAGTTTCCGACCCGGGATACGACCTGGTGGTACGGGCTATTGCAGGCGGGATCAGAGTGGTTCCGGTTCCGGGGGCATCCGCGGTGACTACCGCCCTGGTGGTTTCAGGGTTACCCACCCGGTCTTTTTCTTTTGAGGGTTTTCTACCCCGGGGAAAGCGGGAACGGCAGCGGCTGCTGGAGGAACTGCGGTATGAACACCGCACGATGGTCTTCTACGAGGCCCCTCACCGCCTGCTAGCCACCCTGGAGGCGATGAAGGACGCCTGGGGACCACGGCCCATGTCGGTAGTGCGGGAAGCCACCAAAGTCCACGAGGAGGTGCTAAGAGGCGACCCGGGTTCCCTTTGCGAACACTTCAGGGTAATCCCTCCCAGGGGGGAAATAACCCTGGTAGTGCAAGGCGCGGGCGGTGGAGAAACGGATGCGGAGGTAAAACCCCAGCCAGAGCCCCAGGACCTGCTCCGGGAGATAAGGCTTTTGACTCAGGCAGGGGTGAACCACAAGGAGGCCATCAAACGGGTGGCAAAACGTTTCGGCCTGCCCAAAAGAGAGGTCTACGCCGCGGTAGTGGAAGAGAAAAGAGAAGAGACACACAGCGCCTCTTCTCCATGAAACCTGATGATTAACATCGCTGGTTAGGCCCCAACGGCCTCAGACATCGAGATCAAGCAGTGGCGGCAGACATTTTTGCCTTTAAAGTTTTGCACATCTTCGGCGTTGCCGCAGAAAACACAGGCAGGTTCGTATTTCTTCAGGATAATTTTTTCATGATCTACGTAGATCTCCAGAGCGTCTTTTTCGTCGATGCCAAGGGTGCGCCGCAACTCTATAGGGATGACTACCCTCCCTAGCTCGTCCACTTTGCGCACAATCCCTGTTGATTTGATCATTTGTTCCTCTCCCTTCAACAACATTCGACAATGTCTACCTAGATGATACCAGCACAGCCATTAACAGTCAACCCCTTTTTTGACAAAATGTATGATTTTTTTATTAGGGGGAATACTTGACAAAACTCTTCAAATCCTAATATAATACACATTAATTGCCAAAGAACCACCGTGAGGCGGCAGCGAATTAGGGTGGTACCGCGAAATTCCTCTCCCCCTAACCTGGGTTTGGGAGGTTTTTTCATGACACAAAAAAGCAGGAGGTCATTGAACATGCCGGAGAAGGCTTTTTATGTCACCACACCAATTTATTACCCCAGCGACAGGCTGCACATCGGGCATGCCCTCACCACTACCATGGCCGACACCCTCGCCCGCTACCACCGCATGCGGGGTTACGACGTGTGGTTTTTGACCGGTTCCGACGAGCACGGCCAAAAGATCGAACGAAAAGCCAAGGAGGCGGGCGTCACCCCCAAGGAATACGTGGACAGGATCGTCGCCGGCTTCCAGCACCTGTGGAAGATGCTGAACATCAGCTATGACGATTTTATTCGCACTACCGAACCGCGGCACCAGGAGGTGGTGCAAGAACTGTTCCGGAGGATTTACAACAACGGTGACATCTACAAGTCGGAGTACGAAGGCTGGTACTGCACCCCCTGCGAGACCTTCTGGACGGAGCGGCAGGCGCCGGACCGCCTGTGCGCCAACCCCGACTGCCGGCGCCCGGTGGAACTGGTCAAGGAAGAGAGTTACTTCTTCCGGATGAGCAAGTATGCGGACCGCCTGCTGCGGCACATTGAGGAAAACCCCGAGTTTATCCAGCCGGTAACCCGGAAAAACGAAATGGTCAGCTTTATCAAGAGCGGGTTGGAGGACCTGTGCGTATCACGCACCACCTTCGACTGGGGGATCCCGGTGCCCATCGACGAGAAGCACGTGATCTACGTATGGTTCGACGCCCTCACCAACTATGTCTCCGCCCTGGACCCGTGGGGGAAGGACGACAGCAAGTTCAAGAAGTTCTGGCCGGTGGTCACGCACCTGGTAGGGAAAGACATCGTGCGCTTCCACACCGTGATCTGGCCCATCATGCTGATGGCCGCGGGCCTGGAGCCGCCTAAAAGGGTGTTCGGGCACGGGTGGCTTTTGGTCGAAGGGGGCAAGATGTCCAAATCCAAGGGCAACGTGGTGGACCCCCTGGTGTTGATTGACCGGTACGGGGCGGACGCCATCCGCTACTTCCTGCTGAGAGAAATGCCCTACGGCGCCGATGGGTACTACTCGGAGGACGCTTTAATCACCCGCACCAACACCGACCTGGCCAACGATTTCGGGAACCTTCTGAGCCGTACCACCGCCATGCTGGAAAAGTTCTGCGGCGGGGTAATACCGGAGCCCGGCGACCCCGACTCCCTGGACCGGGAACTGATGGCGCTGGCCGGGCAGGTCCCCGGGGAAGTGGAGCGCGCCATCCCTGAGTTCCAGTTCAGCCAGGCGCTGGCTGCCATCTGGCGGCTGGTCAACCGGGCCAACAAGTATATCGAAGAGACCGCCCCGTGGGGGCTGGCCAGGGACCCGGCCAGGCGGGGGAGGCTGAATACGGTCCTGTACAACCTGGCGGAGGCCATGCGCATCGCCGCCGTGCTGGTTACCCCCTTTATGCCGGACACTCCCCCCAGGGTGTGGGCCCAGCTGGGGCTCACCGGCAAGGAAGAAGCGCAGACCTGGGACAGCGCCTGCACCTGGGGCGGGATCCCGGTAGGCGCCCGCTTGCAGCGGGGCGAGCCAATTTTCCCGCGGATCGAGTTTAAGGACGATGAGCCGGCGGGGGCGGCGCCGCCGCAGGTAGTTGATGCTAAGGCCGAGGTGCAACCCAAAGGGGAGGAAGCGGAATTGATCGGCATCGAAGACTTTGCCCGGGTAGACTTAAGGGTTGCGGAGGTACTGGCGGCTGAAAAGGTGGAAAAGGCGGACAAACTCCTGAAGCTCACCTTGCGGGTGGGAGAGGAAGAGCGGACGGTGGTGGCGGGGATCGCCCAGCACTATACCCCGGATGAAATAGTGGGCAAGAAGATCGTGGTGGTGGCCAACCTGAAGCCCGCCAAGCTGCGGGGGATCACCTCCCAGGGGATGCTCCTGGCAGCTTCGGTGGACGGCCGGCTATCGGTACTGACGGTGGACCGGGACATCGACAGCGGAGCCAGGGTGAAGTAGAGATGCTCATCGATACCCACGCCCACCTGAACGACAAAGAATTTACCCGCGACCTGGCGGAGGTGCTCTCGCGGGCCGCGGAAAACGGCATAGATTATATCATCAACGTGGGGTACGACCTGCCGGCCTCCCGCCGCTCGGTGACCCTGGCCGAAGAACACACCAGTATTTTTGCGGCGGTAGGCATCCACCCCCACGACGCCAAACAGGCAACCGGGCGGACCTACGATACCCTGCGGGACCTGGCCCGGCATGAAAAGGTGGTAGCCGTCGGCGAGATGGGGCTGGACTACTACCGGGACCTGTCGCCGCGACCGAAACAGCAGGAGGTTTTCCGCGCCCAGATCGCCCTGGCCAGGGAACTGGGCCTGCCCATTATCGTGCACGACCGGGACGCCCACGGCGATACCGTGGCCGTGCTGAAAGAAGAAAAGGCGGGAGAGGTGGGGGGTGTGCTGCACTGCTTCTCCGGCAGTTGGGAGATGGCCCGGAAGTGCCTTGACATGGGTTTTTACATCTCCCTGGCAGGGCCGGTAACCTACAAAAACGCCAACCGGCCCGCGGAGATCGCCCGCCTGGCGCCGCTGGACCACCTGCTGATCGAGACCGATGCCCCGTACCTGAGCCCGGAGCCCAACCGGGGCAAGCGTAACGAGCCGGCCTACGTACGGCACGTAGCGCAAAAAATATCCGAGGTCAGGAAAATACCGCTGGAGGAACTGGCGGCGGCTACATCGGCCAATGCCCGCCGGCTGTTCAGGTTGCCGGGCAACCAGGGTTGACGTTTCGTTGGGAAGGACTACCTTCCCTTTTCTACTGCGATTATGTTCCGCGGAACATAATCAAGGTTATGTTGCCAGCTTAGTTATGTGCCCACC
>LAKY01000076.1:23327-32311 GCA_000987045.1 Clostridiales bacterium PH28_bin88 | reverse complement strand
CTTCCAAACCATGTGGCGGGATGGGCGCAAGTACGGCGTGTACCTGCACCTGATGGCCCAGACCGTCAGCGAACTGCCGTCCGGGATTCTCTCCTCCTGCGCCAACCTGTTCGTCTTCCAGACCAAAGATGCCAAAGATCGCGACATGATCCTCCCCCATCTGGGCCGTTCCGAAAAAGGGTTGGTCAACACCGAGTACAAGCGCTACCTGGCGCGCATCCCGAGAACCTACGCGATTGCCAAGCTGGGTTACAGCGCGGATGTACATGAACTGGAACCGGTGTTGATTCGCCCGATGATGGTCGAATGCGATGAACCGTCCGAGCAAGAAATCATTCAAGAACTGGGGCGAGTATCCCTGCGCCCTACCGTCGAAGAAATCCTCCGTTCGTAGAAACCAAATTTCAGACAAGGAAAACATGCAAACCAAGAAACGTTCCCCCTTCACCGCCATTGTCCTGGCCGTCATCATCGGGCTGCTGGTTATCGCCCTGTTGAACGGCGTCGTGCGCCCGACCCAGGTAGTCGTCGCCCGTGTCCCAATCTCTCCAGGCACGCTACTTACCGCGGAGCTGGTCGAACTGCACACGATTCCGGCCGGGGCGAAACCGGCAGATGCATTGACCAAAGTTGAAGATGCAGCCGGGAAGATGGTCGCGGTTGGCCGCGCGCCAGGCGACATGATTGTGCAGTCCATACTGGGCGAGATCGCCGGCGCCGGTCTGCCGGCAGAACTTCCCGAAGGGCATATTGCCATGGCCATTCACGTGGATCTGGCCAGTGGCGTAGCGGGGCTCCTGCGCGCCGGGCAAACGGTAACCGTCATCGGGATGATCTCGCCCGACTTAATCAATGAAAATCCAACCACCGTGCTGCCGGCCGCGATTCCGGAATTTTCCTCCCCTTCCCTCACCCCCTCTGCGCCGCTCCTGGCCACCGCCACGCCTACCCCGACACCTACGCCTGCGCCGCCTTCCGCTCCGCTGGCGCGTCTGGCAATCACCGGTCTCAAGGTGCTTATGGTTCCTCAGCCCTTCCGCTATGAAGAGGTCCCGGCGGGTGCCAGCGAGGAGCAGTTATTTGCTTCCGCCCGCACGAGTGCGGCTTCGCAGGACGGCAGCGTGATCGTGGTGCAGGTGCCGACCACCGCCGTGGAGGTGACCCCGGGCTTCAAGGTGGATCCTCCGACCCTGCTGGCGGCGCTCGATCAGTACGGAATCATCCATCTGGCCCTCGAACCGGTCAGCGGAGTGAACCTGGACGTTTCGGACGTGGTCACCCTCAACCTGGGCGAGCTGTATGAGGAAATGAACGACCACCGCAAGAAGGATTAGGCGATGTCTGAAACCTCCTATCAGACCAACAAGGTTTCCGTCCTCCTGGCGGGAGCCGGCCATGAGCTGGTTTACTACCAGATGCAGCCGCCGCTGCTTTCGGACGCCCGCTTTATCGTCGCCGGGCATGCCACCCAGTGGCAGGTGCTGGAAAACAACGTCAACGACCTGCACCCGGAACTGCTGATTGTCCAGACCGACATTGCCCCGGATCCGGAGGCGATGAAGCGCCTCCTACAGCGCCTGTCCGCCTGGAACGGCGTGGCAGTCGTGGTGCTGCCCTTGGGGCAGAAGGATCTGCGCGGCGCGTACGAAGGCCTGAACATGGTGCGCGGGGTGTTTATCGCGCCGGTCAACTGGACCGAGATCGCACAGGCCGGGTATGGCGCAGCCATGACGGCGCGAGCGAATATGTCTCAAACAGCGCCCATGCAGCAAAGCGTCGCCGGTCCCGTCGTCGGTGGATCCGCTGCCTTCATCACCGGCACCAAACGTATCGCAGTCATATCTCATGCCGGCGGGACGGGCTGCTCGACCGTGGCGGAGAACCTGGCCTATGAGCTGGCGGCACGATTGAGCATCAAGACATTGCTGGTATCGATGGGGCTGCCGCCCAGCGCCCCGCCCCACCTGCGCTTGCGCTACCTGCCCAACCTGACCGAGTACTTCGACCGCCCCGGCAAGGCCTCCTTTCAGGCTGCACTGCAGCGCCGAGAAAACCTGGAGGTGCTGGTCGCGCCGGAAGCATCGGTCGAGTATATGAAAATCCTGGAAAGCTCCAACCGCGGAACGGGAGAAGGCAGCATCAACGGGATGCTGATTGATTCAGAAGATGGACGCTATGCGGCGATCGTGATGGACGTTCCCTCCAGTGAAGATTTGTGGATGGCGCACTCGATTATCTTTGCTAATTACGCCCTAATTGTGGCCCGGCCAACACTGGCCGACCTGGCCGCAACCCGCCACACGCTGAACCTGCTGCTCTCCGGGCTCAAGAGCGAAAAGCGCCTGGCGCGTGAGTCAATCTACCTGGTGCTCAACCAGTTCACCGACCGCAGCGGTTTCACTGCGCGCAGTTTTCAGGATGAGTTGGCCGGTACGGTTGGCTGGGCTCCGCCGATCGCGGCCGTCATTCCCTACGACCTGGCTATTACACAGGCGCAGGACCAGGGCATTCCGCCGGTGACGCGCGTGGATGGTTTTGCACGCGGGATCCGCTCGCTGATTGGCGTGCTTTTTCCCAACGTCGGCTCGTTGGAAAGTAACAACTCAGGCCAGCGTAGCGTTTTGCGCCTGCCAAAGATCCGCTTTACTTAAAAGGAAACATCCATGCCAGGCATCTTAGGTTTGTACGATACCCCTTCTGAAGCAGTGCAACTCAGCCCGGTCGAGCGCAACGCACTGGTCAATGAGGTGATTGACCAGATCAACCAGGAGTTTGCTCCTACGGTGCTGCAAAGCCCGGGCGAAACGGAGCGCAAACAGATTCGTGAGCGCGTGGAAGCGCTCGTGTCAGCCGCTTTCCGCAAGCGTAACCTGCGCCCCGGTTTGCAGGTTGAAGCACAGATTGCGGAGGACCTGACCCGGCGAATTGTGGGTCTGGGTTTCCTCGACCTGCTGCTGCCGCCGGCGCGGACGGATCTTTCCGAGATCGGCATCTATTCGTCCGGCCTGATCCAGGTGATGAAGAAAGGTTCGGTGCGCTGGGAAACGGTGGATCTGCAACCAGAAGCGGGAGAAATTTGGCGTGTCTTGGACCGCCTGCTAGGACCGCAGAATAAGACCCTCAACGAAACCAACCCTTCGATCAACGCCAAGCTGCCCGCCACTCCTCACAATCCGGGAGGTGGGCGCATCAAGGCCTTGCATCCGGTAGTGGTCCCACCCGGGCGGAATCCTTGCATCAACATCCGCCTGTACGAGCAAAAACCAGTCAGGCCGGAATGGCTGCTGGAGCGCGGGGTGATGAGCGCGGAAATGATGGATCTGCTGCGCCAGGCGATGGAAGACGGCCAGCGCATCCTGATTTCCGGGGGTACGCGCACCGGGAAGACCACCCTGCTTAGCGCGTTGTGCAACTTCCTGCCGGGCGGCTGGCGCATCGTCAAGATCGAAGATCCGGAGGAGATCTGGATCGACCGGCAAACCGTGCAAACGGTTGAGGCACGTCCACAGGCGGTCGGGACGGAGGTGCGGCCCTATAAGCTGGCCGATGGTGTGGACGACGCCATGCGTATGTCGCCGGATTACCTGATCATCGGCGAGGTGCGCGATGGGGCAGCGGCAATGAGCCTGTTTCGCGCGCTGATGACCGGCCACAGTGGAGCCTGTACCTTTCACGCCGACAGCCCGCGCGAAGCTGCCAGGCGTTTGGCTACCGTGATGGGGGCAGACGCCGGCGTGCGGGCACATGAAGCCAACCAGATGATCGCCGATGCGGTCGATCTATTGGTCCAGATTGGCATCCGCCACGAAATTCGCCGGGTAGTGCAAGTCGCCAACGTTTCCAAGGAACTCAAAAGCGGGGACGTATGGTTCGAGCCCATTTTTCGCTACAACGAGCAATCACCGGTAGGTAATCCGGCCTGGGAAAAGCTGGGGGAGCTGCACTCCCGCAACAGCCAGGATTGAGGAGACAAGCAGATGATATTCATAATTCCCGTGATCGGGCTGCTGTGCACTACATTGGTTCTGTTCTTTTTGTATCCCAACCAGGTCAAGACCGGAAAGTTATCCGATCTCTACTCCGCCGATTCGGTGCGCACGCTGGCCGGCCTGAATCCGAAATCCCTGGACTATAAGCTGCTGGCCGCCGGCCTGAAGCTGCGTCCAGTCACGTTCCGGTTGCTGTGCGGCGCTGCTGGTCTGGCCGGGTTAGCTGGCATGTGGGTGTTTTTGCCTGGGCTTCCGGCGTTGGTCGTCGGTGGGATTGCGTTCTACGTCCCGAATGCCTGGTTGGACGATAAAGTCAAAAGCCGCGGGCGAATGATTGATCAGCAGCTGCCGATTGCCATAGGGCGCATTTCGGCGGGGCTGTTGGCTGGCGGCTCGGTGCCGGATGTATTGCAGCAGGTGGGAGAGTCGCTGGCGCTGGAGAAGAACAATCCACTGACTCCCGAACTCATCCTGACCGCCACCGAGATGCGGGTGAAAGATCGGTTGGATGCTCTGCACAGCCTGGCTGCTAGGTCGCCTTCCGTTTCGCTGGCCAATCTCGCGCAGCTGCTGGAAGGATTTACGGAAGCCGGCGGGCGATCTTATACCCAGGTCTTGATGGATATCTCTACCCGCGTCCAGCAGATTCTGATGGCCCGCAACCGGGCACAGGCCAAGGCAGGGGATTCTCTGGTATCAGCCAAGGTTTTACCAGCGGTGCTGGGATTGATCCTGGCGTATCTCAGTTCTGACCCAATGGTACGCGAATCGCTCACCCAACTCCCGGTGCAGATCGTGATTGGCCTGGCCATGGGTGCTATGGTGGCCGGTTATCTAATCATTCGCTCGATGATCATGGAGGCTGTCTAAATGCAAGCCTTGATATTCCTCACCGGGATCGCCAGTTTTGCGTTGGTGATCTACCTGACCCTGGAATGGGCGCCAAGCATACCCACCGGCCGGCTGGCTGAAACGCTTTCACCCGACTATTCTGCTCCGCAATCTGGCTGGCGCAGATCTCTTTCCGTATTGGACAAACCGGTTTCGCGCTGGACTCCCGCGGGATTTCTACGGAAAACGCGGGCTGATCTCTATTGGGCGCAAGTGAGTGACCGATGGGGAGACTGGAACGAAATCCAGTTTACTTCGCTGCGCTTTGCGTTGGCGGTAGCCGGCTTAGGTCTCGGCATGGTGGCTGTCGGCGAGCCTGTATTTGCCCTGGTCGGGGCCATCGTAGGGTTTCAGTACCCGGCGATGCGCATGGGAGGCGTAGCCCGGCGAACGCGCCGGCAGTTTATCGCCCAGCTGCCGGAATACGTGCAGCTCGTGTCAGCACAGATGTCGGCGAACGTTTCCATGGAAGAAGCACTCCGCCGAACTGCCCAGGCGCAAAGCATGGTTGGCAAGTGGATGCGGAAAGTACTGCAAATGGCGCAGGGAAGAAATTTGATCGAGCAGATGCAACGGGAGGCGCAGGAAACCCAACTCCCGGAGCTGATCGGTATGGCTGTACAGTTGGAGTTTATCCGGCGGGGAACCGCCCAGCAGGAATTGATGGGACAGCTGGCCACCAGCATCGCCGCGGATTACATCGGCGCAGCAGAACAGCGAGCCGAGAAAGTGGGATCGGAGCTGGTGATCCCGATGGTGATCTTCTACTTCCTGCCCTTCCTGGCGACATTGCTGGTGGTGATTGGTTGGCCGATTGTGTCTGGCCTGGGGAGTATGTGATGCTGAGAGATACCATGCGCGACCGGTTAGGATTTGCGTTTTTCGCCTTCACCGCGATCATCGCCGGGGTTGCTGCCTGGCAGAGCCCTTCCATCTTGGCCTGGTTGTACGCATTTCACAACCTGCTGCTGGCCTGGTTTTATGCCAGGCGAGAGCCGGCGAAGAAGTACGATCGGGTTGGCCTGTGGTTGGGGATGATCGCGGCGCTGTTGCCGACCGCTGTCCACAGCGGTTCTTCGCCCTGGTATTTGCTCATGCCGGGTCTCGCAGGCTATGGTCTGATTTTATGGTCCCTAACAACTCTAGGAAAGCGATTCGGGATCGCGCCGGCGGATCGGGGCCTGACCAGCCGGGGGCCTTATCGGTTCATCAGGCATCCGATGTATCTGGGAGAACTCATTTTCCGGGGGGCTCTCTTGTTTAGTTCTACAAATCTAGCGGTAGATATCATCTTGCTTGTTGCACTGACAATAATCCAAAGTGTGCGGATTCTCCGTGAAGAGAGGTGGATTTCCGGTTATGCCTGTTATGCCAGGACTGTAGCCTGGCGACTTCTCCCAGGAGTATGGTGACCACCACACCCACTTCTTAGTAATACCGTCCGAGTTCAAGATATAAAAACAGGGACAACCTGCCAGTTGTCTCCGTGATATTGTAAGGAGAAAAGGTCAATCTGCTTCCATAGCTTTATGAACATGCACCGTATAGGTAAAAATAAAAATTCTGGATTACCGACATTACCAATCATCTATTTTTTCGCGATAACCCAAATTCATTCATGCGCTCAATTCTCATCCTCAGCTAATAGCTCTTCTATCTTTTGTTCCAGTTCAGGGGTTTCGAGGGGGCCAATTTTGACGCCGCGCAACTCACCGTTTTTCGCGATATAAAAGGTCTCCGGCACTCCTTTGATCCCATAAGCTTGTGAGATACGGGTGCCAAGATCTGGCCCATTGAAATAGGTGATATCGAATTCTTTCAGATAAGCCAATGCATTCGGCTCTGTATCGACGTAATCCACGCCAATGAACACGACGCCCTGATCTTTGTACTTCCGCCAGGTTTGTTCGAGATAGGCCGCCTCCAATCGACACGGCTGACACCAGGAAGCCCAGAAATTGAGCACAATCACCTTGCCGCGCAGTTCTTTCAGAGATACCTGCTGGTTATCAAAAGTAGTCAGCGTGAAATCTGGTGCCATGCCATTCTGAACCTGGCCTCGTTGAGCTCTCACCAATCCCCATCCAACCAGGCCTAGCAATGCAGCTAGTAAGGCGAAGGCAATAAACGCTGTTATCCGGTAACGCCACTTTGTCTCAGGTTTTTCTTTACTTGGGGTATCAATAGGATTGTTCATTGGCTCCGGATCGGTATTCCTTTTCTTGATTAGCTTTCCACGACATCCACCAGAGTTCCCCCTGGCATACCAACCGTTAAATCACCCGGATCGTATGCGACTACCGGGTTTGTCCACCGGAAAATCCACTTGGCGTCTTCAGGAGCAGCATTCACACATCCATGCGACATTTCCTCCCCGAAGTTGTTATGCCAAAAAGTGGAATGGATCGCTACCCCGTTGCCCTCAAATAAACTCGTCCAACTCACCCCTGGGAGATCATACCCGCCACCAGTTGAACCCCCAGACATATGGACCGAAATCAATTTACGCCAGATGGGTCTCAGACCTAATGGCGTTTCCCAGTTCTCGGTCCGGTTCCCATACATATCGAACCGGATCCCAGTAGAGACCAGAGCGAAATGGACTTCCGCGTTTCCCTCAAAGCAAGAAATTGTCTGACGAGCAATGTTAACGACAATTCGTTTGTTTTCCACCTCTGGATGAATAGGCGCAACTTCTTCGTTGGTCATTGGGCGGAACGCCTCGGCCCTGGCCCAGAAAATATCTCCATAACCATAACGCTCGTTCACCCGATACCAGATCTGACCATCATCGGCTTTCCTGATCTGGTCGATCCAAAAGACCTGGGAGTAGAATAAACGAGGGGTTTGGTCTTCCTTCAACCAGGGCGAACGAGCTGGTGGGTTTGCCAGGGATAGATCGACATACGGTTGGGTTACCTCGGCCCACATTCCGAGCCCTAGACTGGTTTCGGGCAATTTGTTAATCGGTGTATTGGGTAGATTTCTTACTGGCTGGAGATAAGGTGTCCAGATATATCCCTGAGGAGTCTCTACCCAGCGCTGGTTCCTCCGATAGGGCCGGCGTCCCACCACTTCACGCAACCAGGGAACAACGGCATCCTCATAGACTTTTGCTATTGTCGGGCTGTCTGCATCAGGTTTGGCTTTGACTTCTGCCATTCCAACGGTTACCCTACCCAATCTTTCTTCCTGCGGAAATGAAATCTGGGAGAGCCACTTTTGGGAAGGGGTCATGGCCATTGCAGCCAATCCCCCTGCTGCTTTCTTCAGGAATTCACGGCGGGAAATCATGGGAGATGTTGTCACGACAATTTCCAATGGGGAAATCACAACCAATTCACCGAACGGATGCCTGAACCCAGATTTCCTGAATGGGATGATTAGGGTCGTTGGTCTCGATCAGCACGCCACGACGCACCGTCGTTCCGCGCATCTCATGAAAGCCTGGATCAAATTGCAGGGTCATCAACACAACTTTTCCAGGTGGAATTTCGGTTGCCGTGAAATCTGCCATAGTGCAGCCGCATGTTGTGTAAGCGCGCTCGATGATCAAAGCAGATTGACCGGTGTTAGCTATGACAAATGTGCGCCTCAAAACCATATGAGCATTGACTTCACCGAAATCAAAGAAGGACTCAGAGACGCGGATCACCGGTTCCTCACTCAGATTCGCAGGAATGGTTTCAAGAACCTGGGGGCTGCGATCGATGTCCATTCCGTGCACGGCGTGGATCTTTTTCCCATACACTACGTCTGCGGGAGTATATTGGAGCTTCTGACCGGCGCGGCTCAATCCAAGAATCCCGAAGTATATGAAAGCCAAGACAACGATTCCAGCCATCCCCAGGATCACATAATCCCATTTCTTGTTTCCCGATAGCCGCAGAAAGCCGAGGATGGGAAAGGTCCGTTTTTTCGAGGTAGTGGCGGATGACTTGCCGTTCATCTATTTGTAGATATTTTCCTGCTCTTTTGGCAGAGCCAAAACAGATTTATCAGGAGCCTGATGGTGTTCATGCTCACCATGTTTCATTGTGCCCATCATTAAAAGGTGGGACAGCGGGCAGAGCAAGACCATCAGGATGATAAAGACGTTGTTGA
>LAKY01000076.1:22629-23258 GCA_000987045.1 Clostridiales bacterium PH28_bin88 | reverse complement strand
TGACCAGGTAAACTCACGCGACGGGGCGTCCAAATTGGTGATGGTGATTGTGACGCTCTTCGCGCCGTCTAGCAAAGCAGATCCATCTTTAGTAGAGGGGAATGAGAGCTTCCCTTCCACGTGGTGACCACCCCGCGGTGCATCCCATAAGGTTGCCTGAACGGTTTTTCCGGTATCTGTGGAAAGAACAGCGAGTTGAGCAAGGTCCATGCTGAGATCGACCGAATGGGTATCCATTAAGACCTCAAAGATCACAGCATCGCCGGGATTTCCTAAATTGATCGGTGTAATCTCCATTGTCACAGCGCCCTGAGCGTCTGATTTTGTCAGATTCGCGGAGATATCTACTTCCTGGGTTGCGACAATTTCTTGGGTTGGAACAATCGTGGGTTCTGACTGGGCTGACCCGGATTGAATGGATGGCTCAGCCGTTGGAGCCTGTAATGGGTTTTGTCCGGTACAAGCGGTGAGTATAGAAGCAGCGATCGTAGCGATAATGACAATTGACCGAAGTTTCATAATGGTTCCTTTATCTGGAGGGCATCGAACAGTAACGGCATTACTTTTCGCCTTTCGCGAAGGATAAGATGGACCATATAGCTGATGCCTAGAAGAGTTGTGCCCAGACC
>LAKY01000076.1:0-22620 GCA_000987045.1 Clostridiales bacterium PH28_bin88 | reverse complement strand
CCCAGGATCGGCAGCACATCCGTAACATGGTGTGCGCAACATGCCACCATCGCCACAGTCGAGGTGGTTCCGCTGGCGCCCATGCTAGTTCCTGTGGCTGGAAAGCGCGACAATACAGCTGATCCTAGCTTTGTTACTGGCAAATACAGTCTTAATCTCAAAATGGTATATAAGGCAGCCTGCACCCCAAATCCGATGATGATGGGAAACACAATCCAACGATCCTGCCAGAAAAACTCAGCAGCGTGGGCCGGGCTCTCGGCCCAGGACACAATCCCAAAGTAGAGTGCTGTAAGCAGGACTGCGCCGATTAATCCAGCTCCTATGGGCAGAAGGATCTTTTTTTGTTTGAAGGTCAAGGTGTTTTCCATTTCATACTCGAATAACGATAGAAACAATTTCATAAAATGATACGAAGTCCAGATATGGTTGTCATGCGCCGAGTTGCCCGAATCTGGCTAAGCAATAAAGCCTATCTGTGGTTGGGCGAGATAGCGCTGTTGATCGTGTTTCCATCCCGGTATTATTTGTTTATTCTTCTCCTCCTCCTACGTGAAAAGAGCGCCATTTCATATTCGGGATATATGGATGGCGCTCTTGGATCGTTTATTATGAAAGGATATAAACAATGGAAGATCACTGCCAAGTTACGCCGAACCAAAAGATAAGCTCTGCTGAGGAAAACGCAAAAACTCTGCAAGCCTACCTGGCTATCTCTGGTTTAAACTGCCCAAATTGCGCTAATCGAGTAAGGAATGCGTTGATAAGCTCCTTGGGGGTGACCGACGCGTTGGTCGATCACATCGATGGACTGGCAGAGGTTTCATATAATCCTGATCTGATCCGCCCGACCAATTTCATGGAAATCGTCTCAAGAGCAGGTAGTGATGGCATTCACCGTTACTCCGCAGTAGTGATTGGATAACGGTATTCGGTGCCGCTCTTCCTTCGAGGCTCCTAAGAAAAGCAGGACGTGGTTCAATCATGTTGATAGACTTGTTGAACCACATTTTCATTTAAAACCGGCTAGATCTTTACAAAAGCTTTAGAAATGCTTCACGGTCACTTTACCCTCGACCTGTATACTGGGGATGTAAGTTAGAAACCAGCTTGATTAGGAGAAATTACTGATGAATAAATCGTTAGGTATCGCGTTAGTGGTAATTGCCGGAGTCATCCTTAGCGCTCTGATTTTTGGGGCAGGCTTGCTTGTTGGACGTTCGAATTATGGGTCGACCAATTTTGGCCCCTCCACCATGATGGGACGGAATTTCACCAACCAAGGTAATTCGATGATGGGAAATGGCCAGAACATGATGGGTAGCAATGGAATGATGGCCTATGGCTTCAATATGATGGGTGGTTATACCAACGGTAGTGCGGCCAACACGACACCGCTCACGATTGATCAGGCCAAACAGGCCGTGGAAAGTTATTTGAAAGGCCTGGACAATTCCGACCTTGAGATCAAAGAAATCATGATCTTCGATAACAACGCCTATGCTCGCATCACCGAAAAGAGCACCGGGATTGGCGCGATGGAATTACTGGTTGATCCCTCCAGCCTGTCCGTTTTCCCTGAATATGGCCCTAACATGATGTGGAATCTGAAATACGGTCAAATGAGTGGGAATGGGATGATGGGTGGTACTGGTGGAATGATGGGCGGCCGCGGCATGATGGGCGGTTATAACACCGCCCCCGGTGCTGTCTCGGCAACTATGACGGTAACCCCTGAAAAAGCGCTTCAGGCTGCACAGCAGTACCTGGATCAGCAGTACCCCGGCTATAAGCCTGCCGAAGATGCCGACCCGTTCTATGGCTACTACACTATCGATATCATAAAGGATGGTCAGCCGACCGGGATGCTCAGCGTAAACGGCTTCAGCGGGCAGGTTTTCCTCCACACCTGGCATGGAACTTTTATTGAAATGTTTGAGTAATCACATCTAGCTTGCCCAACTTCAGGGATCGGCCGTTCCGCCGGTCCCTGTTTGTATGTAAAATGGATAAGCAAACCTATTCGGAAGGAATCGAAAGTGCCGGCAGCAAAGATACTCCTGATTGACGATGAACCCTCGATCCACAATGTCGTAACTGCGTATTTAAAAGCAGAGGGCTATGAATACCAGTCGGCTATGGATGGACCATCCGGCCTCGCTTCCGCCCGTTCCTTCAAACCGGACGTGATCATCCTGGATGTGATGCTGCCCGGTATGGATGGGATCGAGATTCTGGCAAACCTGCGACGCGAGTCGAACGTCTATGTAATCATGCTCACAGCTCGTTCGGAGGAGACCGACAAAATTGTTGGCCTCTCTGTTGGCGCAGATGACTACCTGACCAAACCTTTCAGCCCGCGTGAGTTAATCGCCCGCATCAAGGCAGCCTTGCGTCGCATGCAAAGTCCCTCTGCCACAGTAAGCGAACCTGCCATACTCAATTTCGCCCACCTTCAAATTGACCTCTCTGCCCGACGAGTGTGGGTGGGGGAGCGTCTGATTGAACTGACAGCGGTAGAGTTTGATTTGTTGGTTGCGCTTGCAAAGCATCATAGCATGGTGCTGAGCCGGGAACAGTTGTTGGAAAAAGCCTGGGGATATGATTACTACGGGGACACCCGAGTAGTGGATGTCCACATCGGTCATATCCGCCAGAAATTGGGAGATGACCACTTTATCGAAACCATCCGTGGGGTTGGCTATCGCTTCGAAGACAAGTAGGTGAATTTATGATGAGACTTCTACGCACACATCTCGCCTGGAAAGTATTCTTTTCGTACGTGGTGGTCGTTCTGGTCGGCGTCGTTGTTCTCGCCACTGCCACCAGTTTATCCGTTCCAGCCGCTTTCGATCGACATATGGCAGGGATGAGCGCAATGATGTCCGGTGGGGATATGATGGGAAATGCTCAACCGATGGAGGTTGAATTATTTACTAACTATACGGCATCGGTCACTGAGGCACTTTCTATGGCTGCGATCGCAGCGCTGATTGCGGCGGTGGTTGCCAGTTTCCTCGTCAGCCGCCAGGTCGTCACCCCGGTACAACGGATGATGAAGCTTAGCCACCGCATCGCGGAAGGGGAATACGAAGAAAGGCTCACAGTCTCGAGAGGCGTGCGGTCCAATCAGTTGGATGAACTGGACCAATTGGCATTGAGTTTCAATCAGATGGCGGACAAGCTCGAAAAGACAGAAACCATGCGCCGGCAGTTGATTGGCGATGTGACCCACGAACTGCGCACTCCCCTTGCGGCAATCAAAGGCTATATGGAAGGATTGATGGACGGAGTTCTGCCGGCAGAACCGGAAACCTACCAGCAAGTCCACACAGAAATCGATCGCCTGCAGCGTCTGGTGAACGATTTGCAGGAGCTCAGCCGGGTGGAAGCTGGGGCATTCCAACTAATGCCCGTATCAATCTCACTTCCTGGCCTCATCGAAACCATCAAGGGAAATCTTGGGCATCAGTTTGAGGACAAAGGTATCCAGCTTGAAACGCAAGTGGAACCATATCTCCCGAATATCATGGTTGACAAAGATCGGATTCTTCAAGTGCTGACGAATTTGGTCGGAAACGCACTGCAATATACGCCGAGTGGTGGAAAGGTATCAATCCGAGCTGCCAGGGACAAATCCGAAATTCTCATCTCCGTTTCGGATACCGGCATCGGCATCGCTCCGGATCATCTGCCCTTCATTTTCAATCGCTTTTACCGCACGGATAAATCCAGAACGCGCGCCAGCGGGGGAAGCGGGATTGGATTGACCATTGCGCAAGCGCTAGTCAAGGCGCACCATGGTCGCATCTGGGCAGAAAGCGCAGGCGAAGGAAAAGGCAGCTCATTTCATTTTACGCTCCCGGCGGCTGGATAATCCATTTTTGCTTTTACGAACATCTTCATCAAAGCTTTACATTTGCTTCAAAGAAACTTTACCCCGCTAAGTTATCATTTAAAAGTAATAACAAGAAAATACAATTTGAACAACGGATTAGATCCGAAAAAAGGATGGAACACTATGATGGGTAATTTTGGATACGGTGGTATGGGTTGGATCGGAATGATCCTGGGTCTGGTGATTACTATTGCTGTAATCATTGGCCTGGTATTACTGGTTGTGTGGGCGGTTCGCCGGATGAGCGGGAATAATGCTCAGCCTGGTTTCCAAAATTTGACCGGGCAGTCGGCCCGCGATATTGCCCAGGCTCGCTACGCTAAGGGCGAAATTAACCGGGAAGAATACCAGCAGATTTTATCGGATCTGGGCCGCTAAGGTAGGTGTGTCATGATGGGATTTGGAATGCTGGGTGGCATGTTCTTATTCTGGGTCGTTCTGATCGTTCTGGCCGTGTTAGTGGTACGGGGACTGTTCCAATCGAAGCAATCAGTTGGCAACAACCATGGGAATGCTCCTCTTTCAGCCTTAGAAATTATTGAACAGCGATACGCCAGAGGTGAGATCACACAGGAACAATTCCTACAAATGCAGAAAGACATTCAATAGAACGGTGCCGCAAACAAATCATCGCAGCCTCTCGATTACAACTGAGGCTGCGATTTTTTGACTCTGCTTATGGTTCCCTCGATTCCACAGCCTCAATCCTCTTCGGTTGGGTGCTCTACTTCTCCTCGCATGAAAGCATCCGGTGCTTGCTCGTAAACTCTCAGGCATGCTATGTTGCAAAAATACACTCGGACACTCTGATAAATCGCCGAAGGGAAACGCTCCGGATTACGGATGACACCGCCACACGCAGTTTTCATTCCTTCTTGTTGATTACCTTGGTCTTCCACCTATCCTCCTACACTAACGATAACTATGGTAAAAAATCCGCAGGATTTAGGAATCCGCCGGCATCTAAGCGTATGCGGAAATCAATATGATTCCCAGTGGAATTACCAGTGCTACCCGATTCTGCAATTTGCTGGCCCTTTACTACGCCTTGACCTTCGCGAACAAGATTGGCGAAATTATGCCCATAATAGCTCCAGTATCCATTTCCATGGTCGATGATTACCAGGTTCCCAAAACCAGTTGTATCCCAGCCAGAAAAAATCACGGTCCCGCTGTCAGATGCAAAAATAGGCTGTCGTTTGTAAGTGCCAACATCAATCCCAAGATGGCCGCTCCAAAAAGGTTGGGTAATTACGATTGGAGAGATCGGCCAGGAAAAATAACCACTACCAATATAAACCAGATGCCCCGAATAATAACCCGGAGATTTTCTACCTTTACCTGGGAGTACCGTGGGGCCTGGCTCCTGCCACACGATTTGTTTTTTTCCTCCAGGAACAATGATCTGACTCTCTGCAAGCAATTTATCAGGCATCGCTCCTCGAAAATCATTCCCAATAAAATTGACAATCTCATCGATCGAAACACCATACAACGCCTGAATTCGTTCCAAGGTGTCTCCTTCGCGAACAATATGCAAGACTCCATCGACCGGTAGAATATTTAGAATCACCCCAATACGCAACGAACCAGCGTTGGTACTTAATCCTTCATTGCTCCATAAAATCGTTTCAGGCTGGATATTATGTTTCTTCGCAATCGTCCAGGCTGTATCTCCTTTTTCCACAGTATGTTGAGTTACAGAAAATCTTGGCTGGGGCGGCCGGTAGGTATGCAGGTCTGCCAAACGGATTATCGAGCTTAATTTTGTAGATGGAGAAAACGCGGGTAAATCTATACGCCTACCATACACAATGGTATTCGGTGTAGGTGGGATACTCTTCTCTAGATCAGCTTTCGCCTAGACAGGTGCTGCGAACCTGTAAACAACCCAAGCGCCAATCATCAAAACGAAAGAAACAACCACCCAGGAGAGGAAATTGACAAGCCTACTCGATGTCATAGGCCTAAGGCTGGATCGGCGGGTACTTTACGACCCGGTTATTGCCGGCATCGACAATCCACAAGCTTCCATCTGGACCTAAAGCCAATCCATTCGGTAAACCAAAGGATCCATCTTCGGGTCCGTACTGGCCAAACGCAGCCAGAGGTTCGCCCGTAGCTGAGAACA
The DNA here is from genome assembly GCA_000987045.1 of Clostridiales bacterium PH28_bin88. Lineage (GTDB taxonomy): Bacteria > Bacillota > PH28-bin88 > PH28-bin88 > PH28-bin88 > PH28-bin88. The sequence goes on along the minus strand of LAKY01000076.1, from coordinate 16,591 downwards.
CGATCACCCGGTATCCTTCCGGATCGGTCAGATAGATACGATTATCGGGTCCAACCGACAGGTAAGGTTTGTTGTCTACCGAGCTACTCCCCCAGCCCTGAATGTTAAAGCTGGAAATATATTTACCCTCCGGAGAAAATACTACCACGCGCAGGTTCCAGGTGTCGGCTACGTAGATATTTCCTTCCGGGCCGAGCGCGATGCCCACGGGTTCATCTAACTGACCATCGCCCCCAGTGGCGAACTCGAACAAGGCTGTACCTTCTGAGGAAAAAACCACCACACGCTTATTACCGGCGTCTGTGACATAGATGCGACCATCCCTGGCAACGGCGATACCACGTGGTCCCCACAATCGATCCAACCCATCACTTGCAAGACCAGAGGATCCCCACTCAACTACAAACTTACCTTGTGAGTCGAACTTCTGAATGCGATGATTCCAGGTATCCGCAATCAATACATTGCCATCGTCGTCCAAGGCAATTCCCCAGGGTTCGTTAAGCGTTCCCGCCGCGGGCGGTGATTGTCCATCTGGAGTCCGGCTGCCCCAGGATAACAGCAGCTCACCCTGGGAGTTATATTTCGCGATCCTAGCATTGCCGCTATCCACGACGTAAATGCTGCCGTCTCTACTGACTGCAAGATTGCGGGGTGCATTCAATTCGCCGGTGGTGATAACAAATTCCGGTTTTATCGTTTTTTGGATGTTTGCATAGGCATCCGCTTGCTGTGGGATATCTGCCAGAACACTTGGCCCCAGGCTGAGAGAAAGCATTTGTAAAGCAATATCCTTGCGAACATAGACCCGCATTTTCTCTGCCAATGGCCAGTCGGTAGGTGGCTTGAGCGAAGTTCCAGTCAGTGAGCTATAACGGGTGTAATCCCGTTTCCACAGGATATCCCAAAGGGCAGCGCGTAGATCGGGATTCGCCAATGCCTTGCGGATTCGACCCCAGGTCAGGTTTTTATAATCCTCAATAGGCCACCACATGCGAATTACCTCAAAACGATGATACCTGGAACCAAGCATCAGTTCGACCTTGTTCCAGTTGGACGGGCCTGCCAATACCACCGGCGCATCCAGGGCCTCCCGGTTTGGTTGCGAGCCATAAAACGAGCTGTTGGGGTAATCTTTGAGGTACCAACTCATCGGCCACGACACATCCGAATCGTAGGCGATTTTTAAATCCTCACCGGCACCCGTATGGGTGGCAATGGATTGGATATCATCCAGTACCCATTTAACTCCCGGCGCTCCGTGAGCGTAATCGATGTACTCGGTGGAATCGTCATAGTTGATGTAATTCACAAAAAAGGAAGTCCGCATGGTCAGTAGAGTAACTATCCCGATGGCAACTAACCCCATCCGTTTGAAAAAGCCTTTCGGTTTCGAATGGATGACGTCATCTACCCATATCCCTTCCACCATCTGACCAATCCACCACGCTGCCAACAATAGGAAAGGCACGGTAATATGCGTGGAAAGCCAGGGCATTTTCTCTCCAGCCAGGGAGAGGGCGAGGAAAATTCCCGCGGCCCACCATAAAGCGAAGGGGATGAAGTTGCGTGCCAATTCCGGCAATTGTTTCCGGCGGATAAAAAATAAGATAGCCGCACCAATCCCACCGATCAAAGGAAGATATTCGTAAATCGGAAAGACGATCAGGAAGTAGTACCAGGGTTGTCCACCTCGCGCCACTCCTTGCTGAGACAACCAGTACCCCAAAGAACCGATAAACCCACTGGCAATTCCAGCCGGGTTGGTAAAAAAGGTGGTAAACAAAATCAGGTCGATCCCAAGGAAAAGGCCTGCCAGTTTTAACCAACGTTGCCTTCCCCAGACTATGCCCAATCCGGTAGAGACTACCGAGAAAACACCGAAAAGCGCCCACAGTCTGACACCAGATGGATTGGACATCCATTCGGTGCCTTGACTCCCCAGGACAGATAGATCTACAAATGCAGCGCCAGTCAATCGGGAGAAAAACAGGTTGATGATTGGCAGCGCGATTGTGGACGAAAAGAAGGCTCCTAAAGTGACCATCAGTACGAGTAGATCAAATTCCGGCGATGTTTTTACCACTTTCCACCGTACACCATATTTCCACCCAATGCGGGCAAGAAGATAACTGGCAAAGATCGCAAGGTAAATGAAGGTAATCTCCATTGTGGAGAACATAAGCGCCATTGCCGCCACAAATATGACCAGGTATCGTTCTTTCCGCTGGAAGAGATATCCAAAAATTGAGTACACCGCCAGCAGCATCCAGGCAATCACCAGAATATCATGCCGGATATAACGCGAGTAGTACAACACGTAAGGAGAGATCAAAAATAGCAAGGAGGCGATCAGCGTTCCTGATCTGCCAAGCCAGGGTTTGAGCAGTTGAGGAATAACAATCGCGATGAATGAACCAAGAATCAACGGGATCAACCGCGAAGTGAAATCGTTCGCCCTAAAAAAAATGTTTATAAACGCAGTCGACTCAAACAAGAAGGGCCCATGCATCATTGGAGTATGGATAAACCCTTTGCCAGTCGCCAACAGCCACGAATAATAGACGTGCAAACTTTCATCGTGGCTCATGACGCGCTCCCCCAGGCCGATCAAACGGGTAAGGATCACGGCGCATGCGAGCGTGAACGCTATTCCTTGTTCCAGCGTTATGGTCAAAGGTCGATTAAGTTGGGAAAGGAAAATAAGTATTCTAGACCCGGGCCGGGCCGGATTTGCGAATTGGGGTTCAGTATCGCTGGCTCTCTCCACGAGGCTGTTCTCTCCTAGACACTCCTAAATATGGGTGAATTTCCTTCTAACCAGTCTATCGTTAAGGATCATTTTTATGAATAGGTTCTATTGCCCCTCATGGGTAGGGCAAAATTGCTTACGATGCACCGTTGATTCTTGGATTATTCAGGAGGTATATTAAAGCCGGATTGACTATGGTGGCTTATGCCCGAATACTCTTTCAAAAGAAGACAACCTTTTAACCCGCTACCGAATATTGTGCTGTCAGGGATCATCCTGGGAATTGCTTTGGCCAGCAATTTAGCTCTTGCACCCGTCCCTACCGCAACTCTTTCATCTCCTACTCCCACAGGAAGTTACCCGGCAGCGATCGTACCTTCAACGACAGACACTCCCAGAGTTATCAAAATTACTCCTGCAATCACAACTTCTGCCGTCGCCCAAACGGGTAAACCCGCGCCGGATTTTCGATTGAAAACATTGGATGGTAACGAAATAAAACTGTCGGATCTCCGGGGAAAGACTGTGTTGATCAATCTGTGGGCCAGTTGGTGCCCACCTTGCCGTTATGAGATGCCAGGAATTCAGGCGGCTTACGAGAAATTCAATGGCAAAGGATTGGTTGTATTAGGATTAAATTTCACGGCACAGGATAATTTGCAGGATGTTCGAGACTTCGTGACAGAACTAAAACTTACTTTTCCCATTCTTCTGGATGAGAGCGGTGATGTCAGTGCTGGGTTATACGGTATGCGCGGAATGCCGACCAGCTATTTTATTGATACACAAGGCATACTCCAGCGAATTCAAGTCGGGGCTATGCTGCCAGAAAAAATTGAGGAATTTCTCCTGGAAATCCTCCCTAAATCATAGATTCTTTCACCGGCGAAGGCAGGTCTTTGACTGCCCGTCCGCTCAAATATCCCACGTAGGCTGGCACCAATGGTAAAACGCAGGGGGAAAGAAACGACAGAAGACCCGCAAAAACAGCAATGATGTAAGTCGGCGTGACCGCGCCTCCCAGAGGCAAGTCGATAAAATAACCCCGCTGCAGCGCCCAAATGGCGACGAGAGTCATCCGGTCGAACACCATCAGCAGTCCGACGATGATCAAGAGCGAACCGCTGACGATCTCGATCCACCGCACGTACCTTCTAAAACGGGCCATGAACTGGATGGCTTTTTCCATCCCAAATCCAATCGCCAGGAAGGGAAGTCCCAAGCCGATGGCATAACCACTGGACAGCACCATGGCCTGGGTCGCGGATTGCTGGCTCATTCCAAGGGTGAGGATAGCTCCAAGCGTTGTCCCGATGCAAGGCGTCCAACCAGCGGCGAAGAAAACACCCATCATCACTGAAGATAGGATTGGGCCGCCCTTGCCAGGGGTCCAGAAAGAACGCGTTTCATAGTTCAGCCAGGGAAGGTTGATGAGTTTTAGCGTGAATAGGCCTAACAAGATCACGATCGCCCCGCCGATTCGCCCCAAAATGGATTTATAGATTCCAAACACCTGGCCGAGAGCGGTGGCCGCTCCGCCCCAACCGACGATAAATATCACTGAAAAACCAAGTACAAACAGCACAGCGTGGAAGAACGTATTCAAGCGAAGACGCATGCCACTAGCTTTATGACCATGGGTTGTCTGGGTCGTTTCCAAATTGAATCCTAGGGGTTATGCAAAATTTGGATCACAAGACTGTATACAATCGCATACGCCAGACCAAAAATCACCAGGATGGTCCAGATCTTATCGAAAACTTCATGTCGGATTAGGTGTGCCTTTGTATTTTTTGAGAAAATGGGAGTTGGCATAAACTGGCCCTTTCAATAATATTCTTATCATACGCAATCCAAACCAATCGAACATGCGTCAAAATGCTGTTACTTGAACAGGCAGAATGGCCTATTGTGATTTGTCTCCCCCACTTTTACAATTTCATCAGAGTTATCTCAACTTCAAAGGAACGAATTTTGAATGTCTAAATTAAAAAGAGGTGTTTCGAAAAGCCGGCAGGTTCAGCGCAATCATAATAAGTTGCCGCTGATTATGGCGCTGGCCGGAGCGGCGATCCTGCTCATTGCTGCCTTTTTTGCGTTCCAAAAGAAACCGACATCTTTTACCCCCGAGGTTACCGGCAGCCCCAGTCTGAAGGCGGACAAAGAGAAGGTGGATTTAGGGGACGTCAAATTAGGGCAAACGGTTGAGGTTTCCTTTGAAATCAGGAATGTGGGTGACCAGCCTCTCAAATTTTCCAAGGCTCCCTTTATCGAAGTTAAGGAGGGGTGTTGACCTCCCACTCCTGTCATCGGTTCGATGACCCTCAAGCCTGGTGAAACGACAACCTTATCAATGCAATTCATGATGCACGGCGATATGGGCGGAAAACACGACTTTCGAGTTCACCTTCCTTCAAATGATCCTATTCAAAAGGACGTGACCCTAACTGTACTTTCCAATTGGATCCCCTAACTGTTCCGGATTGTTTTGGACTGATGTGGATCTTCTGCCTTTACTCTCAGTTTTCAAGAGTCTTATATGTCAAATAAAGTTCCAAGTACAACAGAGGTTTTCGCTGATCCTCCATTTGCGCAAAGCCTGTTCAACAGTCCAAAATGGGCCTGGTTATGGGTAATAGCGCGCATTTATGTGGGTTATGCCTGGTTGACCTCGGGAATTGGCAAGCTCTCGAATCCCGCCTGGACCCAAACGGGCGAAGCCTTGAAAGGCTTCTGGGAAAGAGCAGTGGCCATCCCTGATGCGCCAGCCCGTCCATTAATTGCCTTTGACTGGTATCGCGGATTCTTGCAGTCCATGATTGATGCCGGGGCTTACACATGGTTCTCAAAGATAATTTATATTGGGGAAATCCTGATCGGGGTGGCGCTGATCCTGGGCTTGTTTACCGGTATCGCGGCTTTCTTCGGCGGTTTCATGAATTGGAATTTCATGATGGCCGGATCAGCCAGTACCAATCCGGTTTTGTTCACTCTGTCTATCCTGCTTGTGCTCGCGTGGAAAACAGCGGGGTGGTGGGGATTAGACCGCTTCTTATTGCCGGCTTTAGGGACGCCCTGGCAGCCAGGAAAGGCATTTGGACAGAAGCCTCCCGAAAACAGTTAAGCGGCGTTACAGAACAGCTTTTGGAAAACCAATCGCTTTATTTCGAGATGGTCACAGGGTTCCGCGAAAAATTTTCTTGAGAACCTTGTGACCATTTTTTGTTTCATGACACCAGCCTAAAAAACTCATCAATAGGCAATATTACCTATTCTATTCCAAGCGAAATCGCCCTCTGCGCTTTCGAATTACATCTTTATACTAGGCATAGATCCTTACCCATATCATGCAATAAGGTGCTTAATGATGAGTAACCCGATTTCTACAAACGTTCGTAATTTTCGCTGGTTTATTTTCCTGGTGGCCTTGCTCCCGATCGTTTCTATTCTGTCTGGTTGCAGCGCCAGCAGTTCAACCGCAGGTCAAGATTTGAATATGGCCCCCATGTCAGATATGCCGGTTGATGTCCAAAAGGCAGCCGTGTCTGTGCAAGAGGCCTATCAATTTGCGGTTGCGAATCCAGATGCATTAAAGAATGTTCCCTGCTACTGCGGCTGTGGCGCGGCTGGGCATACTTCGAATTATTCCTGTTATGTCAAGGAAGTGAAATCTTCGGGCGAAGTTGTTTTTGATCAGCACGCGCTGGGTTGTTCAATCTGTGTGGATATCGCTCAAGACGTGATGAAAATAACCCGAGACGGAAAAACGCCCAAAGAAATACGGGCGGCAATCGATCAAACCTATTCACAATACGGCCCATCCAATATGTCGCCGGCCCAATAATGCCGATGGAATCGCTGCCATACAAGACTGCTCTCATAAACTGGAAGAGATGGGCCTGGGTATTCCCTTTCGCCGGTCTGGCCTTGCTGATCCTCTTTGTTCCGCTGCCATTGCCGTTTCATGCACCGCAGGACAGGCTGCTTCGAATTGAAGCCAGCAGTTTTCAGTTCACGCCAGGCGAAATCCAGATCAATCCCGGAGACCGGGTGACCGTTGAGTTGGTATCGACCGACGTGGTGCACGGGTTTTCGCTGGACGGTTATGACTTTGAATTAAAGGCAGACCCTGGGCAAACTGCAACAGGAACCTTCATCGCGGATCAGGCTGGGGTTTTCCGTTTTCGTTGTTCGGTAGCATGCGGTAACCTGCATCCCTTTATGATTGGTAAGCTGCAAGTAGGCCCTAACCTCCTTTTCGTTCGAGGGATCGTTTTTGGATTACTGGCCATTTCGGCAGCCCTCATTTCCCTCAAGAATGTTTCCAGGGGGACGGCATGACCCGTCTGGATCTGACCCGTTCCCCCCGTGCGCTGGCGCTGCTGCGCAGCTGTTGGCCGCAGTTCTTGCTGCGTTCCATCACCCTGGCAGGTTTCATTTTTACGATCCTTGCCGGTCTGATAGGATCGGTTGTGGGCAGTCACAACTTTGCCATTATCTTTGTTTGGATCGCCTGGTGGACGGCCCTGAAACTGGCCTTCATCCCATTTGGCGGCCGATCCTGGTGCAGTATTTGCCCCATTCCCATGCCCGGCGAATGGTTGCAGAACGGTGGTATCTTGCAGCCGCGCGGCCGCGCGGGCATCGGCCTCGGCAAACGCTGGCCAAAGTTCCTCAGGGGAACCTGGATGCAGGCCGGTGGTTTCTTGCTTATCGGATTGTTCGGCGCATTGACGCTGACCTCGGCAAAAATCACAGCGATTGTTTTACTATTCATTTTGGTGTTGGCGCTGATCCTTAACCTGGTTTTTGAGCGCCGTTCCTTCTGCAATTACCTATGCCCGATCGGTGGGTTTACCGGACTGTATGCGCAGGCCGGGCCGGTAGAGCTGCGTGTAAAAGACGCGGATATCTGCGCTGCTCACCTCGAAAAAACCTGTTACACCGCCTGCCCGTGGGGGCAGTACCCGCTTGCTTTAAAATCCAGCGCCAACTGCGGTCTGTGCATGGAATGCCTGCGCGTTTGCCCGTCGGATAATATCGCGGTCAACCTGCGCCCGTGGGGCAGCGATCTGGGCCCAAAGACCAAACATCGCCTGGATGAAGCCTTTCTCGGACTGGTCATGTTGGCCTCCGCGCTGGTCGACTCTGCGGTTTTCTTGGGGCCTTGGGGACAGTTGAAATCGGCTGCTTACAACATCGGCAGCCCGGACTGGTTCCTGTTTGCAGGCGTTTTCCTCGTGACAGCGCTTGGGGTTTTGCCCGGCCTCTACACTGCTTCGACGTGGGTTGCGAACCGGCTTGGTTCTGCGCGCGCTTCTTTGCGAAAATCCCTGGCCCATTACAGCCAGGTGCTCGTCCCGCTTGGACTGATGGCATGGATTGCTTTTACCATCTCGTTTGCCTTCGTCAAATTTGGCTACGTACTACCGGTGGTTTCAGATCCTCTGGGTTGGGGCTGGAATTTGATTGGTCTTTCCAAGACAGCCGAGGTGGGAGAAGCCACGTCCTTCAGCCTGATTTTACAGGTGGCTTTACTGATGGTTGGACTTTTCTGGTCCAGCCGGGTCGCGCGCCGCATCAGTGAAACCATTCGCCAGGCCGCACCGTTGATAGCCTTTTCAGGTTTATTCACGCTGGCCATGCTCTGGCTGCTGGTAGGCTAAATCCGATGAAAAAAGAAGGACTTGCCCGTTGGATCGTCATTCTCCTGGTATTGGCCGCGGTCGTTGTCCCGCTAGGTAGCTGGTGGTTGTCCAAGGATCAGGGAGCGAAAATCGAGCTGCACGCGCGTATGCCTGAGAACGGCGGCTGGAGTGTCGATACCATCCAGGCAAAGGTTGGGCAGCCGATTCATTTGCGCCTTATCAGTGATGATGTGGTGCATGGTTTTGCGGTCGGTCGATCAGACCAGCCGGCATTGGATATTATTCCGGGTGAATTCACCGAAACAATCTTGACTTTTGACCGCCCCGGAAAGTATATCTTTTACTGTAACCGTTGGTGCGGCGCCAACCATTGGCGCATGCGCGGGACCATCGAAGTCACGGGAGATGGCGACCCTGTGCCGCCCGATCCGCAGCCGTTGTTCCTCAAGTTAGGCATTGATGTCGACGCGCCGCATCCCGCCGAAACTGCTCCGGTTACCATCGTTTCCCCTGAACGCGGCGCATTGTTCGCAAGCCGTCTGCCTGCCTACGCCCTGGAGAAAGATACGTATCTTTCCAACAGCCCAGCAAAAGTCTGGCTCAAACTGCGCGCAGAGCCAACCCTTTCCTCTTTGAGCGATGATGATTTGTGGGATGCCGTTGCCTGGATTTGGCAGCAGCAGGCCAGCCCCGAAGCGTTGAAGGACGGCCGGGAGTTGTATGCCACAAACTGCGCGGCATGTCACGGTGAAAGTGGAAAGGGAGATGGCGTCATGGTGCGCGGCTTGCCGGTTTGGAACCCGAGCGCGCACACCTCTGAAGAGACGGTTCACCAGCCGACAGGCGAAGGATTAGTTAGCCCGCCGAATTTCACCGATTCCAAGGTTCTGCTCGGCGCAAGCCCGGCACTCCTTGAAGGGAAGATCATCCGCGGTGGAATGGGTACCGGCATGCCCTATTGGGGGCCGATCTTCACCAGCAAACAGATCGAAGCACTGGTAGGTCACCTGTACACCTTCGCCTGGCCCCCTCCTGATCCAAAATAAATGCACTTATTACATCCACTTTTCAATACCCATAATCTAAGTGCGTGAGTATAATAAAATCGTAATGACCTCAGAAAACCAACCCATCATCCGAATATTATTAGCCGACGACCACGTCGTTGTGCGCGCTGGAATCCGGCAATTTTTGGAGCTCAGCCCCGATCTCCAGGTTGTTGCAGAAGCCTCCAATGGACAGGAAGCCTGCGAATTGCTGAAACAATCTAATCCCGATGTGGCTGTTCTGGATATTCAGATGCCGATGATGAGCGGGATCGAAGTGACACGCTGGATCCGGTCCAATCGCATACCTGTCGGCATTTTGGTTTTAACCGCTTACGATGATGATCCCTATGTCCAGGCGGTGCTGCGAGCTGGGGCGAATGGTTACGTGCTAAAGACCGCGGATCCACGTGAGATCATCCAGGGCATCCGCGACGTGTTCCACGGCAAATCCGTGCTGGATGCTGCCCTGGCTCGAAAACTAATCGCGAAACTTGCCCGGCAGGAAGAAACAGCGCCCGTGGAATCCCTCACCGATCGCGAACTACAAATACTGACTTTGGCTGCCAAGGGATATACCAACAAGGCGATTGCCGTACAACTGGGTATCAGCGACCGGACCGTGCAGAACCATCTGGCCAACACCTTTCAGAAATTGAATGCCGAGAGCCGTACGGAAGCAGTCATGCGCGCGGTATCAGTTGGTCTGATCCCAGCCAATATCGCAGAAGAGGGATTGTGAGCTTCGTGACCAGATGAAACTAAAGGTGCGAGTTGTCTGAGTCTGATCACCCTGCCGTGAAAAAATCGAATTGGAGGGGATTTACCCTCCAATTATTTTTGATTACCATACTGCCATTAACTGTTTTACTTCTGGTGGTGGCCTTCGGCAGCCAGACGCTTCATCACGAAGCCATGCGCAGCCTGGTGGGTGATCGAGATCTGAGAACCGTCCGTGCGGCCTCCTCATCTATCGAACGGGAAGTAACCCATCTGACCGGCGCCATTCAGTTGATCGCACGGGAAATGGGAGACCAGCTCGATTTTTCCTCTATCCGCTTCACTACAGACGAAATCGCCTCCACCTTCGAAGGGGGGATCGCGCTTTATACCCGAAATGGAGACTTGATTCGCGCCTCAACAACCGGAATGGATTGGGCGGCCATCCCGGCCCTGTTTACTGACCCATTCAAGGCATCAACGCCAAACGATTCGATGCCGGTTTTTTCGAACCTGATCACACCGCCAGGAACAACCCAATCGTATATTTTTCTTGCCACGCAAACAGAAGCGGGTAACGTGCTTCTTGGGGCGTTTTCTCCAAGAAACCTGATTGACGTAACGATTGGCGATCTGGCAAATTCCGGTCAGGTCACCATCCTGGTCATCAGTCCAAAGAAACCGAAAGGGGATTTCGACGTTCTCTATCGTGCCGGTCCTACGAAAATGGATGAGTACGTTCGATCGCATCCAGGGATCACCGAGGCACTGAATGGCGAAAGTGGGATCAATTATTATCAAGGCAGTGAGGGTGAGCATGTCGTCGCCTTTACTCCCATCCATCCGGTTGGATGGGGGTTGGTGATTGAAGAAGCCTGGGAAGATATCGCCAGCCCTTACTTAATCAGCACCCAGTCGGCCCCTTTGGTCCTGGCTCCGGTTTTCATACTGGCAATCTTCACGATCTGGTTTGGGGCGCGCAGGATTGTGACCCCGTTACAAAAACTAGAAAAACAGGCCGCGGGCCTCGCCAGGGGGGATTTTGAAGCTATCCGGCAGCAAGTGGGTGGAATCGAAGAGATCCGTAATTTGCAGTTTGAATTGATCGATATGGCGGATAAATTAAAGGCTGCCCAACAGAGCCTGCGCAGTTACATCGGCGCGATCACTGCCGGTATAGAAAACGAACGGCGCAATTTGGCGCGCGAACTGCACGACGATACCATCCAGGCCTTGATCGCGCTCAACCAGCGCATTCAATTGATCTCGCTCCATTCCCCCGAAACGCAAAAAAGCTCTCTGAGTGAATTGCAATCCCTGGTCCAGCAAGCCATGTTCAACCTACGCCGAACGGTTCGTGGCTTGCGCCCGATTTACCTCGAGGATCTGGGACTGGTCGCTTCGGTGGAAATGCTTGTGCGCGAAATGGAACCAACTGCAGGAATACCGATAACGTTCATATCTAAGGGGTACGAACGCCGCCTGGATACGCAAAGTGAGATATCCCTTTTTCGCATGGTGCAAGAGTCGCTAAACAACGTGATGCATCACGCCGAGGCGAAACATGCATGGGTTGAACTGAACTTTTCCGAAACAGAATTACTCGTCCAGATCAGGGATGACGGTAAGGGCTTTATGGTTCCCTTCAATCCGGCAGAGTTTCCGAAACGCGGCCATTTTGGCTTACTGGGATTGCAGGAAAGAGCAGAAATCATCGGAGCGGATTATCAGATACAATCATCCTCTGAAGCCGGTACAGTGGTCACGATAAAAGTTGAAAAATAAAAAAGATAAATGGTTTATAGTATCCATTTGCCCTGGTAGAATCAAGCGCCTTTCCGGTATATTTTAACGAAACGAAAACACACATGCAGATAAAAAAACTATATCCACCTATCCAAGCGATTCTGGCAGCGATCTTATTTGGCGCCAGCACACCGCTTTCAAAACTATTGCTAGGAGAGATGGATTCCATCGTGCTAGCTGCCTTATTATATTTGGGTAGCGGTGTGGGCATCGGCGTTCTGCTCATCTCCCAGAAATATGTCGTCCGCGCGGAATCAACTGAAGCAGGGATTCGCCAAACCGATTTACTATGGTTAACTGGTGCTATACTGTCAGGCGGTGTCGCGGCACCGATCATTTTACTGATTGGATTAAAAAACGCATCGGCCGCAAGCGCTTCGCTGCTGCTCAACTTCGAAGGTGTAGCAACCACTTTAATTGCTGCATTCGTTTTCAAAGAAGCCGTTGGCAAGCGCACCATGATTGCGATTGCTTTAATAACCCTGGCCAGCGTGTTCCTTACCTGGAAACCCGCCGCCGATTGGGGCCTCTCCTTAGGGGCTTTGGGTATTCTCATAGCCTGTATCTTGTGGGGAATAGATAACAACTTTACTCGAAACATCTCCGCTAAGAATCCTCTGATAATCGTTTCGCTCAAGGGTCTGGGCGCAGGTACCTTCTCGTTCATTTTGGCTTTACTGCTAGGAAAACCAGTTCCCGGAACCGCACAAATCTTATTGGCTTTGCTGCTTGGTTTCATTTGTTATGGATTGAGCATTGCTCTATTTATTTTAGCGCTACGCAACCTGGGTGCTGCTCGAACAGGTACGCTGTTTGGGATAGCTCCTTTTGTAGGAATGTTCCTCTCGATCGCTATTTTCAGAGAAGCGCCACAAGGATTGTTCTACTTCTCTCTGCCCTTCATGTTGATCGGCACTTGGCTCATGCTTGCTGAGGATCATCGGCATATTCATACTCACGAGCAACTCGAACATGAACACTCCCATTTGCATTCAGACAAACATCATCTGCATGAACCAACGGAACATGCAAGCTTTGGTGGCGAGCATTCCCATAATCATATCCATGATGCCATTGAACACAGCCACCCTCATACGCCTGATCTACACCACCGCCACCTACACAGTCTCAATTAGAAACCCCCAGGGCTGAATAGGCAATAAAGCTTATTTCAAATCCGGCTACTTGGCGCTGTTCACTGTTCGAACAGCGCCTTATACTTTTATTTGTAAGTGAGATCAAATTAATTCGGTCTATCACGTAGACCCAAAGGAGAAATCGATGGCAAAAGACCCAGTCTGTGGCATGGACGTCGATCCCAAGACGGCGGCCGGGAAATCCGATTACCAGGGAACGACATATTACTTTTGTTCGTCAGGGTGTAAGAAGGCCTTTGATAAAGAACCCCAGAAATATGTGGGGAAGGCTGAGGACAGCCACTCCGGACACCACCACTAAAACTTCCTCTCCCTTCCCCGTTTGGTAAATAAGCAAACGGGGAAGGTCTTAAAAGGTATTATGATCACCATTCCGATCGACCCCATTCTGTTTTCAATAGGTCATTTCCATCTCCGATGGTACAGCCTGATCGTAACGGCCGCCGTGATTCTTGGCGTCTGGTTGGCGCTTAAGGAAGCTGGACGAAAAGGCTTCAATACCGAACGGCTCACGGACAGCGTCTTATGGATTGTCATTGCCGGCATGGTTGGCGCGCGGCTATTCCACGTGATTGATCATTGGCCGGATGAATTCGCCGCCAATCCAATCCGCGCTTTGTATATTTGGGAAGGCGGCCTGGCAATCTGGGGCGGCGTGCTGGGAGGGCTCGCGGCCACCGCAGTACTTGCACGCATCAATCATTGGAAGTTACCGCGCCTGCTGGATGCATTCGTTCCCGGCGTGGTTCTGGCCCAGGCTGTTGGAAGAATCGCGTGCATCATCACCGGAGATGCTGTTGGTAGACCGACCAATGGTCCGTTTGGCTTTGCTTATGTCAGCCCAAACGCGATGGTTCCCCAACTTGGCGTCTATTACACCCCCACGCCGGTCTACGAGATCCTGATGAACCTGGCTATCTTCTCCGTGCTTTGGAGCCTGCGCAAGAAAGGGTTTAAGGATGGAATTTTGACCTTGATCTATCTGGCGCTTTACTCTTTTGCCCGCTTCTTCATCGCTTTTACAAGCGCGTATAAGATCATTGCCCTGGGAATGAACCAGGCGCAACTTATCAGCATTATTGTGTTTGCAATCAGTCTGCCGCTCCTCGCCATTACGTTACTGAAGAAACGGCAGCTTTCCGTGAACGCCTGATATCGGAGGTTTCCAATGGAAAGGCCGTATGTCGACTTATCTCACCCAACCAAATCTCAAAAGGTGGCACATTACCTACTGGCAAGCATTCTCTTGGGATTTGGTGTCTATTTCCTCGTACAAGGAATTCTCACCATTCTGGCAAGCATAGGATTCTAGATGCGTCAAAATAACCAGCATAAAAGCAATCGCGCTTCAGTAAGTCATAGCAATCGCCGTTTGAACAAATTTGCCTTTACTGGGATCGCATTGATTGTCCTGGGCCTGGCCGGTGTATTGCTGTTCAATGCCTTTTATCGGGCTCCACTGCCGGTTGCCGGCAACGTTATCGACATTGCCGCGGACATGGGCGGATTCGATAAAGACGTGATCCGGGTGAAGGTAGGTGATCCGGTCACGATCCGTCTGCGTAGCCTGGATAACTCGCATCACACGGATGGTGGCGGAAAACACCAATGGGCCGTCGATGAATTTAATGCCAATGTTGTTGCCCCCCCAGAGGGAANNNNCCGAACCAGGAACATACGTTTTTTATTGTGACATTTGCTGCGGTGGGCGCGCCAATCCAACGATGAACGGCAAGTTGATCGTCGAAGGATAATTTAATGTCATCCACGATACTTCGCCGCAACCTGATCTTGTTATCCTTAGGCATTCTGGCGTTCGGAGCCGTAGGCCTCGCCGGATTCTGGCACCCGAATGCCCCTGAGGCGGCCATGCAGAGCTACCTGCCAGTGATTACGCTTCCTACGGTAATCATCGCCGGGGCAGTAGATGGGATCAATCCCTGTGCCTTCACTGTGTTGCTCTTATTCATCACGGCACTGCTAACGACGCTCAAAGCAGGAGAGCAAAATATCACGGTAACCCGGGCGCGCCTGGTTGGCTTACCTGGCCCTGGGCGTTGGCCTGCTAAAGGCGGTGGATTTCTTCACCCGTCAGCATCTGCCGGCGCGGTTAGGCGCTCTTGTAGCCATTCTGATTGGCTTGTGGATGATCAAAGATTATTTCCTCCCAAGTTGGGGGTGGAAATTACAGGCTCCCGGCAAAGTGAGTGAGATTGCCCGCCAGTCCGCCCAGAAAGCTACCATCCCCGCCCTTGTAGTCGGCGGCTTCCTCATTGGCCTTTGCACGGTTCCTTGCAGTGGGGCTGTCTACCTGGGCGTCCTCAGCCTGTTGGCCCTACAACCAACCGCTATGTTAGGTTATGCATACCTGATTCTCTACAATGTCATCTTCATCATGCCATTGGTGGTGATCTTGATCCTGGCCTCTACTCGCCCAACACTTAACCGGCTGGCCCATTGGAATCTTCATCACAAAGAATGGGTGCGGTTGGCGCTTGGAAGTGGAGTGGTAATTATGGGGCTGATCATTCTGGCAACGGTGTAACTCTATGGCAAAGAATGAAAAGTACATTCCGGCACTTAACCAAAACTGGTTGACCCCACTGTATGACCCCTTGCTTAAATGGGGCATGCGGGAGAATGAGTTTAAGCGCCATCTGGTCGAGTATTCCAACCTTGCGAGTGATCAGCAGGTTCTTGACCTGGGTTGCGGTACGGGCACATTGACCATCCAGATAAAGCGGCGTTTCCCGCAGCTCAAATTGATCGGACTGGACGGCGACTCCACCGTGCTCCACATAGCCCAAAAGAAAGCCGAGGCTGCCGGCCTGTCCATCCAATGGAGGGAAGGGATGGCTACAGCCCTACCCTATCCTGATGCCTCATTTGATCGGGTCGTATCCTGCCTAATGGTGCACCATCTCATCGCTTCGAATAAGGTTAAAGCATTCCAGGAGGTCTTACGGGTTTTAAAATCTGGCGGTGAATTTCATCTGTTGGATTTTGGGAAACCGTCTAGTCTTGTGATGAGGATGATATCCATCCCAATTGCCCGCCTCGAGGAAGCCGGAGATAATATTCAGGGCTTGCTCCCGGAGATGTTACGCCGGGCTGGGTTTACCAGTATCGTTGAGATTTGGCGCTTTAAAACCATTTTTGGAGAACTGGTCCATTATCGTATTTTGCCTGAAGCTATATGAGGAAACGAGAAAATTATCAAATGCTTGATCCTGAAATCATGCTGCTTAATAAGGTTGACGAACAACTTCTCCAGCGCGGTTTTTTGCTCCCGAGAGTATGGACGGTTAACTTTCTTGTCGCCTTAAAATCCAAGCCTCTGATGATTCTGATTGGCCCACGCGAAGCCGAAAAAGAAGCGCTGGTCGAAAGTTATTGCCAAGTTATAACAGGCGGCGGTTCGAATCAATATCAACCGATGGTGGGACATCCCTGGTGGGCATC
>LAKY01000002.1 GCA_000987045.1 Clostridiales bacterium PH28_bin88 | reverse complement strand
TTTTTCCCATCCTTTGCAACCGTTGTCCTACCTGGTTTCTCAGTCATCGCAAAAAGCTCTTGACAACTTCGCAAGTTCCCGTACCACCGCCGCCCCGGTTATGGGAGGAGAAGATTGTAATTGAAATTGAAAAACCGCAGGGTTTCCGCGACTTGATCCTGCGGTGTTATTCTTCGTCGAGGATCGCAAATATGGATTGCAACCAGTTTTCCCGCCCGTGCAAGACTCTGGCAATTACAATGCGATCCCCCAATACCCGGTAAAAGACAATGTACGGGTTTATTACAATGCGCCTGTATCCACGTTGCGCACCAGGCGCTTCTTCTTCAGGGATAACCGGCCCCATCTCTGGGAAGTCTGCCAGCTTCTTGATACCCTCATAGATGCGTAACCGCAATTTTACGGCTGCCTGCTTACTAGAGATGTAGGCAAACATGCTGTCAATGTCGTAATAGGCAGCTTCAGATAATACGATTCTCTTACTCATTATCACGGCATTTACTTCATGTTATTTTTGCCCAGGGGCACACTCTGTTATTGAGCAAGACAGGAGAACAGTCCCCTTGTCTACTTGTCTAGTCCCCTTGTCTACCCTTGTCTATCCTCTGGGCGGAAAAAATTAAGGAGGCCTTGGCCTCCTCGTTATTTTTGTGGAAGTTCTATTTCCTCAATGAATTCATAGTGTCGAACATTTCGAGTAACCAGTTTAGCTGAATTTACTTCCGCTGTAGCAGCTATTAAGGCATCCGGTAGGCTTAGCCCGTTTTTTCTTCCATATTTTTGTCTTAATCTACCTGCCTTTTTGGCTGTTTCGGTATCGAGACCAGCACGTTGCCATATGGCTAAGAAAGCTTCAGTTTTGCGTTCTTCCTCGAGACTCCTGCACCCAGCGTACAATTCAGCTTCCGTGATAGGTGAATAAATGATGGTGCGAGGATTCTTCCTTGCTTCATGAAAGAATTCTACAGCTTCGGTCCTACTGCAAAAGTAGTCTATAAAAACGTCAGTATCCACCACCATGAGATTAGACATGAGACCGTCCTTCCCATTCCCGCCTAATGTCACTAATATACTGCCTGCTGTCGTACATATCCTCCCGGTCAGCCCACATCCCACGGCATTCCTCAAAAGGGTCAGGGATACGTTTCAGTAGTAACTCTTGATTTGCGGTTACTTCGGCCAAGAAAGTATCGCCTTTTTTTAGCTTTAATTTATTACGAAGTTCAGTAGGTATTTCCATAACAAAACCGTTATCATTCCTAAGAACTGTCACTGCAAAATCACCTCCATTTGTTTACACATATATTGGCTATCACCATGATATACCATCAAAGATGTAAAATCAAGCGCTTACACTTCTTGGTACTAAGGGGTGGCAGCCGACGTACCAGTCCCTCCGGGTACTCCCGGAACCGCTGCCGAAAATCCTCCCGCTTCAGGGCGAACTCCACCGCGGCCTGCAGGAAGCCCAGCCTGTCTCCCACATCGTAGCGGCGCCCCTTCATGAGCCACCGCAATAAGCTGTTAACAGAAGCCTTTAAAACCTCTACCTGTACCACCAGGCAATAGCCCAGGCGCCGGGAACCAGTAACAGCTGAGCAAGCAGTGTCCCCGCCAGTTTACCGCCAATCAGCACCACCACCAGGGCCTTCAGGTCGGTTTCCGGCCGCTCCCCCCGGTAGGCCTGGTCTGTAATGATCGCGGCAACAGGGTCCACGAACAAAGTCAATATAATAGACGCCAGGCCGTTGATTAGTCCCGATTTAATCTGCTCAACCAAATTACTGAAATAAGCTTGCACCGGTCAGCCCTTTTTCTTTCAGGATACTTCCCTGACGCCGGCCTTCATTTCCTCCCCCAGCAGCCCCATTAGGTACTCCCTGAAACCGTCCTTCAACTCCTCCCTTTTAAGGGCGAACTCCACCGTGGCTTGCAGAAAACCCAGCCGGTCCCCCACATCATAGCGCCGGCCCTCGAACACGTAGGCGTACATAGGCCGCTCCTGGACCAAGGACCGCAGTGCGTCGGTGAGCTGGATCTCCCCACCCGCGCCAGGTTCCTGCCTTTCTAGGAAGTCAAACACCTCCGGCTCGATGATATACCTTCCCAGCACCGCCAGGGTGGACGGCGCCACTCTTCCGTCCGAGGCTTTTCCACCAGGTCCTTTATCCGGTATAGTCCGGGTCCCGCACACTCCGGCCTGACGATCCCGTATTTCCTCGTGTCCTCTACCCGTACCTCCTGCACGCCCAGCACCGTGCCGCCGCACCGCTCGTATACCTCCAGCATCTGCTTCAAGCAAGGCACCCGGCTCTCGATTACGTCGTCCCCCAGCAGCACTGCGAAGGGCTCGTCCCCGATGAACTTCCGCGCGCACCACACCGCGTGCCCCAAACCCCGGGGCTCCTTCTGCCCCGTAGTGGATATCCACCAGCTGTGGGCTTCAAAATGCCTTTGAAACAGCTTTTTTCATAGACTTAGTTGACCAAAGAAACTAAGGCGAATTAATACCTATTTTCTGACCAACAATTCTGTTGAGCACGGATGGTGAAACGTTATTGCGACTACCGTGATGAGGCACTTGAATAAACTGGCATTTCGTGAGATTTATACCTAGGCTTTGTGCATAATCTGCAGCGTGGTTCAAGCCATTTAGACCTACGTCTCCAGTGAATAAAACCCCCGTACCATTTAGATTACCGTATAGAATAACACTGCTTTCATTTTCAGCAGAAGTACTGCCATCCTCCTTAAGTGTTTCCATATCCCAGGTCTCCTCAACAAACTGAAGCACCTTGGTTACTAATGACTTCCCGAACTCGCGAATGGAAGCTGCAAGACCAGCTTGTTCTTCAGCCTTGGCCGTGGTGTTTGTCGGAACTGTGGGATAAGATTGAGGTACCAATCTTTGTTAGGGGACAGTACCGAAAACGCCCCTATACTTTCACCTTGAAACGGTTCGAATATGGGAATGTTTTTTCCCTTTTACGGCTGCCTGCTTACTGTCCTGAGAGATGTAGGCAAACATACTGTCAATGTCGTAATAGGCAGCTTCAGATAATACGATTCTCTTACTCATTATCTATCCTCTTTTGTATCGCTGCAAAAGCGTCCTCAAAATCCCGCATAGGCGTGCCTGCGGCAATTTCGCGGTCAACCTCCGACAACATCTGCCCCAACCGTTGGCGGGCTATCATTTTCTGATAGGCTTCATGGCTCATTACCACCAGATCGGCTTCACCGTTCTTGGTCACAACCACAGGAGCCTGTATTTCGTGGCACAGTTTCGAGAAGGAATTATAGTCATGACGGATTGCCGTTGAGGGCTTGATGTGCGTGATAATACTATCTTGCTGGCGCATGCTATTCACCTCTTTAGCCATTATTCTGTGTACAGGCCGGGTCCCACGTTTCAACGCAGGTAGTTATGCCTTATTATCTTGATGGTGGATCGTAAGGCTGCAGGAAGACGACCGGCGCTTTCAAAGACCTGGGTTGCCGTGGATTCATCGTAGGTGTGGGAGGTACGGTTACGGTCCTCCAGCAATTCGAACCAGAGGTCAATGTCCTCCAGCAAGCCCGCATCATAAGCGGCACGGATGGCCTGCCGGGGAGAGTTTACCTCCACTCCTTCTATCCTGGCCACTTTCCGGAAAAGTTTCCATGCCAGTTCAAAGGTGTACTCGAAGCGTTGAATAGTAGCATCGCGCACAATGACGGAAAAGGGCTGCGCCAGAGCCTCTTCAAGGGTAACAAGGGCCTGTTCAAGGGTTTTCAGGCGAAGAGCGAGTTCCGCTTTTTTTTCTTCCATACTTCCACCTTCTTCAACGCGTGTTGCGCAAATTCCCCCGCTACCCCGCGAAAATTCACTAGGTCGACCTTCCCGGGTATGGGCAATTCCTCTAATTCATGTTTTAGAGCTGCCAAAATAGGCCCCTGTACCGGCTCATCCGCATCATAGCCTACATCATAATCGGAGAAAGGACCGGCGGCGCCATCCACCTGAGAGCCAAAAAGAAACACATCCGCGTCGACGTCTTTAAAAACCTCCAGCACCCGCCGGCGGATGGCTTCTTTTTCATGCAGGACGGTAATGCCGTCGGGTTCGGCCACACGGTACCCTAGCTTTTTCCACCGGCGCCACTCGGCTCGGCGTTCCAGGGCGGTTTTCCCCCGCAACTGGATAAAGTATTTGGCCTTTGTTCCCTTAATTCTTCCACGTTACCACCCGCTTCTTCACTTCCCTGTGTAGGGATCCTACCGGCGTGGTAGGATTATTTCTTTATTCCTATTTTAACCCATGTTGGGGATATATTGCAAATTTAATTGGCTCTTTAGCCGGCCCTCAAACACGTAAGCGTACATGGGTCGCTCCTTCGCCAAGGGAACACAGTGCGTCGGTGAGCTGGATCTCGCCACCCGCGCCCGGCTCCTGCTTCTCCAGGAAATCAAACCCTTCCCATTCGATGATGTACCTCCTCATTACCGCTCACATGGACGGCACCTCTTCCGACCTGGGCTTTTCTGCTTCAAGCAGCAGACCCGGCTGTCGATCACGTCGTAACTTGAAAGTAAAAAGTTCTCCTAATTCTCAATACCAATGCTATCTACGAGTAAGAAACCTCTTTATCGTTTCCAGACCTCCGATAATCAGAGGACTCCCGTCCTTTGTCCCGAAACGGGAAATATCGGGCTCACCAGGTGGGGCAGAGAGTATCTTCAGGCAGCGAATGGCTTCAGCAGGTGGCCTAAAGCCATGTTGGCGAGCCCATGCCAAACCACCATATACAAGTTCCTGAGCCAACGGCAATGGACAGTCCACCAATTCGTCAGCGCCCGCAGCATGTGCCAGCAACCGGTCAAGTGCTATCCGGGACAGGCCCTTGTGCATGAAAGCGTCTTTGAGCCCCATTCCCCAAGTGTCGACCAGAAACCCTACCGCTGTAAAGCCGCTGGTGGTTTTCCGGACAATGATGATATTCGCCATATGGGCATCCCGCCAGTCGCTATTGATAACACAGCACTCAAGTGGGTGCTCCGGCGACAGTGCGGAAGCCGACGCAGATAGATGCCCATCCGGCTCCTTTTTCCTTTTCTTGTGTTTCCTGGTCCTGGACACAGGCACTTTCGTTCCTCCCTTTCGCTATTTCATCGGCCAAAGATTCAGAAACGGTTTCTGCGCAGGGCATCCTTAAACTGCTGATAATGACGCTTCAAAAAATCGACATAGGAACGCTCTTTTAGTCTGAGAGCCACCAATTCGAGCAACGCATGGGAAAACTCTGTCTGCGGGGCCATGGGCATCAAGGCGGGTCCCTTTAAATCACGAATAACATCATCGACTTTGTCTGCCCTCATCCACTTCCGATAGAATTCCAGGGGTTCCCAACCGAAAGTGATCGACGCCAGCACCCCCGGCCGGGATGCTGAAACCACGAAAATATAGATAACACGGCAATCGCAGTCCGGATCAGCGCAAAAACCGTCTATCAGCCCGTAATCACCATCCGGCAGGCGCGGGTGATTGCGCACCGGCATCACCCGCATTTGTTCTCCAGCATTTGGGCAAACCTCGTAAAATGGGACGATCTCTTTGCTTTTCAATTGCATTCTCTCCGTTTTTGGTGATTACAGGCGCCGGGTGCCACCCGACTTTCATTGTCTATCATTTCTCCCAGACGATAGAGCTTTCCTTCTCTAGCGCTTGCAAAAGTTCAGGGGTCGCTTCAAAACTTTTGCTTGCAATCAACCTTCCGCAAAATAAATCTCGAACGTCACTGTGCGCCCGAGACTATAATCAGTCGATATATTGCTCTTTATATACAGAAGGAGTAATGATTTGGGGGATTTCCAGGTCAAGCTCTAAAAAGTGTTTGTCTCCTGTGATTAAAATATCAACCCCGTAGGCTATTGCGGCATTGAGAATAGGCTGGTCCTTTATATCCCTTATTTGAATTTCACCTATTCTCGGTGCAGGTACAAGCTCATACCGCAATTTAGCAAATAAATCGTCCAAAACATCAATTTTACTTGGGAAACGCCTTTTCGCCACTTCGTAGCTTTCGCTGATGATGTGGTCGCATAAAATCAGTTCATGGTTTTCGCAGACATCATTCAAGACAATATCCGGTACAGAGCCTTGCTTTAATATGGCAGAGATGAGTAGCATTGGTATCTATCATGATTCGCATAGCTGCTTTTCCTTGCCGTAGCGAATATCCATTACATCCTGCAATATTTCGTCCTCCGAAATCTGAATATCGCTTAACTTGCTCTGCGCCTGCCTGATCACGATGATGGATGAATTCTGAAGGACAATCTCACCGTTGGGCTTTTCAAGGAATATGATCTTGTCGCCTTCCTTTATATTGAGCTTGCGCCTTATCTCAACGGGTACGGTTATTTGACCGTTGGATGAAACCTTAGCCAGATTCATAAAAGCACCTCTTTCCTTTATATTCTTTAGAGTTAAAGAATTCTTTAGTATGATTATATGCCATTTGAGGTGTTTTTACAACGTAGCTTTTGACGCTTGATGAAAAGTGTGCAAGCCTTTTTCCCAATAACCTCGTACCACATTGAAGAATTTGCGGTTTAATAAACTGTGTTCTCGGTTATTTCAACATGTCTCTGGGTATTGCCAATCCGTTGATAAACACCAAACCGTTTAACGGGTTATCCTTCGCAGTCCTCGCAGTAGAAAACTCCGGGTCAAAATAAGTCATTTTGAACATGTCCCGGATTAGTTTGGATTTCTGCACCGTGGTGCTTTGGTTGGTCTTGAAATAGCCGCAGATATCCCCAACTGAAGCATAGGGTTTATTGGACTTATCGAACAGGAAATTAACCGTTCCAATGGCATGCACCATTGCAGCGGCCCATATTTCAATCTTCCCGGAAAGAAAAGGCACGCTTCGTTTTCTAGCCATTTTATTAATCATTTTCTGGATTACTTGTTCGTACTCTTTATCCAGAAACTTGTCACAAAACCCCTTGGTCAAGTCAATCAATTGTTGCTTCTTTTCATTGACGAATTGCGCATCCTGGGCAGCCATTTGACAGTCCCTCCTGTTTTAGTCTACTGATATATCTGCGTTTTAACCGGGCACCGCACCATCACGTTAGGCCCCATCTTCTATTACAGCAGGTAACCGGCTCATCAGCCCTTCCAGGTACTCCCGGAACGGCTTCCGTAAATCCTCTCTCTTCAGGGCAAACTCCACCGTGGCCTGCAGGAACCCCAGCCGGTCCCCCACGTCGTACCGGCGTCCTTCAAATATATAAGCGTACATGGACTGCCGCCCTGCCAGCAACCGCAAGGCGTCAGTGAGCTGGATCTCCCCGCCCGCCCCAGGTTCCTGTCTCTCCAGGAATTCAAACACCTCCGGCTCGATGATGTACCTCCCCAGTACCGCCAGGGTGGAAGGCGCCTCTTCCGGCCGGGGCTTTTCCACCAGGTCCTTTACCCGGTACAGGCCGGCTTCCACATACTCCGGCCTGACGATCCCGTATTTCCCGGCATCCTCCACCTTTACCTCCTGCACGCCCAGCACGGTGCCGCCGCACCGCTCGTATACATCCAGCATCTGCTTCAGGCATGGCACCCGGCTGTCGATCACGTCGTCCCCCAGCAGCACCGCAAAGGGCTCGTCCCCAATGAACTTCCGCGCGCACCACACCGCATGCCCCAGCCCCCGGGGCTCCTTCTGCCGCCTACCAGGCTTGTCAGCTCTTCCCGATCAATTATACTTTCACTGTCCATTATTTAGGGAATATCGTCATTTGAGCTGACGAACCATTTGAATTAATTTGTCATCTGGATCCTGACGAAATATCTTAAAACCGTGTTTTGAATAAAACTCTATGAGCTTAGGCTTCTCCAGGCATTCTATAAAAACAACCCTTCCCCCTATAATCTCCTGAGCCCTAAATATCACCGAAAGAGCGTAATCCATGATCTCGTCCCCGCGTATATCACCAGCATGCAAATCGTTCTTACCCAGCTGTCCAATCAAAAACGCAGGTATCTCCGTAATCAAGCCGTCGCCTTTCCTTGAATAAAGCCCCTCAAGCTTGCGAATTTGAGATGGGCTTGTGCCTTCAGGGATTTTTAACGTCTGCGTGGCTATACTTTTTCCTCGGAAGCCATCTCTAAGAATTTTTCGAGCGAGACAAGCAACGTCTTAATATTTGCTCACCCCTTGCCATCGCCTTTACAGAAGCAAGTTCCCTGTTGACCGGCTTCACATCCTTGGATGAAAGCACCTCTACCAACTTCTCAACTGCTTCCGGTTCCTTGATAACAATGTTTTTATCGAATGAAACCGTTGCCATCGGGTCCACCTTCTTTCACGATACGGTTTATTTTTTTAGATTATATGCCATAACACTTTAAAATTCAATTGCCAGAGGGAAAGATGCCTATAAAGTTAAACTCGTATAAGTGACAATTGGGCTTTCAACACGGGCGGAC
The DNA here is from genome assembly GCA_000987045.1 of Clostridiales bacterium PH28_bin88. GTDB lineage: Bacteria > Bacillota > PH28-bin88 > PH28-bin88 > PH28-bin88 > PH28-bin88. Next base: position 1,587 of record LAKY01000002.1, on the reverse strand, counting down.
AAAAGGCGGCTAAAAAGCTACGGTTGCCATTGTCCTACGGTTAAAAAGTCCAGATAGGCCTGTAGGTGTCCCCGGTACGCTGAGATCTTACGGCAGCCTCTTTAAGCCCCATCCGCCATTACTACCGGCAACCGGCGCACCAGTCCCTCCAGGTACTCCCGGAACGGCTCCCGTAGGTCCTCCCGCTTCAGGGCGAACTCCACCGTGGCCTGTAGGAACCCCAGCCGGTCCCCCACGTCGTACCGGCGTCCTTCAAATATATAAGAGTACATGGACTGCCGCCCCGCCAGCAACCGTAAGGCGTCAGTGAGCTGGATCTCCCCGCCCGCCCCCGGTCCTTGTTTCTCCAAGAAGTCGAATACCTCCGGCTGGATGATATATCGCCCGAGTACCGCCAATGTGGAGGGGGCTTCTGCCGGTTCCGGCTTTTCCACCAGATCCTCCACCTTGAAAAGATTATCATCAACGTACTCCGGCCTGACGATCCCGTATTTCCCGGTNNNCCCGTATACATCCAGCATCTGTTGCAGGCAGGGTACCCGGCTGTCGATCACGTCATCCCCCAATGATAATGCCCTCGTATTGCATACGGTAAGAATTCTTGATAGAATAAGTATGAAACGAAAAACGGAGGGAGGTAAGCATCAGAATGTACGGGCAGTTTGTCAGTCCAACTGAGCGGGGTCAAGTGACTATCCCCAAAGAGGTTAGAGAAAAGTTGAAAATTACTCCAAAAACTAAACTAAGGGTTTATGTAGATAACGACAAGGTTGTGTTAGAACCAGTGTCTCCGTTAGATCTATTATTCAATGATATTGAGGCCGAAGCCAGAGAAAAAGGTTATACCAGGCAAGATCTTGAAAAAGAAATCGAAATGGTACGAGAGCAATTAATGCAGGAGCTTTACGGAAAACCATGAGAGTAATGCTGGATACCAATACAATTGTTTCCGGAGTGGTTTTCCAGGGCTCTGAACGGCATTTACTTCATGCTATTTTCGCCCAGGGGCACACTCTGGTATTGAGTGAATATGTTTTCCAGGAAACCAAACGGGTTTTGACCCGTAAATTTCCCGGAAAAGAATTTGCATTAGAAGCTTGGCTCCAATTGACAGAAGTTGAGAGGGTACCTTTGCCGCAGGCTGAGAGGGCAAAAGAAGCACAGGGCTTAATTCGGGATCCTAAAGATGCGGCTATCTTGGCCACGGTAATTCTGGCCAAACCCGATATTTTCATCACTGGTGATCGTGACTTTCATACACCAGAAGTAGCCGCTATAACAAAAGTGTTAACAACAAAAGACGCTTTACTGTTACTTTAACAGCGCCTTCTTATGGACTGCGGTAGCCAGCCACAGGCTCCCCTCATTACACTAGGCTCCACGCTCAAGGAATCCCGGTAACCGGCTCATCAACTCTTCCAGGTACTCCCGGAACGGCTCCCGCAAATCCTCCCTATTCAGGGCAAACTCCACCGTCGACTGCAGGAACCCCAGCCGGTCCCCCACGTCATAGCGCCGCCCCTCAAACACGTAGGCGTACATGGGCCGCTCCTTCGCCAGGGACCTTAAGGCGCGCCGGTGAGCTGG
>LAKY01000027.1 GCA_000987045.1 Clostridiales bacterium PH28_bin88 | reverse complement strand
GTGTTTTGACCAAGTTGACCTAATTATCTGGCCTAAAATGGATGTGATGCGGAAAATGGGATAAAATGACATTTTTACTGATAAAAAACTATACCATCCCCCTTGTGAGGCTTACCTCATTATGGATTGTGTTCGACACGATTCAAATAGTTATAGGCTATGTATTGCGATCAGTCGGTGATACTCTATTCATGATGGTTATTTATCTAGTAATGCCTTTTTTGTTTTATATCATTCTTCCATATATCATTGTTGTTGTGGCAAAACTTCCCCTTTTCTGGGTATGGGTTGAATTGGTAGTATTTACAATGTGTATGCTTCTAATAGTTTCGGCAAGATTTCTTGGTGGTAAGTGGAAAAGGATTAATATGATTTGATATTAGCCCATTAACCAACTAAAACGCCTTCTTTAGCTCAAGCCAAGTTTTCTTGACTAAACTTATTAAACTTGCCGCAAGACCTTGACCGCGAAAATTACACTATTATGTAGAAAGTGGGCAAAATATACTGGACTGGGTCGAAATATGAGAGTACAATTAATTAGTGGACAGATGCGCACTAATCAGCATTGGCGGATAAGGGGATATACTAAACAAGATAAGCGATAAGGGTGGGGGGTGTTGCGGCCATCAGTATTTGAGCTAAAGGGGGTATCTGCTGCTGAAATATGATGAACCTCCCTACCCGTGCACTTTACCCTTGACAATGAGGGCGAGTGTAGTAGGCTATCAGAGCCAAGCAGGCTCACAGGGCCTGCCTCCTAGCCTGCTTCAACTACACGAGCGGAGGCTCGTTGTCAAGGGCGGGTAGGGAGCTAGGTGCACTTATAGCTAGCATTTTTAAGTCATCTAATGCTAGCCAAGTTGGTTCAAAAAGCGTCGGTCGCAACAGTATGGTTAGTGCGGGAAACGTTGCTGTGCTGGTTGTCCTAGCCCTGGCCTTATTCGGCGGCAACAACCCGGTGGCGGTGGCGGCAGCCCTGGTGCTCCTCTTGAACCTGCTTGGTCTGGACAAGCCGGTATTCCCGTTCCTGGACAAGAACGGGATTCAAATAGGGGTGGTGGTGCTCACCGCGGCCATCCTGGTTCCTCTGGCCTCCGGGCGTATCTCCTACCAGGAAATCCTCGGTTCGTTAAAACAGGTCCGCACTCTGCTGGCCATTGTTATGGGGATGCTTGTCACCTATTTTGCCGGCCGGGGGGTAGGGCTGTTGTCTGAAGAGCCCCAGCTAATCAGTGCCATCATCATTGGGACCATCGTAGGCGTGGCTTTCTTGCGAGGCGTATCGGTGGGTCCCCTGGTGGGGGCGGGCATCCTGGCCCTCATCTTTCGGCTGTTCCGCATCTAAAACATTAAAGAAAACTTGGCTTGCGCTACAGAAGGCTTGCCCATTATGGTCTTAGTCGCACTTACGCCAAGAAAGTTATACTTTCTAATGGTACAAGAAAGGCCTCTTCCCGCTTGGAGGAGGCCTTCACATCTTTATTAGGCGATTAGCGAAAATAATTAGGCGGAGATTCTTTGTTTTGCCGCTTGCGCCAGCGACCAGCCGGCTTGAAAGGCCCTTTCGTTGAGGTTTTCCGTACCTTTCGGCACCCGTGCTAAAATGGCGGATACCAGGGATTCCCGGGAAACCACTCCCGTTAGCTGCGCCAGAGCACCCAGCGCCACGATGTTGGCAACCATCTCTTTCCCCAGTTCCTCACGGGCTACCCTGGTAATCGGTAGTGAATAAACCCGGGTAGAGCCGGCGGGGATATCATGGACGTGGGTGGCATCCGCCAGCAATAAACTGTCAGGCCGCAGGTCGCGCCTGTACTTGTCGCAGGCTTCCTGGGTCATGGCCAGCAGTACGTCCGGCTTGGAAACCTTGGGGTAATCGATTTCTTCCGATGATATGATGACCTCAGCCTTGCTGGCCCCTCCCCGGGCTTCAGGACCGTAAGACTGGGTTTGCACCGCGTTCTTGCCTTCTTTGATAGCCGCTTCGGCCAGGATAATCCCTGCCAAAATGAGGCCTTGACCTCCCGAACCGCTTAGACGAAGCTCATTGAACTGTTTCATGTCTGATCATCCCCTGCCCATTATAAACGTCCTCACCTCTATTGTCTAGCAATATTCATGCCAGAAAATATCACCAGGTGGGTCGCCCGGTGCAGGCGTTGGGAATCAAGGCCCCTGCAGGTTAAGCCGGCTTGGTAGTACAGGAAGGGAACATCATAATATTTAGATCTGTGGTATCAAAATGATATGTACCAGGCAAATGCCTTTGCAACCGGTTGTTATATCATTTTGAGACCAATATCAAAATGAGAGAGCGCTGCTTCAGCCTTGGGAACGTTGCCGGTCGGATAGCAGTTGCCCGGCCACCCCCACATTCTCGGAAGGGATTTCTTGGATAATCACCGTAAAGGCTTCTACCGGCAGGTTAGTAACCTGTTGAGCCGTCCTGGTAAACTCTGCAACAAGTTCGCGCTTTTGGTCCGCTGTTAATTTAGGTCCGCTAAACTCGATGATTGGCACCGTTTTCACCTCCCATCCCGTCCCTGTACTGCAATTGGTACAGGTCATAATACATCCCACCCCTGGCCAGGAGTTCCTGGTGGGTGCCGGTCTCCCGCACCCGGCCCCGGTGCAGCACGATGATCCGGTCGGCGTGCTGGATGGTGGACAGCCGGTGGGCGATCACGATGGTTGTGCGGCCCCTGGTGATTTTCTTCAGGGCGTCCTGGATCAGGAGTTCTGTCTCGGTGTCGATGTTGGCGGTGGCCTCGTCCAGCACCAGGATGGCGGGGTCGAAGGCCAGGGCGCGGGCGAAGGCCAGGAGCTGTCGCTGGCCGGTGGAGAGAGTGGCTCCCCGTTCCTTCACCTCCTCGGCGTAGCCGTTGGGAAGAAGGCGGATAAAATGGTCGGCGTTCACATACCCGGCCACCTCCCGTACGCGCCTGTCGCTTATTTCCTCGTTATTCAACCGGATGTTACCCTGAATATCCCCGGCAAACAGGAATACGTCCTGCATCACTACCCCGATATGGCGGCGCAGGTGGGACAGGGCAACATCCTTGATATTGACGCCGTCGATGCGTATTTCCCCTTGTTGCACGTCGTACAGCCGGCTGATCAGGCTGATGATGGAAGTTTTGCCGGCCCCGGTTGCTCCTACGAAGGCGACGGTCTCTCCGGGTTCGATGCTAAAACTGACATCCTTCAGCACCCATTCCCCTGGCTCGTAGGCAAACCAGACACCGTCGAACTCGATGCGGCCCCGGACCAGCGGCAAAGGCACGGGGTTGGCCGGCTCCGTGATTTCCGGCGGCCGGTCCAGCAGTTGAAAGATGCGCTCCGAAGAGGCCATGGCGGACTGCAGGATGGTATATTTCTCCGACAGGTCGTTAATGGGCCGGAAGAACTGTTCAATATAATTGATAAAGGCGTACAACACCCCGAAACTCACATGTTCCCGGATGATCTGGCCCCCGCCGTACCACAACAGCATTGCCAGTACCAGGGAGTAGATGAAGTCCATGGAGGGACGGAAGACGGCAAAGGTAAAGAGCTCACGCATGCTGGCCTGGTAGTGGTCGTGGTTGACCTGTTCAAATTCCGCCTGCTTGGCCTGCTCCCGGTGGAAGATCTGGATCACGCGCATGCCTGAAATGTGTTCCGCCAGGAAGGCGTTTAGCCGGGCCAGGCGGGTGCGCACCATGCGGTAAGCCTCCCGGGCCTGCCCCTGGTATAACCTGGTGGCTACCAGCACCAAGGGTAGACCGGTGAAACTGACCAGGGCCAGACCCACATCCAGCCGCAGCATCACCAGGATGATGCCTGCCAGCAAGAACAGGTCTTTGAACAGGTTGACCAGCACGCTGGTGTACATCTCATTGAGGGTTTCGGTATCGTTGGTTACCCGGGTAACCAGCCGCCCCACCGGGTTCCGGTCAAAGAAGGACAGGGACATGCGCTGCAGGTGGGTGAACACCTGCAGGCGGATGTCGTAAATAATCTTTTGCCCGGTGAACTGGAGCAGGTAGGCCTGGCCGTAGCTCAGGAGGAAGTTTAACAGGATGGCCAGGAAATACAGCCCCCCCAGGCGCCACAGGCCGGCTACCGCCACCTCTCGCGATACCGGCACTGTCAGGTAGTTGTCGATGGCCTGCTGGACCAGCAGGGGGCGCACCAGGTCGGTAGCGGTGATAGCCGCCAGGAGGAGAACGGCCATCAGGACCCAGTGCCGGTACGGCCGGACATAACCCAACAGCCGCCGCATCAGGACGCTGTCGTAGGCCTTTCCGAGCACCTCTTCCTGGTGTATGCCTTGCATTCCCTGTATACCGTGCACGGACATCCCTCCCGGTTGAGAAGTGGGAAGTGGGAAATCACTGGTTAGCGATTTTTTCTTCTAACAACTGTTTGGTATAAAGCCGGTGGTACAGGCCGCCTTTGGCCACCAGTTCCTGGTGGGTGCCCTGTTCCACGATCCGGCCTTCCTCCAACACGATGATGATGTCTGCGTCCCGGATGGTGGAGATGCGGTGAGAAATCACGATGGTGGTGCGCCCCTGCCGCACCTGCCGCAACTCCTGAAGGATCTTCTCTTCCGTACGGGTATCTACCGCCGACAGGCTGTCGTCTAGGATGAGGATGCGGGGGTTCTTGATCACCGCCCGGGCGATGGCGACCCGCTGTTTCTGCCCGCCGGAGAGGGTTACACCTCGCTCTCCCACCATGGTATCGAATCCATCGGGGAAGGTTACCACGTCTTCGTAAATGTGAGATACCCGGGCGGCGGCCAGGATCTCCTCTTCGGAAAAGTGTCCGGCCAGGGCGATGTTCTCACGGATGGTGGCGGAAAACAGGAAAGTGTCCTGGGGAACGTAGCCGGTTTTGTCCCGTAACACCTCCAGGGGGAGCCGGTGGATCTCGTAACCGTCGACGTGGAGGTGGCCTTCAGGCGGGTCATACAGCCGTATGATCAGGTTCACCAGGGTGGATTTGCCGCTGCCTGTCCGGCCTACGATAGCCAGAGTCTGCCCGGCTGCCACCGAGAGGTTGATGTCCTTCAGGACCGGACCGGGGCTGCCGGGGTAGGCAAAGGTAAGGTTGTCAAACTTGACGGCTCCTTGGAGGTCTGCTACCGGCAGCACGTCCTCCGCGTCCCGGATCTCCGGCTGGTTATCCAGGATGGCGTTGATGCGGGCCATGGAAGCTGCTCCCCTCTGCAGCAGGTTGATTACCCACCCCAGGGCCATCATGGGCCAGGTCAGCATGGCCATGTAAGTATTGAAAGCAACAAAGTCGCCGAGGGTAAGCCGCTTTTGCACCACCAGCGTTCCCCCGTAGCCCAGCACTATCAGAAAGCTGGCCGAGGACATGAACTGCACCAGCGGGAAAAACACTCCCGAGATCCGTACCAGCTGCATGTTTCGCTCCAGGGTCTCGCGGGCCGACGCCGCGAATTTGTCCACTTCCGCCTCCTCCTGGACGAAGGACTGGACCACCCGGATGCCGGCCAGGTTTTCCTGAGTCCTGCCGGTAAGTTGGCCGAAGGCCTCCTGCACATGCTTGAACCGGTGGTGGATCACCCGGCCGAAGCGGGTTACCACCACCACCATCAAGGGGAGGGGCAAAAGGGCTATCGCGGTCAGGGTGGGGTGGATGGTTCCTGCCATGATGCCGGTAGTGGTAAAGGTAAGCACCAGGGCGTCGGTAATCATCACCAGCCCGATGCCGAAGGCAATCTTCACAGCATTGATGTCATTGGTGAGGTGGGCCATCAGATCCCCGGTTTTATGCTCATCATAAAACCGGGGGGACAGGAGCAAAAGGTGGGCAAACAGTTTGTTGCGCAGCCAGTACTCCAAAAGCCGGGAAGTCCCGTTGATGTACATGCGCCACAGGTAGCGGGAAACAGCGATGGCAGCGGCAATGGCGATGACGGTAGCGGTATACTTCCAGAGGTTGCCCTGGTGCAGGCGCCCCTGCTGGTAGGCATCGGTGAAGTTACCGAGGATGCGGGGTACTGCCAGTTGCAACAAGTCCACGGCCAGGAGCCACAACAGGCCCAGGCCATAGCGCCATTTATAGCGGATAAAGAACTCCTTCAAGGTACGAAACTGCTTCATGGAGGGGGGTCCTTCCTTTATCGGGTGCTTGCCGTTTCCTCATATCTTCGACGGAAACAACGGTTAACCCTGCTGCTCAATTATTGTTACCTCGCGGTAAACAAAACCATCAGAGGGCGATGCCAGACCAACAAATTTTTACGATAAGTAAGAAAGAAATGTCATGCGACGGGCAAGATATGTTATAATGAGAGGACAAGCGGAAAGGAGTGAAGAATAGTGCGTGAAAAGGTAGAAACTGTCCTGGATAAAGTCAGGCCGCTCCTGCAGAGGGACGGTGGCGATGTTCAGTTGGTAGACGTGGAGGAAGACGGGACCGTCAAGGTGAAGCTAAAAGGTGCGTGCGCCGGGTGCCCGGGTGCCACCATGACCCTGAAAATGGGCATTGAGCGGGTGCTCAAGGAACAAATTCCTGAAGTCAAACAGGTGGTTTCAGTCTAATTTGGCGGGAAGCACCCGGGGTTATCACGACCCCGGGTTTATTATTGGGGGCAACGGCATAACCCGAAGGCTGGTACGGGTAAACTAAAATGGAGTCAGACCCGCCCGGGGACAATAGCGGCAAAGGGGTGGTAAGCGTGGTGAGAAGAAAGCACGAAATAAGGCCAGAGATGTTTTCGTTGAAAGGGGAACTGGTACCGGACCAGTTGGCCCACCAGGAACAGACGGTCAAAGAGAACCCGTTCAAGACTCCCCCTAACAAGTTGACCACAAAACGCAGGTACGACCGGGAAAAAGGGTAGGTGAACAAGAGAATGGCAGCACGTGGCCTTACAAGGGAGAATCAAGCCCGCCGTTCCAGGGTGAGATTGAAGGAACTTCACCGGGTTCGGAGCCGGGTCCGGTTTGTCGACCCGGAAAGAGGGCCGGAAAACAAGTAGGAGGCAAGAGTCCTCCGGGCCACGGCCGCCGGAGGACTCTGTTTTTTATTGCTGTTGCATCTGGGCAGTGGCCTGCTGGGCAGCCTGTTGAGCTGCCTGCTGAGCTGCCTGCTGCACCTGAACCTGCTGCATCTGCTGTTGGGCTTGCTGGAGCTGCTGGAGCGCCTGGTTAGCAAGTTGTTGTACCTGGGGCCACTGGCCTTGCGCCTGGGCGCTGTTTTGCTGGGCCTGCATGGCCAGGTTGCCTATCTGGGTAAGGGACTGCTGGCACTGCTGCATCAACTGGGGTAACTGGGGCGGTTGCTGGTTCTGTGCTGGCATAAACTTTCCTCCTCTCGGAATTGTTTATACGTCAGGTAGGGTTCCCCAACTGCCAGCCAATATTACCCCCCGGCCGGACTTTTCCTATGATGTTTGAAGGAATACCGGAAGCCTCCGTCGAAATAGTCACGCAACATGTGTGTAGGAGGGGTAAAATGGTGCCGCCAAAAAAGAATTTCAAGTGGAGTTACCTCATTGAAGCCTCTAAATGCAAGAACTGCGCGACCTGCTGGCTGGAATGCCGGGACGATGCCATTTACGTGGAGGACAACGCGAATTATGCCATCGACCAGGACAAATGCCAGCGCTGTGCCCGCTGTTACAACGCGTGCCCGGTGGAAGCCATCCAACGGGTACCCTTCGAGGCAGCTTCGTAACCTACCTCTTGCGTCATGCCTCCAGCCTCTTGTAAACCACAGGCCTTGGTTGCCTGTGGTATGTTTTTAGCGAAACACAGGTGAGGATAAAAAGGTAATTGCATAAAAATGTAGAATAAAGACGAATGATGTCTGCCATTTATGGGGGGCGCTCCACATTGCGTAAATACCCTCTCCCTCTGCTGCATCCGGGGATGGTGGTGGCCAGGCCGGTGTTCAGCGCCGATGGCCTGGTGCTGCTGAATAAAGGCAAAGAGTTGAGGCCGAGTTACATCCAGCGCCTTCACGAGCAGGGCATTCCCGCCATCTACGTGGAGGACCATCTCATGTCTGGCGTCGACGTTGAGGATGTCATTTCCGAGCAAACAAGGCTGAAGGCCATCAAAACGGTTAAGAGCATGTTCGCCGGCCTCAGCTTCCAGGTGAAGGCCGACCGCAAGCCGGAAATCAACGAGTTGCTGGTAAAGCAAACCGTCACGGAGGTCGTGGACGACCTGTTAAACCGCGGTGACGTAATGGTAAACCTCACTGACATCCGGGCGGTGGATGACTACACCTACGGCCACTGCGTCAACGTATGCGTCCTGGCCCTGATGACGGGAATTTCCCTGGGGTATGAACGCCATAACCTGTTGTACCTGGGCATGGGAGCGCTGCTGCACGACGTGGGAAAGGTGAAGGTGCCTCCGGAAGTGCTCAACAAACCCGGGCCGCTTGACCCCCATGAATTTGAAGAAGTCAAGAAACATCCCGGCTACGGTTTCGAAATGCTTAAGGGCCTGGCGGGGTTCAGCGGGCTCTCCGCCCAGATAGCCTACCAGCATCACGAGAAGTTTGACGGCAGCGGTTATCCCCGGGGCCTGCAAGGCCGGGAAATTCATGAGTTTGCCCAGATTGTGGGGATGGTGGACGTTTACGACGCCCTGACGGCGGACCGGATTTACCGCAAGGCCTATCAACCGTACGAGGCTTTCGAGATGATTGCGGGAACCGGAAACTACTTATTCGACTACCGGCTGGTGCAGGCTTTCCTCAATAATGTGGCGCTTTACCCGGTGGGAATCGCTTTGAAGTTGAATTCCGGCCATATTGGATTGGTTGTTGATACTCCAAAAGGGATGCCCCATCGCCCTACCGTCCGGTTGTTGTGCGACCCTGAGGGGCAAATAATAGCCGAACCCTACGAGGAAAAGCTATCGGAGAACAGCAAATTGTTGATAGATCGGACCCTGACCGAAGAGGAGTATACCGCCATCCGCAACCGGCATAGAAAAACCAGCTGACTTATGTTATATTTAAAGATGAAGTTTCTTGCTTCCTGAACGGAGGTGTCGGTACCTTGCCTACTTACGACTTTGTGTGTAAAGACTGCAGTCACCGGTTTTCCCTTTTCCTGTCCATCAAGGAAAAGGATCAAGTCCGTTGCCCTCAATGTCAAAGCCCTGCCGTGTCGCAACTGTTTACCGGCTTTCTGTACAATAAAGGCGCGGCCGGCGGTGAGGCATCCACCAAGAGCAGCGGGTGCAGCGGTAAGAGCTGTAGCGGCTGCTCGGGATGCTAGGCTGGCGGACGATGGTATCAAACCAAGGGTCGCATTACGAATCGTACGGGGGTAATTACGGCCACGCCTACCGGGAGGCGGTGGCAAAAATGTCCTTCCAGGACCCCTGGCTGATGGCGGACCGTGCCGGGGCGACTTATTGCTCTGAAGCGGGAGAGTTCTCCCTCCCTTATTGTGGTGAGGAATATCGCATTACCTTCCCTACGGGATTGGTCCGGAAAGGAACCGGAACAGATGAGGTCCCGGTTAGCGACAGCACCCTGCTGGTGCTTTACCTGGGTTCGGCCAGCGGGTTACCCCCGCGGGGCCGGTGGTTGAGTTTTATCGAGTTGCCTGGTGGCCCTCACCACCATGCCCCTTTCCTGCAGGAAGCGGTTTACCCGGTGGCCAAGGATTTCGGCCGCTTTCCGGAACTTCTGCCGGTAGCGGCATCAGCGCTGGGAGGAAAACCGGCAGCGTTTGGGAAGGTGGGGGTGGTCATTCCCGCCCTGCCGCGCATCCCGCTGGCGGTGGGCGTTTGGCCGGGGGACGAGGAGTTTCTCGCCAGCGCTGTAATTCTCTTTGACGCCAGCGCCCCTACCCAATTGGATACCGCCGCGCTATATGTTCTGGGGATTAATACGTCTCGTAAGCTAAGAGCAAGAGCCCAACTAAAATAACCAGGCGTTCGCCTGGTTATCCTTTTTTCCTCGCTGACTGGTAACGCCCTCGCCCCTCGTTGGGCGGGGGATTTAGCCTTTTGAGTATCCCCGGCTGGACCATTTCCGGCGTGATCGGGTCGACGGAGAATGCCGGTGGGGTAGTCATCGGATTATATGGGGCCGGCGTGTCGGTCTTAAAGGTCCTTTTTTCTTTTTCCGGCAAGTCTCTCACCTCTACAATTCGGTCGTCGGTCGTCAGGCAGCAGGCAGCGGGATATGGTACGCCATTTGGTTTATCCCCCGACTCCAGCTACTCGACGACTGACTACTATTGGGGCTGCTGTGCCTCAATGGCGGCAGGTTGCCCGCCGGCCGCCGGCGCGGTCTGGCCGGCCTGGTTCATGGAATTGTCTTCGAAAAAGTCCCTGGTGAAGCGGAAGGGCATGGTAGCCATCCCTTCAGCTAGGGAGGCCATCTGCCTGACAGTCTGGCCCGTGGTAGAGGACTGGTCGCCCCAGGTGCGCCGGATAATCTCAAAAGGCATGGCTGCGGCTTCCTCAAACATCGTAAGGCTTTGACGGATCAAACGGTTCATGGACATATTACTTTTCCTTCTTCCGCTCGAGAGCCAGCAGGTAAATCTCATGGTCGTCGGTCATGGCTACTCCCGCCTGGTTCAATTTCTTCTCGGTATCTTGTAGCATATGCACCTGGGTGTCTGAAAGGGGAGCTACCTTCAGTTCGTTAAGTACAGACATTTGAACCTCACTCCTTTTTTTAATCGACTTCTTTTGCATAGTATGCCTGGTGCGGCCAATTTTTATCAATATATCAGGAAAGTATGCCAGCATAAATCATGGATAGCTATCCTGGTACGGGTTGTGGATAGCGTACAATTTGATACTGGAATGGTGGTACTTGTAGCCGGCAAAGGCATATGATAATTAGCAGGGAGGTGGTTACCATGAAGGTGGGTGATCTGGTGACTCGGAAGTCTCATGGCAATGATATTACGTTCTGCATTATTGACTTTAAAGCCGGTCAAAACGGGGAATGTGTGGCTGTCTTGAAGGCCCTTTACAACCATACCTTTATCGTGGATGCCCCTGTGGACGATTTGGAAAACCTGCTACCATCCGGTAAACTGTAAAATGTTTTACATTAAAATTTGGGTTAAGAAGGTTGACAGCGGTGCTTAACTTTAATATACTAGTCATTAAAATTACCCAATAAATAAAAAGCGATGATGGAAGAAAGGTCGGGTATAGTTCCTGGGTGACAGCGAGCCGGGTTGGTGTAAGCCGGTACCGACACGATACCTGGTGTCCCTTCCTAGCTGTTCCGCCGAACCGGTAGTAGGCGGGTCCGGCATCAGCGCGCCCGTTACCGCGCAGTGCTAAGCGCTGGCATCAACAGGAAGCAAGAGAAGTGAAGCAGGAAGCAGGAATAGACGGATTTGCATCGTGCTTCTTGCCTCAAGCTTCTTGTATTCCCGGCGCTGTTAGAGCACGAAAGAGGTTGTCTTCAAGCAACAATCAGGGTGGTACCGCGGGATTCTCTCGTCCCTGACAGTATATTGATCTGTCGGTGATTGGGAGAATTTTTAGTTTCTATAGTGCATTATACAATATCCAATAGGTATATGAAGAGGGAAGTGTACCTAGGGTTCCGGTTTCGGAAGTCAGACGCAGGAAGCCTGAAGTCAGAAGGATTGGGGATGGTTTGCGCCAGGGAGGATTATCCGACCTCCGACTTCTGACTACCGACTTCCGAAATGACTGGACCGAGCGGTACAGGCATTCTGGAAGCGAAATGCTGGAAACTGGAAGTTAGAACAATCCAGCCTCAAGTCGCTAGCCTCCAGCTTCTAGAATGTTACACCGTGGGGATAAAAGACCCAGCGGATAGGTTCCCCACTCGTTTGGGAATTTATCCGCGGGTCTTTTGTTATACGTTCAATGAATAAACTACATAAAGTGAGGAGGATGGGGACTCATGGGGCTGATCATTTATTTTGACGGCAGGTACGTGCCGGAGGACGAGGCCAAAGTGTCGGTATTCGATCACGGGCTGCTATACGGTGACGGGGTATTTGAAGGTATCCGCGCCTACCACAACCGGGTGTTCAAGCTGCAGGCGCACCTGGACCGGTTGTACGAGTCTGCCCAAAGTATTGGTCTGGCCATCGGTATTACCAAGGAAGAGATGCAGGAAGTGGTACTGGAAACCCTCCGCCGGAATAACCTGCGAGATGCCTACATCAGGCTGGTGGTTTCCCGTGGCCCCGGTGACCTGGGGTTGGACCCGCGCAAGTGCAAGCGATCACTGGTTTTCTGCATTGCCGCCGGCATCCAGCTCTACCCCGAGGAACTGTACCAGCAAGGCCTGGAGGTGGTCACCGTGGCCACCCGCCGGAATATCCCGGAGGCCATCAACCCGCGCATCAAGTCCCTTAACTACCTGAACAATATCCTGGCCAAGATCGAGGCCAACCTGGCCGGGGTGCCGGAAGCCGTGATGCTTAACAATGAGGGCTACGTGGCGGAAGCGACCGGGGACAACATCTTTATTGTCAAGAACGGGGCGCTCATCACTCCGCCATCCTTTATCGGCATTCTTGAAGGCATCACGCGGAACGCGGTGATGGACCTGGCCCGGGAAGAGGGTATCCCGGTCTACGAAAAGGTGTTCACCCGCCATGACCTCTATGTGGCCGATGAGTGCTTCCTCACCGGTACCGCGGCGGAGGTCATCCCAACGGTGAAGATCGATGGCCGTACCATCGGTGACGGCAAGCCGGGGAGGATGACCCTGGACCTGATCCAGCGTTTCCGTGAGTTCACCAAGACTGACGGCCCAATCATCTTTTCCTAGGGAGGTTAAACTTATGCGTAGCGACAATATGAAGCTGGGTGTGGAGAAGGCGCCCCACAGGTCCCTGTTCAAGGCTTTGGGCCTGTTGGATGAAGAGATGAACGGGCCGATGATCGGCATTGTCAACTCCCAGAATGAGGTGATCCCGGGCCACATGCACCTGGACACCATTGCGGAGGCGGTCAAGGCCGGGGTACGCCTGGCGGGGGGGACTCCCCTGGAGTTTCCTACCATCGCCGTGTGTGACGGCATCGCCATGAACCATGCCGGGATGAAGTATTCCCTGGCCAGCCGGGAGTTGATCGCGGATTCCGTGGAAATTATGGCGAGTGCCCACCCCTTTGACGCCCTGGTGTTTATTCCCAACTGCGACAAGGTTGTGCCAGGCATGCTGATGGCCGCGGCCCGCCTGAATATCCCTTCGGTTTTTGTCAGCGGCGGTCCCATGCTGACCGGGAGGTTCCAGGGTAAGCGGGTAAGCGTCAGCTCCATCTTTGAGGCGGTTGGTGCGGTAGGCGCCGGCAAAATGACCCATGAAGAACTGGCCGAACTGGAAGAGGAGGCATGCCCCGGCTGCGGTTCTTGCGCCGGCATGTTCACCGCCAACTCCATGAACTGTATGACCGAGGTATTGGGGATGGGCTTGCCGGGTAACGGCACCGTTCCCGCGGTGCATGCCGCTCGCCTGCGCCTGGCCAAACGGGCGGGGATGCAGGTGATGCGGCTTTTAGAGCAGGATATCAAGCCGCTGGACATCATGACCGGGGCAGCCTTCCGGAACGCTCTCACCGTGGACATGGCCCTGGGCTGCTCCACCAATACGGTGCTGCACCTGCCAGCCATCGCCCACGAGGCGGGGATCAAGCTTGACCTGGACCTGGTCAACCAGATCAGCCGCCGGACCCCTCACCTGTGCAAGTTGAGCCCGGCGGGCGACCACTACCTGGAGGACCTCCATGAAGCCGGCGGCATTCCGGCGGTGATGGCCGAACTGGCCAAGCACGGGCTGCTGGAGCTGGGAGCACTGACCACCACCGGTAAGACGGTGGGGGACAACATTCAGGGACGGGAGATCATGAGGCCTGATATAATCCGGCGGTTTGAAGACCCCTACTCCCCCGAAGGTGGGCTGGCCATCCTGTATGGCAATTTAGCTCCTGGCGGCGCGGTGGTGAAGAAGGCGGCGGTGCGGCCTGAGATGATGGTGCACCAGGGCCCCGCCCGGGTATTTGACAGCGAAGAGGAGGCCATCCGGGCCATCATGGGTCGCCGCATCCAGCCCGGGGACGTGGTGGTAATCCGGTATGAGGGTCCCAAGGGGGGGCCGGGAATGCGGGAGATGCTCACCCCTACCGCCGCGCTGGCCGGCATGGGAATGGACGCCTCGGTGGCGCTGATCACCGACGGGCGATTCTCCGGGGCTTCCCGTGGGGCTTCTATCGGGCACGTTTCGCCAGAAGCGGCAGCGGGTGGCGCCATTGCCCTGGTGCAAGAAGGGGACCTGATCAAGATCGACATTCCTCGTAATTCTGTGGAGCTGGCGGTGGATGCCGGGGAACTGGAGTGCCGTCGGGCGGCCTGGCAGCCCCCTGAACCGCGAGTGACCAAAGGGTACCTGGCCCGGTATATCAAGCTGGTTACTTCGGCCAATACCGGGGCGGTGCTGGAGGACTGACCGGTGAATGGTGACTCTACCTGCAGGACACGTTAAGAGTTAATCGGAGGCGGCACAAGATGGCTTTACCCGCGGCAGAAATCAAAAACCAAGAAAATAAGTTGAGAAAAATGACGGAGGTGGATGGCCTTGGGGATTTAACCAGGGACGATAAAAAACTGCTTACCGGGGCGGAGATCCTGGTAAAGGCACTGGAATGTGAAGGAGTAGACACGGTATTCGGTTACCCGGGAGGACAGGTACTGCCTCTCTATGACGAGCTGTACCGGTCGCCCCAGATCCGGCATATCCTCACCCGCCACGAGCAGGGGGCGGCGCATGCCGCCGACGCCTATGCCCGCACCACGGGCAAGCCGGGGGTGTGTATTGCCACCTCCGGGCCGGGGGCTACCAACCTGGTGACAGGTATCGCCAACGCTTACATGGACTCCGTCCCCATGGTGGCCATTACCGGCCAGGTGCCGCTGCCCATGGTAGGCCGAGATTCCTTCCAGGAGGCGGATATTACCGGGATCACCCTGCCTATCACCAAATACGCTTACCTGGTTAAAGACGTCAAGGACCTGGCGATGACCATCCGGGAGGCTTTTTACCTGGCTACCACCGGCCGCCCGGGCCCGGTCGTCATCGACCTGCCCAAAGATGTCACTGTCACGAAGAGTACGTTCAACTACCCATCCAAACTGCACCTGCCCGGTTACCGGATTCCCTATAACGGTAATGAGGCCAAGATAAAGCAGGTGGCCAGGGCGCTGGCGGCGGCCAACCGGCCCGTCATTGTGGCCGGGGGCGGGGTAATCACCTCGGGGGCTCACGGGGAACTCCTGCAGTTGGTGGAAAAGACAGGGATCCCTGTTTCCACCACCCTGATGGGTAAAGGGGCTTTTCCGGAAAACCATCCCCTGTCACTGGGAATGCCGGGTATGCACGGCACGGCCTATGCCAACTACGCCATCAGTTCCTGCGACTTGCTGGTGGCCCTGGGCATGCGGTTCGACGACCGGGTTACCGGCAGAACAGACACCTTCGCCCCCAAGGCTAAAATTGTGCATGTGGACATCGATGCGGCGGAAATCGGTAAAAACGTCATGGTGGATATCCCCATCGTCGGGGACGTGCGCCATGTGCTCCGGGAATTATTATCCATCATTGAAGAAAAGGACTACTCCCCATGGCGGGACCGGGTATACAAGTGGCGGAGAGAGTATCCCTTAAAGTACGAGCAGAATGGAGATACCTTGAAGCCCCAGTATGTCATTGACCAGATCTACGAGGTTACCGGGGGCGACGCCTTCATCACCACCGATGTGGGCCAGCACCAGATGTGGGCGGCCCAGTACTACCGCTGCCACCGGCCCAGGTCCTTTGTCACCTCCGGCGGTCTGGGAACCATGGGCTTCGGGTTGCCAGCAGCCATCGGCGTGCAGGTGGCCCACCCGGACGCTGTGGTGTTCGATATCGCCGGGGACGGCAGCCTGCAGATGACCGCCCAGGAGTTGGCCACCGCTGTCCAGTACCGCTTGCCGGTCAACGTGGCCATCATGAACAACCAGTACCTGGGTATGGTGCGGCAGTGGCAGGAACTGTTTTTCGGCAAACGCTATTCTCATACCGACCTTTCGGCGGGGGGGCCCGACTTTGTCAAACTGGCGGAGGCCTACGGGGCCCGGGGCTTAAGGGTTACCAGGCCTGAAGACGTCCGTCCGGCCCTGGAAGAAGCCATCCGCACGCCGGAACCCTTTGTACTGGATTTTGTCGTTGAACGGGAAGAGAACGTATTCCCCATGGTTCCCGCCGGGGGATCGCTGAACAAAATGCTGGGGAGGTAGAGTTCTTGAAACACACCTTAGCCGTGCTGGTGGAAAACCGTCCCGGTGTGCTGACCCGTATCGCCGGTCTCTTCAGCCGCCGTGGCTATAACATCGAGAGCCTGGCCGTGGGCCGCACGGAAAACCCTACTGTCTCCAGGATGACCATCGTGGTGGACGGCGACGACCGGGTGATCGAGCAGGTTTGCAAGCAGCTGTATAAACTGGTGGACGTGATCAAGCTCAGTGACATCACTGAGGAGGAGTATGTGGACCGGGAGTTGATCCTCATCAAGGTCAACGCCGACCCGGCCGCCCGCGGGGAGATCATGCAGATCGTGGAGATCTTCCGTGCCCGCATCGTGGATATCGGCCGCAACTCCCTCATCATCGAGGCTACCGGGGACGAGAGCAAGATGAACGCCATCGAGAGTTCCCTCCGTCCTTTCGGCATCCGGGAAGTGGTACGCACCGGGAAGATCGCCATGGTCCGCGGAGCCAAGAATTAGAAACAAGAGGCAAGAAGTAGCAGGAAACAGGATATAGGGGAAGGAATTGGCGGGGCCAATTCCTACAAGTAATCCTGCCTCCTGCCTCCTGCTTCTTGCATCCTGTATGGAGGTGTTTTAAGCTTGGGGATTACTGGTGCAGCTGCCTTGGTGCAGTGCCTGAAAGACCAAGGGGTGAATACGGTTTTCGGCATACCCGGGGGTAGTGTGCTGCCCATTTACGACGCCCTTGTGGGCTCCGGCATCCGGCACGTGCTGGTACGGCTGGAGGGGGCGGCGGCACATGCCGCCAGCGGTTACGCCCGTATTACCGGCAAACCCGGGGTGTGCCTGGCCACCTCCGGGCCCGGCGCCACCAACCTGGTGACGGGCATTGCCACCGCGTACATGGATTCCGTCCCGCTGGTGGTGATCACCGGCCAGGTGCCTACCGGTATGGTGGGTACCGATGCCTTTCAGGAAGTGGACATCACGGGGATTACCATCCCCATCACCAAACATAACTACCTGGTGAAGGACCCCAATGATCTGCCCAGGGTGATCAAGGAGGCTTTCCATATTGCCAGCACCGGGCGGCCCGGGCCGGTACTGGTGGATGTCCCCAAGGACATTTCCGCGGGACTGTGCCATGCCGAAACACCCGCGGAGGTGGAACTCCGGGGGTATAAGCCCACGTACCAGGGCCACCCTGCCCAGATCAAAAACATGGCGCGGTTGATCCGGGAATCGGAGCGACCGGTGATCTACGCCGGAGGGGGGGTGATCACCTCCCAGGCCAGTAGGGAGCTGTTGACCCTGGCGGAACGCATTCAGGCGCCGGTAACTACCACCCTGATGGGTATCGGCGCGTTTCCCGAGGACCACCCTCTGGCACTGGGGATGCTAGGCCTCCACGGTACCCCCTACGCCAACTACGCCGTGACCGAAACGGATCTCCTCATCGGCCTGGGAGTGCGGTTCGACGACCGGGTGACCAGCCTGGTGGAGAAGTTTGCTCCCCAAGCCAAGGTGATCCATGTAGACATTGACCCGGCCGAGATCGGTAAGAACGTGGAAGTCGACCTCCCCATCGTGGGTGACGTCCGCCTGGTATTAACCGACCTGCTTCCCCTGGTGGAGGCAAAGGACCACCAGGAATGGCTGGACCGGGTGTACCGGTGGCGGCGGGAGCACCCCTTGAGCTACGGCAACGGCCGGGTGCTCAGGCCCCAGCATGTATTGGAGAAACTGGGGGAACTGGCCAGGGACCGGGCTATCGTCACCACCGACGTGGGCCAGCACCAGATGTGGGCTGCCCAGTACTATAAAGTCAAACGGCCGGGGAGTTTTCTCTCGTCCGGGGGGCTGGGGACCATGGGCTACGGTTTTCCAGCAGCCATCGGCGCCCAGCTGGCGGACCCGGAGGCCCTGGTGATCGCGGTCACGGGAGACGGCAGCTTCCAGATGCACATGGCGGAACTGGGGACGGCAGTGGAACATGGCCTTCCCATCAAGATCCTGGTCATTAACAACAGCTCCTTGAACCTGGTGCGCCAGCTGCAGCACTTCTACCACGAAGGCCGTTACTTTGCCGTAAGCTTTCACGGCAATCCCGACTTCGTCCGGTTGGCCTCCTGCTACGGCGCCGCCGGCGTCCGTATCGAGAAACCCGCGGACGTGGTCCCCGCCCTGGAAGAGGCCTTGAATAACGGGAAACTGACCATTATCGACTGCCGGGTCCAGGAGACCGAAATGGTCTTCCCCATGGTTCCCAGCAGCAAGGGACTGGATGAGATGATCCAGTTTAATCGGGACGAAAACGGTGAGGAAGAGGGTAAGATATGAGCAAGCGGGTATACATCTTCGACACCACCCTGCGGGACGGCGAACAGTCTCCCGGAGTGGCCCTGAATATCCAGGAAAAGCTGGAGATCGCCCACCAGTTGGCCAGGTTGGGTGTGGACATCATCGAGGCGGGTTTCCCCATTGCCTCTCTTGGCGACTTTGAGGCGGTAAAGGCCATTGCGAAAGAGGTCAAGGGACCGACCATCGCCGCCCTGGCCCGCATCAGCCCCCAAGATATCGACCGGGCCTGGGAGGCGGTGAAGTACGCGGAGAAACCCCGCATCCATACCTTTATCGCCACCTCGGAGATCCACATGAAGTACAAACTGCAGATGACCAGGGAGCAGGTGCTGGCCGCGGTACTGGAAGGCGTCCGGCACGCCAAGCGGTACACCGACGACGTGGAGTTTTCCCCGGAGGACGGCTCCCGCAGCGACCTGGACTTTATCTGCCAGGTGGTGGAGGCGGCCATCAGCGCCGGCGCCACCACCATCAACATCCCCGATACCGTGGGCTACGCCACCCCCGAGGAGTTCGGCCGCTTCATCGCCGCCATCCGGGAGCGGGTGCCCAACATTGACCGGGCTATTTTAAGCGTGCACTGCCACAACGACCTGGGCATGGCGGTGGCCAACTCCCTGGCCGCCGTACAAAACGGCGCCCAGCAGGTGGAGTGCGCGGTGAACGGTATCGGCGAACGGGCCGGCAACACCGCCCTGGAGGAAGTGGTGATGGCCCTCTACACCCGGCGGGACTTCTACGGCTATGAGACCGGCATCAATACCGAGGAGATCTACCGCACCTCCAGGCTGGTCGGCAATCTGACGGGGATGCCCATCCAGCACAACAAGGCGGTGGTGGGGAAAAACGCCTTTGCCCACGAGTCGGGCATCCACCAGGACGGGGTACTGAAGGAACGGACCACCTACGAGATCATGAACCCGGCCATGATCGGGCTGGTGGTCAACAACATCGTGCTGGGCAAACACTCGGGCCGGCATGCCTTCAAGCAGCGCCTGGAAGAGCTGGGTTTTACCCTCAAGGAGGACGAATTGAACAAGGCCTTTGCCCGGTTCAAGGACCTGGCGGACCGCAAGAAGGACATCACCGACCGCGACCTGGAGGCCATCGTGGACGCCGAGGTGCGGGCCATCCCCGAGAAGTACCAGCTGGAGTACCTGCATGTCTCCAGCGGCAACCGGGTGGTACCCACCGCTACCCTGGGCGTCCGGCATGACGGCCTGTTGAGCGAGGAGGCCGCCGTGGGCGACGGCCCGGTGGACGCGGTGTTCAAGGCAGTGGATAAGATCACCGGCCTGAAGGTTTGCCTGAAACACTACGCCCTGAACGCGGTCACCGGCGGGAAGGACGCCATCGGCGAGGTGACGGCCAAGGTGGAGTACGAGGGCAAGGTGTATGTGGGCCGCGGCATCAGCACCGACATCATCGAGGCCAGCGCCAAGGCCTACATCAACGCCGTCAACAAGATCATCTACGAACTGGGTGACCTGGTACAAACCCAGGCGATGTGAGAGAAAGAAAAACCGGAGGAGAAATGCATATGGGTATGACCATCACCGAAAAGATCCTGGCGGCCCACGCCGGCCTGGACCGTGTGGAGCCTGGCCAGCTCATCAATGCCAAGGTGGACGTGGCGCTGGCCAACGACATCACCGGCCCCTTAGCCATCCAGGAGTTCGAGAAGCTCGGCCTGGACCGGGTCTACGACCGGGAAAAGGTGGTGCTGGTCCCCGACCACTTTGTCCCCAACAAGGACATCAAGTCGGCGGAGCAGGCCAAGATCCTGAAAGACTTTGCCAGGAAACAGGAACTCGTCAACTACTTCGAAGTCGGGCGCATGGGCATCGAGCACTGCCTCCTGCCGGAGGCGGGGCTGGTCCTGCCCGGCGACCTGGTCATCGGCGCCGACTCCCACACCTGCACCTACGGCGCCCTGGGGGCGTTTGCCACCGGGGTGGGCAGCACCGACATGGCGGCGGCCATGGCCACCGGTGAGGTGTGGTTCAAGGTCCCCGAGACCATCAAGTTTGTTTACCACGGAGAACTCCCGCCCTGGGTGGGGGGTAAGGACCTCATCCTACATACCATCGGGGACATCGGGGTGGACGGCGCCCGCTACATGGCCATGGAGTTCACCGGAGAAGCCATCGACCGCCTCCCCATGGACGGCCGCTTCACCATGGCCAACATGGCCATCGAGGCCGGCGGGAAGAACGGCATCGTCGCCCCCGACGATACCACCGTCCAATACGTCTCCTCCCGGGCGGGACGGCCCTACCAGGTGTACAAGAGTGACCCCGACGCCCGCTACGCCCGGGTTATCGAGTACGACGCCAGCAAACTGGAACCCCAGGTATCCTTCCCCCACCTGCCGGAGAACGCCCGGCCCATCAGCCAGGTGGGCGACGTGGCCATCGACCAGGTAGTCATCGGGTCCTGCACCAACGGGCGGATTGACGACCTGCGCCAGGCCGCGGGAATCTTGCAAGGCAAAAAAGTGCACCAGCACGTACGCCTGATCGTCATCCCGGGCACCCAGGCCATCTACCTGCAGGCCATCAAAGAAGGGCTGGTGGAAACCTTTATCCAGGCCGGGGGCGTGGTCAGCACCCCCACCTGCGGCCCCTGCCTGGGCGGGTACATGGGCATCCTGGCCAAGGGAGAACGTTGTGTGGCCACCACCAACCGCAACTTCGTGGGACGGATGGGCCACCCGGGCAGCGAAGTCTACCTGGCCGGCCCGGCGGTGGCCGCCGCCAGCGCGATCATGGGCCGCATCGCCGGTCCCCGGGAGGTGGCATAAAGACATGGAATTCAAAGGACGCACGTGGAAATTCGGCAATGACGTTGACACCGACGCCATCATCCCCGCCAGGTACCTGAACACCATCGACCCGGCGGAACTGGCCCGGCACTGCATGGAGGACGCCGACCCCGCCTTCCCGGAAAAGGTGCGGGCGGGAGACATCATCGTCGCGGGCAAGAACTTCGGCTGCGGCAGTTCCCGGGAACACGCCCCCGTGGCCATCAAGGCGGCCGGGGTGGCCTGCGTCATCGCCCACTCCTTTGCCCGCATCTTTTACCGCAACGCCATCAACATCGCCCTGCCCATCTTCGAGTCCCCGGAGGCGGCGGAAGTCATCTCCGAGGGAGACCAGGTGCGGGTGGACGCGGAGAGCGGCATCATCACCAACCTGACCAAAAACCAGACCTACCAGGCCACTCCTTTTCCCGCCTTCATGCGGGAACTGATGCAGGCCGGGGGCCTGATGCCCTACGTGGCGGAAAGGGTGAAGAGGCATGGCGCGTAAGATCGCGGTACTTCCCGGCGACGGCATCGGGGTGGAGATCGTCCCGGAGGCTGTCCGGGTGCTGGAACTGGTTGGCCGGCGCTACGGCCTGGAATTTGAGTTTGCCGAGGGGTTAATCGGTGGGGCGGCCATCGACGCCACCGGCGTGCCTCTCCCGGAAGCGACCCTCAAGTTATGCCGGGAGAGCGAGGCCATCCTGCTGGGAGCGGTGGGAGGACCCAAGTGGGACGACCTGCCGGTCCACCTGAGACCCGAAGTGGGGGCCTTGCTTCCCCTGCGCAAGCAACTGGGGCTGTATGCCAACCTGCGGCCGGTGTTCCTGTTCCCGGCCCTGGAGGACGCCTCCACCCTCAAGCAAGAAGTGGTGGCGGGGACCGACATGCTGGTCATCCGGGAACTAACCGGCGGCCTCTACTTCGGTGAGAAGAAGCGGGAAAAAACCCCTGAAGGCGAGGTGGCGGTGGACACCCTGGTCTACACCACGGAAGAAATCCGCCGCATCGCCCGCCTGGCCTTCCAGCTGGCCATGAAACGCCGGGGGCAGGTCACCTCGGTGGATAAGGCCAACGTACTGGAGAGTTCCCGCCTGTGGCGGGAGGTGGTGAACGAGGTACACCGGGAATTTCCCGGCGTGACCCTGAACCACATGTACGTTGACAACTGCGCCATGCAGCTGGTGCGCTACCCCAGGCAGTTTGACGTCATCGTCACCGAGAACATGTTCGGTGATATCCTGACAGACCAGGCATCCATGCTCTCCGGCTCCATCGGCATGCTGGCCTCCGCCAGCATCGGCGGCCAGGTGGCGCTGTACGAGCCGGCCCACGGCTCCGCGCCGGACATCGCCGGCCAGGGCAAGGCCAACCCCATCGCTACCATCCTGTCGGTGGCGCTGATGCTGGAGACCTCCTTCGACCTGCCGCAGGCGGCCGGGGAGATCCGCTTGGCGGTGGCGGCAGTGCTGGCGGAGGGGCACCGCACGGCGGACCTGGCGGCACCAGGCCAGGGCTATGAGAGTACACAGGAAATGGGCGAACTCATCCGCGCCAAACTCGCCTAATCGGTCGTCGGTCGTCGGACGTCGGACGTTAGGGAAAAAACAGAGTTGTTTCTGCCACCCGCACCCGATAGACCGTGACTTGTCGAACAAGGTATCCCGCTACCCGCTGCCTGACGACTGATGACTGAATTTGGAGGAACGGTTATGGAACGTGTCTACCTTTATGACACCACCCTGCGGGACGGCACCCAGGGGGAGGGCATCAGCCTATCGGTGGAAGACAAATTAAAGATCGCCGCCAAGCTGGATTACCTGGGTGTTGATTACATCGAAGGCGGCTGGCCCGGCTCCAACCCCAAGGACCTGGAGTTCTTCCGCCGGGCCAGGACCTTGCCGCTGTGCCATGCCCGCCTGACCGCCTTCGGCAGCACCCGGCGGCCCGGCTGCGCCGTCCACCTGGACCCGAACGTCCGGGCCCTGGTACAGGCCGGCACCAGGGTAGTGGCGCTCTTCGGCAAGACCTGGGACCTGCACGTCACCGAAGCACTGGGCACCACCCTGGCGGAAAACCTGGCCATGATCCGCGAGACCGTCAAGTTCTTGAAGGACCACGGATTGGAAGTGATTTACGACGCCGAGCACTTCTTTGACGGCTACCGGCATAACCCCGGTTACGCCATGGACACCCTGATGGCTGCCAGGGAGGGCGGGGCGGACTGGCTGGTGCTTTGCGACACCAACGGCGGGAGTCTTCCCCAACAGGTAGATCACCTGGTAACGGAAGTAGCAGGACAAGTGGGGGGACCGCTGGGCATTCACGCCCATAACGACGGGGAACTGGCGGTGGCCAACACCCTTGCCGCGGTGGCGGCAGGGGTGCGCCAGGTGCAGGGCACCGTCAACGGTTGGGGAGAGCGGTGCGGCAACGCCAACCTCTGTTCGATCGTTCCCAACCTGGAGCTGAAGATGGGTATGCAGGCTCTTCCCCAGGGCCACGTGGTGCGTCTCACCGAAGTGTCTCGCTACATCAACGAGATCGCCAACGTGGTGCAGCACGGGAATCAACCCTTTGTAGGAGCCAGCGCCTTTGCTCACAAAGGGGGTATCCACGTCAGCGCGGTGCTGAAAAACGCCGCGACCTACGAGCACGTCTCCCCCGAGGCTGTGGGCAACCGGCGGCGGGTGCTGGTGTCGGAACTGGCAGGGGCCGGGAGCCTCCGGTACAAGGCCGCTGAAATGAATATCGACATCGCATCCGAAGAGTCCCGCAACCTGGTGGAGGAGGTCAAGCGCCTGGAACACCAGGGCTACCAGTTCGAAGGGGCGGAAGCCTCCCTGGAACTCCTGATGCGCAAGGCCCGGGGCGAGTATGCTCCGGGGTTCCACCTGGAATCCTTCAAGGTGCTGGTGGAGAAGCGGGCGGGTGAGCACACCGTTTCTGAGGCGATGCTCAAGGTACGGGTGGGGGACGCGGTGGTGCACACCGCCGCGGATGGCAACGGCCCGGTGAACGCCCTGGACAACGCCCTCAGGAAGGCACTGGAGCAGTTCTACCCCGTGATCCGCCGGATGCACCTCACCGACTACAAGGTGCGGGTGCTGGACGAGAAGGACGGGACCGAGGCCAAGGTGCGGGTGCTCATCGAGTCCCGGGACCCGGAGTCCGCTTGGAGTACCGTCGGCGTGTCCCAAAACATCATCGAGGCCAGCTGGGAGGCCCTCATCGACAGCATGGACTATGCCCTGTTGAAGGAGGGTAGGACCCAAGACCAACCGCCTGTTCCGACCAAGGTCCTATCGAAATAAGGCTTAAGTTGGATTTACATCTGAGACGCATCAGGTATAATAAAGACGAGCATGCGAATATGCCACTGTTACTATTCAGGCATTCAGAATTCAGGAGTCAGAATTCAGAATGCCCCGAGAGGATAAACCGTTCTCTCATTCTGACTCCTGACTCATAAGTAAGTTACGTGCCAGTTTATGTTCCGGAGAACGGCTCGCATGGTGTTGGCTCAAAAGCAGAAGGAATACCGGGGGGTATTCCTTCTGCTTTACGGGAACGTCTCGGCTCACGATAAGGGCTGTTTTATTGTTTCGCCTCCGGGGCCGCCGTCTTGGGCTGAGCGAACCGCCAGGCGGGAATAATTTTAGCCGCCGGCAGCACCAACTCTTCCTGTCTCTTGATTTCCGGCGAGATAGCGTACGTGCTCAGGCCGTCAACGATGCCTCCCGGAAAGGTTAAACCTGTTTCCAGCGTCATCGGGTCACCGATAGCCGTGATCACCACCGGATAAAGCAGCCGTTCACCGTTAACGGTGATGTAGATGGTTTCCCGGTCCTCCGCATCGGCGATGGGAGTACTGGCTACGATGCGGTGGTCGTTGATGGCGATGGCCTCAGCCCCGGAGGCCCAAAGCTCATTGACGATGTCCACCAGGTCAAGGTACAGCAGGGGGGCGTCACCGGTGACGGTAACAGAGATGCCGGGGCCCTTGACCGGGATCAGGCCGTTGGCGATCTTGAGTTTATCCGTGGTGGCCCGCAGGTCGCTCAGGGTATTCTGTCCCATGGTGCTCTTTTCTTCCAACGCGCGCTGCTGCTTGGCCAGGTCTTCCACCTCAACCTGCAGCTTTTGGCGTTTCTCTGTGAGGCGCTTCCACATCACCACCAGGTCTTCCTGCTTCTGCGCCGCCAGGGACTGGCGCCATTCCTGCTGGGACCGGAACTGCATGGAGAGCAGGATACCCATGAATATCAGGACGACGGTCACCGGGATCTGCCAGTTGCGGCGGTGAGTTTTTGCTGCTCCCGTCACTGAACCGCGCCCCCTTCCTCGGCTGGTTTCACGTAGTTTTGAATCAGGCTCCCCTTATATGCGGGGAGGGTGATAGCCGGCTCCCTGACCAGCTTGACCGGGAAATCCTTGTACTTGAGGTAAGGGAATTCTTCTCCCAGGGCTACGGCTCTTTCCAGGGTTTCGGGATCCCCGATGGCCTGGATCACGTAGGGAGGGGCCATCCGGGTGGAGTTGACAAAGATCACCGGGCCGACACACCGGATATCCGATGACGTCACGATCCGCTGGTTATTCACCGCGATGGCTTCCGCCCCCGCCCGCTTGATCTCGTTTACCAGGTAAAGCACATTTTTATCATGGATGATAAAGTTTTCCGCGTTGTAGTCGGGTAGGCTTTTAGCCGCCTGGGAACCGGTCCTGTTGTCGTCCAGCACCACCGTGATACCAGGGCCGGTAACCTCGGACAGCCCGGACAGGTTTTTCAGCCGCTGCATTTCCGCCTGAATAGCAGTCACTTCATCGGCGCCGTTGACCTGGGAGTGTTGTATTTTGTCCAGCTTCCCGCGGAAAGCCACGATCTGCTCCTCCATCCGGGCGGTTTCCGCCTCTAATTCCTGGATGACAGCTGCCAGCGCACTGTTCCGGCTCTGCGACACCGCCAGGTTGGACGTATGAATACGGTACTGCCATGCCAGGAGCGCCCCGGAAATGATGCAGACACCCGTAATATACAATTGCCACTTCTTGATCTTCATAGGGGGCCCAGCCTCCTTCACCTTCCTATTTTAACCTAATCCCCTTTCAGGGGCAACTAACAATAACATGAAGGATATTTTCCTGTTTAACCCCAACAAAGCCAGATAATACTGCATGGAAACTGAATACAACAACAGGAATTGATATAACCGTGTCGAAAGAAAATACAGGGCTGTCAAAGGATTTATTGCCACTAAACCCCTTACCTGTGGCATAATACTTTTAGTATAATACTTCTTAGGACAAGCACAAGCAGTGCAGACACAAGTGAGCAAAATAAACCGGAACCGGTAGTCAGACTTAGGAAGTCTTCTCCGACTTCCGACCTCCGACTTCCGACGACTGAAACGAGGTGGTAGTGCATGGCCGTGTTGAGATACGTCAGTTCATTCGGGGCGGTTGATATCCTTCGCCTGGTGCTGGACGTTACCCTGGTGGCCTTTGTCATCTACCGCTTTATGCTCCTCATCCGTGGGACCAGGGCGGTCCAGTTGATCAAGGGCCTGGTGGTCCTGGTGGTGGCCGCGTTTCTGGCTAAAACCCTTAAACTGGTCACTATCGGCTGGATCCTGTCCCAGATTCAGCTGATGATCCTGGTGGCCCTGCCGGTGGTATTCCAGCCGGAACTGCGACGGGCATTGGAAAGAATAGGTCGAGGTAAGTTCTTTGCTCGGCCCATCGCCTTTTTAGGCGTGGAGGATACGTCCCGCCTGATCAACGAACTGGTGCGGGCGATCCTGGTGCTGGCCAAGAATAAAACCGGGGCACTCGTGGTGATCGAGCGGGAGACAGGGCTTAATGACTATATTGAAACCGGCATCAAGCTGGACGGGGTGGTATCCACCGAGCTGCTGGTCAATATTTTCACTCCCAACACACCCTTCCATGACGGCGCCTCTATCATCCGGGGTGACCGGGTGGTGGCGGCGGGGTGTTTCTTGCCCCTCGCCGATACCCCGTACTTGAGTAAACAACTCGGTTCCCGGCACCGGGCGGGTCTGGGGATCACCGAGATATCGGATGCGGTGGTGCTGATGGTATCTGAAGAAACCGGGACCATCTCCGTGGCCGAGGAAGGCCGGTTGACCCGCTACCTGGATGAGAAAAACCTGAAAGAACTGCTGGAGAACCTGCTATTGCCGAAAAACAACCACGCAAACCACTTCTGGCACTGGAGGTCTTAACCCATGTGGCGATGGTTCAGGGCCAACCTGGGATACCGCATCCTTTCAATACTGCTGGCGCTGGGGCTTTGGATGTACGTTGTCGAAGACCAAAACCCCATTGTCGAACAAGTGCTGTCTGTCCCCTTGGAGACCCGGGCACTGCCTGGCGGGCTGGTGATCTCTGACCGCCCCGCCACCGTCAAGGTGCGGCTCGAAGGGCGGCAGGGTCAGGTCCAGGACCTTTCCTCCCGGGACGTACGGGCTTTCGTTGAACTGAATGACGCCAGGACAGGGGAGAATGTGGTGCCTGTCCAGGCGACTGTTCCCAAGGGTGTGGACATCGTCAGCATCTCCCCGGAGCGGGTGACCGTCTCCGTGGACAAGGTGACTGAGAAACAGGTGCCGGTCACGGTGACTGTTGACGGGAAGCCGGCCTCCGGCTACAGGCTGCTGGACCCCGTTTTGAAGCCCTCCCAGGTGATAGTCACCGGGCCGCATAAGTCCCTCGACCAGATCGACCGGGCCTTTGTTGAAGTAACCGTGGAGGGTGTCAAGGAAAACTACCTGGAGAAACTCCCGTTAAGGGTCGGCTCCGGAAAAGAGGACAACAAGGCGCTGGAGTGGGTGAATGTCAAGCCCGATACCGTTGAGGTCTTTATTCCGGTGGTGCAGGAACTGCCTGTTAAACAGGTGCCTGTCCAGGTAGACGTTCAGGGCACACCGGCTGACGGCTACCGGGTGGCCGGGGTGACCTTCGAACCGCGGACCGTAAAGGTCTCCGGGCCGCAAGAGGTGCTGGACACCCTGGAATCCCTGACTACCAAGCCGGTGGACGTGAACGGCGCTACCGCCGACGTGGTGGGTGAAACGGAACTGGTACTGCCGGCCGGGGTCAATGCGGGTACGCTGCCCCCTGTCAAGGTTGTGATCCAGATCACCGCGAACCCTTAGAAGCGCTGTGATTTTAAGCAGAGCTGTGACGAATTCCAGCAGCGACACGGCCTTCACCTTTCTTGCCCGGGTGGCATACCATTTAGTGTGACTCACCCGGGCATATTATTACCCGCTGCAGGGATGCTATAAACAGACGGGTTGACGGGCCCTCCCCAATTGCGTATACTTCACTTATATCAATGCTCGCTTAGTTCCAAGTGCAGCCCGAGGGGTGTTAGGTTGCTGATGAGGTTGCGGATAGCCGAACTGCGTCTGGGTTTGGAGCACACCCCCGAAGAAGTCCGGCGGGAGGCGGCGCGCCGCCTGGGGATTTCCCCGGAGGCCCTCCGGCAGGTGTGGGTCGTCCGCCAGGCGGTAGATGCCCGCCGCAAGCAGGGCATCGGGTTTGTTTACACCGTAGACGTACTGGTGGAGGACGATACCGGCCGGAAGGCGCTGGGGTTGAACATCCCCAGCGTGGGCCCGGTGGCGGAACCCAAGCCCCGGCAGCTTACCAGGGGGCAGGAGAGGCTGCCCTACCCACCGGTGGTGGTAGGGGCGGGGCCGGCAGGTCTTTTTGCCGCCCTCTCCCTCGCCCGCTGGGGCTACCGGCCGCTTCTGCTGGAGAGGGGACGGGAAATTGCCCGGCGTACCCGGGATGTGGAGGCGTTCTGGCAGGGAGGGGACCTGGACCCCTCCTCCAACGTACAGTTCGGGGAGGGAGGCGCGGGTACCTTCTCCGACGGTAAACTGACTACCCGCATCAAGGACGAGCGGGTGCATGAGGTCCTGCGCTACCTGGTAGAGGCCGGCGCTCCGGAAGAAGTGGCTTACCTGCATAAACCCCACATCGGCACCGACCGCCTGCGGGAGGTAGTGGTCCGGCTGCGGCGCCGCCTGCTGGATCTGGGCGGTCAGGTCCGCTTCCAGGCCAGGGTGAGCCAACTGCTGCTGGACCACAGGCGAGTGGTAGGCGTAATGGTAAATGATCAAACGGAAATCCTGGCCGGGGTGGTGGTGCTGGCCATCGGCCACAGCGCCCGGGACACCTACGCGGCGCTGGCCGGCCAGCAGGTGGCCATGGAACCCAAACCCTTTGCCGTCGGCCTGCGGGTGGAACACCCCCAGGCGTTAATCGATAAAGCCCAGTACGGGCGACTGGCAGGCCACCCGCGGCTGGGCGCCGCCGACTACCACCTCACCTATCACAGCGAGGAGTACGGGCGAAACGCCTACACCTTCTGCATGTGCCCCGGGGGCTACGTGGTGGCTGCCGCCTCGGAAAAAGGCGGCGTGGTCACCAATGGCATGAGCGAGTTTGCCCGGGATTCCGGCATAGCGAACAGCGCGGTGGTGGTCTCGGTGGGGCCGGGCGATTTCCCGGACGAAGGTCCCCTGGCCGGGGTGGAGTTCCAGCGCCGGTGGGAGCGCCGGGCCTATCAGCTGGGAGGCGGCGACTACCAGGCGCCCGCCCAGCGGGTGGGAGATTTCCTGGCCGGCCGGGTGAGCGGCGACCTTCCCGTGACGCCTGTTCCCACCTACCGGCCCGGCGCCGTTCCCGCCGACCTGAGGGACTGCCTGCCCAAAGAGGTTGGAGAGGTACTGTCGGAGGCGCTGGCGGCTTTTGACCGGAAGCTCAAGGGTTTTGCCGGTGACAATGCGGTGCTCACCGGGGTAGAGACCCGCACCTCCGCCCCCTTGCGGCTGGTCCGGGACGAGCGCTGCTGCTCCGTCAACACCCGGGGTCTGTACCCCGCCGGCGAGGGCGCCGGGTATGCCGGAGGAATCGTCAGCGCCGCGGTGGACGGCATGCGGGTGGCGGAGGCCATTATCGAGACCTACGCCCTGCCTGAAATTCCTTTTCCTGGAGATATAATGTTGTAAGAACATCCTTCTTGAAAGGAGTCTTCGCTGAAGATGGGTGTACTGTTTGGGACAGACGGAGTAAGGGGTGTCGCCAACCGGGAATTAACCCCGGAACTGGCGTATAAACTCGGGAGGGCGGGGGCCTATGTCCTATCCCGTTCCGCCGCCCATCCCCAGATCGTGATCGGCAAGGATACCCGCGTCTCCGGCGACATGTTGGAAGCGGCCCTGGTAGCCGGTATCTGCTCGGTCGGAGCGGACGCCTGGCGGGTAGGTGTACTGCCCACCCCCGCGGTAGCCTACCTGTCCCGCACCATGGGGGCGACCGCCGGCGCGGTGATCTCCGCCTCCCACAATCCTTACCCCGATAACGGCATCAAGTTCTTCGCCGGCACCGGGTATAAACTGCCGGATGCGGTGGAAGAGGAAATAGAGGAGATGGTCCGGGGGTCGGTGGACCAGCTGCCTCACCCTACCGGCAGCCAGGTGGGCCGGGTGCGGGAGGTAGCCGACGCCGCCGACCGTTACGTGGCCTTCGCCGGGGAAACCGCCGGCGCCGGCCTGGATGGTCTGAAAATCGTGGTGGACTGCGCCAACGGGGCAGCCTTCCGGGTGGCGCCCCAGGCGCTGGCAGGGCTGGGGGCCAAGGTTATTGCCCTCCATGACCGGCCCGACGGTATCAACATCAACGACTGCTGCGGCTCTACCCATCCCGAATCCCTGCAGCGGGCGGTTGCGGAACACGGGGCCGACCTGGGCCTGGCCTTCGACGGCGACGCCGACCGCCTCCTGGCGGTGGACGCCAGGGGGAACTTGGTGGACGGCGACCAGATCATGGTGGCCTGTGCCCTGCACCTGAAGCGGATGGGCCGCCTGGCCCAGGATACTGTCGTGGCCACTGTCATGAGCAACCTCGGGCTGTTCCTGGCCATGCGGAAAGCCGGCATCGCCGTCAAGCAGACCAGGGTGGGGGACCGTTACGTGCTGGAGGAGATGGTCAAGACCGGGGCGGTACTGGGCGGGGAGCAGTCAGGTCACATTATCTTTCTGGATCACAACACCACCGGCGACGGACTGATCAC
The DNA here is from genome assembly GCA_000987045.1 of Clostridiales bacterium PH28_bin88. GTDB lineage: Bacteria > Bacillota > PH28-bin88 > PH28-bin88 > PH28-bin88 > PH28-bin88. The sequence goes on along the minus strand of LAKY01000027.1, from coordinate 33,333 downwards.
CGCCCTGCAACTGCTGGGGGTGATGGTCGCTACCGGCCGCAGCCTGGAGGACCTGGCCGCCCAGATGGCCAAACTTCCCCAGGTGCTGGTGAACGTGCACGTAAAGGACAAGGAAAAAGTCATGCAAAGCGAGGCCATGCAAACCGCTGTCTCCAACGCGGAAGCCGCCCTGCACGGCGAAGGCCGCGTGCTGGTGCGCCCCTCCGGCACCGAACCCCTGGTGCGCATCATGGCCGAAGGCCCCGACAAGGGCAGACTAGAAGAACTGGTCAACGACCTGGCCGGGATAGCGGAAAGGATTTAGTGACTAGTGACTGGTGACTAGTGACTGGTTACTAGTACCAGCCTAGTTGCTGAACCGGAAGATTCCCACTGTAGGGAACTTTCTAGACCCTGTTCACGTCTAACTTCACGGAAAGGAGTGATGCCATGAAGTGAAGTGCCAAGCATTAATGAATGGAGGTGAGATATGGATAATCCAGGTTTCCTCGGATTGAATTCAACCGAACAACGTGTATAAGCGCCAGAACCGCTGTTAGAGTGGCTAGTGCTACAAAGTTCCTGGGACTAGCAACTAGTCACTAGTCACTAACAAGCGGTTGACGAGGAAGGGGTTTATCGAGTCTTCGGCGGATGCCCCTCGGCCCGGCGGTCGGGCCGTCAAAGGCACTGCAAATCCCGGGAGCGATCCCGGGGACAAAGGGTGCCGGTGGCCGTAGATGTTGAAGTGCGCCCATTTTTCTCCCTTTGATTAAAATATACACAAGGAGTGAAATGCCATGTGCGGCATTGTAGGTTATGTGGGCCCCCAGCAGGCGGCGCCCATTCTCTTAGATGGATTAAAGATGCTGGAATACCGCGGCTACGATTCCGCGGGAGTGGTAGTGCTGGATAACGGCGGGCTCTCCGTTACCAAAAAAGAAGGCAAGCTGGAAGTCCTGGAAGACAGGCTGGCCGGGGCGATGCCCCGCGGCCAGGTCGGCATCGGCCATACCCGCTGGGCTACCCACGGCCGCCCTTCCGACCTGAACGCCCATCCCCATACCGACTGCCACGAGGATATCGCTGTGGTGCATAACGGGATCATCGAGAACTTTCAACCCCTCAGGGAGTGGTTGCAGGACCAGGGACATGAATTCCGGTCCGAAACCGACACCGAGGTGCTGTCCCACCTCATCGAGCAGTTCTACCAGGGAGACCTGCTGGCAGCGGTCCAGGAAGCGGTCCACCGCCTGGAGGGGTCCTACGCCTTCGCGGTAGTTGCCCGGCAGGAACCCCGGCGCGTAGTGGCGGTCCGCAAGGACAGCCCGCTGGTTGTCGGGCTTGGCAAGGGGGAAAACTTCCTGGCTTCCGACATTCCCGCCCTCCTTAGCCACACCCGGGAGACCATGATCATGGAGGACGGCGAAATAGCGGTCCTCACCGACGACGGGGTGCAGGTGTACAGCACCGGCGGCCAGCCGGTGGAGAAGCAAGTCTTTCACGTCGAGTGGGACCTGGCTTCCGCCGAAAAGGCCGGCTACCCTCACTTCATGCTGAAGGAGATCCACGAGCAGCCCCGGGCGCTGCGGGATACCCTGGCCCGGCGGGTGCGCGGGGACGGCGCCGTCTTCCTGGGAGAGGTCAAACTCACCCCTGAGCAAATAAAAGCTATCAACAAAGTCGCCATCGTGGCTTGCGGCACCGCCTTCCACGCGGGGCTGGTAGGCAAGCAGGTCCTCGAAAGGCTGGTGCGGCTGCCGGTGGAGGCGGACATCGCCTCCGAATTCCGCTACCGCGACCCCCTGCTGGACGAAACCACTCTGGTGGTGGTCATCAGCCAGTCCGGCGAGACCGCCGATACCCTGGCCGCCTTGCGGTTGGCCAAAAACCGGGGCGCCCGGGTGGTGGCGGTGACCAACGTGGTGGGCAGCTCCGTTTCCCGCGAGGCTGACGACGTGGTCTACACCCTGGCTGGGCCGGAAATCGCGGTAGCATCCACCAAGGCCTATGTCACCCAGGTAGAGGCCATGTACCTGCTGGCCGCCATGCTGGGCCAGGCCAGAGGCGCCATCTCTCCGGCCGAGGCCGCGGAGATCACCGCCGCCCTGAAACGCCTGCCCGACCAGGTGCAGGAAGTGCTGTCCCACGCCCCGGTAGTGGAGCGCTGGGCCGAGAGCTTGGTGGATAAGGAAGATACCTTCTTCATCGGCCGCGGCCTGGACTGGGCGGTAGCCCAGGAAGGCTCCCTGAAGCTGAAGGAGATCTCCTACATCCACGCCGAGGCCTACGCCGCCGGCGAGCTGAAGCACGGCACCTTGGCCCTCATCACCGAGGGCGTGCCGGTCATTGCCCTGGCCACCCAGCCGGACCTCTACGACAAAATGCTCAGCAACATTAAAGAGGTCAAAGCCAGGGATGCCTACGTCACCGCCGTCACCCTGACCGGCAACACCGAAATCGCCAAGGCGGTGGACGAGGTCATCTACCTCCCCGCCACCAACCCCCTGGTGGCCCCGGTCCTGGCCGTCGTCCCCCTCCAGCTCCTGGCCTACTACGCCGCCGTCAAACGCGGCTGCGACGTCGACAAACCCAGGAACCTGGCCAAAAGCGTGACCGTAGAATAGCGTTATAGCCCTTCCATGAGCTTTTTGTCCAATAAAAATAAAGTGCTAGACTGAAAAATAAAGTCGTAGACCGAAAAATAAAGTTTTAGACTAGAGAGCTAAGAGAAAAATATAGTCTTAGACTAAACCCCAGAAAGCCCTTCCGAAATCTCGAATATCGGAAGGGCTTTTGAAATGCTGGATAAGCATCAACTGACAATTCAAAACGACGTGAAGTCATTTCAGAAGTGTTAAATGGTCATAAACCATGTATGACAATGCTATATGTAGCTTCTTTAGCTGACCCTGTGTTCAAGGTTGAAATTGATGCATGGGCATGTACTGATAATTAATAATTTATTTGTCTGCGAAATTCTATGGTTTGTTATATATTATTTATAAAATGTCTATCCGGTAGCGTAGAAAAAGTTAAAGGGGTCAAACCTACTTTACATTGACTTTAACCTGCTTTACATGTAATATATCAGTATACTGAAAATAATAACGCTGACCAAAAAGGAGATGATATTTATTTTCGACATCGAAGAAAGCCTCGGCTTTTTACTAGCTAAAAATCATCAACGGGCCGCCAGTCTATTCAGAGAGGCTTTGGAGCCTTATGACATTACGCCACCTCAGTTTGCTACCCTTGCCATACTTTGGAGGCAAGACGGGCTTTCTCAGACAAAGTTGTGCAGCCTGGCCAACATGGATAGAACCACCCTGGGCGGTATCATCGACCGGTTAGAAAAGCAAGAATTGGCAGTGAGAAAAGACGATCCCGAGGACCGGCGTACGTACTTGATTTACTTAACACCGAAGGGTAAGGACTTACAGAACATATTAAGTCAAGTTGCGGAGAAGACGAATAAAACCATAAGTGCTAACCTGACTCTGGCGGAAAAGGAACAATTAGTAAAGCTCCTGAAAAAAATGCGCGTGCAAAAAAGGAGGCCTATTAATTGAGCCGAAAGCAACCTCTTTGGACCAAAAATTTTCTACTTATCTGCGTCGCGAATTTAATGGTTTTCACCAGTTTTTACTTTTTACTGCCCACCCTGCCGGTTTTTGTTACCGAGGTCTTAAAGGGTGATGAAAGTAACGTCGGTTACATCATTGGGATTCTTTCATTAACTGCAGTCCTGGTTCGCCCATTGGCAGGTTTTTTACTGGATGCAGTTGGCCGGCGGAAAATCTTATTTTTTGCTCTGATTACTTTCGCGATGGCTGTAGGGGCTTATAATTATGTGACGAGCCTGGGGTTGTTATTTATGCTAAGAGCGTTGCATGGGATTTCCTGGGGTTTTACCACAACCGGTGCGGGAACCGTGGCAGCGGATGTTGTCCCTCTGGCCAGACGGGGAGAAGGATTGGGTTACTATGGGTTATCCAACACCTTAGCCATGGCGGTTGGGCCCAGCCTGGGTTTATATATTTTAGGCAGCACCGGTTTTGCCTCGTTGTTTACCGCGGGTTTTATCATTGCCGTAATCGGATTTCTAAGTATCCTGGGCATATCCTATCCGGAAGTAAAAGAGGTTAAGGAAAAACATCGGGTGAGTTTTGAAAGTTTTTTTGAACCTAAAGTGTTCTCATTGTCAGGAATCATGTTTTTTGTGGCAATTGTTTACGGTGGTATAGTGTCTTTCATTACTCTTTACGGGAAGGAAATAGGAATCCAAAATGCGGGGGTCTATTTTCTGGTGTATGCCCTGATTCTTTTGTTTATCAGGCCTTATGCCGGCAGGAATTTTGATCACAACGGTCCCCTTAAGATTATGCCCGTCGGGTTCGCAGCGCTGGCTTTATCTTTCGTTCTGCTATTCCTGGCGCAAGGGTATTTCCTGTTTATTGCTTCGGCGGTGGCTATGGGCGTTGGGTTTGGGATCGTTCAGCCTACCTCGATTGCCATGGCCATCAACCGGGTTGCACCCTTTCGAAGAGGGGCGGCCAACGGAACAATCTTCAGCGCTTTTGACCTGGGTATCGGTTTGGGGTCGATTTTTCTGGGCTTTTTATCCTCAAAAGTTGGATTGCCCTATATGTATCTGATATCCGGTTTGATAGTCTTGGTACCAATGGTGATGTTTCACCTCAATGAAGCAAAAGAGTACCGGCTTAAGCCGATTGAGAACAATACCAACTAATCGTGCCAAGGCGAGAATAGCTCTGTTTTACTACCGGTTGACCAGTCTGACCCTGTTTCACTTGATAGGGATTTATATTATTATGGTGAACTACAGAAGGTAAAAATGCAAAAGGATTACTTACCGTACCCGAATAGGCCTGGATTAACTCGTCACCTATGACGGGTATTTTCTTTTCTTTTTCAGCAAGAGACTTTCCGCTAACATGTTGAGCTGGGCGGGCGGGCTGGTGCTCCTCGGTGTAGCCGGATATGTGAGCATTAAAGCTGATACCTTTCAGGAAAAGCAGAGGGTCATCCTTACAGCCCTGGGCAGTGCCCTGATAATCTACTTTGTGCCCCTGGCCTTCCCTCCGGAGCCCGGGCTTGACCTGTTGTACCTAAATGGTGCAGTCGCGGGGATTGTCGCGTACGTCCTCGGCAGGTCACGCCGAGCTGCCTTTGCCGGGGGGACCTTTGCCATCTTGTTGCTGGATGGGCTTGACTTCACCCGCGTCCTCTTGTATAGCGGGCAGGCCTGGTGGAGCATCGCGGGAGGAGGGGCCTTCGATGCCATGGTAATTGCCGGTTTCACCGGCGCCTTGGTGGCAGAGGTCATCGGTGAAGCCCGGGAACGCTTGTCCAGGAGGGGGAGGTACGGGCGTGCGGAAAAGTAAACAGCTCAGTGCCATGATATTGTTACTGTTCTTTCTCCTGTTTACAGGAGCGTGTGCTTTTCCGGTGGAATCAACGGTTTGGAGGAGGAGTTTGTTTATCACCTACCAGCTGTTGCCAATCATAAAATATTAATGAAGAGATTGGTAAGGAGTAGGGAATACAATACTCCTGGGGAGTGAGCATAATGATTACGGAACAAATTCCGGCTACCGAATACTCATTTTGGTTGGGCATCATGAGGGACCATGCGCGTTTCATTTTGGATAACCTGGCCCCGGCAGAGCGGGATTTTATTGAGGAGGCCAAAAAGTTATTAGGTGAATATGAAAGAATGCTACAGCAACTGGGCAATTTTAGGTTACCTGAAATCGAATAAGAAGAGAATCAAAAGGAAAATCAGCAATATTCTCGATACACCAAACACTGGCGGTACAACCGTCGGTTGCGGCGGAATAATTGGCGGAACAGGCGGCGGTGAAGGTGGAAGTATTGCTGTCATATTCCATATTATAAAGGGACGCCCTGTTAGGTGCTGGTTTGGTGGGGGGAAATACAGCTTTCCTGGCTTCTTCGGTTTGGTCGTTAATTTCAAGCCAGGTCGGGTGCTTGGGATCACCTTAGCCCCTGGTCTTTGTGGCCAGGGGCTAATTATTTCTTGGGGCTTTTTGCGATCCTACATGACATCAGGCCACCACCACCACCAAAAGATTCCTCTGCCGTTAATGTAGAGCAAAATTTTAATCCACAGCCAAAATGGGAATACTTGAACCGTTGCGGATAAGTTGGTTGAACCACCCACACCTCCTTTCCTTTAGATTTTTAACCACCCCTTAATTGCAACCCCGCCCACACCGGTGGGGCACGCTTTAACTGCCGTAACTCTTTCGCGTGGGTGACTTTCTGGGAGAGGACTATGATGATTCTGAAGGCTGAAGAACTCCGGCAAAAAGCTCATGAACTTGCCCTGACCCACGACCCGTACTTGAGACGGTGGCCGTCAAACCGGCTGTGGCGGAAGTTTTATGCGGATGTCGAAAACTTACGGGCATTCACAGGATCTCTGCGAGACACCCCGGCCGGTTGTTCTCAGCCCGCCGAAGAATGGTTGCTCGATAACGCGGAATTCATTGAAGAACAGGTGTTGGTTGTCCGGCACCAGCTCTCCCGGGCCCTTTTGCGCTTCCTGCCGCGCCTGCGCAAGACCGGCGAGCCGCGGGTACTAGCTATCTGTTGTGATTATCTGGACCATGTCGACGGCAGCCTTGATCAGGAGTCATTTGCTTCATATATCAATGGTTACCAGGAAGTATCGGTTTTGTCCATCGCCGAGGCTTGGGCATTCCCGCTTATCCTCCGCATTGCCTTGATCCGGCGCCTGGCGGAAGTGATGCAACTGGTGCGGGAACGGCGGGAAGCGTGCGCGTTAGTCCAGCGTTTGCTGGAACGAATCGAACCATCGAAACTTAATCCGGATAGCCTTAAGCATGCTCTGGAAGAAGCAGGCCAAGACATGCCGCTCTCCGGTCCGGTAATCGTCCACTTGATCAAGCACCTTCGCGAATGGGCGGACGATTCGGTAACCGTGCGCGAGTGGTTGGAATGCAAACTGGAAAATGACCCGGAGAGCCTCGATCGAATCGTTTCGTACGAGTATCAGCTGCAAGCCGCCTATCAAGTGACAACTGGCAACATCATCGGCAGCCTGCGCCATGTTTCGCGCTGGGACTGGCGCGATTCCTTCGAGCGCATTTGCCTGGTCGAGCAGGCTCTTCGCCAGGAAAGCACAGGTATCTACCCCCTGCTTGATTTTACCAGCCGTGACTCCCTGCGAAAACGCATTGAACAATTGGCCCGCCGTTTGCGTGTGCCGGAAAACCTGGTGGCAAGGCAGGCCGTAGAGCTTGCCGCCAAACAATACGAGCAGGCAAGCGCGGAACGTAGCCGGAAAGATTTACCGCGCCAGGCCTTGGTCGCTTATTACCTGCTGGAGCCGGATGGTGCCAGGGATCTGCGGAGTGCCTTGAAAACGTGCGGCAGCCCTCGTTCTGTGCCGGAAACAGGTATGTTGCGGCACGCCACTGGCGTATATTTCTCCATCCTTACCGGATTGTCCACGTTCTTTCTGCTGGGATTTGCCGCTTGGGCCGCAAAAGGCGCCATCTTCACACCGTGGGAGTGGGCGCTGGTTCTGCTCGCCCTGGCCTTGCCGGCGAGCGAATGGGCGGTCACGGCGACCCACTGGCTGATCGAATGCACCAGGCGGACAGAGCCGTTGTTGCGATACGATTTTTCCGATGGAATTGCGGCCGAGGCAACCACCATGGTCGTCATCCCGGTCATCTGGTCGACAGTCGAAGAAGTACGGGAATTAGTGGACCGGCTGGAATTGCATTACCTGGCGAACCGCGACCCGCATATCCACTTCGCCCTTCTCGGCGATTTTGCCGATGCCGGTGCGGAGAACCTTCCGGACGACTCCCGCCTCCTTGCCGCCGCCCGCGCCGGTATTGAGGAGTTGAACACTACCTATTCCCAACCCGGCAGGAGCACCTTTCACCTCTTTCAGCGCCGCCGGTTGTGGAACCCCTCCGAGGGAGTGTGGATGGGTTGGGAGCGCAAGCGCGGCAAATTGGTGGAATTTGTCGAACTCCTCAAAGGCCGGATAGATACGACCTTCGATCATGTGGTCGGGGATGTATCAGTTCTTCCACACATCCGTTACATCATCACCCTTGACGCCGATACCCGGCTTCCCATGGGTACCGCACAGCGGATGATCGGTACCATCCATCTGCCCTACAACAGGCCGCGGTTGAACCGTACGGGCACGCGGGTCATCGAGGGATACGGGGTGCTGCAGCCGCGTATCGGCATCAGCCACGAGGCCGCGTGGCGTTCGCGATATGTTAATCTGTGGTCGGCGGATCCAGGCATCGATCCCTATGCCTTTGCCGTCTCTGATCCCTACCAGGACGGACTGGGACAGGGGATTTTTACGGGTAAGGGGATATTCGATGTCGATGCGTTTGCTCAGGTACTGGGTGAACGGATCCCGGAAAACCGGGTCCTTAGTCATGACCTTTTGGAAGGCGGTTTTTTACGCGCCGGCCTTTTGTCTGACATCGAATTGATCGATGACCATCCCGCGACGTTCAGTGCGTACCAGAAGAGACTGCACCGCTGGGTGCGCGGTGACTGGCAGTTGGTCCCGTGGCTCTTTCCCCGTGTCCGGGACCGGCGGGGAAACCTTTTGCCGGTGGATTTGTCCCTCCTCACCCGCTGGCAGATCATCGATAACCTGCGGCGCAGTTTGCTGCTGCCGGCGCTGTTGGCGATGCTTCTCCTTGGCCTGAGCGTCTTGCCCGGTTCTCCCGGCCGATGGTTTGCCTTAACCTTCGCCACCTTATTCCTGCCGGTGATCCGCCAATTGGTCACAATCAGGTGGACCATCAGGCGTCCAAGGTGCTTACTGGCGACGGCCGGCCAGGTGATGGTAACCATGCTTACGCTGCCGTTTCAAAGCGTGCTCTTACTTGACGCAATCGGTAAAACCCTGTACCGCTTGTTTGTGTCGAAGCGTCATTTGCTCGAATGGGTCAGCGCCGCGGAAATCGAACGCCTCAACCGGGGCCGGCGCCACCCTGCCCTCCTGGGGATGCCCGGAGGTTACGTGGTGGTATTCCTGTTTGCCCTGACAGCGCCGGCCAGCGACACTCCCGCCCTGTTGTGGACAGGCTTGGCCCTCAGCGCTGGATGGGCTTTCGCCCCCCTTGCCGTCCGGTGGTTGGATCAGCCCCTGAAGCAGCGCGAGACGCTGCTCATGGCCGTTGAAGAGGAAGAATTGAGCAGGTTGGCGCAGGAGATCTGGGCGTTTTTCCATGATTTTGTCACTGCGGATAATAATTGGCTGCCGCCCGACAACGTGCAGATCGATCCACCCAGGGGGGTCGCCCACCGCACCTCGCCCACCAACATCGGGCTTTATCTCGCCTGCGTACTGGCTGCCCGGGATTTGGGATGCATCGACACACCCGCATTGATTGAGCGTTTGGAACGTACACTCGATACGGTTGAACGGATGGAGAAATGGCAAGGTCATCTCTACAACTGGTACGACACGGTCAATCTGGAGCCACTGCCTCCTCATTACGTGTCAACGGTGGATTCGGGCAACTTCGTGGCGTATTTGATGGCGGTGAGAGAGGGACTGGCGGAGTGGCTCATCTCCACCGCCAAGACTGCCGGGCCGGGTTGGCTGGCACGGGGGCAAAATCTAATCACCCGCATGGAGGCGCTGATTGACGGTACGGACTTCCGCCCCCTTTACGACCACCGGGCCAAACTGTTCACCCTGGGGTACCACGGCGGCCTGCGGGAACGGGACAAGATTCTCTATGACCTCCTGGCCTCGGAAGCCAGACAGACAAGCTTCGTGGCCCTGGCCCTCGGCCAGGTGCCGGCAGCGCACTGGTATGCCCTCGGCCGGACCATGACCAGGGTCGGCAGGCGTGTCACCCTGCTTTCGTGGTCAGGGACGATGTTCGAATACCTGATGCCGCCCCTGTTGCTGCGCACCTACCGGAACACCGTATGGGAAAGCACCTACCGCGCCGTTGTCCGGCGGCAGATCGAATACGCGCGGCAGCGGGGAGTCCCGTTCGGCATCTCGGAATCCGGTTATTACGCCTTTGATCATCAGTTGAATTACCAGTACCGGGCGTTCGGCGTTCCCGGCCTCGGATTCAAGCGCGGCCTTGAACAGGATCTGGTGGTTTCGCCGTATGCGACCATCCTGGCCTTACCCTTTGCCAGGCGGGAAGTCATGGATGCCTTGCGAAAAATCGAGGCCCTGGGCGCCCGGGGAAAATACGGCTATTATGAAGCCATCGATTTCACCACCGAAAGGTTGCCGCGGGACCACAGGTATATCGTGATCCGCAGTTTCATGGCCCACCACCAGGGCATGAGCCTGTTAGCCCTGGCCAACGTGCTGTCACCCACCAAAATGTACGAACGCTTTCACCGTGACAAGCGGGTGCGGGCGGCGGAACTGCTGCTGCAGGAACGCGTGCCACTACGACCGAAAATCATTAAACACCCTGCCATGGCCCGGGTGCATGTGCCTTACCGGGGGCCGGCCGGGACGGGTCCGCGCCGCGAATACCTCACCGCCGATACGCCGGCACCGGAGGTATGCGTCCTTTCCAACGGGACGTTGATGACCGTGGTGACCAACAGCGGCAGCGGTTTCAACCGTTACAAGGGTCTGGCCGTATCCCGCTGGCGGGAGGACCCGGTGTTGGACAACTGGGGGAGCTACATCTACATCCGGGATGTCAACGGCAACATGGTCTGGTCACCCACGTTTCAGCCATGCCGGATCCCGTCCGCGGAACAACGGGTGCAATTCTCCCTGGACCGGGCCACCTTCATGCGGGTGGATGGGGACATCCAGACCAGCCTGGAGGTCTGCGTCTCTCCGGAATGGGACGCCGAGGTCCGCCGGTTGACCCTGACCAATACCGGGACTGAACCTCACATCATGGAAGTCACGACCTTTCTTGAACTGGCTCTGGCGCCTCCCATCGCCGACGAACTGCATCCTGCCTTCAGCAAATTGTTCATCGAAACGGAGTATGCCGGGGATGCCGGGTGCCTGCTGGCCCGGCGGAGGCCCCGCCAGGAAAACGACCAGGCAATATGGGCGGCCCATTCCCTGCTGGCCGCCGGCCAAACCCTCGGGCCGGTGGAATACGAAACCGACCGGGCCGGCTTTATCGGCCGGGGGCATACCCTCGCCCAGCCCCAGGGGATCACATCCCACCTGCGGGGGAAGACGGGTTCCGTCGCCGACCCCGCCTTCATCATGCGGAGGCGGCTAAAGCTGGAGCCCGGCGAACAAGCGCAGCTGTTCGCTGTGACTGCCGTCGCCGGTACAAGGGAAGAGGCCCTCGGTATCGTCAGCCATTTCGCGGGGGACCAGGCGGTGGAACGGACCTTTCAAATGGCCTGGAACCGCAGTCAAATCGAATTGCGGCATTTACACCTGACCGCCAGCCAGGCGATGGGCTTTCAAACCATGGCGGGCCAGGTATTGTATACTCCGCCCTTCAAGCATCAACGGAAGATCAACATCCCGCAAAACGTGAAGGGGCAATCCGGCCTCTGGGCCTTTGGCATCTCCGGAGACCGGCCCATCATCCTGGTGCGGATCGCGCACCGGGCCAACATGCCGTTTGTCGTCAAGCTGGTGACCGGCCACGAATACCTGGTCCGCATGGGGTTGGCCTTCGACCTGGTCATTCTGAACGAATCCGCCGGGGGATACCAGCAGGATTTGGGGGAAGCGCTGCGGCGGGCGGTGGAACACGGTGTGGACCGTCACGGCGTCAGGGCTGGCGGCGTTTTCATCATTAATGCCAATGAGCTGCCGGATGAGGACAGGACCCTGTTGCTGACCGTCGCCCGCCTTGTATTGCGCGCCGACGGTCCGAGCCTCAAGGCCCAGATCAAGCTGCCTCCGCCGGATCCGGCCTTCCCGGCGCCCCTGACGGCAACAGGGCCGTTAAACGGGGTCGAAAGCCCGCCTCTGGACGAAGTGCCGGATTTGACATTCTTCAACGGTTGGGGAGGATTTTCACCGGACGGCCGGGAGTACCGGATGGTGCTGAAAAACGGCAATCACCTGCCGGCGCCATGGATCAATGTGATCGCCAACCGCCGTTTCGGCTGCCTGGTCTCCGAACTCGGCACGGGTTATACCTGGTGGCGCAACAGCCGCGAGGGCAAGCTGACCCCGTGGTCCAATGACCCGGTGCTGGACCCGCCCGGTGAAGCATGCTACCTGCGGGACGAAACCAGCGGTGAATGCTGGCCTGCCACGCCGCTGGCCTTAACCGGAGAGACCCCTTATACCGTTAGCCACGGCCGGGGGTTCAGCCGCTTTCACCACGAGAGACACGGTATCGCGACGGAAATGACCGTTTTCGTTCCCCTCGAGGACCCGGTCAAAGTGGTCAAATTGCGGCTGCGGAACAGGACGGGCGAACATCGGCGCCTGTCCGTCACGTATTACGCCGAATGGGTTTTGGGCGTGCGGCGCCAGGAAAACGCTCCGTACATCATCACGGAATGGAACGAACCAGCCCGGGTGTTGCTGGCACGCAACATGTATCAGGAGGCATTCCGCGGCGCGACAGCCTTTCTGGGGGTCTATAATGACACCCTCCCAGCATATAATCTGTCTTGGACGGCAGACCGCAATGAATTCCTCGGCCGCAACGGCACATGGGCAAACCCTGCCGCCATGGGCCGCGAGCGCCTGTCCGGTAAAACGGGGCCCCTTTATGACACCTGCGGCGCGGTGCAGGCCAAGCTGGCGCTGGAGCCCGGAGCTGAACAGGCGGTCTACATCCTGATCGGATGCGAATATTCCCCTGATGCCGCAAGGGAACTCGGGCAACGATACTCGCAAGGCGGCGCCTGCGAGGAATCACTGCAACGGGTGCGGGAATTCTGGGACGGTGTGCTGGATCAGGTCCAGGTTTCCACACCATGCCGGGAAATGGACACCCTGCTGAACGGTTGGCTGCTTTACCAGACCCTCGGCTGCCGCATGTGGGCGCGGTCCGCTTTTTACCAGGCCGGGGGCGCCTATGGTTTCCGCGATCAGTTGCAGGATGCGCTGGCGCTCCTGCATACCCGTCCTGACCTCACGCGGGCGCAAATCTTACTGCATACCGCGCATCAATACGAGGAGGGGGATGTGCAGCACTGGTGGCATGAAGAAACAGGCCGCGGCATCCGCACCCGTTTTTCCGACGATTTGCTGTGGCTGCCGTATGCCGTGGCCCGTTACGTCGAACACACCGGCGACGACAGCATCCTGGACGAGGTGGCGCCGTTTCTGCACAGCGAACCTTTGGGTGCGGGTGAACACGAACGGTACGAGCCGACCCAAGTCTCCACGGAGAGCGGTACGGTTTTCGAGCACTGCCTGCGGGCCATCGACAGGGCTCTGCCGCGCCTCGGTGAACACGGGCTGCCCTTGATCGGAACCGGGGACTGGAACGACGGTTTGAGCCGTGCCGGCGCTGACGGCCGCGGTGAGAGCGTGTGGCTCGGCTGGTTTCTCTGCGATGTGCTCGACCGGTTCACGGGTTGGTGCCGGCAGCGCGGCGATGCCGGGCGGGCCGGCCGCTACCTCGATGTACGGAAAGGACTGGCCGCTGCCCTTGACCAGCATGCCTGGGATGAGCAGTGGTACCGGCGGGCTTTCACCGACGCCGGCCAGTGGCTGGGCTCTGTGCACAACCAGGAATGCCGCATCGACGCCATCGCCCAGTCGTGGTCGGTCATCTCGGGAGCGGCGCCGCGCGAGAAGGCACTGCAGGCGATGCAGTCCTTCGACCGCGAACTGGTGGACCGGGAGCTTTCCGTCGCGCGTCTTTTGACACCACCCTTCAACCACACCGATCCCAGCCCCGGGTATATTCAGGGATACCCGCCCGGGATTCGCGAGAACGGGGCCCAGTATACCCATGGCGTGATCTGGAGCATCATCGCCTGGTGTAAGCTGGGGAACGGGGACAAGGCGTTTGAATTGTTTCACATGTTAAATCCTCTGTCTCACACGCGCACCCCCAGTGAAGTACGGCAGTATGCCGGTGAACCGTATGTCATGGCGGCGGACGTATACACGGCAGATCCTCATCAAGGACGCGCCGGCTGGACGTGGTACACCGGCGCGGCCGGCTGGATGTACCAGGCGGGCATTGAATGGATCCTCGGGCTGCGCCGCCGGGGGAACCGGCTGTACCTTTGCCCGTGCATTCCCGGCGAATGGCCGCGCTATTCGGTCCGGTACCGTTTTGGCGAGGCCCACTACCTGATTACGGTCAACAATCCTTCGCGCCGGTCCACCGGAGGCATCGCTCTACAAGTTGACGGAAAGGAAATTGACCTGGCGGAGCAGGACCAAAAGGATGGACCCTACATTGAATTGAGGGATGATGGACAGCAGCACCATGTCACTTTGACATTATAGGGGAGGAGGTTTACATGGTGAGCAGAATACGCAAGGCAATCATCCCGGCAGCCGGCTTCGGCACCCGGTTTTTGCCTGCTACCAAAGCCCAACCGAAAGAAATGCTTCCCTTGATCAACAAACCGTCGATTCAATACATCGTCGAAGAGGCGATTGCTTCGGGCATCGAGGACATCCTGATCATCACCGGGCGAAACAAACGGGCCATCGAAGATCACTTTGATCACAATATCGATCTGGAATACTTCCTGAAAAAGCAGGGGAAGTGGGAAGAATACGAAGAAGTTTTGAAAATCGCCAAAATGGCGGATATTCACTTCATCCGCCAAAAAGAGCAGAACGGGCTCGGCCACGCGGTCCTGTGCGCCCGCTGTTTTGTGGGAAACGAGCCCTTCGCGGTCCTCCTCGGTGACGATATTATCGACAACCCGTCGAGACCGGCGCTCCTGCAGATGATTGAACAGTTCCGGACGCACGGAAAAACCGTCGTGGGGGTGCAGCCCGTTCTGCCAGAAGAAGTCTCCAAATACGGCATCATCGCCGGGAAGCGGATTGACGACCATATTTATGAACTGGAGGATCTGGTGGAAAAACCCGATCCTGACAAAGCACCCTCGAATCTGTCCATTGTGGGACGATACATCATTCATCCGGAAATCTTTGATATCCTGGGGGAGACCAAACCGGGACGAGGCGATGAAATTCAACTGACGGACGCTCTCAGGGTTCTCTGCCGCCAGCAGGGGATGCAAGCGCGGATCCTGCAGGGAGATCGTCATGATATCGGAGATAAATGGGGATATATCAAAGCCATTTTATCCTTCGCCTTGCGGTGTGATGATTTGCACGATCAACTGACCGCGTTTTTGCAAGAGCAAGCAGCCTTTTCCTCTAACAATAAAAACGAGCAGCCGCCCGCAGAAGAATGGTAAGCGCACATCACCACGCGAAAAGAGAGCAAACACCTCCGGGGAGTTCCTCTTAGCCCTTAATCACTAACGGGGCAGCGAGCATGCTGCCTACCATTACAATGTCTACAACCAATAGCCAGAGGATGTGGAAAAAGAGGACTCAAGCAGCAGTTGTGCTTGAGTCCTCTTTTGGAAAACGAACCGGAAAGTGAACCGGAATATCTATTCATGATGATTATACTATAGGTCAATCTCGTGTTCAAGCAATAACGTAAAAGCCCTTTCGATGGTTCCTGTCGGTAACACTGAGGGGCTTTTCTCTTTAATTGCGTTTTCTTTTTTCCTTAGCAGGATTTAACAGAGAGCACATGGAAATAAAAAGTAGAAATTATGTAGGAATTGGGTGAAAAACCATCTAAAACAAGTTGTGGAGAAATCGAATTTTGTATAAGACTTTGGAAGCGCGGATTTTCTTTGCTCGGGCCTATGATGGGGTATGATCCTATGGTCTACCGCGCAGCGAAATAATGGGACTACTCATGGTTGACCAAGTGTCCTGAATATGTGTCATCCAGTTTAATCTTCGAGTGGAGGGTTGTACGTATGGAACTGGAAATCAAAACCCTTACTCCTCTTTGGACGGGCGGCGTGAAAAGCGGCAGAGTCGACCGTATTCAAGAAACAGGCATCATCGGCAGTCTGCGCTGGTGGTACGAAGCCATCCTGCGCGGGTTGGGGGGCAAAGTATGTGACCCGACAACACAGAAGTGCTTATATGATCCAGAAAAACCGAACAATGGGCTTTGCGATGTCTGTAAGATTTTTGGTGCTACCGGTTGGCGGCGGCGCTTCCGCCTAGTTGTTCACGATCACACCACGCATGACCCTTCAGTCGAGCCAAGGGTTGTGTCTACGCGCCGGTACACTACCCCGGGAGGGCAGACGCGCACACCAACATGGTATTTCCCTGACAACCTAAATGATAAACCACGGTCTGGAAACCTAACCATTCAGATTCAAGGCACGACACCAGATTTCCAACCCGTAATTATTGGCGGGTTACTCCAGTTTGTGGCCGACTGGGGGACCGTAGGCGCAAGAGCGCAGATGGGGTTTGGCGTTTTTGAGCCGGCAAACGGTCGTCTCGACACCAAGCCGCTCTATGACGGGCTTATCTCCAGCGCTGGAACTTGCACTTACACGACGATACCTTCGCTGCAAAACATTTTCTTGGCCCGCATTCGACTAGAAAACGCCACGGTTCGGGATACTTTTGATCTCAAATACGACCTTCGCCAGCTTTTCTCAGGGCAGCAAAACAGCCCTTTGCGCCACTTCATCATGGGCACTGTTCAAGGCCGGCGAATGGCCGCCAAAGTCAAAATATCACGCCCCTATGATAATGGTCTGATGCGCGTGTGGGGCTGGATCCCGGAAGACGCCGGCGTGTATCAGGGTTTCTGGAACCGGAATTCAGTTGTAGATGTCATTTATCATCACCTGAGCACTAATTACGCCCTGGAGGTCTGGCGCGAGGTGAACTCTCCCAGAGATACCGTTGCACCCAACATCAGTAGTACCCAGGCACTTCTGCGCAGTCTATTGAGGCTGGAGGAGGGAGACAATGCAGAGTGATTATTACGCCTTCCGGCGGGAAGAGTTGAACAGCGGTTTGAACGATCTCGAACAGGCCATTGAGGAGGCCAGAAACACAAGAGACAGAGACGTCCGCCAACAAGCTGAAAGGAAGATGGCGCAAGGGGCGCGAAACGCAGCAGCTGTTGAGCCCCACCTGGCCTATTTGTGGTTTTGGGCTAGGAAGGAGGAAGCAGGTGGCAAGGATTTGTCAAGACGCGCTTCTGAAGCTGCCAATTCAATCCGTAATGCCTGGCAGGAGGGATTAGGTCACAGTATCCGAGCTATTCCAAACGCTTTTAGATTTGTTCCAGATGTCCAGGACCGGGCCTTCGCTTATATGCCTCCGCTCAGTTTTATCCTTCAAATTCCCTTCCAATTAGAAAAACCCTACATCAGCAGAGATGAGTGCGACTTTTATCTGTTCGACAACCCGCTGCGCAAGGAGAAGATTTTCAAGGAGGTGCCCATGGTCGCGGCCACAAGCTGGAAAGGCGTCCTGCGGGCAGCCCTTTGGCAGTTGGATTACAAGAAGGATAACGAGGTGACCATCCGCCTGCTGGGTAACCTGCGCGGCAGCGAGGAAGGACAGGCCGGCCGTTTGTACTTTTACCCCACCTTTTTCGACCAGATTGGCCTGGAGGTCATCAACCCGCACAGCCGTGAAACCGGCGTGGGTGAGCGAGGGATTTTAATGGAGTGCGTGCCTCGGGGAACCATCGGTAAGCTCTTGCTCCTCTATGTGCCCTTTGGGCCGGTGGATCAAAGCGAGCAAGAACGGCGCGTCGAAGTCGCCCAGGACCTGGAGGTACTTGCCGAAGGCGTTCAGGCCATGCTTACCACCTACGGCTTCGGGGCCAAAACCAGCAGCGGGTTCGGCACGGCCAAGGACCAGCTGGCCGGCCAGGGCGTATTACGCCTGCGGGCAGCACTGCCTGAAACAGTGGTTCTGCCTGATGCTGTTTCAGAACATCCGCAACCGGCTCAAGACTTGCCCCGCTATCTGGAATCGGCAACACGGCTGCACGCTGACTTGCGCCGGCCCGACGGAAGCCTCAAATCTGAAGCGGAATACCGGGCCTTAATCGAGGACCGGAAGCAGGAATACACCAAGAAAGACAAACAGCTTTACGATAAAGCGCAGCGCTGGTGGGAACGGGAGGGACAGCAACTGCTGCGAACAGGGCCTCAAGAGCCGGAACCTGAAGCAGCGCTACCCCTAACCGAAACGCCACCGGTGTCAAAACGGGAATTCGCTACCCTGAGCGAACTGCGTGAACTGGCACAGCGCGTTGCCACCCAATTGCGGAACGGAGGTGCAGCATGAGCGGTTCTTTCTGGCGTCCAAGCGGCGAACAGCGGCGCACCATATTGCTTTTGGAAGCGCTGGGGCTAATCCATGACTTGGGTAAACTGAGCGATCAGTTTCTGGAAAGTCAGGAGCAAAATCCAAAAGTGGAATATATACATAATCTGCTGGCCGACCCGCGCCAGATCGATATTTACAAGAACCACACAGCAATACCAGGGGATAGGGCCAGCGGACTGGTCAGCGAGTGGTTGAATGACGCGGGAAGCAAGCCGGCCGCTTTTCAAGGGCGCTCAGACCTGACCGCCCTCCTGATGACAATTCAATTCGACGATTGGACCGGCAAGGCATACAGTTTTGCCGAGTTGATGCCCCTGGTCGCCAGGCCAAGCCTGGCGAGAAGCCCGTCGGCAATTTCAAAATCAGAGTGGTTAAAAGTTCTCGGCAAAGAGATGCACCCGGGTTTACTGGTTGGCTATCTACACGGCCCGGCTCATATTGATAAAGAAGGTGAACCCAAACATCACAAGCAGCCTTACAGCGACGTCTTTCGTGCTACTCCCTTTGGCCTGGAGGAACGAATTGGAACGGGGGCTGACCAGGAGCTGACAATTGCGCTCAACAACTTACCCATGGGCGACATGGAACAAATCACTTCCGACCAGCGGCGCAAATGGCTGGAAGCGATGAAAGAACAGATGAGCTGTGGTCTGGCCGATAACCGGCGGCCGCACAACGAGGTCTCGTTGTGGGACTGGGGCTACACGGCGGGCACCCTGGCCAAAGCAGCCGCGGCCTGGATTTACAAGCACGGCTGGCCGGCGGGCCTTGACGGCCTTCCCTACCGTACCCTGCGCATCAATCTGAACAGACTGGAGCGCTACACGCGCTGCGACAAGATCGGCGATCTGCTGGGCGTGCGTCAGGTGCTTGATGAGGCTTTTAAGAAAGTACAGACACTCCTGGAGGAAACTAATTCCCTGGGGAACTGCTTCTATCACGATGAAACAGGCGCGTATTATCTTTTCCCCGACCTCCAATACAGCGGCGAAGAGATGGCTGCGCTGCGCCAGGAGATCCAGGCCCAGTTTCCACCCGATTTGCGGCCGCAGGTTCATCTGGGCGAGCCGGTAACGGCGGGAGAGCTAGACGATAGGTCATCATCTCACGACCCAAAGGCAGTACGCAAGCTGGTGGCCGAGCCACGAGTGCAGGCCTTGCAAGAAGCCGCGGTGTGTGCCGGCAACAACATCTACCTGTTTGAAACGGAGTGGGGCAAGGCACGGCCGGAAAACGCCGAAAAATGCAATGCCTGTGGTATCCATCCTGTAGGCTATCCCCGCCAGGGGTCATGTCCCGAGGTGGAACGGGAACTGGCAACCTGGGCTACGCAGGCCAAGGCCGAACGGCGCAGCGTCTGCCGCATCTGTCTGGACCGGCGCGGCCGCCGCGCTGAGGATTGGGCAAAGAACGGTTTGCAGGGCACCATCTGGACCGATGAGGTAGCTGACGACAACGGTCGGGTGGCTTTATTCATCGGCAAGCTGGGTTTGGAAGGGTGGCTGGATGGCTTGCTGCTGTCCACCATCCAAGTAACTGCTGACACCCTCAAGAGCCCCTCGCCTGCCCGGCTGTACCGCATCGCCGAAACGGGCCGATCATTCTGGCGGCAGGTTAGCGATAACCTTACGCCGGATACTGTCGGGCAGCGACCGTTCCGCCTGGCCCTGTACCCCGCCTCTGACAATTTATCGGAGTTGGGCGACTTTCACGCCTACGAACTGGAAGTGGATGGCCTTGCTCTAGGCGTTCTCTGGGACAAGCCAAATGGCCGTTTCCTAACCGTCGAAAACTTGGCCTACCTCGCCCGGCGCTGGCATGTGTCCCAGGAAGAACTGGCTGACAGGCTTCAGGGGTGCACCTTCGATGTTTTGGAACCTTCCGAATTTATGCGACCGGGTAAGGCATTGGCAAGAGTTCAGGTTGAGAACGTGAAGACAATTGACGGCTACCTCCCGGTAATCCCCCTGCTGGCCGAGCCGGGCGTGTATATGACCTTGGTGCCTGCTGCCAAAGCCGTTACGCTGGCCCGCGCCGTAAAACGCGAGTACGAAAAACAGATGGGCCGGGTGCGCGACCGGTTGCCTCTCTACCTGGGACTGGTTTTCTGTCACCGCCATACGCCGCTCCGCGCTGTGCTGGAAGCCGGGCGAGCCATGCTGAACATGGGCGGTGGGGATGCATGGGAGGATTGGCGACTTCGGGCTAAAAACTCACCCAGTCCCGGCGAACGCGAACTGATCTTTGATCATGGTATTACCTGGCGCATTCCGGTACTGGCCGGCGACTGCAAAACAGAGGACCAATGGTATCCAAGAATGTACGAAGGCGACAGTTGGGAAAGAAGAAAGGCAACACATGTAAAAGATCTGCGGGTCAGAGATTCCAAAATACCACGGGATAGAGGTTGGAAAGTCTGGGTCCGGCCCAGCCGTTTTGATTTTGAGTTCCTGGACACCACCGGCCGCCGCTTCGAGATTTATTATGGCCCGGACGGTCGCCGTCCGCGCCGCACCCGCCCCTTCTACCTGGAGGATCTGGACCGCCTGGACACGCTTTGGGATCTGCTGAGACGACTGGCCGTGTCCCAGCGCCACCAGGTTATCAGTACTATCGAGGCCACCCGCGAAAGGTGGTATGGACAAGATGGCAATGACCAGTCCAGGAGCGACGCGGTATTCCGGCAGTTTGTGGCCGATACCCTGGCCGGCGCGACCTGGCCGAAAGGTCAGCCATGGGCCACCATCCAGCCAGAATGGCAGGAAAAACTCATGCAGGCCGGCGTTAGTGGCGAACTGGCCGACCTGGCCGAGTTGTATATGGAGATCCTGAAGGAGTAAAGGAGGTAAATAACGATGGCAACCTGGGAGAGGCGGCATTATCTGTTCATGACTACCGATCCGGTGCATATTGGCACCGGTGGCTACCGCCTGGGGCGTGTAGACTCGAGCATTGTCCGTGAGCCCGGCACCCGCGTGCCCAAGATTCCCGGCACCAGCCTGCACGGCGCGGCGCGCTCCTACGCCGCTATGCTATATGAAAGCCCTGCCTGTGCGGGACAGGGGCAATTCAAGGAAGGTCGTGGGGGACATTGTGGCCAAGACTGTTGCCCGATCTGCTATACTTTTGGCTACGTCAAACGGGAAACTGGTCAGGAAGACAAGACGGCGTCGTTTTCCGGCGTGGTCAGCGTCTTTGATGCGCAGGTGCTGCTGTTTCCAGTGTATTCCATGGTTGGGTCAGTGTGGGTCAGTACGGTAGAAAGACTACGGGAAGCTGGCTTTTCCGTGGAGGGAGTGCTACAAAACTGGGATACAGGCGCTGCTCTGTTGAGCTGGGAGCGGAGTGACGCCCTCAATCTAGGCTGGCTGATGGTTGAAAGCGCTGGAAAAGTAGCGGTCACCGCTCCAAGCGAGTGGAATGAAGGACGCTGGAAGGAGGTAAAAGACCGCATCGTCCTGGTGCAGCCGGCCCTCTTCAGCCAGGTGGTGAACAGCAACCTGGAGGTGCGGACATCGGTGGCCATAGATCCGGAACGGGGCGCGGCCAAAGAAAACGCCCTTTTCACCTATGAAGCGTTGCCCCGCGCTACCTTCCTGGCAGCTGAAGCGGTGCTGGACGATTACCGCGACGGGAAGAATATACAGTTATTTCCCAAAGATAAGTCTGCCAAGGGGAATTCGCTGCCTGAACAGTGGGAAGGGCCGCTGGATGTACTGGCTGCCGGCCTGCGCATGATCGAGTGGTTGGGTGTGGGCGGCATGGGTACTCGCGGTTTCGGCCGCATGACTGTCGTCGGCGAACCCCAGGTTCAGGCGTATGGCAAGGAGGTGCGGGAAAATGAGCAACAGCATGGCACAACCTAACCTGGATCGGCTGGCTGCCCGGCACGCACAGAAAATCATTTGCCGTTTGGTTGATGAGGACAAGGAAGGTAAGAAAAGGACAGACAACAAGGAAATAAAGAAGGCCGCCAGTAGTGCAGATAACACTGTGACCAAAGCGCTCGGCGTTCTCCAGGAAAACGGCCTCTACGCCTGCCTTCTCTATCTGAAGGCCAAGGAAAAGGAAAACGGCGACGTGGTCGTTGAAGAAATGCTCAATTTGCTGGATAGCCTGGGTTTTGGCTGGGGCAAACCGACAGATAAAAATGGCAAAGTGGATACAAGCGCCGAGGCTGTCTTGAAGCATGTCGCCGAAAAGGTGACGGCCAACCTGGAGCGACTGCTGCTGGCTAAAGAGACGATGGAACAGATGCTGATTTATGCCCGCTACGGGGCCAAAGCGCGCGGTTGAGGGGGCAATTTATGATGTGGCGTGTTTACCGGGTCATCTTTCATCTGGGTTCGCCCTTGCACATCGGGTGGGGAAAGGTGGGCAATTTGCAACGCACGCGTCCCTACGTCACGGGCCGCGTGCTGTGGGGCGCACTGACCATGCGCCTGACGAGGGATGCGGCGAGCGGCCGTGGTCCGGCCACCGATTCCCTTGACTACCAGCGCGTTGGTGAGCAGGTTCACCATTCCTTGGCCTTTACCTACTTTTACCCGGCCACGCATGCAAAAGAAGATTATCAAATCGCCTGGCCCTGGCAGAATGAAAACTCCTTTCGCCGCCGCTTTCTCTGCAGTTACCAGGGGACAGCCCTTTCTTCCTTTCACCGGTCGGCAGCAACAGGGATGCTCCGCGAAGTGGAGTTTATATCTCCCTATACCCTGGATACAGGCGACCCTGTTTTTCTGGTTGGTTACGTTTTCGAGCGTGACGGCAGCACGTTGGCCTGGCAGGATGCGTTCAAAAGGTTTCAGATTGGCGGTGAGCGCGGGTACGGTTGGGGCGACGTCAGATTGATTAGAATCCATAAAACCGAAGGCAAGCAGTTGTTTGATGGAAAAGCGGTGTTTGAAGATGGGGCTGGACAGCCGGGTATCCATTTACCAGCCTCAGGGCACCTGCTGGCCCACACCCTGGCGAGGAACCTGCCGGCCAAAGGCGAAGTGGAACCGCTGGTTGGCCGCGAGTGGCGGTCGCATAACCGGCGCCATCGCCACGCCGGCCAGCACGTGGAGTTTGGTGGTGTTTGCTTCACTCCAGGGAGCGTCGTGGACCAGGATTCTAGTTTGGTGATAGGGGAGTGTGGTATATGGCGAGGGATGGACGAGAACAGATCTTAAATAGCGGATCATTGTAATAGACTGGCCAAAAAAAGTTATTTAGAGCCTCAAAACCGAACTGATTGAAATCACCAAATGATCTTGCGGACGTATTGCTACTGTATACCCGTCGAGTGGCTTTTGCCGCCTGACGGGCTTTTTGTACGCCTGGGATCTTTGTCTTCGCTGGGCAGGATTTTAAGGATTCTTGCCGAATTGGTTAGAATATCCATAGTCTGTGTTTCCTGGCAGGTGCTTTTTATTGTGCATAATAACGGTCTATTCCCTTGCGAAATTAGGTCCAAAAGGGTAGACCCAAAAGGCGGTCATCATTATGCCGACCTCGACCTTCAGGCAAGAGTAATTACAACCAGCTGATTTTCGGGGGTAAAATACTCATGTCAAACAAGAGAAACTGCGAGAAAAGAAAAAACGGCTTCCTGGGCCGGTTTGCCAGCGCCGAGGACAGGAAGGGTGGCCAGTTCTATACGCCTGGCTGTATTGTGAAACTCCTGGTGGAAATGATCGCGCCCTACAAGGGCCGGGTCTCCCACCCTTGCTGTGGCTCGGGCGGTATGTTTATGCAGAGCGAAAGGTTCACTGAAAAACATGGCGGACGCAAGGGTGATATTTCTATCTACGGACAGGAATCCAACCCCACCGCCTGGCGGCTATCAAAGATGAACCTGGCCATCCGGGGCATCGAGGGGAATCTGGGCGTATGAGCACCGATTACCACGCCAAGTACTTCGCTCACGAGCTCACGAAGCGCTGCGCCTCTGATAGTGTTGAGAAGCTCGCCACAGTGCTTGCCGATGCGCAGGTAGACCTTAATCCGCACCAGGTCGAGGCGGCGCTTTTTGCTTTCCGCAGCCCCTTCTCTAAAGGCGCAATCCTCGCCGACGAGGTCGGCCTGGGTAAGACCATCGAGGCCGGCCTCTTGCTTGCGCAGAAATGGGCCGAGCGCAAGCGCCGGTTGCTGGTGATCGTGCCGGCCAACCTGCGCAAGCAGTGGGAGCAGGAGCTCGCTGACAAGTTCTACCTGCCTTCGGTGATTCTCGAAGCTCGCAGCTTCAACGAGACCATCCGGGCCGGTAATCTGAACCCGTTCCAGCAAGACGCCATCGTTCTCTGCTCGTATCAGTTTGCGCGGACCAAGGAGCCCTATCTCCGGCAGACAGCATGGGATCTGGTCGTCATCGATGAAGCACACCGGCTGCGTAATGTTTATAAAAACACGAGCAAGATCGCCCTCTCCGTCAAGCAGGCAGTGGCCCCGTTTCCCAAGGTGCTGCTCACGGCCACGCCGCTGCAGAACTCGCTGCTGGAACTCTACGGGCTGGTGAGCATCATCGACGACTTCGCTTTCGGTGATCTGAAGAGCTACCGCGCCCGCTTTGCCCGCCTCGGTGACGACGCTGATTTTACCGAACTGAAGGAGCGCCTCAAGCCCCTCTGCAAGCGCACGCTGCGGCGGCAGGTGCTGGAGTATGTGAAGTACACCAACCGTCATGCGCTGGTGCAGGAGTTTGTCCCCTCCGAAGACGAACAGCGGCTCTATGATCTCGTTTCGGACTACCTACAGCGACCAACACTCTACGCCCTTCCGGCCAGCCAGCGCCAGCTCATGACGCTGATCCTGCGCAAGCTGCTCGCCTCGTCCACCTACGCCATCTCGGGCACACTCGAGGGGCTCCTGTACCGGCTGGAAGCGGCGGCAGCTGCCGCTGAGGCCGTCGAAACTCCGCCGGAGGGACTATCGCAGGACTGGGAGCAACTCGACGAGCTGGCCGACGAGTGGGAGGACGACGACACCGGTGCTGCCAAGCCCGAACAGGCACGCCTCACGCCCGAGCAATTGGTGGAACTGCGGCAGGAAATGGAACAGCTTCGGCAATTCCACGACCTTGCCAAATCGATCATCAGAAACTCCAAGGGCGAGGTGTTGCTCACCGCCCTGCGCCGGGGTTTCGCCGCCGCCGCTGAGGCGCAGAAGAACAAGGGTGCGGCTACGCTTCAGCACAAAGCTGTCATGTAGCGCGACGCCCGCGAGAAGCTACTGGACAACTTCGACCAGGAAGTCGTCGAGAAGGTACGCATCCAGAGCCACGACGTGCTCGACCGCTTCAACGAACAGCTTTGGCGGCTCACCCGCCATCTACTGGCGGACTACGCGCGCTTCGACGACCACGAATATAGCTTTACCCTGCACACCAATCCGTTTCCCGGCGAGGCCATCCATCCGGGGCCGTACCGCATGGGTAAGCACGTGCAAGATGCCAACACCTATCGCGTCGGGCATCCGCTGGCGCAGCGCGTGCTGGAACGGGGCAAGACCGTCGCCACGCCGCCCGCGGAGCTGACGTTCGATTACGCCGGCAGTGGCAAGAACATCGCCATTCTGGAACCCCTGCGCGGCCAAAGCGGCTGGATGTTATGCGTGCACCTCACCATGAGCGCGCTGGAAACCGAGGACCTGCTGGTCTTTGCCGGATTGACCGATGACGGCATGGCGCTGGAAGAAGCGCAGTGCCGCCGCCTCTTCGACCTTCCGGCGACGCAGGGCGGCCCGTGCACGCTGCCCGCAGCGGTCGCCGCCGTTCTTGACGAAGCCCGGGCGCGCCGCCGGCAAGCGTTGCTGGAAGAGATGACCGCCCGCAACGGCCGATGGTTCGATACCGAAATGGACAAGCTCGACTGCTGGGCCGAAGACCGCCGCGCCTCCCTCAAGGCTGACCTGGCGGAGCTGGACGAGGCGCTGAAAGAAGCGAAGAAAGCGGCACGGCTGGCTCCCACGCTCCCCGAGAAGCTGGAGCGGCAGCGCGCCATTCGCACGCTCGAAGCAAAGCGTGAGGAAGCCTGGCGCGCCTACGACGCGGCCAGCCGCGAGATCGACCGGCAAAAAGACGCGTTACTTGACGAGATCAGCCGCCGCCTGGAACAGCGCATCGAAGAGGATCGGCTCTTTACCTTGCGGTGGAGCCTGACATGAACAATAAGACAACAAGTGAGGGATTAGCCATGTCCGACCAACCTGAAAAACTCGACCTGCGTTCTTTCGATATCGCCGAAGACAAGCGGCAGGAACTGCTGCGCCTCTTCCCCGAGGTTCGCACCGAGGGCGGCAAGATCGACTTCGAGCGTCTAAAGCTCGCCCTGGGCGAGATGATGGACGTGGGTAAGGAGCGCTACGGCATGAACTGGCCGGGCAAGACCGACTGCTTCAAGACCATCCAAACCCCGAGCCTGGGGACGCTGCTGCCGTGCCCGGAGGAGAGCGTCAACTTCGACACTACTGAGAACCTCATCATCGAGGGCGACAACCTGGAAGTGCTCAAGCTACTGCAGAAATCCTACCTGGGCAAGGTGAAAATGATTTACATTGATCCACCTTACAACACAGGCAACGACTTCATCTACCCCGATAATTACACTGAGTCCTTGCAGACCTACCTGGAATACACCGGGCAGGTTGATGCCCAGGGGAAGAAGTTCAGCACCAATACGGACACGGACGGCCGGTTTCACTCCAAGTGGCTGAACATGATGTACCCGCGGCTGTATCTGGCGAGGAATCTGCTAAGAGAGGATGGAGTGATATTCATCAGCATTGATGATAACGAACTTTCTAATCTAAGGGCATTGACGAATGAAGTGTTTGGCGAAGAGAACTTCATCGCGAACTTTATTTGGGAGAAGAGGACGACGCGTGAGAATCGCCGTGTCTTTTCCTTCAACCACGAGTACGTGCTTTGCGTTGCAAGGAACAAGGAAGATTTCGAGCAAGCCCGCAATCTATTACCGTTGACCGATGAAGCCCGGAGCCGCTACGCCAATCCAGATAACGATCCCCGTGGGCTTTGGCAGTCAGTGTCTCTCAACGCTCAGGCGGGGCACGCGACAAAGGAGCAGTTCTACTCGATTGCTACACCTGGAGGCCGTATTATCGACCCACCCACAGGGAGATGTTGGGTCGTGACCAAGTCCCGCATGGAAGAGTTAATTGCAGACAACCGTGTATGGTTTGGGGAGTCCGGCAACAATGTACCCCGCCGAAAGGTATTTCTGTCCGAGGCGAAGGGAGGGCTGACTCCACAAACGCTCTGGACCGCGAGCGAGGTAGGTACCAATGATGCAGCAAAGAAGGAACTTATCGACTTATTTGATGGTGTGGCAGTTTTTGAGACTCCGAAGCCACCATCACTCGTGCGAAGAATGATGGAAATTGCGACGGACGGCTCAGACATTGTCCTCGACTTCTTCGCCGGCTCTGGTACCACCGCCCATGCCGTCCTCGACCTGAACAAGCAGGACAGCGGCAACCGCAAGTTCATCCTCGTGCAACTCCCTGAACCCACAGGGCGCGATGACTACCCGACTATCGCCGAGATATGCAAGGAGCGCGTCCGGCGTGTCATCAAGAAGCTAAACGACGAGGATGCCGCCAGGGAACCCGGCCTGTTCGACGAAAACGGGCCAAAACAGGACCGCGGGTTCCGCGTCTTCAAGCTGGCCGAGTCCAACTTCAAGCCCTGGAACGCCGATGTACCGCACGACGAGCAGGCCCTGGTCCGGCAGATCGAACTGCACATCGACCACATCCGCGAAGGGCGTACGCAAGAGGACATCCTCTACGAGATCCTGCTCAAGAGCGGCTTCCCCCTTACTGCTCCGGTGGAGACGCTCCAGCTTGCGGGCAAGACGGTCTACAGCGTGGCGGAGGGCGCGCTCTTCATCTGCCTGGAGCGGCAGTTGACGCTGGAACTTATCCGCGCCATGGCCGGGAGGAGACCAGAGCGGGTGGTCTGCCTGGATGAGGGCTTCGCCGGCAACGACCAGCTCAAGGCCAACGCGGTGCAGATCTTCAAGACCAAGGGCGTCACCAGCTTCAAGACGGTGTGAGAGGGGGGTGACGCATGAAGATTCAATTCGACGCCAATCAACAATTCCAGCTAGACGCCGTGGCGGCCGTCACCGACCTCTTCGAGGGCCAACCACAGGGCGCGCCGGAGTATGCCGTCATCAACCTGGGCGAGTGGGGCGGGCTGTTCGCGGGGCAGGACCGCACCGAACTGGGTATGGGCAACCGGCTGCTCTTGGACGGAGAAAAGCTGCGTCAAAACACCCGCATGGTGCAGCTACGTAACGACATCGAGGTGGCCGACCCGGCTGCGCCCCTGGAGGACTGGGATCTCTTCGACGCCCCGGCCAACCAGGCGCGCCGTTGCCCGCATTTTTCGGTAGAGATGGAGACCGGCACGGGCAAAACCTATGTCTACCTGCGCACCATTTTTGAGCTGTCGCAGCGCTACGGTTTCTCCAAGTTCGTCATTGTAGTGCCGAGCGTGGCCATCCGCGAGGGCGTGCTCAAGAACGTCGAGATCACCGCTGAGCACTTCCGTGCCCTTTACAACAACCTACCCTTCGAGCACTTCGTTTACGATGCCAAAAAGGTCAACCGCCTGCGGCAGTTCGCCACCAGCAACATGTTGCAGGTAATGGTCATCAACATCGACGCCTTCCGCAAGAACTTCACCGGCACCGAAGAGGAGCAGAAGAGCAACGTCATCTACAAGGAGAGCGACAAGCTCTCCGGGCGCCAGCCCATCGAGTTCGTACAGGCGGCGCGGCCCATCGTGATCATTGACGAGCCGCAGAGCGTGGATTCCACCGACAGAGCGCATGATGCCATCAAGGCGCTCAACCCGCTGTGCACCCTGCGCTACTCCGCCACGCACCGCAACCCGTACAACCTGGTCTACCGGCTCGACCCGGTGCGCGCCTTCGAGCTCAAGCTGGTGAAGCAGATCGTGGTCGCTAGTGCTGTGGCCGAGGGCGCGGCCAATGACGCCTTCGTGCGTGTGGAGCAGATCGACTATAAGAAGGGCATCAAGGCCAAGCTGCGCATCCACGTGCAGACGGCTGACGGGCCAAAGGAGAAGCCGGTTACGGTAAAGCAGGGAGCCGACCTTTATACGCTCTCCAACGAGCGGGCCAATTACCGTAATGGCCTCGAGGTGACCGAGATCAACGCCGAACCGGGCAGCGAGTTCATCCGCTTCTCAAACGGCCGTACCTTGCGGCTAGGAGAGGAGATGGGCGGCCTGCGCGAGGATGTGTGGCGCGCCCAGATCAAGCATACCATCAAGCGGCATCTGGAAAAGGAGATGCAACTGCAGGGGCGCGGCATTAAGGTGCTCTCGCTTTTCTTCATCGACCGCGTGGCCAACTACCGCGACTACGACGAATCAGGCCGGCCGGTGCCGGGCAAGTTTGCCCAAGCCTTCGAGGAGGAACTGGCGGCCCTGGCCAGGGACGAACGCTACCGGGAACTGGCATGGCTCCGGGAGCCGGTGCAGAAGCTGCACAACGGCTACTTCGCTCAGGATAAGAAAGGGGTGCTCAAGGACACCCGCGGCGACACCCAGGCCGACGACGAGGTCTACAACCTGATCATGAAGGAGAAGGAGCGCCTGCTCTCCTTTGACGAGCCACTGCGCTTCATTTTCAGCCACTCCGCGCTGCGCGAGGGCTGGGACAATCCCAACGTCTTCCAGATCTGTACGCTCAACGAAACGAAAAGCGCGGTCAAGAAGCGGCAGGAAATCGGTCGCGGGCTGCGCCTGCCGGTGGACCAGGATGGCCGGCGGGTATTTGATGAATCGGTGAACAAGCTCTACATCATGGCTAACGAGAGCTACGAGGACTTTGCCCGGACTCTGCAAACCGAGTACGAGGAAGATTGCGGCGTCACCTTTGGCAAAGTACCTATTACCGCCATTGCCAAACTAGTGCGGGTGGTCGACGGTGCAGAGCAGCCCATCGGGCGCCCGACTGCTGAGGCGATCCGCGACGCGCTGGTCGCGCAGAAGATACTTGATACAGAAGGGCGGATACAGCCCGCCTTCGATCCCAAGCGCAAGGATTTCAAACTGGAACTGCCGGAGGAACAGCGCGACCTCACGCCCGCCGTGATCGACCTGCTTTCCTGCTACCAGATCCAGCGCCACATCCGGCGCGAACGCGACGACGGCCCCAACCGGCTCAAGAAGGAAGTTACCCTCAGCCCAGAATTCCAGGCCCTTTGGGAGCGTATCAAGCCCAAGACCACCTACCGGGTGGAATTCGAGACGGAGACCCTGGTGCGCCGTGCCGTGGATGCGATCAAGCGCATGGAGCGTATCGAGAAGCCGTGGATTCGTGTGGCCGCCGGGCAGCTCGATGTCGAAAAAGGCGGGATCACCACTGCCGCGGTAAGCGTGGCGGAGGAACGGGTGGAGTACGGCAGCCGTCCCGTTCCCGATGTGCTCGCCTACCTCCAGAACGAAACCGAGCTGACCCGTTCAACGCTGGTACGCATCCTCAAGGAGTCCGGTCGTCTGGCGGAGTTTTTTAACAACCCTCAGCGGTTCATGGACGTGGTGGCTTCCATCCTCAAGCACGAACTGCACCGGCTGCTGGTGGACGGCATTAAGTACGAGCGCATTGACGGTACCGGAGCCGCGGCAGAATGGGAGATGCTACTCTTCAAGAACGAGGAGCTGATCAACTACCTTACAGCCCTGCAGGTGAATAAGTCGGTTTATGAGTACGTTGTGTACGACTCGGAAGTGGAGCGTGAATTCGCCCGGCGGCTGGACGAGCGGGAGGACATCAAGCTCTTCGTTAAGCTGCCCGGCTGGTTCGAGATTGACACCCCCGTCGGCAAGTACAATCCCGACTGGGCCATTCTCAAGCACGACGGCCATGCGCTCTATCTGGTACGCGAGACCAAGGGTACTCGCGACTTCCTGAAACTACGTACCGGCGAGGCTGACAAGGTACGCTGCGGACAAAAACACTTCGAGGCGCTGGGCGTGCCGTTTGCGGTGGCGGTGACCGCGGAGGAGGTGTGACATGTAGCAGCCTGAGCCGATTGGAAATGATTACTTAATTCTAGAAAAAGGATTTTCGTACACAAATGGGCAATGGGGATGTTATATTCTGTTTTGCTTATCCTACGAACATTTTTGCATGCAACCTTTCGTTTCCTTCCATAGATGTTTTTTTTGAAGGGTTTAACGCTTTGAACCCATTTAAACTGATGAAGATTACTGTAAATGTGACAGTTTGGTACTTATTGGGGGGTTCAATTTTGATATTATAGCTATTGACCAAAATTCACCTCATCTAAGCGAAGTCAAAAAGCTCTGGTATCCGCATCGAGCTACCCTTGGTTTTTTACCTGATGGTGCTTTTATGGATTACGCCCTACGCAAGCAAATCCTTGTGGCTTTAGACTCAGACAATAATTGTGTAGGTTATTTGATATATAGAGTCTCCGGAATGAAAATCATTGTGGTGCATTTATGTGTTCTAGGGTCGTATAGAGGAAAAGGTGTTGCAAAAGAATTGGTTAGCTATTTAAGAAGTATTACTCAAGATTATTTGGGGATAGGACTTTGGTGCCGAAGAGACTACGAGGCGAGTGAAATATGGCCTAGTATGGGTTTTAGCCCCAGAGCAGATAAACCAGGACGAAGTTATGACGGTAAGCCTTTAACTTTTTGGTGGATTGATCATGGGCACCCTACCTTATTTACCTTCGACCAAGAGGAACTGGTTAAGTCAAAGATTGTAGCGGTAATTGACGCAAACGTGTTTTACGATTTGCAAACGGAAGATGATCCAGATAGTTTTGAATCGAAATCGTTACTATCTGATTATTTGCCCAATAACGTAACACTAAGTATTACTGAAGAAATATATAACGAGATTAACCGTTGCCAGAATTTATCAGAAATTAAGAAGTGGCGTAAATTTGCTGAGGGTTTTCGGATGCTACAAAGCTCTACTGATGCCTTTGAGAAAACAAGAAATTTATTGCGGCCTTTATTTACTTCCAAAACGAAACCTAGCGATTTATCAGATCTTCGGCAATTG
This sequence comes from Clostridiales bacterium PH28_bin88, assembly GCA_000987045.1. Classification (GTDB taxonomy): domain Bacteria; phylum Bacillota; class PH28-bin88; order PH28-bin88; family PH28-bin88; genus PH28-bin88. The sequence continues at coordinate 909 of LAKY01000027.1, read as the reverse complement.
AGTCGTGCAATTGCTGCTGGAGCACACTTTTTTGTTACTCGGGATGACTTCCTCTTGGAATTAGTGGACCAAGTTTACGAGATTTTCGGCATGACCATTATTCGCCCTTGCGATCTAATTGTGCATCTTGATGAACTTACTGAAGGATCTGAATACCAACCTGCTAGGCTTGCCGGATCTCTTATACACATAAACCTGGCTAAAAGCCTTGAAAACACAATGATAGTAGAGCGATTTCAAAACTTTACTCAGAGAGAAAAAAAGGCTGATTTCCAGCGACAAATTCGCAATTATTTGGCCAACCCTGGCGTTTATGAGACTTATTTGGTGAGGGATTCTGTAGATGAACCCCTTGCTCTCATTGTATATGGAAGGAAAGAGTCTAAAGAATTAGAAATACCCATATTCCGCGTTCTCAGAGGGCCTTTATCTTCAACATTGGCAAAACATCTAGTCTTCAGAACAGTTTTTCTCTCGTCGCATGAAAAAAGAATTCTAACCAAGGTAACTGATCAGTTTATGTCAGAAGAGGTGCAGAAAGCATTATTAGATAGCGACTTTTTTCACCAAGATAAGAAATGGGAGAAATTTAATATTGCGGATGTCATGATTGCCAAGGAGCTTGTTGGACGCCTTAAGTCACTTAGCTCAGTTTACTTGGCTGAAAGTGCATATTTGGTGAACATGTCGCAATCGTTAGTTGAAGCCTCGGAATTAGGAAACGTACATATATTGAACAAAATTGAACGCTTCTTATGGCCTGTCAAAATTATAGATTCAGTTCTCCCAACATTTATCGTACCCATTAAACCTAGATGGGCTGCAGAATTATTTGATGAATACTTAGCTAGCGGGCGATTCGCAGCCCTAATTCGTTAAGTGGAGGTGTTGTCCTCCCGCTTCGGACCT
>LAKY01000094.1:4195-9657 GCA_000987045.1 Clostridiales bacterium PH28_bin88 | reverse complement strand
TAGGGGCCATTAGAATCGCCCCTACTTAAAAAAACTGTGTCCATGAAATCGGGGGCTTTACAACTTACTTTAAAATCAATATTATTTACTCACAATTGGTGGTTATGCTCAGAGAGCTGACACCAAATTGTCTCTATGGCACACATAGGAGTCTTTATGACCGACCCGCATGAAGGCAGGAAAGGGGCATCACTCAAAGGGACCCCGTCCGGCGCTGCGGTTCTGGACCTTGGGGGGCTGTCCGGACTCAGCGAAGAAAAAGCTCACGTCCGGTTTGAGGAGGAAGGTCCGAACGAGCTTCCGACACAGAAAAAGCGCAGTCTGCTGACCATCGGCCTGGAGGTTGCCCGTGAGCCCATGTTTCTCATGCTCGTTGCCGCCGGAAGCTTGTACCTTCTCATGGGCGAGCCGGCCGACGCGCTGATGCTGCTCGGCTTCGTGTTCGTCGTCATGGCCATTACCATCATCCAGGAACGGCGCACGGAACGCTCGCTTGAAGCGCTGCGCGATCTGTCGAGTCCCCGCGCCCTGGTTATTCGCGATGGCGTGCATCGGCGTATCGCTGGCCGCGAGGTGGTCAGGGGCGACCTGGTCGTCCTTTGCGAAGGCGACCGGGTGCCAGCAGATGGACTGTTGCGACGCGGCATCAACCTTTCGACGGATGAGTCGCTGTTGACCGGCGAATCCGTTCCAGTCAGGAAAGTCGCATCGGAAAAAGTGCAAGGTTTGGACAAACCGGGTGGCGATGACCTGCCCTCGGTATTCTCCGGAACCCTGGTCACCGCCGGCCAGGGCATTGCCGAGATTGTTGCCACCGGAGTTGATTCGCAGCTCGGAAAGATCGGCAAGGCGCTGGAGCGTGTCGAGCCGGAACCGACCCTTTTGCAGAAAGAGACAAGGCGGCTTGTTCGCACCTTTGCCATTGTAGGGCTCATGGCCTGTGCGCTTGTGGTCGTGGTCTATGCGGTCACCCGCGGAGGCGGTGCCGATGTCTGGAAGCAAGGCTTGCTCGCCGGCATTGCCATGGCCATGGCCACCCTGCCCGAAGAGTTCCCGGTGGTGTTAACGGTCTTTTTGGCCCTGGGTGCATGGCGCATCTCGCGCAGCCAGGTACTGACCCGGCGGATGCCGGCGGTGGAAACGCTTGGGGCGGCCACGGTCCTGTGCGTCGATAAGACCGGAACGCTAACCCAAAACCGGATGACCCTGCGCAAGCTTGCTGTATCCGCAAGCACCGTCGATTTGGCAAATCACCAGGATGGGCTGCCCGAGGAGCTGCATAGCCTGCTCGAAAACTCCATCCTGGCCAGCAAGCGTGACCCCTTCGACCCCATGGAGCGGGCGCTGCACGAGGCCGGCGACCGGCTGATCAAAGACACGGAGCACCTGCATCCGGGGTGGTCCCTGGCACACGAGTACCTGCTAACCCCAAGCTTGCTTGCCGTGAGTCATGCGTGGCTCACAGGAAATGGCGACGAAGTTGTAGTGGCATCCAAAGGGGCTCCCGAGGCCATCGCGGATCTCTGCCATCTGAGTGCGGAAGATCACCAGGTGCTTACTCGACAAGTGGATTCCCTTTCGTCTCAGGGCCTTCGCGTTCTCGGGGTCGCACAGGGATTCGCGAGCAGGGGAAATTTACCCGAGGCACATCACGACCTTTCACTGGAGCTGGTCGGCCTGCTCGGGTTCGAGGATCCTTTGCGTCCGACAGTACCTGCTGCTGTCGCTGAATGCCGGGCTGCCGGTGTTCGCGTGGTGATGATCACCGGCGACTATCCCACCACCGCCCAGAGCATCGCCCGGCAGGCCGGGCTTTCGAATTGCGATATGGTGATCTCCGGCGCTGAGCTCGACCGGATGTCGGACGAGAATTTGGCTGAGCGAATAAAGCAAGTGCAGGTTTTCGCCCGTGTCGTTCCTGAACAGAAGCTGCGCATCGTCAACGCGCTCAAGGCCAACCGGGAGGTGGTTGCCATGACCGGCGACGGGGTCAATGACGCCCCGGCGCTAAAAGCGGCCCATATCGGCATTGCCATGGGCGGTCGCGGCACGGACGTGGCCCGCGAGTCCGCATCTCTGGTGCTGCTGGACGATGATTTTTCATCCATCGTCGCCGCTGTGCGCCTCGGGCGGCGCATTTTCGACAACATTAAGAAAGCAATCGCCTTTATTCTGGCGGTGCACGTACCCATCGCGGGGTTGTCGATGATTCCGGTTTTCTTTGCCGACTGGCCGCTGCTTTTGCTACCGGTCCACATTGTGTTCCTGGAGTTGATCATCGACCCGGCATGCTCCCTGATCTTCGAGGCCGAGCATGCCGAGGCCAATGTGATGCGGCGGCCTCCCCGGAACCCGGATGAGAGACTTTTTTCAATGCGGACCATCGGCGTCGCCGTGATGCAAGGTCTCAGTGTTCTGGCAGTCTGCCTGGGTGTGTTCCTGCTGGCCCGATCCAGCCACTCGGCAGAAGTCGCACGGGCGCTGACCTTTGCCACCCTGGTCGTGGCCTTCATTGTCATCATTCTCGTCAACCGCTCGTGGACCAGGTCCGCCTTTGCCATGCTGCGCGTTCCCAATACGGCCTTAAAATGGGTGGTATTCGGCGCATGTATCTTCTTGGCGGTTGTCCTTGCAGTACCGTTTGCACAGCGCCTTTTTTACTTCGCGCCGCTTCACCCAGTGGATTTGGTTTTCAGCTTGGGGGCCGGATTGGTCTGCGTTCTGTGGTTCGAATTACTGAAACTCGTCAGACGATACCAGGGGGCCTGAACTTGAATGGAGTGGTATCAACCTGCATCATCCCCAAGATGGGGAAATAAAGGAGTCGACAATGGACTTGGAGGACCTTTTCAATCGTGACCACCGCAGCCGCAAACGCGGATACCGCGATCATGAAAATAAACACGGGCACTATGGGGACAGGCATGATGAAAACCGGCATGCTCTGTTCGACCGAGACCATCACGATGATAATGACCAGTGGCGTAAGCACGGTAATCAGCAATACAACCATCATAACGATGGCTTATTCAATCTCTCGCATCTCTTGCCTCGTCTGCTTGCCAACAAGAAGCTTCTGATCACGGCCGGTATTTTGGTCTTGGCAGTCATTGTGATTGTCGTCATCGTCGTGCTGCCGCTGTTCGGTCAGGCCCTCGACTTCATCAACAAAAGCGGGCTTCAGGGTGTGATCGACCGACTGCTGCAAGGCATTGGCGGTGCGAAGTAAGCATTTTCCGCCTGCCTATTCATTGATTTGGGGGAAAGAATGAACAAGTACAAAATTATAATGTTATCATTGATAGTTATCTGTATTGCAGGACTCGGGTTCTTGTTTGCAGCAACCGGCATGGCGGATGATGATCATGGATTTAAAAGGCATTTTGAGCGAGAGGACCAGCACAGCATCCCATTTTTGGAGTCCGATAATGAAGGCAATGAAACCGCCGGGCAGATGGCCGCATGGCTCCTACTTGTGGCGAACCTGCCTGTAGCCTTGAGTCTTCTGATTAAGGGGACGAATCGATTTGCGCCTCTGCGAATCGAATTAAAGAAAGCACTGGCGAATCTTAACCGGACGCAGAAAAAGGCCCTCATGTGGCTGCATTACTATCTCAATCCGGCGATCCTTGGCATTGCCCTATGGCACTGGTTGTCTTCGCGCTGCAAATCGTCGGCTCTGCCTGAACTTGGGCTGATAGTGATGGTGACCGTGATCGCTTTGGGCTTTCTCATAAAATTCAAGTTGTGCCCCAAAACTTTTCGCAAGTATGCTTATCAGATCCATACCCAACCGGTGATTTTTGTTGCCATGTTTCTGGTGTTGACGGTTGGGCACCTGATCGTCGATTAACTTTGACCCGCATTAAAGGAAGGCGGGCCTCTGCTTGTATCACCGGCACGGAACGGAAAGGAACAGACCATGAACATTTCGCGCAAAAAAATCATGTGGTGGGTATCGCTGTTAATGCTTTTGGTTGTCTTTGCACCGACCATAAGTGCAGACGATGACGATAAAAGGCATCAACGCAGAGAGCGCAAACACAAAGAACATAATCATAGGGGTGACAAGAACCTGAAACCGGTCAACAGCGCCGCCTATACCGACTCATGCGGTGCCTGCCATTTCGTCTATCAACCGGAATTATTGCCTGCTGCATCGTGGAAAAAAATCCTTGAAGGCACCGATGATCATTTCGGAGAAACGGTGGACCTCGATGAGGGCGCAAGGCTTGAGATCAGTGAGTATCTGGCCTCGAATGCCGCTGATAAATCATCTGCCAAACTATCTGGCAAAATAATGCGCTGTCTGGGAGGCATGACACCGCTGCGAATCACAGACATTCCTTGTATTCGCAAGGAGCATCATGAAATCACGCCGCAGATGGTCCAAAGAAAGTCTGTGGGTTCATTGTCGAACTGTATCGCTTGCCATCGAACTGCGGAAAGCGGCGTATATGACGATGATAGCGTATCCATTCCTGAATAATAGCGGCGGTATCTTTCAGGACTAAAATCAGAATAACTCTTTAAACGGCTCATAGGCCGAGGCTCCTATGAAATATGGCCTGATTACAGTACTCATCTGCATTGTCATTTATGAAATCTTCGAGCATCTCATCGTACCGTTGTTCTGGATGATTCGATATCGCAAGCGGAATTCAGCTTGCGGTCCTGAGGGCATGATTGGGAAAATATGTACGGTTCAGCAGTGGAGCGGAACCAGCGGCAAGGTAAAAGTTGGCGCCGAACTGTGGAATGCGAGCAGTCCATCACCGCTGATTCCGGGAGACGAGCCGGTGATTAAGAGCATCGAAGGGCTGACGTTGCGGGTTTCATCTCAATCGGAAAGGCTGCCCGATTTACCGATAAAGAGGTTCTACAAGGATCATGCAGATGATTCCTCAAAATAGGTACCGATTAAACGAGTATCAGATATCCAAGATGGCGGATGGCCGCCTTTGGTGGACTTCCCATACCGGTTTTGCAGTTCAGATTAGTGGACCGTGTTATATTTATGGAAATGTATTGTTGATGGGAGACCGACACGATGAAGAAAATGGGTTTATGAAATCTGAATTTCTAGATTATCTGAAAAATCTCCCATTGTGGAATGGAACCCGGTACTATTGTTTTTCTTCCGCTATAATGGATACAGCTACCGGAGGTCACCTCAGCGAAGAAAGATTACAGCGATTGACTCGCTTGCGTACTGGACCCGGTTTCGACGCTATCGTCGATGGAAAGGCTGAAACCTTCAAGTTGGGGAAATATCAGATATCCATCTCCATCAAAGGTGATATCAAATGGAAGTCTTATTCCGGAATAAGCCAAATTATCGAAGGTCCTGTTTTGATCGAGTCTGATATCCTATTTATAGGTCCGAAACTATGTGACGCTCCTGAAAAAAGCAAAAGGGAATTCATACACACCTTGCAATCTCTTCCAAAATGGAATCGAAC
>LAKY01000094.1:0-4157 GCA_000987045.1 Clostridiales bacterium PH28_bin88 | reverse complement strand
AAAGTGCAAAAATTCTCCAACCAGCGGAAAGAGAGTTTAGAAACCATCAACGAAAATTTGTCCAAGAGTTATGGCCCCACGTAACTGATGTTAGTGCCAAATGGGCCTCAAGAATAAGGACTAAATGGATTGAAAAGAAAAAAGCATTTCGGAATAAAATTGATTAAGATCTAAAAGGCACGCTGTTTACCTGAGGCAGTTAAAATCCTTCGCGCCTAATCGCCTTAATGAAATTCTCAGCAATCTGATCCCGATATTTTTCCATCACAGGATGCAAGAACGGACGCGGTGGAATGATGATGGTGGCGCCGTTCGGATGCTTAACCGTGGCACCATATTCCATGACGGCACCAATGTTGACTATGTCCTCGCCGTCTTTGTTGGTTGTGCCGCGCAGCAAGCCGACGAAGGCCTTGTCGGCCATGATCTTTTGGGTGATGGCGTTGATGAGAAATCCGGTGTCGATCAGGGCCTTACTGGAACCTTTGCGTTCGATGGTGCTTTCGGCAAGTTTGATGAAAGGTTGGCCACCTGGGGATTGGGAGCGGATGCCGCGCTGGATTTCTCGCACCAGGAAAAGGGCATTGCGGATGGTCGCCTGGCGCAGGGCATTGGCCAGTCGCGGCCCCATGCCGGCGTTAAGCTTTGCGCGAACCTTGTCCCAGTCGCCGGTGCGTTTAACGCCCATGGAGTTTGACCAATTGGAGGATTTTGTGGGTGACGGCTCCGAAAAAGTGCACCGGTTCGACACTCTGAATTTTATAGGTCCCGCTGTCAGCTACCAGCCTGTCTTCCCCCAAAACATCTGCATCAGGAAGGGCATCGGCCACCGCGTCGATTTTGCCGGATAGCTCCTCCGGAGGAGTTTCATCCAATTCTAAGGGAATTTCGGCAACGTCGCTGTAAGTGGCGTCATCTGAACCATACAGCCGCTCGCCGGGAACCATTCGCTGCACCTTGGCTATCTGCCCTGAAGCCAGTATCAACTGCGCCACATCGGCAATAGCTCTGGCCCTTTCTTGGTCTGTCAGGAGCATCTGCGGCGTTTCCCCTGCCCATAAATCAACGGCGACAAATTGCTGGGGGTGATGATGTAGGACTCCTCGTTAATTTGTGTTTCCGGGCGCAATTCGCCCAGCTGTTCACGGTAATCGGCTATGAGGTCGGCCTCCAGTTTGGCCCAATGACTTGGCTGGCCGGTCTTGTCCACGCGCTTATCGCCGCTGGAAAAGGAAAACGCATTGGCGGTGGCCGCGCGCATCACCTGGCAGGCATGGACCTGTGCCAAAATTGCCATCAGTTCCTGCGCAGCCATATCCGGTGTTGGATTGATTTCACTGTTGAGGATTGCATAATTGATCTGCAGGTCCTTACCCACGTGAAAAACAGCCTTGCGGACACACCTTTCCAGGGTTGGGTCTTCGAAAAGCGCTGCGCCAGAATCCGACAGGTCCAGGCGCAGGTCGGCGATGAGATCAGTGAGCAGCACCTTGCAGATCCTCCAGGCGGCTTTTGAGCGCCTCGATCACCGTCCGGCGCTTTTCGGTCTCCAGTTGGCCCTTGAGCGTGTCGGGATCGGCTTCGGCGTTGACCCGGGAGATCGCCTCTGTTGCGGAAAGCTTGCTCAGGTCCACGGCATCGGATTCCTTGACAGGGTCTTCAGCGGTTTTCTGATCCTCAGGTTTATTGTGGTCGACAGCAGCCAGGTATCCCTTTTTCAAGGCCGATTCGATCTGCCGGGTGCCCTTTTCGATATCGATCGTCTGGCCTGGCTTTAATTTGAGGCCGGCATCCGGAATAACCAGGATGCCGGGCCGGATATTTTTGATGGTGAGCATGATTACCTCCTCCTTAATTTTAGGGCACCAGCTTGACCTTGGCCAGGATGTCCGGCCGGGTGATTCCCTGGCCGATTTCCGACCAGACCAGCCAACCGGTCTTAAAGCGGGTTTTCTGGTCGATGGACTCGGTTTTCAAGTTCTCGCGCACCGGCAGCTTGCCGACCTCCTCGTCAGGCACAATGATGATCTCGTCCATGGGCATGGCGGCGGTAAGCAGGATCCCGCCAGTGCCGTAGTTCTTGATGACCCCTTTCTGGCGCAGCTCAAGCTTGGTCTGGGGGTCCAGGTTCCAGCCGCGCATGTCGTTGAACCTCCGACCGCGCAAGACGATGTATTTCACCGAAAGCTCCAGGTCCTCAATGATGGAAATTGCCTCGTTGAGGGCCTCCTCGGTGACCTTGTCGCCGGTCACTTCCACGGTGTTTGCGACCGGCACGGCCGAGGAAATCACGGTGATCGTGCGGCTGTCCATCTCTTTGCGGATGGAACTCGCGGCTCCGGTCTGGATGTCCATCAGGGTGCCGATGTTGCCGTGCTTGAGCACTGAAATGTCCACCATGGGATTGGAGTGGATGCGGTTGGTGGGAAATTCCACTTCATCCTTGCCCAGTTCCTGCTCCCGGGCCTCGCCGTCCTTGCTGATCCAGTGGGCTTTGACCGTGGGTTTCTTCTGGTAAATCGGCCGCTCGCCCTTGGGCAGGGTGTGCCTGGTGAGCAGCAGTGAAGATATTTCCTTGCGCTTGATCTCCTGCTCAATGGGCGCTGCGATGGCTGCGGCCAGTGCGCGCATGCCTTCGGGCGATTCGAGTGCCTCGCTCATCAGCCGCGCCATGGTTTCCATGTATTGCTGGGAGTGGATATTGATCCGGTTGCTTTTCATGTTCATGGGCTCCTTTGCTAAATGAGAAGGCGAAATTTGAGGACGCCGCCCTTGATGGAGATGGTCTGAGCGATGACCTGATCGCCGACCGCAACGCCACCGGTAAGGCGCCCTTCGGCAGAGAGCTTCAGGTCCTCGCCATCTGATATGGGGCCGTCAAAGACGTCGGTCTCATAGACCCCGCCGTTGCAATAAATGCCGGGCATATCCCCTGCGGCGTAATCGTTGATCAGGATGCCGAAGGAACGCACGGTGGGATCGGTGTTGACGGTGAAAAGATCGTCGCCGGATACCCGCACCACCTGGCCGAGTTTGCCTTTGCCCTGAATGTGGCCGTCACCGTAGGCCAGGCCCCGGTGACATGGATTGATGAATGCCATGGTATTTTCTCCTTATGCGTCGAGTTGCAGGGTTTCGTCGGATTCTTCGCCCAGGCGGTTGTGATAGGCGGCCATAAAACCGCTGCGCAGCCGGTCTTCCAGCGACAGCTTGCGATCGTCCACATCGCGGGGCCGGACGCCGGCATCGCTGCGAAGGGGATGGTCGTTACCGGATTTGGCAGCTTTTTTGGCGGCCTCCTCATCCTTTCCGGCCTGAGAGTCACTTTTTTCAGCTTTGGCAGGCTTGGTCATGCGCTCGTAGGCGGCCTCGGTGGCGGCAAAGGCCTCGTCGGACATCCCAGCCAGGCGTTGAAGTTCGCTTTCGCGCTCCTCGTCGCTGGCAAAGGCAAGCCCCTTTTTCTCCAGCTTGGTTAAAAGCTTCTTGGCCCGGGAGCGGCAGGCCGCGGCCTTTTGTTCGGTCTCCAGCTCCTGAATGCGCTTTTGCAGTTCGGCCACCTGGGCTTTGAGCTGGCGGTTTTCCTTTTCAAGCTCGGTGACGCGGACGGCCGGATCGCCGTCCTTGGCTTCCGGCTTTTTCTTGGCCGCATCCGTATCGGACTTGGACGGATCGTCGTTGGACTTGGTTTTGTCTTCCATTTCGGAATCTCCTTTTACTTGGGATTGAAGCGAATCTTTCACCGAGGCCACCTGCAGGATCCTGGCGTTTTCGTCCGCCCCTTTGCGGTCGAGCAGGCCAAGCCCTGTGAAGGTGACGCCATGCAGAACTTCATAGACGGGCCGGCCGTTGTATTCCCGGCCCTTGAACTTGCGAAGGTGGGGGCAGTAATCGGCCTTGTTGGTAAAGCGCTTGTGGCAGACCGAGCATTCGCCTTCCTGGTAGTCGCACTCCATGGAGACCTGGGAGATGATCCCGCGTTTCATCAGCTTGTAGGCCAGCCGGGCAGCCGGGGTGTCGTGGACGTACAGCTCGCCGACGCATTCCACGCGGCCGCCGTTGTCGTCCTCCAGGTAGTCGGCGGCGACGATGCCACCGACGATGTCGTTGAACTCCTGCGAATGCTGCAGATCGACCTTCTTGTTCACGGCCGTCATGTG